>NZ_JAJEQE010000001.1 GCF_020687205.1 Hominisplanchenecus faecis
AATAATACCTCCATAGGTATATTTAAACACATTTAACCATATTAAGCAATATATTTAGTTACTTATAAATTCCTCCTACATTTAAAGCTGCTTCCGGCACAGCTCTTTTACTTTATCCAGAACGCTGTCCATCGTTGCTTTTTCAGACATCCAACTCTGCATTCCAAGCTCATCTGTTGCCTGCTTCGTCTGTTTTCCGATGCATACTGCCCGGACAAGGGAAAAATCAAGCCCTTTGGTTGCCTGTGCGAACCCTCGCACGGTCGATGCACTGGTAAAGACCGCAAAATCAATTTTCCCCTGTTCAAATTCTGCCTTTTGATCGATCAGTTCTGAGCTTTCGTACAGAGTGCGGTAGGTTGGAACATCATCGATCTGCACATCCGGTACTTTCTGAAGTTCCAGTATCAGTTCCTGATTTGCAGTCTCTGCCCGCGGTATCAAAATCCGCTCTTCCCCCGTGCAGGCCCCGGCAAGGCTGGATCCCAGATGTTCTCCGTCAAAAATTTCCGGTTTTAAATCTGCCAGAATACCATGCTTTTTCAGTTCCTTTTCAGAACCGCTTCCTATAACAGCAAATTTCGCCGCCGCAAGTTTGCGGATATCCGCTTCATGTTCTGCCAGTTTTTCAAAAAAGACTCTCACTCCGGTCGGGCTGGTAAATACGATCCAGTCATAACTTTGAATAGCTTCCATACTTTGCTTCAGTTTTTGATTTTCTGAAATCGCTTCTGTTTTGATCGCCGGAAGTTCCAGCACTTCTGCCCCTTCTCTTCGAAGCTTTTCCGCCATTTGGGAAATCAGTTCTTTTGGTCTTGTGACCAGGATTTTACGTCCTGCAAGCGGCAGTGCTTCATGCCATGCAAATCTATCGGCCAGAGCACATACTTCGCCAACCACGATGATGGCCGGTGTCTGAATCCCCTGCTTTTGTACCTCTTCCGGCAGTGTTGAAACGGTTGCACTGATCCGTTTCTGTCCTGCCGTGGTTCCCTGCTGTAAAATGGCAGCAGGCATATCTGCAGGCATACCCGCCTTTAAAAGTCCATCGCAGATATCTGCAAGTGCCGTCACTCCCATCAGAAAAACCAGGGTTCCCTTTGTCCTTACCAGTGCCTCAAAATCAATATCATAGGTATCGCCTTTTTTCTTATGCCCGGTAATGATATGTACCGAAGAGCAGAAATCCCGGTGCGTGACCGGAATCCCGTTGTAGGCAGGGACTGCAATCGCAGAAGTCACACCCGGTACAACCTCATACGGTATCTGATGTGCCTTTAAAAGCTCCAGTTCCTCCCCGCCTCTGCCAAACAGAAACGGATCACCGCCTTTTAACCGCACAACCCTCTTGCCTTCCAATGCTTTTTTCACAAGGATTTTGTTGATCTCTTCCTGCGGCATCAGATGATGGCTTGCCCGCTTGCCGACATTGATCTTTTCGGCATCCTCCGGAATCATACTTAAAATAGCCTGACCTGCCAGTGCATCATAAACAACAACTTCTGCCTCCTGAAGCACACGCTTTCCTTTCAACGTAAACAACCCCGGATCGGAAGGACCTGCTCCTACCAGCCAGACTTTTCCCGGTTTTATATCATCTTCTTTTACAGCAGTGCAGCTTTGTGCATGACATTCTTTTTTCAGCCCTTCTGCGAGCAACATGCCCATTGTTTCGGCATCTTCCGGATTTCCTTCGATCTGACCTTTTTTATATATTCCGGTTGCTTCCTGGTAATACAGGCCACGGAGCAGAAGTTTTCCGTTTTTCATTTCTGCATAGGCAGCGATCGGTGAACTGCACCCGCCATTTAAATATTTTACAAAAGCCCTCTCTGCTGCCTGTGCTGTCTGTGCCGCCGGATCGTTATAGGCTTTCAGAAAAGCATAATCTTCTCCTTTTCTTCCCTGAACCGCCAGAATCCCCTGCCCTGCTGCCGGAATGATCTCATCCGGCTCAAAATAGCGATAAATGCGGTTTTCCAGGCCAAGCCTCTTTAAACCTGCTGCTGCCAGGATCAGTGCTCCGTATGCTCCTGACTGAAGTTTCTGCAGCCTGGTCTGGATATTTCCTCTCACCGGAAGAAAGATTACATCCGGATACAGCTCTTTAAGCTGCAGCATCCGTCTCTGGCTGGAACATCCGACCGGAAGCGTTCTGTCCCATTTTTCTGCTCCTTCCGGAAGCACCAACACATCTCTTGGATCCTCTCTTTTGGAAAATGCAAGCAGCGGCAGCTCTTCGGAAAGTTCCATCGGCATATCTTTTAGACTGTGTACGGAAAGATCGCTGCATCCATCCAGAAGTGCTTTATCCAGTTCCTTCACAAACAGACCTTTGCCGCCGATTTTCTCCAGCGTGCGATCCAGGATTTTGTCACCGGTCGTTTTCATGGTCAGAATTTCTACCTGACATCCCGGTTTCTTCTCTCTGATAAAATCCCGGACCATCTCACTTTGGATCACCGCCAGACGGCTTCCTCTGCTTCCTATGACAATGTTATGCTCTGTCATATTTTTATTCTCCTTTTTCATTAAAGTCAAACGCATTTGAAACCTGGCACGCATAAATCTCTTCCAGTCCATCTATGCACTCCCGAAATGCTGCATCGCTGATCCGTCCCCGCAGTTCAAAAAGCATTTTGTTGGTCACTTTCTGTGCCGCTCGATGGATCTGTTTTTCCAGTGTTTCTTTTTCAAATACTTCCATTGGAAGCTGATGCAGGATTTTATACAGACGCAGATCCAGGTCTGTCGCAACTTCTTCTTTGATCTTTCCGATACGCGGTATCACATCAAGGCATCGATACCAGTTGCAAAATTCTTCCATCTGCTCTTTCAGAATGGATTCTGCCTCTCTGATTCCAGCTTTCATTTTCTCGCTCAAAACATCGACTTTGAAATAGTCGATATCATAAAAACGGATGTACATCAGTTTCTGCACCTCCGGATCAATATCACGCGGCACCGCCAGATCTACAAGGATCAGTTCATGATCCAGATCAACTGCCTGAAGTCCTTCTTTTGTGAGCGTATAATTCGGGCTTGCCGTGGCACTGACTACAAAATCACAGGAACTGATCAGACCCATGCGTTTTCCATAGTCAATACGCCTGCATCCCTGCGGGATCTGCACGACACCGCTGCGGTACTGACGCACGGTAACGGTCACATCCGCACCTTCCTGCTGCAGAACGGTTGCGGCAAGTTTTCCCATCTCCCCGTTTCCGATGACCATACATTTTTTGCCTTTTACTTCCAGACCTTCCTGTCGAAGTGTCTGAAGTGCCCGGTGGATCACCGAATGATTGCCTGTGGAAAACGTCACATTTGTCCGCACTTTCTTGCCGGCAGTCACCGCCATGCGAAACAACACTTCCAGCACATTGTCCGCCGCATAATGCTCTCTTGCCGTCACAAGTGCTCCCTTTACCTGTGTCAGAATCTGATCTTCTCCTAAGATCCTGGATTCCAGTCCGCAGGCAAGACGGAACAGATGCTGCACGGCATCTTCTTCTTTTCGCTCCGTAAAATATTTCTGATACTCATCGTTATGGATTGCCCGTATCTTACACAGAAGTTCATAAAGGGTGATCACACACCCCTCTTCCGTGCTGACCCAGAGTTCCATACGGTTACAGGTCGATAACAGGACACAGCCACAGATTCCTTTTTCCTGTTTTATGATCTCCAATGCTTCCACTGTCTTTTTTTGTGTAAATGAAAAAACCGTCCGGATATCAATCGCAGCTACGCTGTGATCGATCCCTATCATTTGTATTGCCATAACATTCTTCCTTTGAAAAATAGATTCTGTAAATATCCTGTCAATCATAGCACAATTCCCGACAAAAATCTACTTCCGGAATTGACTTTTGAGATAGCGGATGTTACACTTCTTTTACTCATACGATTTCGTTTTTTGATCTGCAGTTACTGCACAGTCTCAGAAAACTTTTCTGCTATGCTCAAAAAGAAAGGATTTATCAGATTTATGTGTACGAATCAATCAACAACCAAAGCGATCCTCGTTGTAAGCTTTGGCACCAGTTATCACGATACAAGAGAAAAAACCATTGACTGTATTGAACAGGATATCGCACAGACATTTCCTCATCACCATATTTACCGTGCCTGGACCAGCAAAATGATCCTTAAAAAGCTGAAACAGCGTGACGGTATACACATCGATAATGTACGAGAAGCCATGGAACACATGCAGCGTGACGGCATTACCGATGTGACAGTTCAGCCAACCCATGTGATCAACGGCATTGAGAACGATCTTATGAAAGAGGATGTTCTCGCTTTTTCAGATTCCTTTTCCAGGATCACTTTCGGTGTCCCGCTGCTTACTTCCGAGCAGGACAGCCGTGAAGTCGTCAAGGTTCTGACTGATGCTTTTGGCGGGATCCCAAAAGACGAGGCACTTGTTTTCATGGGACATGGAACACCGCATTATGCCAATGCGATCTATGCAGCACTGGACTACACCTTTAAAGATCTTGGTTACCACAATCTTTTTATGGGAACTGTAGAAGCTTACCCGTCCATGGACTCCCTGCTGCGTCTGGTCGGCAGTCTGAAGCCGTCCCGCGTCCATCTGGCTCCGTTTATGATCGTTGCCGGTGACCATGCACACAATGACCTGGCAGGAGATGATGCTGATTCCTGGAAATCCCAGTTTGAGCAGGCCGGTTATCCGGTTCTCTGTCATTTAAAAGGTCTTGGTGAATACGAAGGAATCCGCCAAATTTTCCTGCGGCATATCCGCGAAGCACAGTAAAGGAGTTTTTTATGCATATGCATCATCATAACACCGGAGGTATTGCTATTGATTCTTATGCCTGTAATTCCAGGCTTCGGCATATCAGTGCGGGATTCAAAGCCGGATTTTCCATGCTTCTGCTTCTGTTCTGTATTTTTGCAGACCATCCTGTTATCTCTGTTTTGTTGATCTTATTTGCTGCTTCCGTCACGGTTTTTCTTGGCGGTATTCCTTTGCATGATTATCTTTCCGTGCTCGGGATTCCCGTTTTTTTTGTGCTACTTGGCGGCATCGCCATCGCTGTCGATCTCTCTTTACAGCCGACTGGCGATTTTTACCTGAATCTGTTTTTTTGTTACCTTTGTGTCACGTATGCCGGCATTCTGAAAGCGTTTTTTCTGATGCTGAAAGTGTTCGGTGCCGTAAGCTGCATGTTCCTAATGACACTTTCCACACCGTCACACGAACTTTTCTCGGTTCTCCATAAGATTCACTGCCCTTCTCTTTTTACAGAACTGATGCATATGATCTACCGCTACATTTTTATTCTGCTGGAGGTACAACATAATATGCAGATTTCCGCGGAAGCAAGGCTTGGATTCTGCGATTTCAGAACCTCCTGTTATTCTTTCGGGCAGATTGCAGCCAATCTTTTTATCGTTGCACTGAAAAAAGCGAATGCCTATTATGATGCAATGGAAGCACGCTGCTATGATGGAACACTTTGTTTTCTGGAAGAGAAAAAGAAACTGCCCCTTCCGTACATCATATCTTCCGGAACCTTTTTTCTGTTTCTTGTTGTTCTTTGGCTTTTCATAAGATGAATTTAAGATAGGAGATAATATGAAAGAATCCATTCTTGAAGTAAAAAATCTGCATTTTGCGTATGACGAACACCATACGGTTTTAGATGGGATCAGTCTTTCTGTCTTTGCAGGTGAGCGTATCGCCATACTTGGTTCCAACGGAGCCGGAAAATCTACATTTTTTCTGAACCTGAACGGAGTGCTCACTCCAGCCGAAGGCGAAATTTCATACCGCGGTACAAAAATCACCAGAAAAACACTGAAAAAACTGCGTCAGCATATCGGTATTGTCTTTCAGGATGCCGATAATCAGATCATTGCTTCTTCCGTTCTCGCTGAAGTCTCTTTTGGTCCTATGAACCTGAAGCTGCCTCGTTCGGAAGTCGAAGAACGTGTAAATACTGCGTTAAATTATATGAACATCTCACAATTTAAAGACCGCCCTCCCCATTATCTGAGCGGAGGTGAGAAAAAACGGGTATCGATTGCAGACATTATTGCCATGAAATCCGAAATTATTATTTTTGATGAACCAACTGCATCTTTAGATCCTCTGAATGCTGCCATGCTTGAAGAAGTCCTTGAAAAGTTAAGCCGGGAAGGAAAGACACTTCTGCTCTCCACGCACGACGTGGATTTTGCCTACCGCTTTGCAGACCGTATTCTTGTTTTTGACAACGGCCGCATACTTGCCGACGGCACGCCGCTTGAAGTTTTCAAGAATATTTCCGTCTTAAAACAGGCTAATCTGAAACGCTCGCTTTTGCTGGATGTCTGCGAAGATCTGGCTGCACATGGACTTTTTCCGAAAGGATCTTTTTATCCCAGGGATTTTTCAGAATTTCATACATATCTTGCACAGAGAAATTCTTTTTAATAAAAACTGCCGCACAGTTTGAATCCGTACGGCAGTTTTGTTTTCTTATTTTTTTTCTTCCTCTTTATCTTCCCATTTTTTCCGTTCATAAAATCTTCCCATCAGAAATGCGATCACACCAACTCCGATCCCGGTCTGTACACAGAAGATCAGACTTTCAATCTCTCCAGGCAGTTCACTTCCTGTAAGACTTTCTATAACCGGAGTAAACCATGGTTCATAAGCTTCTCCTTTGATTTCTTCTACCATAACACTGCCCGCATCATCGGAACCGCCAAATTCTGCTCCTTTTTTTGCAAAGAACGGAACAACTGCGAGCAGCACAGCTGCAACTAACAGAAGAAGGATTGTTTTTTTATTCTTCGCACTCATTCTTTTTCCTCCTCGATCTCAAAATCAATCGCTTTCAGTTCACTTTTTGCAAAACTCTCCAGTGCGATCACAACAACAACGGTAAGAATTCCTTCGATCACTGCCAGCGGAAGCTGTGTCGGTGCAAATATACCGAGAAATTTTACAGCAGATGCTGTTACCCCACCCTGTGCAGACGGATAGGCAAGTGCAAGCTGCACACTGGTTACGCAATAGGTAAACAGATCTCCAAGTGATGCGGCAAGAAAAACCGTGATACGGCGGTTGATCCTGGTTTTTGAAAGTCCCTTATAAATCAGCCAGGACAGGATCGGACCTGCAATCGCCATGGAAAAACAGTTTGCTCCAAGTGTTGTCAGTCCACCATGGGCGAGCAACACTGCCTGGAAGATCAGAACAATGATTCCAAGTACACTCACTGCACACGGTCCAAACAGGATTGCACCAAGACCGGTTCCTGTCATATGGGAACAGCTTCCGGTCACAGAAGGGATTTTCAGGGATGACAGCACAAATACAAAAGCTCCTGCCATTGCGATCAGTGTAATGGATCTGCGGTTTTCCTGCACTCTCCTGTTCAGCGATCGAAATCCAAATACTAAAAACGGCAGACAGACAATGCCCCATGCAATACAAAATACCGGAGGCAGATATCCTTCCATAATATGCATGGCATTTGCTGTCGGTGCCACAGCCAGAATAGCTGCCGCTGCATAAACAGCCTTTGCAAGCCACGATATCTTCTGATTTTTCATTTTTTCTGTGTTGTTTTTTTCTTTGCTTCTTCATTTTGTTTTCCTGTTCCTTTTCTTTTTTCTTAAAAAACGTCTGCAAATGACTCTGACACAAACCAGCTGTCACATATTATAAAGCAGTGCATTACAGATGCAGGCTGCGATGTTGCTGCCTCCTTTGCGTCCTCTTGCTACAATATACGGCACATCTGCCTGCATGATCAGTTCTTTTGACTGTACGACGTTGACAAAGCCGACCGGAACACCGATCACAAGTTCTGGTTTTAACTTTTTCTCTTCGATCAGCTCATAAAGCCGGATCAGGGCAGTCGGTGCATTGCCGATTGCAAAAATCAGCGGTCTGTTCATGGCTGCCGCCTTGTCCATACAGGCAGTTGCTCTTGTCGTCCCGTTTTTCTTTGCCCTCTCTGCCACATCTTCATCTGACATAAAGCAGAAGACTTCTCCGCCGTATGCTGCCAGTTTTTTCTTATTGATCCCGGATTTTGCCATCTGCGTATCGGTCACAATGCAGGCTCCGTTTCGGATCGCTTCTTTTGCTTTTTCGACAACACCTTCGGAAAAACAGAGATTATCTGCATAATCAAAATCTGCACTAGTGTGAATGCAGCGTTTGATGATCGGTTCTTGTTCTTCCGGAAAGGTTCTCTCCCCAAGTTCTTCTGTGATCAGTTCAAAACTGCGTTTTTCAATTTCCCGTGGAAGTACATTTTCCAGTTCAATCTTCATCATCTGTCCCCTCTTCCATAATTTCATAAATACGCGAAATATCCATATGTTTGCGAAGTGCATCTGCAAGAATATTGTACTGGATTTCTTTGAATTTTGCAAAATCCACGCCTGCGATCTGTGTCATATCCAGTCCTTTGGCTTCTCCGATGGCTGTTACGATCGCTTTTACTACTTCTTCTTTTTCAAAAATTCCATGTACATATGTTCCATAAACATTTCCATGACAGACGCCATCTGCTTTTGCCGCACCTTTCTCTTCTCCGGCAAAGCTTGTGATTTCTGTAAAAGCAGCTGTCTGTTCTCCCAATGTCGTGCTGCCCATATGGATTTCATAACCTTCCATTTCCATATCACTTAGATTTTGCAATATTCCGCCAACCTTTTTGAATCTTCCGGTTACTCTTGTCCTGGTCTTTTTCTCGGTAAATACCGTGTCCGTATCCAAAAGCCCGATGCCTTTCATCTCACCTCCGGCCTCCACTCCATGCGGATCTTTTAAGGTTTTTCCAAGCATCTGATAACCACCGCAGATCCCGAAAATAATCTTTCCCTCTGCCGTCGCTTTGCAGATGGCATTTTCCAGTCCGCTCTGCCTCAGCCATTTTAAATCTTCCATGGTATTTTTTGTTCCCGGAAGCAGGATCATATCCGGATTTTTCAGTTCAGAAACGGAAGTCACATAACGCAGTGAGACACCCTCCATGCTTTCAAACGGATTGAAATCGGTAAAATTGGAAATCCGCGGGAGGCGGATCACTGCAAGATCAATCGCAGCCACTTCCTGGTTCCCGCAGAAACGTTCGGTCAGGCTGTCCTCGTCCTCCACTTCAATGTGCAGATACGGCGTAACTCCGACCACCGGAATCCCCACACGCTCTTCCAGCATTTCAATGCCCGGATCGAGAATGCTTTTATCCCCACGAAATTTGTTGATAATAAGACCTTTGATGCGAGCACGCTCTTCTTTTTCAAGCAACTCCACCGTTCCGACCAGCTGTGCAAATACGCCGCCGCGGTCAATATCTCCGACCAGAAGCACCGGTGCATGTGCCATCTTTGCCATGCCCATATTTACAATGTCCTCGGATTTCAGGTTGATTTCTGCCGGACTTCCCGCACCTTCGATCACAATGATATCGTATTCTTCTGATAACTTATGAAAAGCCTTCAGGATATCCGGCACCAGTTTCTTTTTATAACGGAAATAATCTCTCGCACTCATCGTCCCAAGCACTTCTCCGTTTACGATCACCTGCGATCCGACATCGTTTGTCGGTTTTAAAAGAATCGGATTCATATAAACACTTGGTTTGATGCCGGCTGCCTCTGCCTGCATGACCTGTGCACGCCCCATCTCCAGACCTTCTTCGGTGATAAAGGAGTTCAGTGCCATATTTTGTGATTTAAAAGGAGCTACTTTGTAGCCATCCTGTGCAAAAATGCGGCAAAGCCCGGCTGCCAGCAGACTTTTTCCTGCATTTGACATCGTTCCTTGTACCATGATTACTTTCGCCATCCGTATATCGCCCCACTTTCTTTTTGTTTCTCCCGGATAATATCCTGAAATATTTTAATCAGCTGATCGTTCTCTTCTCTTGTCCGCACTGCAATGCGGAAATACCCTTTTGAAAGCCCCCGGTAATTGCTGCAGTCGCGGATCAGAAGCCCTCTTTTTTGGCATTGCTCTTCCAGATCTTCCGGGCCTTTGAAAAACAGATAATTTGCCTGAGAATCAAATGTCTCCATCTCCAGAAGATGCAGTGCCCTTGCCAGATATTTGCGTTCTTCCCGGATCAGCCAGCGTGTATTATGTACGTAAGTATCTTCCGAAAGTGCCGCAATGCCTGCCTCCTGTGCCGGTATGGAAACGCTCCATGGCTGTATGACATCCCGGATTTTTTCCATAAGATCTGCATCTGCACTTAAACCATAGCCAAGACGCAGCCCCGGTATGGCATAAATTTTCGTAAAGGCATCCACAAGAAACAGATGCGGAAAACGCTCCAGAAACGTTCGCATGCTGTAACTGTCCGGTGCCATCAGAAATTCGTGGAAACATTCATCCAGCAGAAAATGTATCCCATACTTTTCACATTTCTCTGCAATCCGCACCAGAAGCGGCTGCTGTATCAGAACACCGGTAGGATTGTTTGGATTGCACAAAATAATCATATCCAGATCATCTGAAAGTGCTTCCAGATAAGCAAGATCCAGTGCATAGCCCTTCTCTTCCCCCAAAGGATAATAAAAAATCTCGCATCCGACTGCCGAAAGTGCAGCCTCATACTCCGCAAATCCCGGCTCCAGAAGCAGTGCTTTTTTCGGTTTTAAGGCCGCTGCAAAAGCATAGAGCAGCTCAGACGCACCATTTGTACAGATCACCTGCTCTTCTTTTACATATTCATGTTCTGCGATCGCATGGCAGAGCTTCCGGCACTGTACATCCGGATAATTTACAATCTGTTCCATGCTCCGATAAACCGCCTCAATTACAGAAGAGGGCGGTCCGAGTGGATTGATATTTGCGGAATAATCCAGAGTGCAGGCCTCTGAATAAATATCTCCACCATGTTTGTGACGCTTGTTGTTCATGGTATGTTCCCTTCCTGGCATCATAACAATGTGAGTATGTTAAAGCTGCAATAAAGAAGCATAACAACGATAAGAAGCAGCCCTGCAGACGCATACATCAGCCTGTTTGCTCTTCTGATATCCTCACATTCCACGGGACGCAGTGCATCTCCGATCGTTTTCTTTTTATATAAAGTTCCAAAATACCAGGCATCTCCGGCAAGCTGCACGCCGAGTGCCCCTGCCATGGCTGCCTCCGTCTGTGCCGAATTCGGGCTGGCATGGTTATAGCGGTCTCGTTTGAAGATCTTCCAGGCATTTTTTGCCGACAGACCGGTAAGTCCTGCTGCCGCCACCATAAAAAGAGCAGACAGTCTTGCCGGAATGTAATTGAATACATCGTCCACCTTTGCTGCAAAACGACCGAAATACAGATATTTCTCATTCTTATATCCGACCATAGAATCCATCGTGTTGACTGCCTTATAAAAAGCTCCGAGTACAGGCCCGCCAACTGCCAGATACAGAAGCGGTGCCATCACTCCATCTGAGGCATTTTCTGCCACTGTCTCTACTGCTGCTTTTGTTACACCTTCTGCCGTCAGCTGATCCGTATCTCTACCAACAATCATGGAAACAGCACGGCGTGCTGCCTTTAAATCTTCTTTTTTCAGTTCTCTATAAACCTTCATACTCTCATCTTTCAGAGATTTTGCCGCCAGCATCCAGTAGCAGAACAATGCCATCACAGCCAGATGCAGATACGGATGGATTTTTCCGGCCAGATACAGCACAGCTGCCACCGCTCCGGCTGTTACGCTGCAGACGATCACTGACAGAAATACACCGGCTGTTTTTTCGCCCTGTTCTGTCTTTGGAAAAACCGCCCGAAGCCCTTTTTCCGTAACGGAGATCAGATTGCCGACCAGCCGGATCGGATGATAGAAGCAGTGCGGATCACCGATCAACAGATCAAAAAACACACCGAGCAAAAGTGCCATCATCCCTTCTCTTCCATATATCATGATACTTTTTCCCTTTCCAGTTTTTTTGCCATACAATTTTCCAGGAACCGAAATGCGAACATCGGATTAGAATAATAATATAGGTGCGGAAATCCCATCAGACTGCCATCTTTTGCATAACTGCAGCTCCAGCTTCTTTTCCCGGCCGGTTTTTTTGCCAGACAGGCACTTCCCGGATCGGTGCTGTCAAAATAGTGGAATTCATGGGCACGCACCGGAAATCCCTGCTGCCATATGTTTCTTGCCTCTGCCTGTTCTTCGTTCAGATCCAGTGTGATATATCCAAATCTTCCCAGCTTTTCGGTGCGGTACGCAACTGCGTTTATCACGCCTGCCATCGGATATGTCTTTCCTTCCATGTCCTGCATTTCCTGATGAAGGTACATAAAACCGCCGCACTCTGCCAGGATCGGAATCGCTTTTTTTTCACAGGAGCGGATCGATGCAAGCATTTCGCTGTTTTCGGAAAGCCCTGCTGCAAACAATTCCGGATAACCTCCCGGCAACAAAAGTCCATCTGCGTTTTCCGGCACTTTCGCATTATGGAGCGGCGAAAAGAATGTGATCTCTGCCCCCAGTTCTTCCAAAAGCTTCAGGTTGTCTTCATACAGAAAGCAGAATGCCTCATCTTTTGCCACTGCGATCTGTGGTCTCTGAGTGCGTATCTTCTGAACGTGTGGATCTGCAAAAAGCTGTTTCAGGGATTTCGGCATATCGTCCTCCATCTCTTTCGCACCTTCCGCCATCTGCAAAATGCTTTCAATATCCAGCGTTTTCTCCAGAATATCCGCCAGACGCTGCATCTGCTCTCTTAAATCGCTGATCTCGTCCGGGAGTACCAGACCGAGATGACGACTCTCCAGATGCCAGTCTGCAATTTTCGGGACATATCCAAACACACAGATTCCCAGTTCCGATTCGATCTTCGGTGTCAGCATGCGGCAGGTCATCTCAGAAGTTTGATTTAAGATCACGCCTTTTATTTTACTGTCTTTCTGATAATCCAGAAAGCCTTTGATCTGGGCAAGGATGGACAGGCTCATGCCTTTGGCATTGACGATCAGAATGACCGGCGTGTCGGTGACCCTGGCAAGATCATAGGAACTTGCCTTTGTGCGGATGCCGCCAAGTCCGTCGTAATAGCCCATCACACCCTCGATCACGGAAAGATCGGTCTGCCGTGCCGTTTTTGCAAACAGACAGCGTGTCATCTCTTCTCCGGTAAAAAAAGTATCCAGATTCCTGGAGATGGTACCGAGCACTTTTGTGTGAAACATCGGATCAATGTAATCCGGTCCGCATTTAAAGGAAGAGACACGATATCCTCTGTTTTTTAATATTTGCAATATCCCGCAGGTGATCATCGTCTTTCCGCTTCCGCTTGACGGTGCTGCAAGCATAAATCTTGGCTGTTTCATGCTGTTTCACCTCCTGTGCAGGAGAAAATATAAACCGGATTCTGCCCCATCATCATCTCATAAGAGCCCAGTTTCTTTCCCTTTGCCACCGATACCTGTGCGATATCCACATCGGTAAACGCCATGCTCTTCAGGCACTGCATCGCTTCTGCTACCGTCTCCAGAGCAATCGCATTGATGACAACACGCACCCTTGGATTCTGTTCCAGCAAAACTTCCAGGATTTCTTTTAAATTTCCAGAAGAACCTCCTATAAAAGCATGTGTCGGTGCCGGCAGCCCCTCTAATGCCTCCGGAGCCAATCCTTTGATGATCTCAAGATTGTCTGTTCCGAATTTTCGTTTATTCTGCTCCAGCAGATCAATGGCTTCGTCTTTCTTTTCAATCGCATAGACACTGCCGTCTCTTGCAAGGAGTGCCGCCTCAATGGAAACGGAACCGGTTCCGGCTCCGACATCCCAGACAACAGCATCTTTGTGCAGTCTTAATTTTGACAGCGAAATGCTCCGCACTTCGCTTTTTGTCATCGGGACTTTCCCACGCAAAAACAGATCGTCATCCAGTCCGTGACCGATGCGTTTTTTCACATCCGGATTGCAGATCAAAAGCACACTAAGCGGTGCAAAATCCTCTTTCATAAGGCTTTCTGCTGTTCCCTGTACGATCCGCTCCTGTTCATAGGACAGATCAGTCCCGACTGCAACCTTCACATCGCCAAGACCATATTCTTTCAGTTTACAGCAGATTTTTGGAATTCCGTCTTTTTCACCACATAATACAAATACTTTCTCATGATATTTGACTGCATCGATCAGATTCTGTTTTCTGCCATGCAGGCTCAAAAGATGGACATCCTCCCAGGAAACGCCCAGTTTTCCGCAGAAATAGACCACCGAAGAAATGCCGCTGACCGGGTAAATTTCCATCTGTTCCAGTCCTTCCGTGCGTTCAATCGCATCGTACAGTTTTTTTGCTCCGCTGTAAAAACCGATATCTCCGGATAAGAGTACCGCTGCCGTCTCATACTGCGGATGTTCTGCCAGATAAGCGGCAATCTCGTCCGGTTTATAAGATTCAAAGACTGCCTTTCTTTCTGTTTTCACGGATTGCAGCATTCTTCTGGCACCGATCAAAAGATCCGCCGACTGACAGATCTGTTCTGCCTCCACGGTGCGGTTCTTTTCATTTCCCATGCCAATCCCGACCAGATACAGCTGTCGTTTCGGACAAATGCCAAGCCGTTTACCAAGAAGGCTTCGGATCTGTCCTTCATCACATATTGCATATAAATTTTCTTCCTTTTGATCTTCCGCAATTTCTTCGGATCGCTCCCCCGGTCGTTTTATGACGACCAGCTTTGCTCCTGCTTTTTTTGCCGCACGCAACTTTTCCAGAAAACCTCCGGCTTTTCCGGATTCTTTTGTCACCATCCATGAAGCCTGTGCCTGCCTGAGCATCGCCACATTCAGATCTTCCGTAAACGGTCCCTGCATACAGATCAGATTCTTCCCGGAAAATCCTAGCATGGCACACTCCGATACTGCCTCCGGGGTGGAAAGCACTCTTGCCACCACCCGGTCCTGATAATCCGGGATCACCTGATAGGCAGAAAGCTCTTTGCTTCCGGTCGCCGCAAAGATCCGCCCCTCTTTTTTTGCAAGAAAAGCTGCCGCTTCTGCCACGCTTGCAACTTCTGTGACATCCTCCATCTCCTGTTTCCAGGAAGCGTCCGTCTCTTTTCTCGCAAGACGGATGTACTCTGTTCCCGTCCGGCTGCATGCCCTGCGGATATTTTGAGATACGATCACCGCATACGGATGCGTTGCATCTATGACCAGCGTGATCTGCTGCTTTTGGATCTGCTGCTCCATCTCTGTTTCGTCCAGTCTTCCGGCGTGGACATGAAGATACTTCCCTTCTTCTAAGAGCGTCTCTCCATACTGCGTTGCCACACAAACTTCCGTCGGTATCTGATTTTTCTCCAGAAATTCTGCCAGATTTCGCCCTTCTGTCGTCCCTGCAAACAATAAAATCTTATCCATGGATATAACCTCTTGGTGTGACCATTTTCCCATTCAGCATTTTGGTCTGAGAATTTCCGATATAAACCGTTGTAAACATATCCACCCTGGTATCCCGCAGCTCTTTTAACGTCATCACACGAAACGTTTCTCCCTCACGCCCGATATTGGAAACCGTTCCGCACACGGTATCCGGATCTTTGCTTCTCATCATCAGATCACAGGCCTTCTGCAGATAGTCGTGACGTTTTTTGCTGGATGGATTGTAAAGGCAGATCACAAAATCCGCTTCGCTTGCACAGAGCAGACGTTTTTCAATCTTTTCCCACGGTGTCAGCAGATCACTTAAACTGATCACTGCGAAATCGTGGATCAATGGTGCTCCAAGCACAGCTGCCCCGCCATTTGCCGCTGTCACACCCGGGATCACTTCCACTTCCACATGCGGATACTCCTGACCGATCTCCAGCATCAGACCGGACATGCCATAGACTCCGGCATCGCCGCTGCAGATCATCGCAACGGTATAACCTTTGTTTGCTTCTTCAAATGCCAGACGGCAGCGTTCGATCTCTTTTTTCATCGGCGTTGTCATGAAACGTTTGTTTGCAAAATGTTCCTTTACAAGCTCCACATAAACGGTATAGCCCACGATCACATCACACCTGCGAAGTGCTTCTGCCGCCCGCATCGTCATCTGCTCATAAGCTCCTGGTCCAATTCCTACCACATATATCTTATTATCCAAAATCCACACTCCAATCTTTGAGAGCCAGTGCGACGGTCACGCCGTTTGCCCCCCGCTTTTTCAGAAGCAGCTCTGCACCGCCTCCTGCAAGAATGGCACTTCGTTCACAGACACAGTCCACACCGGTTGTCTCTTTTACAAATGCTGATGCCGTGAAATCTCCTTCGAGATCCATCAGTTCCTCTTTCGTATAAGTACAAAATGGAATCGCATGCTTTTCACAGAACGCAAGGATTCCCGCTTCTTCTTTTTTCAGATCAATGCTGGCTGCCGCAAAAATGCTGTGTATCGACACATGACAGCTTTGCAGTGCTTTTAAAACTTCCTGCTCGATCGTCTCCTGCGGTGTGCCTTTTTTGCAGCCGATCCCAAGGCTTACGATCCGTGGGATCAGGTGCAGCGTCACAGAAAACGGGTTCTTTTCTTCGTTCAAGGAAAGCACCATACCGCAGTTTCCCTCAAATCGCTCTCCATCCGCAAGTCTTTGCAGTTCGCATGGGATTTCGCCTGTCACCGGAAATTCACTGAAAAATCCGACCGGCTCTTCATCGAGCACCGCCGCAGAGACTGCTTTTGCCGCTTTCAGATCTGAGATCCACAGATTCTGCTTTTTTGCAAACACATCGACCGCAAAACGTCCGTTGATATCGGTTGCTGTCGTAATGACCGGAATCGCACCGGTCAGATTTGCGAGCACCGCTGTCAGCTCATTTGCCCCGCCCAGATGCCCGGAAAGCAGGGAAATCGCAAAAATCCCCCTCTCATCGAGAACAACAACGGCCGGATCTTTGTCTTTTCCCTGAAGATAAGGTGCTATGCTCCGCACCGCAATGCCGCACGCACCGATAAAAAGCAAAGCATCCATGCTTTGGAACATTTTTTCTGTCCACGCTTTTGCGGAAACCTTCAGTGGAAACAGATGATATTTTCCTGCATATTTTTCCGCTGCATAGGACTCGCATACATATCCGGAACGCTCCAGCATTTCCCGCAGCCGCTCATTTAACTGACTGCCATGCTCCGTAAAACTGACGATCCCAAGTTTCTGTCCCATTTTCCTGTCATCTCTCTTTCGTTGCCTGACGAAATTCTGTTGTAAAGGCCGGATTGTAAAGCTCCGAACGTTCATAATGGCTGTGCGTTACCGCATCTCCGATGATCATCAGTGCAGTCTTCGTGATGTTGTTTTCTTCTGCTGCCTTTGCTAATGTTCCTACGGTGCAGATCACCGCTTTCTCATCTTCCCAGGTTGCTTTATAGACAATCGCTGCCGGCGTATTTTCCGAATAACCTCCTGCAATCAGACGCTTGGATAATTTTTCTGCCATACCGGTGCTTAAAAAGATTACCATCGTTGCCTGATGTGCCGCAAAAGAAGCGATCTCTTCTTTTTCCGGCACCGGTGTACGGCCTGCCATGCGTGTGATGATCACGCTCTGTGATACACCCGGAAGCGTGTATTCCATATTTAAAGCAGAGGCTGCCCCACAGAAGGAACTGACACCTGGGCAATAGTCATAAGAAATATTTTCTGCATCCAGTACATCCATCTGCTCACGAATTGCACCGTAAATGCACGGATCTCCGGTATGCAGACGCACCGTCGTCTGTCCGTCTTTTTCTGCCTGACGCATCACATCCAATACTTCCTCCAGCGTCATCTTTGCACTGTCATAAATCTTGCACGCCTCTTTTGCATAATTTAAAAGCTCCGGATTGACCAGAGAACCGGCATAGATGATCACGTCCGCTTCTTCCAGAAATTTCCTGCCTCGAACAGTGATCAGATCTGCCGCTCCGGAACCGGCTCCGACAAAATGTATCATTTTAATTCTCCTTTACGATAATAAGCGAATAATATCCGGCATTTTCCGGAATCTCATCCACCGTTTGATAGATTTTTTCATTTTCCATACCGCAGTTTTCGATCATCATCGCCTGCATACCGGCTTTTTTCAGAAGCTCTTTCACCTGTCCGATCTTTCTTCCTGCTTTCATCAGGACTTTTGTTCCGGGCAATTTCAGGGCGTCTTCGATCTGATAGGATGCCGGTATCACATGAAGCTCTTCTGCCTTTTCTACAAGACCGATATTGAGCTTTGCCGCTACTGCACAAAATGAAGTGATCCCGCTTGTCAGTTCCGTCCTGTAACCACGCTGTGCAATCCGTTTATGTACATAAAGATAAGTGGAATACACAGTCGGATCTCCAAGTGTTAAAAATACTACATTCTGTCCTTTTTGCAGACACTCCTCCACGCGGTCTGCCGCCTCTTCATGACTTTTTTCCAACAATTCCCTGTCTTTTGTCATCGGCATCGGCAGTTCCAGAAACGTTTTCTGTTTTAATTCTTCTACTGTCTGCACGGCGATCTGGTATGCCACGGTTTCTTCTGCTTTTTCTCCGGGCAGGGCAATGATCTCATTGTCACGGATCAGTTCCGCCGCCCGGAAGGTCATCAGTTTCGGATCTCCCGGTCCGATCCCGACGCCATATAAGGTACCTGTATTCATTGTTGCGTATACTCCTTCTGTTTTTCCATTTAATACGTTTTCAGTGTTCAGCGTGTCAATAAGTCTAAAGTGCTCATTTGTTTAAGCACAATCACACTTTCGTCTTCTGACACTTAATCATATTATTTTATAAGTCATATTTGAATTTTTCGGCAAGTTTTTCGGCTCCTTTTGTCTCACCAAGATAGCCAAAACGGTTGGAAAAGAGGATCGCCTCTGTCTGGATTGCACCCTCTACCCGGTGCTGCATATACTGATGCACCTTTTCTGCCATCTGCTCCATCACCGCATCCTGAAGTCCGTGCATCCTGATAATCTCCATGGCTTCTTCTGTAGTGATGGTCTCAAGGATCGCTTTTGCCGTCTCAAGATCAGCTCCGGATCGCAGGGCATGTGCACACATCAGCTCTGCCCTTGCATCTGAATGTCTGGAATGCGTGTTCATAATGCCACCGGAAACCTTGACGAATTTCCCGATGTGTGCCACAAACAGCACGCCCAGAAATCCTAATTCCACTGCCATATCCAGCGTCTCACCGACATAATTGCTGCACTTCATCGAGCTTTCCACATCAAGCTTTGTGTTTTCTTTCACAAAATCGGCACCGTAATTACCAGGTGTCAGAAGCAGATACTTGGCACCGTTTTTTCGCTTCATCTCCATCTCCAGACGGATGCTGGCAATCAGAGCCTTTTCACTCATCGGCACGACAATTCCGCTTGTGCCAAGCACCGACAAGCCACCTTCAATCCCAAGTCTTGGATTAAACGTTTTTTTTGCCACTTCTTCGCCGCCCGGTATGGAAATGCAGACCTGTATTCCTTCTGTATACTCACACATTTCGCATACTTCACGCACTGCTTCCGTGATCATCTTTCTGGGAACACGGTTAATCGCTGCCGCTCCGACCGGCTGCTCAAGCCCCGGCTTTGTGATCCGCCCGACACCTTTTCCGCCGTCAATAAAAACCTGCTCCTTTTTTGTTTTTCCGCATTTTGATACGACTGCATAAACCAGCAACCCATCTGTCGCATCCGGATCGTCTCCGCCATCTTTCCGGATCGCACAGGAAGCCTGCTGTTCATCAAAGCAGACATCCAGCGGCATCAGATGTAATAAAATGCCGCGTGGCGTCAGAAGATCGATTTTTTCAATCTTTTTCTGTGACAGAAGCATCCAGGTTGCCGCTTTTGCCGCTGCTGCTGCACAGGATCCGGTTGTATAGCCATATCTGAGCTTTTTACTGCCTTTTGTCACGAAATAACCTTCCAGTCCATTCTTCTGTTCTGCCACTGCATTTCCTCCTTCTTAATGCCGTTTCCGACATACTTTGCAGTAAATAATTATAAACTTTTGCTTATATCATGTCAACGTTTACAGTCCCTGCACGCATGCAAAATTTCCTCACATCACTTTTTTCTGTCATGAAAAAGCAGGATCCATTCCGGTAAAATACAGGTAGCACTGGATTTTTCAGAAAAAACGTACTACAATGGCGTTGCGGTACATAAATTCAGGAATGCCTCCGGCATTCTTGCCCTGCTATTTTGAAAGAAGGTGTTTGTATGACTCGTTACTATGTCTCTCACTATTTTGATTTTAAGAATATCGGCATTTTTCTGCTGGTTTCGCTGATGGGACTGATCGCCGTGCTTGCCATCGTACTGATCACAGCCAAACTTCAGGTTCACAGGCGGCTGAACTATGAAGGGCTGGACGAATGCGATGTGGCAGAGATCACAAGAAGACACCGGTTCCGTGAGATCGGCATGATTGAAAGCTTTTACGAAATGACATTCTCCAGTACCTCGGTTCTTCTGTTTCTTTCCCTTTACTATATCATTGACGCAAGGATCCCTCAGGCATTTTTCTACTGGAGTAAATATCAGGATTTTATCCTGTTGCTTTTTCTGATCCTGTCCGTATTTTTCACCGGATGGCTGGATCGTTTTTTAGTTCCGCTTGAGTATCTGCCGCCGGATCAGAAATCTTCCGTAAGACTGGTGTCGTCCTTTTATATTATTTTAATTCTTATGTACATAAAATTTATTTACGACGATTCCAACTACGACGCCCTGATCCTGTATTTTGTTTCTCTGGCGATCGGCCGATTCGTCTACTTTGATTTTACGGCAGAAGATTTTATAAGTACCATCTCAAAACTGTTGAAAAATCTCTACCTGCTGATCCTGATGGGCTGCTATTCCGGCTTTGTCTGCTGGTTTGGCTTCCACGTCGGTTTTCTGCTGACTTCAAATGGCGTGATCGTCAGCACACTGCTCGCCCATCTGTTTATGGATGCCTCGATCTTTGTACTCGACAGAACCCGTCTGATCCGGTTTGTCCTCTGAAAAAAACAGATATCACAAAAGACACAAAAAGATCCCCTGTAAAGAGCATGGCATTAAACTCTTTGCAGGGGATTTATCCTTCGGTATCGATCGATACGATCAGCGATTCAATGTCTTTTAATCGATCAGATCATTCTGGAAACGCGACAGATGCTCATACGGCAGAATCAGTCTGCCATGGTACAGTCCGCAGCCATCGTTGATCAGGCTCTTGCTCATCGCCGTGAACATATTAACGTCTATTTTTGTCAGATCCAGATTCAGAAGCTTCATGCCTCTTTCATATGCTTCATCAAAATAAATGCATTCACCTTTCGGGATCGTGTCTCGCTGGATACGTTCCTTTTCCTGGCGTTTTTCGTATTCCAGATGGTTCGCCGGTCCGATCTCGGCAATGTCATCCATCCGCTTGGTACGCAGCTGCAGTTCCATATAGCTTCTGGAACTGTTGTCGTAAAATGTAATATGAAGGGACTGATATCCATTGTGGCTTTTGTTGCATACATAATCGCGATAATACGGCTTTACATCGTCATTTAAGAGTGGGGAAGTGCTCAGTTTGACTCCTTTTGCATCTTCTGCATCAAAGCCACGCTCTTCAAGAAATCCCGGCAGAGCATTGGCGATCTCATAGAGGCACTTCAGCTCCTCCGTTTCCAGATCTTCTCCCTGTTTCAGGTGACATTTCGGCATACAGATCACGATGCGGTATGCGATAAAATCACGAAAACAGCTCAGGCGGCTCTTAAGCTTGTTCACTGACGGGTACTTACCGTATTTTGTATAGTAGTCATAAATATAAGAGACAATATAACCGTTGAATTTTTCTTCTGCACGGATCAGCGATTTGATCCTTCCTTTAAAAGTAAAAGCAAGATACGGATACTGTTTTGCCATATATTTATAAAATTCCCGGATTTGCTGTGACTGAGCAGTAAGGAAATCATTGTGCTCCAGCAGCCCCTTAATCAGAATCAGAAAATTGCTGTGTGCCATGTCAATCTCATTGTGACTTTTTCTTGCCTCTTTTCGCAGTGCATCGGTATACTGCTGCAGAATACGGAAGATCGTATCTCCGGAATATAAATAGTCATTTAAAGTAATCATTTGTTTCTCCTGAATGTTAAAAAGTTACTTTGTAACGAAGCAATTCACAGGCATCTTCTGGTGTCTGGTAATGTGCTTTGGCATTTTAATTTTATTCTAACAGAATTTTTTCATCCGGTCAAAGAAATTCGCTTGTCAGGAAGAAGAACAGGGCGTATAATAAGGTGCTGCATGTCTGGATTCATACAAATGAGGAGGATTTCTATGGAACAAAATAAGGAAAACACATCTTCCGTTTCCCGTACTTTAAAAGAATACTTTATTATTACCGTTGCCGTACTCATTATGGATATCGGCATCTATGTTTTTAAATTTCCAAATAATTTTTCTTTCGGCGGAGTATCCGGAATGGCTGTTGTTTTTGCAAAATTTCTTCCCTTTACCGCCTCTGTAATCAATCTGGTCATCAACCTGGTTCTTTTGGTGGTCGGTTTCGCTTTTCTTGGAAGAAACTTCGGACTGAAAACAGCCTACGTCACCGTTCTCTCTTCGGTACTATTAAATGTTTTTGAGCATCTTTTCCCGATGTCAGGACCGCTGACCGATCAGATTTCGCTGGAGCTTTGCTTTGCGATCTTGCTGCCGGCAATCGCAGCTGCCCTGCTCTTTTTCGAGAACGCCTCCGGAGGCGGGACAGACATCATCGCCATGATCATCAAAAAGTACTCCACGATGAACATTTCCACCGCTTTGCTGCTCTGCGACCTGCTCATTGTAGTTATGGCATTCTTCGTTTTTGACACTCTGACCGGACTTTGTTCCATCCTTGGGCTGATGGCAAAGACACTGGTCATCGACAAAGTGATCGAACGCATGAAGCTGAACAAGTTCTTTACTATTGTATGTGATCACCCGGAACCAATTTGTGATTTTATTACAGAAGAACTCGGTCACACTGCAACCACTTATCATGCCGAGGGAGCCTACTCTCATACACAGAGAACCGTTATTTTGACCGTTGTCGATGTCAATCAGGCAATTCTGCTGCAGCGTTTTATCAAAAAAAATGAACCCACTGCTTTTATTACCGTTACCAAAAGCAGTGAGATCATCGGAAAGGGATTTTCCAATTACATCTGAGTTCCCTTATTTGGGCATATTCGCCTGAGAGTAGAATTCTTCATAATATTAAGTCCTCCCTGCACCAGAAGATATTCTTTTCCATTTACCGATACTTCCTGATACAGGTAAAGTGGACATTCACAATCCGCTTCGCGACTTGCTCATGAACGCAGTCGCTTCGCGATCTGTCAGTGGGAGCTTTCAACTCCCACTGACATAAGCATCCCCCCTTCACTCACCGCTTAGTGCTCTGCACACTTGAAGCGGGGGGAATGCTTCTCTGCGTTCAAACTCCGTAAGATATTCCAGGACCTCCTGCTTTTTCAGCTCTGAAACTGATCCCAGTTGGTATTTTCCAAAATTTCTTTAAAATCAAACTCAATATCTCTGAGTTTATTGTACCATACCGTCCCCAGTGCATCCGGCGAGCGATAATTCTGCGAGGAACAGATGATCACCGGTATCGGATGCTCTCTTTGTTTCATCTTTTCCAGCAGAATAAATCCTGCCTCTTCATTTTCCTTTTCTCCTTTCGCCAGTGGATAGTGCATGTCTGTAACAATCAGATCTGCTTCGCTTGTCTCCAGATATTCCCATAAGGCCTCCTGATGGTCAAACATCACAATATTTTCCACACCACAGAACTGTAAAGCTCTTTTTATATGTATCGATTTTACAGCTGCATCATCAACGATCACTGCCTTCAGATCTCGAATTTTCATTTGTTTTCCTTTCTTTTTCCAGATATTTTGCCACTAAGCTTTGTCTTCGGGTTCAGTCCTTTTTGACCGGAGAGACGATCTGCTTTTCTTTTTCCGACAATCGATATTGCATACCCCTGTCTCCTCCCTCATGACTTTTACTGTTTTAGCTTTTCCAATCTAAAATCTGATTTTGTCTATAAAAGTCCTGATTATAGTATATCTCCACCGAATATGTTCGTCAATGGTGATCTATTACTACTTCTTCCGGTGAAACATCAACCTTTTTTAATGCATACAAAAAGCTTTGTAAGAATTATTTCAATTTCCTGCCTCTTCTGTGCTATACAACGATTACTGTTGACAAAATGTGCATCTGATCCTGAAATATTCCGGGCTGCCATACTTTGCTCGATTCTCTGCAAAAAATTTGTCTGATGCATGGAACAGACATCAGCTATTATAAAAAACTGTTTCAGACAGTCGGGAATATCTTGCGGATGATAGAAAAAGATAATCTGACCAAGTACCTGCTGTTTCTGGAGTATGTCTTCCCATATATGGAGAAATACCAGTACAAGAAAGATATGAAAGAGATTATCCTGGAGATGAAGCAACTTTTGAAAGACAATGAAAATAGTGCCGTTACCGACTGCTTTATACCAATAACAGCATTCCCCAAATCAACAATTATGCTGCCTTATTGACAGAATTGCAGGAACCGGAACGGGCAATGGCTGCTCTCCGGAAACTTGCCCAGACCATCAAAGAATACAACTCCGATACCTGTCTGGACTATGCCCTGGTACAGGAATCCAGAGCTTTAAACGATGAAATGGAGATGCTTGCCAAGGATGCTTTGACGAGTTAATTTGTAAAAGTATAAAACTCTAACAATGGGGAGGTTCCCCTCCCCATAAAATTTTTTCTTAAAACTTACACAAAAAACTTGATAAACCCGGTTTTTTCGCAATTTCTTTCGGATTCTTCTATCGTCTATTTTTTGATCTTCACAGATTTCTTCTGCCCCTTTCCTTTGAACAGACGCTTGTAAGACTTCAGTTGTTTCTTCGGTACTTTAATAACGCATTTTCTGTTGATGCCTGTGAGAGCACCTTTTCCGACTTTCTTTAATTTTGTACTCTTCACAGTAATCTTCTTGAGGTTCTTGCAATTCTTAAAGGCATTCTTTCCGATAGAGGTTACATTCTTTCCAATCGTTACGCTCTTTAACTTTTTGCAGCCTTCAAAACTGCCGGTTCCGATCTCTGTAACCGTGTCAGGAATTACAACTGTCTGCAGCTTCTTACTGTTCTTAAATGCTTTTGCCGCAATGCCTGTCACCTGATACTTCACATTGTTAATTGTAACGGTTTTGGGAATTGTAACCTTCTTTGCCTTTTTCTCCTTGGCAGACAGCTTTGTAAGCGTTACTGATGGCTTACTTTCAGAACCATCTGATTCTGTCACCTTAAATTCCCTGCCTGTTTTCTCTTTCAGAGATGTTCCAGCCGCAGGCACATCTGGTTTCGGTCGTGAATAGTTACAGTGCAAGGTAAAAGGAATTGAGATATTTTGACGCAAGTCTTCATCATAAGCTCCGAAAACATTTAATGCATCACCGCCACTACCAAAGCTGATTGCATTCCACTGTTCCTGTGTACCTGTATAATATACATCTTTTAATCCGCTACAGAACCAAAATGCAAGATCCCCTATGCTCGTTACACTCGACGGGATCTCTATACCGGTTAACCCGCTGCAGTCATAAAATGCATAATTCCCTATGCTCGTTACACTCGACGGGATTTTTGTGTTTTTACAGCCCTGTATAAGAGTATTCGTCGCTTTTTTTATAATGGCATTACAGTTATCTCTGCTGTCATAGACCTCATTGCCAGCTTCTACGTTTATACTTGTTAACCCGCTACAGCCAGAAAATGCAGCTTCCCCTATCTTCGTTACACTCGATGGGATCTCTATGCCGGTTAACCCGCTACAGCTAGAAAATGCATAATCCCTTATGCTCGTTACACTCGACGGGATCTCTATGCCGGTTAACCCGCTACAGCCAGAAAATGCAAAATTCCCTATGCTCGTTACACTCGACGGGATTTCTATGCTGGTTAACTCGCTACAGCCAAAAAATACTTCATTCCCTATGCTCGTTACTTTAATATCCTTAATTTTCGTGGGTATTTTTACAGCTCCCTTTGCATTATAATCACACCTTGTTATTTCCACATATTTTGTTTCATCCGGTTTCTGATAAATGCAATAGGACAGATATCCTTCTTTTCCATCCTCAACCTCTGTATCTTCCGTTTCTGCTTGATCTGCTTCCAGCTCCGGCTTTTCTGCCGTTTCCTGTTCTGCTGCTGTATCTACAGTCACGGCTGTTTCATTCTCCGAAACGGTCTCCGCAGATACCGGTACTGAACTGCAGATCAATGCTGCAGTCAATGCCATCGTCAACATTTTTTGTACGTGTCTCTTTTTCATTTGGTCCCTCCTGATCTCTTTTTATATGATACTGAAAGTATTTTAGCTTTTATCATGTATCTTCGATACATGACAGCACACGTTCGGGTGAAACTTCTTCTCCGCAAGATGCGTATCCCCTTTTTAGATAAATCCGTTTTTAATATATATTTCACCTGCAGACAAGTCAAGCTTTTTTCCGTTTTTCTTTTATGTGTTTTTTTCTAAAAAATATAAGGAAAATAAGGCTTTCCACACTTTTATAATAGTATGATGCCAGCGAAACTCTGGCATTGTACTCCTTTTTCCATTGCTCACTGTCACGAGTCGGTATATTTATAAGATGTGGATTATCTTTCCTGGATAAATGTACAGTTCTTCCGTATTTTGAACCAGAACACGAAGAGTCGCAGGAACAGCCATATTTGCGGCTGACAAGGGGACAACGGCTGCCGGTTTTGCAGACAGGAATGCTATCCTTTCCAATGGTAAAGTCGTCTTTGTATTTTTCCTTAATCCTACGTTTTTCATTCAGGTCGATAAAAGGTATGATACCGTTGTGCTTGCAGTACTGATAATAAGGCATTGCGTCATGGGCGGAATCAAGCAGGAGTTTTTCTACATGAAAATCCGTAAGAAAGCGTTTCATCCTGAAAAAGCATTAAGAAATCCGTGGGAATCATGCATGGATGCAGGATGAATGCATATTCCGCAAGAACTGCGCATCCGTTCCAGAGGAACGGAGCGCCATTTCGCTTCAAACTGAGCAAAGCTCAGCAGGTTGATTAATTACTATTGGTTATTCTGCGATCCCTGCCAGGAAATTCAAGGCGATATGCCTTAGATGTCATTCGACTTAAGCAGGCATCTGCGTAGGTGGAATCCCCAAAAAGCTGATACCATCCGGATACTGGAATCTGTGAGATAATAATAGTTGCCTTGCAGCAGTCTCTGGACTCGATGATTTCAAATAAATCGCGGCATTTCTCGATGTCCAGATCCATTAAGCCGAAATCATCTATCACCATGAGATCATAAGCGGCCATTTCATTCGAATACTCAAAGTAAGTACCTTCCTGCCTGGCATGATCTGATTCCTTTAAGAGCGTGTTCGCACGTATGTATTTAACAGTACGGTTCTGATGCATTGCTGTGATACATAAGGCACAGGCGATGTGCGTTTTCCCAGCACCGGCCCCTCCGGTCATCAGCAGGTTATTCGGCTCATCGATCCAATCACACTTGGCCAGAAGTTCTATGACGTGTGTATTCAGCTGACGTTCTGGATCATAGATTGAACTGTCAAGATCAGCTGCAGGATATTTCAGGGTCGCTTTCTTCATGAGACGTTTAAACTTTTTACTCTCACGCTGATCCCACTCCTGATTTACAATAGCAGCAAAGCGGACTTCAAATGGTTCGAGACCTGTGTTTGGTTCCAGCAGCTGCTTTTCAAATGCTTCAGCCATACCGGACATGCGAAGTTTATACAGCCGATCCATGAGTATGTTCTGTTCCTTTGTGAGTTTATCGTTATAAAGATAGTCTTTTAATCGGTATGCCATAGTACGTCACCCTTACTTATAGTAGTCCTTTCCTCTGATATTTTCATGATTGGGCAGTGTTCCTGGTGAATGCTCGGGGAGTTCCTTCACATCCATCTTTTTCAGCATCTGCTTGAAGGTAAAATACTTACAGGAATTGATCTCTATACATTTACGGGCAACTTCTTCAGCAGCACCTTTCGGGATTGTTTTTACTTTATGCAGGATACCTGCACAGGCATTATAAGACTGCTCTTCATGTTTTGATGATTTAAGGAGTCTGTCAATCAGTTCTGACATCGCAGGACCAATGGCAGAAGCCCAGCGGCGGTAATAATTACCATCCTTTGAATTGACTTCTTTGTAATAAAGGTGTTCTGGCGGCATATGTTCATCTACCGTGATATACAGCGGAGACTCTCTATAAGACCGCTTATGTGTACAGATCAGCCGATTATACTGATCACAGATTCTGATCTCTGAAGCGGTTGCCTTCAGGATTGCAGGCTTGCCACAGTAAGAGTACAATACGGAGTAGTAGTGGCCGTCATACTCGATGTGGTAGTTGTTGGGAACTTTTAGGACCGCTTTATAGTCACAAGCCGTGTAACATCCGCCTGGCAGTGGTTTCATACATGGTTTGTCATACTTTTCGAAAGCATCCTGTCTTGAGAAATCCTTGCCTTGAAAAGATCGTTTATTGAGGACTGCTACTATTTTTTTGATTTCAGCATTCAGGTCTTCAAATGATATATATATCTTTTCTTTCAGTTTCGCAACCAGGTGTATTTCAAGATAACGTACATGATTTTCAACTGTAGGCTTGCCTTTCGGCTTTCTAGCGGGTGGTGGAAGAACTATAGTTTCATAGAAATCTTCCAGATCTGCAAATGTAGACTGCAGGATAAGTTCATCCTTTGTGTGCTTGGTTACAGCAGTTCGCAGGTTATCGGGCACAAAGTATTTCGTAACAGCACCATAAAATGAAACAGCATGGGCACAGCCTTCTATAAAACATGGGAGCTTCTCATTTGGAAAAGCTTCTGCATAGATCAGGCTGCTGACTCCAAGAGTGGTCGCAAAGATATGGACTTTTTTGATCTCGCCCGTTTCGGTATCTGTTAACAGTTCCGGCTGATCACCGACCCAGTCGATATACATCTTTTCACCCGGGATTCGGTTTACGGCCATTGATACCTTCTGGCCACCATAGTTTTCTGCTATGAATCGGTTGAAGTATTCGTAAAACTGTGACTTCTCATAACCATCAGGATTCTTTTCTTTATAATCCAGCCAACAGAACGAAATGTTCATGCGGCTCCCTGGTGCATGGATTCTGTCATAGTAATACTGGAAATCTGGAAGTGGGACATCTTTCCTCTGTAGATTTTTCTGCGGATAGAAAAGGTTCTCAACTTTCTTAGGTGCCATCATTCGGAGTTCCTCGATTGGGATTCCGTTGGCATGGTATCGGCTCATGATCAGATTTAATGTACCTGAGCCAATCTTGTAACGGTCCATAACGGACCTGGTCTGGCATCCATTCAAACGCATCTGGATGGAGCCGATAATCGTGTTGTAGTCTTGCATAGTTATGCCTCCTTTCGCAATCATTTGATGACTACGAAAGAACTATAACACGTTGAAAACTTATTGATCAGCTGAAGCGGAAACGCGTTCAGTTACATCCGGAAAGACTGATCAGCTCTTAGCGGAATGCGTGGTCAGATGAGCCGGAATTTGCACCTTTAATTCTGCTTGCCATACAGCGATACCCCCTCTCTTAAAAAAGGACATGAAAAAAGTCCGGATTTCACCAAGCCGAAAGAAAGCACCAACCTCACGGCTGATGCTCCTATATAAAACAAAATTATTTTTTATTATAATATTTTATCAAGACCAGTAATTCTATCTTGAATAATCCCTTTAAACAAATTTCCTCCTTTCAGATTTATGCTTTTTGATTTAATTTCTATTTTTCCTTCATACTTAGTTAAGTCAATTTGTGTTTCAAACGTGCAAGCACTAAAAATTATTTTTACATCCGATGGTTTAAATTGTTCAGCTATTATATTAATGTTTTTAATAAGGCATTTCTCAAAAATCATCTGATCTCCATTCCGGAAATCAATATTAATATGCTCAACAAAACATCTAATAAATCTACACCGCTTCCGCGAAGTCAACTCCATTTTTTTGACAATACAATCTCTAAATAATACGCTATTATCCTCTTCAATTTTTTTAGTTTTCATATTTACATCATTAAATTCGCATAAATCAAATGTTATTTTGCCTTGCAATTCTGAATCTTGTAGAGAGGTATCCATTAATTTGCACTGCATAAATCGTGAATCTCGGATGACGCTTCCTTTAAAATTAAAATGTTTGAGGTTTACACGTTTCAAGAAAATATCAGTTAACACATTTCGCATAAAATATCGCTCTACCGTAAATATTTCTTTACTAGACATGTTTTCGTGTGAATATGTTTTATACGCATTTACATAAAAAATCATTTCTTTAAATATATGCCCATATTCATCCGAAAAAGTATTCTTACACAACTTAAAGAACAAGATATACATCATCAAGATTTGCGCAAATGTTTCCCCTATTTCTTTAGTATTTTTTCCCGCGACATCTATACGATTTCTAATATCTCTATTCAAAACAAAGGATCTCAAATATACCCTAAGAGCTTTTTTATCGCCCGATGTGCTGATTTTATAAAGAACATAATCTATTACTTGTGGGTAAAAATCGATCACATCCAATCTGTCTAAATCGCATAAATCAAACGCTTCTTTTTCCGTCAATTCCATCAACTGTAAATATATCCTCTCCGATGCCAACGAAAACAATATATTTACATCTGTAAAAAAAATAGTATTACCAACAACCTTCAAAAAATAGCAATTAATAAAGTTAGCCTTATCAATACTTTCTGATTTAAGTTGATCAAAGCACTCCTTTGTTGCTTGTGAAAAATCTTCAAATGTTATGCAAAATTTATGCTCTTGCAGTTTTTCTGCTAATAGCGGTTCATCGTCTAATACTTGTAGTGGGTTAATAATACTCCGAATTCTATTAGAATTTGTATTCAAAATATCATATGCTATTTTCTGCAATAAATTTTTATATTTTTTTACATTGTCTGAAATTACATTCGCTCTACCTAAAGCCTCATAATGGTATTTCCCTTGTATTGTTTGATCTATAAATTTTTCATAATAATAATAATATCCCTCATGTGCTTTTATCTCTTTTGTTTCCTCATACTGTTTAATAAATGCATACAAAAACAGCGGATTATGGAGTGCATTTGTTATTTTTTTATTTTCATCTTTTATTATTCTCTTATTCAGATATACACCATTTTTCATAGGATATTTATCTATCCAGTTATTCACATCAGCGGCCTCAAACCAGGAGGCTTTTAAAAACTTCATCTCCTGATGGTTCTCCGTGTAATAAAAGAATTTTTCTGCAACCGAATCTTCTTTAGTATCACCTATATATGCATACTCACGTGATCCAACTACAAAAGAAATTCTTTTATTTCTCTTTAAATAATTGAACATGCATCCTATAAAAGTTTCGAGTAAGCTTATGTCGGATCCAGTAGAATGTGCAACATTTAAATCATCCAATGCATCAATAAGAATAATAGCATCTACATCACAAACACAATCAAAAAACCGATTAAATTCAAACTCACGTCCGCTACAAACAGTTTCGACTAAATCCCTCGCATCAAAGGCATAAACCACTGTTCCTCTTCTTCTATATTCAAGATATAGGCGTTTCAATAATGTTGTTTTTCCACTTCCATAGGGCCCTGTAACTAACAAATACCTTTGTCTATTAATAAGATCAATAATATTATTGAAACTTTGAATATGAGAGCTAGCTTCTTTTGATTCAATTTCAGTAATATAATAATTATTCAGCGTAAACACCGTTTCAACTTCACAATCATCACTCTCAAACAGATAAAAATACCTTTCTTGCTTTTGTTGTAATAGTTCCCTATCAAGAACCTCCTGTGTCCGCATATTTTTTACAACCTTATCTGAAATATGCTCTACAATTGAATCTGGAAGTTTCTTAATCTCATCCTGAATATTCGCAAAAATATTCATCGAAATCCAACATTCTAATTCTTTATGAATTGTAATAAGATTGAGTATTTGGTTTCTGAATTTCTTTATTGCTACTTCAGGAATATTAGTGATCTTATAATCAAAATATTCTTTTTGCTCTTCCGAACACACGAATAATTCCTTAATTTCTTCTGTTGAATAAAATCGTTCTCTAAATTCTTCAGTTAGAGTAACGTAATTTCTTCTTACCACATCTATTGAATTAAAGGAGATAAAAATATCCTCTTCATTTTCTTCATCATATAAAATATCATACAAATCTTCCGAAGCGTTTTTTTCAAATAGATCAATTACATTTTCTGCTTCCAATTCCTCACATATGGCTTCAAATAAAGAAGAGTAAAAACTTAACTGATATACAGTTTGCATTCTGATATACATTTCTTTGTCATATTTTTTTGATGCAAATAAATCATTAAGAGCCGATCCTAAGATATTAAAAACACCAGCTCCGACAAGTGTAGCACCTGTGGCAATTTCATTAATAAATGAGTGATATCCCGTATATTTTGCAAATGTTACTGGTAGAAAAAGCATACCACCTATGCAAATATTCTTGACAAGACTTTTAAGTTTACTACTTCCGCATCCATCTATATATTCACAAATATCATAAAATGATATCTGTTTTCCTTCAAAAGTTTTTTCCATTATATTTTATCCGCTAATCATCAAGTAGACAATCAGAACTGTCCTTTCTGTTTAATCTCAAAGTGTTAGGCTTCTTTAATTCTCCTAACACTTTGATTCTACCATAAAAACTTATCAATCAACATCAGAATTTATCAAAATCTTCCTGCGTTGCAATCTTCTGATATTTCACACTGTCATTGCTCTTCTCTGACCAGATATCAAGAACCAGGCCAATACTGAGTCGATCCAAATCAGAAATGGAAATCCCAATCTCTATACAGCGCAGGAGGAATAACGGAGTTGTCATCTCCCTGCTACTTTTTGGAAGTTTTTTTTAGACTCAATATCTGTCTGGAGATTGGAGCCCCACAGTTCCAGAATCTCCGGTAAAATCTCATAAATGGAGAACATTTCGAACTGATCCAGCCATTCATCGATGTTGCTCGGAATACTGTTGTCCGCATGATAAGCCATCACATAGGCAACATTCTCGAAGATCTCCAAATCATCGATCTGAAATTCTGCTCCTTCGTTTGCTTTCCCCTTATAGGATTTTTCCAGCTTCGCCAGATCCTTAAAAATATCTCTACCAAATTTCAAACGATATAATCTCGGAATGGTGGCAGAGGAGCGAAACATTACCTCCACTCCATTCACATTCACTGTTTTCTGTAACATCCTTTCGTCCTCCTTACTCAGTCTCTTCGCTACCCGCATCTACTGCAGGAGCATAGACCGTTTTGTACCAGTTTGCATAAGCATTCGCATCTGTGGTATCTCCGGTACGGCTCTTTACCAGGCCATCTTCTCTCGGATCCGCTTTCAGCGTCAGTTTCTCTGTTCCAGGCTCGATGCTCTCCTCCTTGGTTTCGGATTCGATCGAAGGACGAGATGCTGTGCAGTTATACATCACATGACGGATTGCCCTTGCATCACCATCAAACTCAAACAGAAGAGCAAACTTCTCTGTCTGCGCAAAGTCTGAACGCTCCACCAGGACACCATTCTTATCCAACTGCTCTCTCAGGATCTCGGTACGGAACCATTCTGGAATCAATGCGATCTCAAGCTCACCGCTGTATCCGTTATTGGCTACCGAACGGAAATACACGATACCATCTGCATAAAACGGATTGGTATCTCCTTCTGCGTCCAAGCTGATACTTACTGCACCAGGGATAGCCTTTGGAGTTTCATATTTGTAGGATGTAACTCCATCTACGGTTTCTGTGGTCAGCTTAGCAGCATGGACATTTTTCAAATTATATTTAACTTTATTTCCCATGACTCTTATGCCTCTATTTCAAAGGAATATAGGACTTCATATAGTTTCTCGCTATCTATCCACACCTCGGATCGATCATAAAAAATGCCATGCTTATCCAGCACAGCTTCCAATTGATGCTCTATCTCCAGGTCCTTGCTGTCAGTATAGAGCTCAATATGCACTTCATTGATTTTGTAATACACTCTCCCGTCTGCACCAAAGTGATTGGTACCGGGAAGCAAATAGCAGATAAAAGGTGGATCCGGAGATTCACCCTCTGCAAAATGATCATAGGCAAACGGGATCCCCGCTTCCCCTAAGATCTGCAGTAATTTATCCATTCCGAATACACCTCTCAATCTCTTGTTCCAATTGCTGGATTCCTGATTGCTCCGCTGCAGCAATGTGAGGTCTGGCAGCCACCCTGCCTCCACCCCTTTTTGCATGACCATACTCCAAAAGGTGTGCCAACTGATACCGGTTTCTGGAATGAACCGTCACCTCCAAGGAATGAGCGGTTTCCTTTGTATTCTTTGTGGCCCAGCTCTTTTTATAAGCACCGGTTGCAGAGGAAGCTCCCGCCTGTGTTTCTGTTTTGACGGTCTTGGCAGCCTTTTTTACTGCGGACTTCACACCATCTGAAGTCAAATTCGCATATTCATTTAGCTGCTTCATGACCGCACTTGCCATCTGATCGACGGAGACTCTTCGACTCATGCCTACCGCCTCGCTTTCTTCACACCGAACTTAAGTGCTTTTCGCTTATGATTCATGTGATCAATATTGGTGATGTTATACAGCTCATCGCCACATACAATCCGAAAATCATCGGTGGTTACCGCTGCCACATCTTTACAATATCGAACAGTAAATGCAGCTGTTCCCGTTGGAATTGTCTGACCGGCAGTAGCAGTTTCCGTACCACTTTCTCCACTGATCGTGGCATAGCAGGAAAAATAATCCTCCCATGTGTTTTTCCGGTTTCCAATTTTGTCTGAGACAATCACATTTTTCTGAAAAGTGATCCTGAGATTTAATAATGCAATGTTCATTTAAAATCCCGCCTTTCGATCTCCCTCCAGAAGTGTCCGGAGTGTAAGCGTGAGTGCATGATGATCCGCTTCTTCTCGATGCTCATAAAGGTATGCGATAGCATACATCACTGCCATCCTTCCCTTATCGGAATCCGAAAGAACCAGGATATCATCGGTACGAAGAATATCCATACACAGGCTTTCCGCAGCAGTAATCAGGTCCGTCAACAATTGATCATCTTCGGAAAAATCCACTCGCAAATACTGCTTCATCTCTTCCAGTGTTACGATCATCTGTCGCACCTCCTAAAATAGCGGTGACAGATTTACTCCATCACCGCCACACGTTTCTTTTTTTAGCCTGCTGCAGTCCCCTTCATCTGAAGAACTTTGATTGCTTCCGGAAGGATCAGCTTACCATCTACACGCTTGGATGCAAGGAAGCCTACCTGACCGTAATCGGCATATCTTTCATTCAGACGTTTAAAGGTAATACCCTGGCGATCTCCGATCCAGTAGTAAGAAAGATCTCCGAACATGACAACCTTTGCACCGGAGGCAATTTCCGGAACATAAGGAGAAGTCAGGATCTTTTTACCCATGAGTGTTTCATGCTCTCCTTCATGGAGTGCAGGCTGCCAGAGATACTGACCATTGGAGTCCTTCAGCTTACGAACTGCACGAACGGTTGCATCGTTTAGTACCCAAACGGCATTCTTACGATAAGGAGCCTTGATACTGTAATACAGATCAATGATCTCATCCGAAGTGATCGCTTTATCACTGGCTGCAGTAACACCGATATCCGCGCCACCCTTCTTGCTCAGAATTCCGGTCGGCTTCTTGCTGCCATCGCCTACCAGGAATGCCTCCTCTTCCTTCGCACCGATTCTGCGGGCAAACTCCTCCTGGAAGTATTTCTCCAGATCAAATGCAGAATCATTTAACAGCTCCTCGGAAACCTTAATGATGGTACCAACCTTATGAGCATCGATCTGCTCCTGGCCGAATACATCATCGCCATCTCCGTAAACACCACCTTCATCGATCCAGTTTGCGGTTCCCTTTGTGGTCACCACCGGAATCTTATGCACACCATTGGATGTGGTGAACACATGTGCATTCGGACGGATGCAGCTCTCTTCCTCCAGTCCCTGAACCAGAGTATTCTCAAATTCATCCGGTACCAGATATCCACCTTCGGTATCCACACCCTCAGAAAGAGCATTTCTGACCTCGTAAGATACACCACCTTTGGCGCGTACCTGGTTCCAAAATGCTGCTTTATAAGAATCGGAGGCTCGTCCAACTTTCTCCTCTTTCTTTTTATTCTCCGGCTTTGTTGTAATCGGAGTAGATACCGGAGCTGCCATCTCACGCTCCATTGCATCCATTCTCTCCTGACGTTCGATCTCATGGCCCAGATCTACGATCTCCTGCTCCATAGCCTCATAGGTTTTGGTATCTTCCGGAGAAAGAATTCCCTTATCGTTACGATGGGAATCTAAAAATGCTTTTGCCTTATCCCAGCTCTTTGCACGCTGTGCTCTCAGTTCATTAATCTTAGACATTGTAATAATCCTCCTTAAGGTTTAATCAAATTGAGCCTTTTGGTCAGCTCGTCAATAGGTGTTCCCATCTGTACCTCTGGCTCGGTCTTTTTCACCGGCGTCTGGTAATATGCCTCCAGACGATTCCATAGATGGGTTTCAGTTTCCTTTGCAGAAAAAGCAAATGCTCCCGGATCGAAGTTCTCTCGCTTCTCATCGTTCAGCACATCATCTGCAAATCCATATTCAATTGCCTTTCCTGCATTCATCCAAGTTTCAGAATCCATCAAATGAGATAACTTGGCTCTGGACATACCGGTACGAATCTCATACGCATTCAAAATGCTCTCTCTGCTGCTCGTTTCCTGGTTATTCCAGTAAATTCGATCTCGACGCCGAATTTAAGATTCTTCATGGGTGACTTCCATTCTTCTCGTCTGATACTTCAGCTTGTGGGCCTCTTTCTGCTCTTCCGTTCGAAAAGCAGTATGTCCGCTTAAGTGACTCAGAAGAAGTTTTCTGGAAGTCTTATATTCATTTCCATCGAATCCCAATCGAATGAACCACACCCGAAAAGCATATTTTTCATTCTCGATCGGTTCTCTCTTCAATCGAATGTACTTACTCTCTTGAGCCAGGATATTGATTTTCCCTCCCAAATCGGTGTAGGCCTTTACCCAATCCGCATCCTCCGTTGGGGGAAATCCAATCAGGCTGATGGTATCCTTGGAAAAGAGGATTCCTCTGGTTGCATTCATCCCGCCCACTCGCTCCCAAGTGGAAAGAAAATCTTCTGGTGTCTGCGGTGGTGTTTCTGCCAGGGCTTCCATCAGCCGATCCGCAATTTCAAATGCTCTCGGTGTCTGGATGGCCTTATTGATGAGTGTTCCTTTTGTATAAAACAAGGAAACCAGGTTCACCAAACTGGTGGCTGTATGCCCTTCCATCGGAAAGCTAATCGTCAGTGTTTCCCTCTCCTCATCCCAGGTATTTTCAATCAGGTGCTGCCCCGTCAATGTCTGGAGCATTTCCCTTCTCGCATTCACATCCTCAACAACGAGGGTTCCATCTTTTAAGACCGTAAGCTCCTCCCATTTGTAAGCGTAACTTGGTGGTCCTTGGTACTTCATTTTCCCACCGGTGATTGTATTGATCGCGTCGACCAACTCTTTTCTGTCTGCTGCCAAACACATAAGTTCCATGCTCTGTTCCTCCTTTTCTTTTGGTAGTACATATATCACTCTACCGAGGATAAATAGCAAGTTAAATATGCATATCTGCAGATATATTTTCAGAAACAGGCTCAATATCTTCATAGGCAATTTTCTCTCCGTCGCGGATTACAAAAACATCCTTCGAAGAGCCTATCTGTTCCACATATCTCTTTACAATGACATCCATGAATTTCTCATCCAGCTCAATACCATAGCAGATCCTGCCAGTCTGTTCGCAAGCAATCATTGTCGATCCAGATCCCAAAAACGGATCCAGAACAATGCAGTTGCTCATGCAGGAATTCTGAATCGGATATGCCATAAGTGCGACCGGTTTCATGGTCGGGTGATCTTTGCTAGCCTTCGGACGATCGTACTCCCAGATCGTTGTCTGCTTGCGATCCGAATACCAGTTATGCTTCCCACCCTTTTTCCAACCGTACAAACAAGGCTCGTGCTGCCACTGATACGGACTCCTTCCAAGCACCAGCGCATTCTTCTTCCAGATACAGCATCCAGAAAGATAAAAGTCTGCTGCTGCAAATGCTTTTCTGAAATTCAGCCCTTCGGTATCGGCATGGAACACATAAATGGATGCGTCATTCTCCATCGCCTGTTCCATGTTGACGAAGGCAGCGAAAAGGAAATTGTAAAAGTCCTCATCTGCCATGTTATCGTTTTTGATTTTTCCAGCGGTCTCTTCTACATTTACGTTGTATGGAGGATCCGTCAGCACCATATTGGCTTTGCGTCCATCCATCAAAAGGTCATAAGTCTCCGGCAGTGTACTATCTCCGCAACAAACTCTGTGTCTGCCAAAAAGCCACACATCCCCTGCTTTAGAAAAAGCCGGTTTCTGAAGTTCCTCTTCTACATCAAAGTCATCCTCGGTGATATTCTTATCATGCACGCTATTAAACAGCTGCTCGATCTCCGGAGGCTCAAAACCGGTAAAAGATACATCGAAGTTACTGCTCTGCAGATCCTTGATCAAGTCTGCCAACAGTTCCTTATTCCATTCACCGGTGATCTTGTTCAGCGCAATGTTCAGCGCCTTTTCCTTGGTCTTATCAATTTCGATTACAATACAATCGATATCTTCATATCCCAGATCGGAAAGAACGGTCACTCTCTGATGACCACCAATGATCGTCATATCAGAATTGACAATCACTGGTTCCACATAACCAAATTCTGTAATACTGTTTTTGATCTTCTCATATTCACTATCCCCAGGCTTCAAAGCCTTTCTGGGATTATAGGAAGCTGGCACCAGGTTAGCAATTTTTATTCTGCGAAACTCCATTCCTATTTCTCCTTTCACATCTCATCATAACCATTTACGAAATTCTCCGAAGCACCATCTTGGTATCTGCTGCACTCTTGGCTTCTTCCTGCCGCCTTCGAATTTCGCTCGGACCAGGCTTCTCATCCGGATCTGTCCAAAATCGATGCTTCACATAACACTCTCTGCTGCAGTACTTTCGATCTGGCTTGTCATAAGAAATGAAAGTCCCATGGCAATAGGTACATTTGCATTCATACCGTTTTTTCTTTGACTGTGCATCTCGGTCCGGATTATTCTTCCACCAGCTTCTCCGACACGCATCACTACAAAATAGCTTCACTCCAGAATGTGTATTGCACACCAACTTGACTCCGCAGTTCTTACAATGATTCGGCATCTCACGGTGCAAGTCGTAATTCATCGTAACCAGTGAGGCGCTTCCGGATAATCCGTGTGTCTTGCAGTAGTATCGAACACTCTCTTTCGATATGGTTCCGATCTCATTGGCTATGGCCTTATATCCCAGTCCCTTCAGGCGAAGCTCCACAATGCGTTCTTGTTCTTCATTTGTCATTGGCTTCTCCCTTCCGGCTAGGCCATTTTTCTTTCAAAATAAAAAATCCCGGCGCACAGATTTGCCCGGAATTTCCATTCAACTTCTATATAATGCGACCCTTTTTGCTGTATTCCCCGCGTACAGTTTCCCTTACCCCTTTTCAATTTCGCGAAAATGCACGTTTGAGGGAGCATCGGTCCTGGGGAATTTGCCCCACAGAGATTTTGACCGCCCCTCCCCCTTCGACCAAATTTTGAAATTTTTCAATAATTCAAAATTAGAATCGATAGGTCGGATTGCGGTCCTCATTCCATGTTTTTTTATCATGGCAGCTTTTACAAAGCGGCTGCCAATTGCTTTCATCCCAGAACAGCTTCTGGTCTCCTCGGTGCGGAATGATATGATCCACAACCGTTGCTTCGGTCAGCTTTCCTGCCTTTTCACATTCAGCACAGAATGGATGTCGCATCAGGTAATGCTTCCTGGCTTTCTGCCACTTGCTTCCGTACCCACGCTTGCTGGCATTCTCTCTGTCATCTTTGTGCAAAGCAGCATGCTCCTCACAATACTTTCCACATCCGGATGCGACCAGCTTCGGACACATAGGATGCTTACATGGAACGCTCGGTCTGTATGGCATTGTCATCTCTCCTTTCAAAAGGGTGCGGCGAAAGGATGAAACTCCGCACCCCAGACCTAGAAAATGGCAAAGAAAAAGACGCTGTGAATCGCTCACAACGTCCTCTGTCTTTTCTTCTCAGTATAATAATATCACACCGAATTTAGCTTTTCAGTTTCCTTTTTTTGAAAAAGCCCTCACAAAAGTTGGGCTAGGCAATAGCAATGAGGCAATGCTTATTTATTGCAATTTTTTCTTTTCAATCTTCATCATACGAAAGCCTTCTCGCCAATATGTATATATTTATAATTCTTAGTTTCCAATTGTTCTATGGCGTGTTCTATTTCCTTGCTGTTAATTGTGATACCGATAATAATCTGGCTATTCTTAGACAAAGATACAATTGTATCAAATAGCGCCTTAGCATCCTCAGCTCCGATACTATGCTGTGCTGGCTCATCGAATATTATCAATCCTGGATGATTTCCTTCAGTCTTTAGTGATGTTTGCAGTAATGCTAAAGTATACGCCCAGATAGCACGAATATTATCACTTGCAGAAGAATCAAATTTCATATCAAAATTATCAATTATCGGCATATAATTGTCTCTAGATATTTTGATACCCGCAATGTTTGACGTACTGGTATAATTAAATCTTTTTAAATTATCTTTGAAATTTTCCTCCAATGCATGTACTTTTGTCTCATCCGCATCAGCAATTCCTTTTTTAGGCAATTTAGCTTTTTCCTCTAACAAAGCTTTCCATTCATCGCTCATATGTATGAATTGCTGTACAAATGTATCGACCTCGTTACGAAAATCCTTTAAGTCTGTAATATGGCGCTCAATTTCCATTCTTTTATAAATAATGGTCTCCGAAAGGTCTTCATCGATCGAATATAAATCTCTACGGATTGTTTTGCCCAGTCTGTAAAGTGTTGCCACGTTACTCCGAACACTCTGTAATTGATTTTCTAATTCTGTAATTCGTTCTCGGTGACTATTTAATGCAAATTCAACCATCTTTTTCTGTGCTTCGAGATGTTTTATGGTCTGAGTGATAGACATTGTTGCTGTTTCATGAAGCACCGGTAACAGCGAATCTGCTATTTTTTGATTACAGGTTGGACAAGTTCCTGAAAAGGATTTTCCCTGCAAATTGCTGCCTAAACGCTGCAATTTTTCTGCATCCTTATTATTTGCAATATCCTGATTTAGAACCTCCATATTGGAGTTTAGACTAGTAATTTTCCTTCTTTCAATTTGTATTAATCGAGAGAGTTCTCCAGCCAGTTCCTGATAATCAGATAAATCTGATTCAACCTGATTCAATTCATTTTGTAACTCGTCAAAATTATCAATAACCTTAGGTTTTACAGTTTTTAATGAATCATGCTCTTTCTGCAGCTCCTCAACCCAATCATCAATATTAATTCTATCTCCTACGTTACGCACAATTTTTACATTATCAGCAAAAGAATCCTGCAATATTTCCGGCACCGACGGAATATTCTTTACAAAGCACTGACTCCTCTGTTGTAATGTTCCTAGCTCCTTATAAAGCAGATTCCATCGATCTTTTTGGTACCGCTCTTTATTTGCTAATTCATTCCTTTTTCTTTCATTTTCAAATGTATTTAATCCTATGACAAACTCTGTAACTCTTTTTTTAGGATTCTGAATTGCCAAATATGGCATACCCGAATATATGCTATTCCATCCGTTTTTCTGTTCAATAAGCATTGAGGAAAAAATCAACTGCAAATACAATTTTCTATCTGCTCCATCTGCAGTTGGTATCAACGGCAACTTTAGTTCTAAAAATTCTTCCAAAAAATGATGAAATCCCTTTTGATTTTGGGCTGAATTTTTCGAATGAACATAATATTCATCTATCATTGTATCATCATTGAATATTTCCGAAAGCTCTGAGAAATATACCGTAATCAACTTAGAATCTCTCGTCTCGTGTTTGGCGCTTCTATATATTGTAATGACATCGTGTCCATTAGTTATTTCAAGATAAGCTCCCGATTCCAAAACTGGCCAGTTTTCTCCCCCGTCCTCAATTTGTGTTTTATATGCAGATGTTAATACTTTCTCTCCCCTACCTCCAATTATTTCTTCAAATCCCAAACAATAGTAAATGGCAATAAGGACAGAGCTTTTTCCTCTTGTGTTATCATCACTTGCTATAAAATTCAATCCAGAATTGAATGTTTCATCGAATGAATACTCCTTCTTTGAAGAAACAATTCGGATCTTCAGTCTGTTAATTTGTAGCATCTTGATATCTCCACTCCTCTGTAATTTTCTTAATTTTATCGTCTGTCAGCTTCTTTGATATTACTTCCAAAACTGCTTTCTCTGTGGAAAGTAATTCTTTATCTGACATAATCGCCTTCACCAGATTCCGTCCCTTTTCCAACAGCTTATATGATCCGTTGGCCTGAATTCCAATCATTTCATCTGCAATCGCATACTCTAAAGCCCTATTTACTGTTGGATCAAATCTAACAATAAGATCACTTGCTATTGACGATGATAAATATTTTATAAGCTGTCTTTCATACCTTTTATTTGAAAGCGCAGCTCCCAGTAAATGCAGTTTTATGAGGGAACACCCCTTTCGGCCACAACATATATACATCATAAGGCAAATAATGGATACTTTATAACTAATACGATAGTTGTATGGTATCGCATCAGGTTTTGCCTGAAAAATAACATCTTTTTTTTTCAAATCCTCTTTTTTTCTCATGCTTATCACCTGATTTTAAATTGCATTGAACAATCTGCTAACCAACTACTAATCATGTCATCTTTCAGTTCTGCAATAGAGCTGCTAGTAATGAATGGAAATTCCTTTTCTAAAACTTTTTGAAAATCCTCAAGAATTTCATTAAATAACTTACTATTTATCGAACTATCTGTATTAGTTTTGGTCTTTATAGCCACTTGCCTCTTATATGTGTTTTCCAAATTAAGTATCTGTTCAAATAGTTCCACCTGCTCAGCTCTTAACTTTTCCATCAATTCCAGGCCTATAACATAAGATTCAATATAGATATTCACTACCTCTTTATAATCTTCATCATCTTCATCAATACCATTCATCACAGCCTTAATTTTTCGCTTAACATTACTTACTTTTTCACTATCGCATTCTGTCCAATTAATCGGTTTATCTCTGACAACTGTAAAATCCAGCTTAGGCCCAAGCTCACTTCTTATTATCCTTGACAACTCGAGTGTGAAATCATTTGCAGTTTTTATAGTAATGGTGAAATCATCCTGAATATAAGAACACTGTTCCGGATGCTCTGCTCTATAGGTCAATACTTCATTTCTTTTTTTCTCAGCATGCTCTAACAATCTGCGATCCGTATAATATGGTATTACAAAATGCCATTCTCTTATATCACGTACGCCTAACCCCTTAAGGATCTTTTCGTAACTTGGACTAATAAATTTTGCTATATCTTTTGTCATCTTGTCACGCATATGCTCATATAACTCGTTGCCAGAATACTCTTTCTCTGGGCAATAGCATTGATAGACAATTCCATGTTTAGTAAATCCCTCTATTCCTCCATCTCCCCTATACTGAGCCGGAATTTCCTGATATCCTTGTTCTTGGTATCTCATTCGATAACAAGAATTGCACAATTTCTCCCACTCTTCTCCTGTTAAGTTTGGTTTTAAAAATTCAAGCATTATTTTTCTCCAACCATGCTATCGAAATAGCATTTTCCATTTTATTTTTCACGGCGTATTTATCGACTATGTGTGTTTTCCCTGTAGTTAATATTCTAACTTTATATTTACCAAAAAGGGGATACGTTTTTATAATTTCTATTTCTCTACTACACCAATACAGCACGTTTCTCGTATCAGTCATTCATACTCCCCCTTTCCTATTTTCACGATATACATATTTTCTACAAGATTTGCACTAAAATATATACACTTTTTACACAATAATTACCTTTATAATAGCATATTATGAATTTAACGTGTATAAATAATATAATATTTATTTTTGAATTGTAACATGATATATTAAAACCCGTAGCATTAGTGGCCGAAAAGGACGTGCCAATGAAAGATAGACATTTAAAAATATCCGAAGCCTGCGGTCATAAACGCAAAGTTCCAAGAATTATTCTCCAGGGTGACTGGCTTGCTTCTCTCGGTTATCACGTAGGGGTCCATATCAAAATTTCTTTTCAAGATAATCAAATCATTATCGAACCGGAACCGGATGTTCCTTCTCCTCATGCCTAACCTGGCAATTTTTACACAAAAGAAAACCACAACTGAATAAAATTCAATCATGGCTACCTTTTGCTACTATCCAAGCATATATGCTTCCATTTGTGATTCACGGATCTGATACTTTCTCTCCAAGCAGCAGACTGCAAGCTCTCTCTTTTTTGCAATGCACTTCCGACTAAGATAATAGCTGGCTTCAATTTCATCCCAGCTGTATCCGTCCAAGAATAATGCAATGCTTATCTCCTGCACATCCATCGGCAAGTGTCTCACGCAGTATTCAAAGAACTCGATTTCCTCATCGATTCTCGCCAGCTGCTTCATCTTTGGAGCGACCAGTTCTTCATTGATACGGTCAAGCCGGCTTTCATAGCACATGGCAATCCTTGCAGTCTTATCTGACAAATCACTACTTTGTACTCGTTCCCCTTCTGGATGAGAGAAGCTCATAGAACTAATCAGATCTTCTGCAGAAAGGAATTCTATTTCTTCGATCTGCTTTCTCAGCGCTTCTCGCTCTCTCACCATGCGGGGATATTCTTTTATCATTTTCTCAACATATCCTTTCATGTGAAAAACTCTCCCTTCTAGGATGCGATCCTTGCTTTCACAGCTTTTAAGAGCACCTCCTGACTCAAATCTTTATTTTCCAACGCAACCAGCACATCTTCATCTATGGTATCCTTGGTCACAATGTGCTGAATGATTACTGTTTGCTTTTGGCCCTGCCTCCAGAGTCTGGCATTACACTGTTGGTACAATTCCAGATTCCAAATAAGATCGAACCAAATCAGATGGCAACCTCCTGCCTGCAGATTCAATCCATATCCTGCACTCGCCGGATGAATGATCGCAACCGGGATCTCACCTTTGTTCCAACGATCAATGCTCTCGGAATCTTCAATGAGCACGGCTCCGAACTTCTCCATCAAACACTCCTTGGAATTTTTGTACCAAACAGCAACCATGACAGGATTCCCATTGGCGGCTTCGATAAGATCCTCCAGTGCATCCAGCTTCCGATCATAAATCCTCCGGACCACTCCGTTCTCATCGTAGACTGCTCCACTTGCCATCTGCAGCAGCTTATTATTCAAGCCAGCTGCCGACTGTGCATCAATATCTCCACCTTCCAATGACAAAATCAAATCTGCCTTCAAACTATCATACATGGAACGTTCCTTTTCATTCATCTCCACTTCTACATTCGATACCACCAGCTCCGGCATCTGAAGATAATCCATCGCCTGCATGCTGATACAGATATCCGAAATCTTCTCATGGATTGCTTCCTCTGCTCCAGGCTTCGGCTTGTAGGAAAAAATCACATCTCGGTTCCTTTTATCCGGCATAAAATATCTCTCACGGTACCCACCGATAAATCTTCCCAATCTTTCTCCCATATCCAGCAAATTGATCTGTGCCCACAAATCTATCAAACCATTCGGGGACGGTGTTCCGGTCAAGCCAATCACTCGTTTTACTTGGGGCCGGACTTTTCGAAGTGCTTTGAACCGCTTACTCTGGTGATTCTTAAAGGAACTCAGCTCATCGATACAAACACAGTCAAAGGAAAACAGCTTATTCTCAATCAACCAGGTAACATTCTCGCGGTTGATGATATACACAAAAGCGGGGCTTACCAATGCTTCCCTTCGCTCCTTCTCCGTCCCAACAACCAGAGAATAGGTCAGTCCATTCAGGTGATCCCACTTTTCGATCTCTTTCGGCCAGGTATCAGTTGCCACTCGAAGCGGAGCAATCACAAGGATCCTCCCAATTTCAAAATAGTCCAGGGCAAGCTCCCATAGGGCGGTCAGGCTAATCACACTTTTTCCAAGTCCCATAGAAAGCAGCAACCCACTTTCCGGATGCTCAATAATAAAACTCGTAGCAAATGCCTGATAGCTATGTGGCTTGTATTGCATCCAACATCACCTCTACTTCCTCTTTTGCATCCAGGCAGAAAACCAAAAATCCTAATGACTCCAATTGGCTTTTTCTCTTTTCTTGCAGGATTCTCATCTTTTTCCCCGGAGCCTTCACTTCAATAAAACCAATCTTCCCATGAGGAAGTAATACGATTCGATCCGGCACACCGGAAAGGCCAGGGCTTACAAACTTGAATGCCAAACCCTTTCTTTTCTTTGCAGCTTTTCTAAGTGCTGCCTCTACTTCTCTTTCTCTCATAAAACCTCCATTGCCAATAGCTATTGCTATCTGCTCTGAAACTCCTTACGCGTATATAGAGGTTATACACGTCCCTATTTCTGTATTTTCTATCTCATTTTTATTTATCAATATCATCGGCAATATAAGCAATAGCATAGGAAAAAGCCTGTTAAACTCGGACTTTGCACCATTGCTATTGCTGTTTCTATTGCTCATTTCTTGGCTACGAAACCGCCTACCGGCAATACCGCCTTTGTTTAGCAAAATGGAAGTGCGGCCTCACCCTCCTCTATTGCCAAACGTACATAAGCAATCTGTGGACCATATTCCTGAAATGATAACTTCCCAGTTTTCTTCTGATCGCGAACTGCTCGCACTGCTTTCTTCATTTTTTCCTGCATTTCTGGAGAAGGTGTTCTGGCTACAATTTTTCTCATGCAGTCACCTCCTCTGGTACTGGAAACTGAGAGATCGGTCGTCGGATCATAAGTCCCAACTTTTCCAATCGAATCATCATCGCGGAATGGGATACTCCAAACAGATGACAGATCTCCTCAAATAACTCCTGATCCCACTGTGTCATCCTTCCATCATAGGAAATCAGACGATACCATTGAAGCAAAGCTGACAAACTATCCGCAGGCATCAACAGTGCTGCCCCCAGCGCATTGGCCTGCCATTCATTCCAATCCTCACGGCTCTTTAACTCCCTGCAGGAATAGGATCTTCTTTCTGAATATTTCTTTTTATGAAGCGCTTTCGCCTCTTCAGATTCCAGGCCAAATAAGATCTGATGTGCACACTCATGAGCCAGGGTAAATCTTCTCTTTCCACACTGACTCATACAATGTTCCGGCGTGTCGATAAAGCTGCTGTCCAAAAGGACATCATTCGCCTGAATCGGATACACATACTCCCGGCCATCCATGCGAACAGAATAATTCGTGTCTGCATAAGCAGTCAGCCCGCAGATACTTCCATCCTCAGAGAGCTTGGCAAACTTTACACTCAGTCCCAGGTAATTGGAAGCAAACTGATCAATCGGTGTGAATACGGTCTGCAGCCCAGTTGTATTACGAAAATTATGTAGGATAGCTGCCGCCATATCTTCAATCTGCTGTGTCGTTAAGTACATGAGGCAAGCACCCCTTTCTTCATAAGATCCGGAACCTGCTTGATATCGTAGACAGGGATATTTACCATCTTCTTACAGTTTTTTGTCTGTACCACATTCAAACAAGACTCACACTCCATAAGTCCTCCTGTTTCCTCCAGGTCCAGGAATTTATTTTCATGCCCGCAGATCGGACACAGGCAATTATAGGTATAACTTTTCTTCATCCTTTATGACCTCCTTTCTGGATTATGAAGCAACCTTAGCTTCCACAAACCACTTTCCATTTTCATCAAATAAATAGCTCTCATGTCCTCGGATCACAACGGTGTATCTCGTTCCGATGCCTCCGACTTTCGTAGACTCTGCATGGCGAACATCCTTCACCTGCTCCACCACATATATGGAACCATCCTCATAACGCAAGCGACGCGGTCGCACTCTACCATCCTTCGTTACATCTAAGGAAACATCCACATACACTTTTCTACATTCCAACCGAATCCCTTCCTTCTTTTCTCTAAAAATAGAACTTTTGTTCTGTGAACGATTGACGAACAATAGTTTCTATGTTATCTTGTGAATAGGAACTTTGTTCGTGTTCTGTTCACATGATAGCAAACATGAAAGAGACTGTCAATCACTTTTAAGAACATTTGTTCGGTTTAATTTTCAAAATGGGAGGTAAGGAAGAATGAAGTTTCAGGATCGACTGAAAGAAAGAAGACTTGAAATGGGGATGACCCAGGTTGAATTATCCAATGCAACCGGAATCACAACGAGAACATTACAATACTATGAGAATGGAGAACGACGTCCAAGAAATCATGCGATCGTAGAAAAGCTGGCTTCTGCTCTGAATACAACTTCAGAGGATCTGCTCGGTGTTTCCGGTAACTACGTGATCGAAGCCCAGGAGAAAGGCGGAGCAAAAGCCTCCAGAGATATTGAATCCCTGGTAGATGAAGTAGTTGGTCTCTTCGCCGGTGGATCCATGGATGAAGCTGCGATGGATGGTGTGTACCGTGCACTTTCCGATGCATACTGGGATGCCAAAGATCGCAATAAAGAAAAATATACTCCGAAGAAGTATCGGAAATAAAAAGTCTGACTTTCGCTGTCCCGACAAATGGACAGCCATTTTGCTAGACTGATACTGAGGAGGTGTTTTCATGCAATCAGACAAGCTCATCATGGTTGGCGAGAGGCTCGTCAAGAAGTATGGTACCAGAAATCCGTTTGAGATTGCCGAATGTCTTGGAATCATTGTAAAGGAATGTCCAGACTTCGGACCTCTAAAGGGAATGTATACCATCATCAAAAGAAATCGATTTATTCTTCTTAATGATACCCTGGATGATGATATGAAACGTATCGTCTGTGCTCATGAAATTGGGCATGATCAGTTACACCGAGATATCGTCAAACGAGGAGTCATGAAGGAATTTACGCTGTATGATATGAAATCCAAACCGGAATACGAAGCCAATATCGTATGTTCGGAAATCCTACTGGATACGGAAGAAGTCCTCACGCACATATATGAAGATCACTACACTGCGGAGGAAATCGCTCAGATCATGCATACAGATATCAATCTCGTAGTGCTGAAGGTTGCACACCTAAGTGCTCTGGGATATGGACTGAATCGACAAGACTATAAAAGTGATTTTCTAAAATAAAAGAGGAAGGAGGAACCGTTATGGCAGACAAGAAAAATCGTATCTATATCGCAATTGATCTGAAATCTTTTTACGCTTCTGTAGAATGCGTGAAACGTGGGTACGATCCGCTTACCACTAATCTGGTCGTGGCTGACAAAAGCCGCACCGAGAAAACCATCTGCCTAGCTGTATCTCCATCCTTAAAAGCACATGGTGTTTCCGGAAGAGCCAGGCTCTTTGAGGTCATACAACGGGTGAATGAAGTCAATGCGGATCGCAGACGCAATGCTCCCAGACGACAATTCACCGGAAAGTCTGTGTTCGCTCCAGAACTGCAGGAGCACCCGGAATGGGAATTGGACTACGTGGTGGCTCCTCCACAAATGGCACACTACATGGAATGGAGCTCCCGGATCTACGGTATCTATCTGAAATACATTGCTGCCGAGGACATTCATGTGTATTCCATCGATGAGGTCTTTATGGATGTCACCGATTATCTGCAGACCTACAAACTTACCGCCCATGAACTGGCTATGAAGATGATTCATGATGTTCTGGATCAAACCGGCATTACTGCTACTGCTGGTATTGGAACCAACCTGTACCTGTGTAAAGTAGCCATGGATATCGTGGCCAAGCATATCCCTGCCGATAAAGACGGCGTGCACATCGCAGAGCTTAATGAGCACAGCTACCGGGAACTCTTATGGGATCACCGCCCTCTCACCGATTTCTGGAGAGTAGGAAATGGTTATACCAGAAAGTTACAGGCGCTAAGCCTTCACACCATGGGAGATGTCGCGCTCTACTCTACATCGGAATACGGACGGGATCATCTGCATAAGCTCTTCGGAGTCAACGCAGAACTTCTTATCGATCATGCGTGGGGCTATGAGCCATGCACCATGCAAGCCATCAAAGAATATGGCGCTGAACGAAAAAGTCTCGGATCCGGCCAGGTTCTTCCTACCGCATACACCTGCGAGAAGGCTCGCCTGGTTACCAAGGAAATGGCAGACGATCTCTCCTTGGACCTCGCCAAAAAACATCTGGCAACGGATCAACTTGTTCTGACCATCGGATACGACAGGGAAAGTCTCACGGATCCTGCGATTGCCAGCAAGTACAAAGGGAAAGTTTCTCTGGATCATTATGGCAGGAAGGTTCCAATCCATGCACATGGCACTATAAATCTTTCCCGACAGACAGCATCTACTATGATGATCACAGAGGCTGCTATCGAATTATTCGACCGAATTGTCAATCCTGATCTCCTGATCCGCCGGATCTCAATTACGGCTGGAAAGGTCATCCAAGAATCAAAAGTCCAGGATACTTATGAATTTGAGCAATTGGATTTATTTACAGACTACGCTGCCCTGGAAGAACAACGTAGAAAAGAAAATGAAAGACTGGAGAAAGAGAAAAAACGCCAGAAGGCAATTCTTAGTCTCCAGCAAAAGTATGGAAAGAACATCGTTCTCAAAGGAATGAACATGATAGAAGGCACAACTATGATCACCAGAAATGGGCAGGTCGGTGGCCACAAAGCATAGGAGGTAGTTATGGGAAAATATGATCAAATCATCAATCTGGATCGTCCTTTTGATTCCAAACACCCTGCCATGTCCATCCATAATCGTGCTGCGCAGTTTGCACCTTTCGATGCCCTAACTGGCTTCGGTGGCCGGATCCATGAGGTTTCCCGTCTCACAGATGCTAGAATAGAACTAACAGACGAGATAAAACAGGTCATCAATGACCAGCTTCGCCAGATCGAAGCACACATAAAAGAGCAGCCGTTGGTAACGGTAACCTACTTTCTTCCAGATAAAACAAAAGACGTTGGATCCTATCAGACCCTCACCACCCCTGCTGTAAAAATCGATACTTATGATGAACGTCTCCACCTGGAAGACGACATCAGCATTGCTTTTGATGACATTATAGATATTGTTATTGGTGCCATATAGAAAAAATATATGGACTGATATGTTAAGAAATTAAATTATTCCTCTTTATATCTTTCCAATTTTACTATAAATTTATCTTTTGCATCCTCCGTATAATCCCGTATATTACCACGAAAGTAATCTACTGCTTCATCGATTTGTCCTTCTTTTGCTAATAAAATTGCTTTAAAGCTAATTATATTATTATGGTATTTATTTTTGTATTCTGGCTGTTCGAAAAACTTTATAATCTGGCGCATATCATCAAGCATGTCAAATCGCTCACATATATCAAATTTTACAATTCTTGCATAATGAATGTTAGGATTCATCTCTATTGCTTGTCCTATTAGCGAAAGCGCTTCTTCCTCGTTTCCATCATAAAATGCTTCAACCTGAGCCCGACATCTTAGCGTCATTTCTTTTGCAACATCAGTATTTATCTTTTTCAATCCATCTATAAGTTGGTTTAGTATTTCTCGGTTTTCTTTACTTTTTTCTGATTTTATCAAACAAGAAAAATACGCCTGAATATGGTATGGATTATCCATATAATTATAATAATTTTCTTTTGCTAAGTCCTTGGCAGACTGAAACTCCTGCATACCAATGTATACCTGTACCTTTTCTCTCTTTGCTTTTGAAAAATTATTTCTTCTCTCCATACTTTTATCAAGCATCTCAAGAGCCTTATCAAACCTTCCAATCTGACGATAATAAAATCCATACAAAAAATAATAATTCGGACCAGATATTTTCTGTACTTCATCTTTAAAACGATTATCCCTTAATTTCGCTAATGCAGAACACAACAAATATCGTATTTCAAAAGCTATTCGAGGATCGGTAAATTCCTCTTTTTCTAACGCCTTATATGCGAAGTTAATAACTTCCTTATTTTTTCTATTATTGTATAACTCTATCATAGACTTTAAATACAAGGAAGGGATCAAATAACTTTCATCAATTGCTTTTCCTCGGAGCAATGACTCTTTCAAAGAGAATAAGTATTCTGGAACATCATATTCACTCATAGACATTCTATCTAAAAATTTATTAAGGTTCTTGTCCATGTTAGCTCTATGCTGATCTTTTATTTGATAATTATTTCTAGTCACGTAATCCTTTATCGTTTCATTAACTCTAATATACTCTTTAAGAACACCAACATATTCACAAATAGACTTTGAAATAAATTCATCAATATAATGTATATATTTAGGATCCCCTTCAACAATTTCATTTACAAATTTAAGACTTATATAATCAAATCCTGATAACAATGCCAAAAATGAAATTTTCTCCACATCGCTTTCCATATCCTTTAATAGTATGCTTGCTTTTTTATTATTATACTCTACAATTTCAAATGTGCTTTTTCTTAAATACTCGATCCCTTTTTCTTTTATCAGTTGTACAGCAAAAAAAACCTGCTCTGGATATCCTGACAGCAAACCAGAAATCAGCCGCATATCATTTATTTCTAATTCTATATTCTCAAATTTTAAATATCTAGAAAGCAAGCCATCTCTTTCTTTTTTATTTAATTCAGACACTTCATAGTGAGCTATTTTTTCTTTTGTACTGTAAGATATTTCCCCCGAAAAAGTCCTTAATCGATAACGTGAAATAATGCATACAGAAAATTTATCTTTAATCTTTTCACTCTCAATTGTTTTAGAAAACCATTCTGCAAATTCTCCATCTTGATTAATAATGCATCCGTTGTCATCGATAAATATAATATCAGACAATCTCTGGATAGTTGCCAATAAATCTGCCGCTAATGATATTTTTTCAGCAAGTGGTTTTGTCATTAAACCTTTTATGTCCAGATCATCTTCAAATCCAAGATCATATATTTTTAATATAAAATCCTCGACACTCTCCGCATAATTTAATGAAATTTCTGGAAATGGATAACTATTCTTTTTAATATTGCTCTTATAAATGCAGTGCTTTAATAGCGTTCTTCTTCCAACACTTTTGATACCTGAAGCAACCATACACACTGGTTTACTTTTTTCAAAATCATCCATTCTTTCTTCAAACAACCCTATTAGATCGTTTCTTCCTACAAAAATCTCATTTCTTTCTTTTAATCGAGGATGCTTTTCAAATGATAACTCAATCATTCTTTGCTCGATTATTTGTTCTGCTTTCGTCGGTCGACTTACATATTGCAAATTATAATTCTCCCTTAACCAATCAGGTATTTTGGGATTATCATATGTTATTTTTTCACTAATTATGATTGGGCAAATCTGATTTAGTCTTTTTTTATTCCAAAGTTCCTCTACTTTGAATATTTCTTCTTGCACCCATTCCGATTCAAGAGAAGTTTCTGATATAAACAAAACAAATAAATCTGTTTCATTTAGGCCTTTATCAATTTCTTCTATAGTTTTTCGAGCCTGTTGGAATGTAATCTCATCTAATATTACATTTTCTTCACCAATGTTATTTATCAATTTCTTTGCAACAATTCGAACATACGATTCTTTGTCCGCACTGCTATGAGATAAAAAAACTTTCTGCATTTTAATTTGATGATAAAATCATCTTCTCCTTCCGTATATTTAATGTCTTTCATTTTCAAATTAATGAAATCCTATTCTTCCGTATAGAAATCTTCCATCACATATGTAGTAACCGGTGTAATAAACAGTTCGTACTTGATGACCAGCCTAACAAGATCATTTCCATCAATAAGTGTAATCGGAGTACCTTCTCTTGCTGCCTCACGTGCTTTATTAGTAAATCGGCTATTTGTAATAAAAACACCGTAATCCGCTTGAAATTTATTCATAGCTCCAAGGAACTGATTGATATCCGGCTCGCTTACAGGATTTGCATTGAACCTTTTACACTGGATGACCACCCTTGTCGTTCTAAAATCATCATCATCGATGTGATATCCATAGCCATCAATACCACCATCATTAGAAATCTGGACTCCCTTATTCGTAAACTGAACTCCCATCTTTGTGAGAAGAGCTCTAGAAAACTGCTCAAATTTTGCCGGTGACATATTCGCAATCGCACTCTGCAATTTTACCTTGAAGTCATCCAGCAACTTATCCTCTGAAGATTCGCTATCCTCATCTTCTTCTACGTCCGATATTGCAGCCATTTTACTTTTTACCTTGTTTTTTGAAGAATGTTCTTCCCAATAGGTACGAGCCTTATCTCTTACTTCTGTTTTTACATCAAAGTTCGAAAGATCTATATTCGCGCCTTCCTGTGTAAGTGTAATCACCGGATTATATTTCACATAAGAAATAAGCCCAACATATCCTAGCTCTTTAATGGCAAAATTAAATTTGAAATCAAACTTCTTGTACTGATTTCCTGTCTTGTTGGAGGTATACAATTTCTGTTCAAATTCAGCTATATGCTCATCCAACTCGCTAATCCTATTTCTAATTTCAGAACGCTCTAACTGTCCGCCAGCCGCTTGAAGAACTTCAAGAATCGGTTTGATGAGGTAGGACACTTGTTCTTCTGAATTTAACTTGTCATAATACATCAGCGGATCCTCCCTAATTTATTTCATATCACTATGAACACTTGGCTCATTATCTGTCCACAGCTCACACTGGCTGATTACAGTGCTAATTGCAAAATCATAATCTTCTGGCGGATACTTATACTTTTTGAGTAATCTCTTAACCATCTTTCTCATAGATGCCCTAGCTGTTTCTTTCTTCTGCCAGTCGATGGTACGATTCTTTCGAAGCATTTCCGTTAATTCTTTAGTAAGCGCAATCAATTCATCATTCTGATAAAAATCCTTTATATGCTCTGGCTTAGTAAGGGCATCATAAAAGGCTAATTCTTCCTGAGACAATCCAAGTTTCTTACCATTTTTATATAAGTTCGTAATCTCCTCAGCGGTTTTTAAAAGTTCCTTTATTACTTCTTCATTCGTAATAAGGCCATTATAATAAGAATTCATTAACTGAGCAATTTTCTCTGAAAACTTCTGGGACTGAACCACATTTGTTCTTCTATACAATGACACCTGTTCAGCCATAAGTTTTTTGAGAATTTCCACTGCAATATTCTTTTCCTTCATTCTGGAGATCTCATCCAGAACTGCAGGATCAAACAGACTAAAGTTTTCGCCACCTGTTTTGCTGCTGTCAAATAAGCTGATCACACCTTCACTCTGTACTGCCGATTTCAAAAGGTTATTGATCTGCTCGTTTATTTCTTTCAGTGACAGACTCTTACCGCCTGTACCGCCATATGTAATTTTAATAACAGTGGAACGAACTGCCTCCATATAGGCCGCTTCGTGACGTTCTCTTTCAGTTGTCATACTCGAGCACAGAGAATGTGACTGCTTTAACAGCATAGCCTCTTTTAAGAACAGATCTTTTCTGTCCGGAGCTTTTGCGTCGAGTACAAAGTTAACGCCTCCGCTGATCAATTTTGCCATGGTTAGAGGAGAACCACTGATAAATCCACTGAAATCAAAACCATATAATAAATCCTTACATACTTGCAGTTTTTCCTGGAATTTCGGATATGCTACTTTGGCAATATTCATATCACCATATCTGGACTGATCACGTTTCGTATATTCCTTCATTGCAGCTTTCAGTGCAGAAGCAATCCCCACATAATCTACAATCAATCCGCCTTCTTTATCCTTAAATACTCTGTTTACCCGGGCAATTGCCTGCATCAGATTATATCCATGCATTGGCTTATAAACATACATTGTTGCAAGAGATGGAACGTCGAAACCGGTGAGCCACATATCTACAACAATGGCGATCTTCATCGGATCATTATTGTCTTTGAACTTTCTGGCCAGCTCTTCCTTATGCGACTTTGTGCCAATGATCTCCTTCCAATCTTCTGGATCATTATTGCCACTTGTCATTACAACGCCGATCTTTTCCTTCCAATTCGGACGAATCTCCAGGATGTGCCGATAAATCTTCATAGCAATCGGTCTGGAATAGGCAACTATCATTGCTTTTCCGGTCAGCAGATTGGCCCTGTATTTTTCATAGTGATTAACAATATCATCGCACAAAGATTCAATGGTAGATTGCGCGCCAAGAACACTCTCCATCTGGCCCAGCATCTTTTTACTTTTCTCGATGGTTTCTTTATCTGACTGCAGCTCCAGAACATCATAGGTAGAATCAATCAGTGCAAGCGTATTCTCATCCAGCTTCAGATGTACAACCCGACTCTCATAATATACCGGTCTTGTAGCTCCGTCTTCCACAGCCTGAGTCATGTCATACACATCAATATAATCACCAAATACCTCTCTGGTGTTTCGATCTTTTGCAGAAATTGGAGTTCCGGTAAAACCAATAAATGTTGCATTCGCCAATGCATCATGAATAATTCGTGCATTACCTATAACCGTACGTGCTTCCTTCTCTCCGGCTTCATTTTCTGAAATAACAATTCTTTCATCAAAACCATATTGGCCACGGTGTGCTTCGTCCGCCATGACTACAATATTTCTACGCTCAGAAAGAGGCCTTTCCCCACGCTCAAATTTGAACATGGTTGTAAAGATAATTCCATTCGCCGTTCTGCCATCCAATAATGATTTCAGGTGCTCCTTACTCTCTGCCTGCACCGGCGTCTGACGAAGAAAATCCGCACACTGCGAAAACTGCAAATAGAGCTGATCATCCAAATCAATACGATCCGTCATCACTACCAGGGTAGGACTATCCAGTGCCTCCTGAAGCAAATGAGCATAAAACACCATAGAAAGCGACTTTCCAGATCCCTGGGTATGCCAAAATACGCCACCCTTTCCATCCGTTTTTGTTGCCACTTTTGCTTTTTCTATTGCTTTACGCACGGCAAAGTATTGATGATATCCTGCTAAAACTTTGAATCTTCCAGTACCGGATCCAGAGAAAAGAATGAAATTCTTTAATATATCCAGTAAACGCTTCTTCTGAAACATGCCTTCATAGAAGGTGTCAAACTGCGCATATGCTGTGTCTTCGTAATCTCCGTCCTTGGTCTTCCATTCCATAAACCTATCCAAGCCAGAAGTAATGGTACCAGCCTTATTTGTGGAAAGATCACTAATAACACAAATTGCATTGTAATAAAAGATTGAAGGGATATCCTTCATATAGTTACGGATCTGATTATATGCATTCTCTGCCCCTACTTCATCTTTAGATGGACTCTTTAGCTCCATCAGTACCAGTGGAAGTCCATTGATAAAAAGTATCACATCCGGTCTACGGTTATTTCCGTTCTCCAAGAATGTAAACTGATTCACGACGTAAAACGAATTCTTTTTCTCATTCTCATAATCAATCAGCCGGACTATCGAAGACTGTTCTTCTCCTTTCACAAAAAGCTTAACCGTGATACCATTCTGCAGATAATCCATAAAGATAATATTTTTTTGCAGTAAGCTTCCCGTATCAAATGTTTTTAATTTTAACAAAGCCTCATCGATGGCTTCTACAGGCAGATCACGGTTAATACGTACCAGGCTGTCCCGCAAAACAGCATCTAAAAGTGGACTGGAATAATCTCTGTCCAAATCTGGTGCGTAGAGGTGATCATAGCCCATATTTTCAAACAGTTCTATGATTGCCTGTTCATATGTATCTTCTGTAAATAAAATAGGCATGTTCTACCTCCTGTTTCTCTAGTGATTTATATAGGTTGTATAGTTTTAAACAATAATTTAGCGGCTTAGAAATTAATGTCGGAGACATCGATTTCACCTGACATTAGTTTTGGAAGCAAAGAATCTCTTAAGTCCGCAAGCCGAATGTTTTCATTCTGATTTGAGATTATGAATTCTGTGATTGGCTTTACGACAGAGTTAAATTGATCCAGTGCATTTTCATCCGGCAATAGCAGTTCAAGGCCTTTTACTCTATCTCGTGGTAATTCGGTCTGTCCAGTACTTCCGGTGTGAAGAGATTCAATTTCTCGTTCGTGTAGAATTCCCCATATGCCGATGTAATAAATTAATTTTTCATTCTTCGGCCTTACAATTGTCACATGAGAATCTACAGTCATATTCACTGGATCAAACCAAATTTGTGCAGCACGACCAAGCGTACCTTGACCTGTGGAATTAATAAGGAAATCTCCCTTCTTTAACCACTTTTCATTAATCTTTTTAGGAAGATGTTTTCTTGCCGGGGATAAATCGAGCATATGATCTCGGATACATTTTTGATTTATAACAATTTGGTCCGATTCATCACTGTATTTTGGGGCTATTCCGCGGGTTACTAAGGAAGTAATATCTTCCAAGGTTACCATCTGCCAATCTTCATGTTCTGAAATGTCAGGATCAATGAACCAGGCTTTGAAAATCGATGACGCTTGCTGAAGTAAATTATTGTTTATTTTTGTATTCAAATTGATCTTATTTTCTATTTGTTGAAGAATTGAAGCCACCCTATTTTGGTCTTCAAGCGAAAATATCGGAACCATAATCTGTTTCATCATTCCGAATGTTATCGCAGGCATAGTCGATGAACTCTGCCCGTTCATTAACATATGTTTAATTTCAGATGAAGACAAATAATAAAACATAAAATCAACGTTGAACCGCTGGTCCTGCACATCAACTTGAAACATATTATTAGCGATTATTCCCGGTATCCCCCTCACTATTGTGCCAGCAGTTTGAGATCCATATCTGATCATAACAATATCCGATTTATCCACCCAATACCGTTCTCCGAAGTCTTCAATATATCTTGGCGATTCGCTTGTATTCGTATAATCTACAATCCGCACAAAACGCACCATATTATCCTTTTTTACTAACGATTGCTTATCTATTGGCACTTGTTTGCCTTGCTTAAATACCGCAATCTTATCTAAGCTTATGTATTCCATAGTATTTACGCCTCCGACATATAATTCTTCAAGCTGCCATGGTAATCCATCGGAACTTTAAGAACAACCACTATATTTTTTTCTGGCACTAATTCCATTATTAATTTTTGCAATCTACCAGTTTGTATTGAATATCTCGTCATGTTCAATATGTAATAATTTTCCATTCGCTCGAATATAGGTGTACTAAAATGAATAAGCTGGTCACCTTTTATCTTGAGATTTCCTGGTGAACTACTCGATCCAGTTATTCCTTCAATCGACCCATCTAAAAATTCATTAATTAAAGTTTTCATTGTTTTATTCACATTCTCACCTACCCGATAAATTTTCTATGTGCAATTTTTACATTGCTCTGTTTTACCATTGCATATTGCAAAGTTGTATCTATCTTTCTATGTCCTAATAGCTGTTGTAGTTGTTCAATCGGCATCCCTTTATCTATTGCCATTGTGGCTAATGTTCGTCGAAATTTATGCGGATGTACTTTTATCATTCCAAGCTTCCTACCAAATTCTCTCAACCTAGTTTCCACTCCGCCAATCTTCAGACGTTCATTTGGCTCTCGTAATGAGACAAACAGTGCTGGATTATCATCCTTTCTGCTAGCCAAATAATTCTGCAAATGAATCTTAGTCCGTGCATCAAAATAGACTACTCGCTCTTTACTGCCTTTACCAAAAACAACGCATTCTCTTTCGTGGAAATCAATATCTGATCGATTTAGCAATACCATTTCTCCTACACGCATTCCGGTAGATGCAAGCAAATCAATCATCGCTAAATCACGGATCTCATCGCAGTTATCACGCATCATTTCTAGTTCTTCATCAGAGTACGTTTCTTTTACATTGGTTACTGTCTTAACCTTATGAATACGACGTACAGGACTTTTTAAAATGTAATCTTCATCCTCAAGCCATGTGAAGAAACTAGACAAAATTCTACGGATATTATCGATTGTCACCTTACTGGATCCCCGTTCCTCTTGGTATACAGTTAAATAGGAGCGGATATCATCTGTTGTAATATGGTTTGCATCCTTGTCAAGCTTATCTAGCATTGCACATATCGTCTTCTCGTAATATTTGAGTGACTTCTCGGAACACCCCTCTATTCGCTTCGCGGCCAGAAACAGCTCAACATAGTCTTTATCTCCTGTAGTCTCTATATTTCCTGCGTATTTTGCAAGCACAGAAGTTAATGTAGCTTTCAATTTTTCTGCTTGCGCATTGTCAAGAAATGGCAACATCTCCTGGACAACATCTTTAATAACATCTTGATTCATAGTTGTTCTCCTTTTCTTTTAGAGAACAACTATGGGTGGGTTCCCAGTATTAACCTCCGCCACCTACGAAGATTATGGGTTCTGTGTAAAACAATAATTTAGAGCAACAAGCTCAGGCATATTTTAATGAGCTATTCGTCACAAACGCTGATCCTTTGTGGGCTGAAGGAACTCTGTCTGATATTGGATCAATTGTTGCGGGTGGAACTCCTTCTAAATCCAAGACAGAGTACTATACTGACCATGGAATCGCATGGATTACTCCAAAAGATTTATCAAATGATAAGTCGAAATATATTTCTCATGGAGAGATAGATATTTCCGAGCTTGGATTTTCCAAGAGTAGTGCAACTAAGATGCCAAAAGGAACAGTTCTCTTCAGTTCTCGTGCACCCATCGGCTACATTGCTATTGCTCAAAATGAGGTGACGACTAACCAGGGCTTCAAATCAGTTGTTCCTAATGAGAACATTGGAACCGCATTCGTATATTTCTTATTGAAGCAATTGCTTCCAACAATTGAAAATATGGCATCCGGATCTACTTTTAAAGAAATTTCCGGTTCTGGAATGAAATCCGTTCCGGTGGTAATTCCAGATTATGCATCCATTCGACTTTTTAATGACTTTTGTCTGCCGTTGTTCAAAGAACAGGAAGCATTGGAAGCAGAAAACCGCAGATTGGCAAATCTTAGAGATACACTCCTGCCAAAGCTGATGTCCGGAGAAATCGATGTCTCCGATGTGGATATCTAAGCTGCTAAATTATTGTTTATTTGCTCATTTAATATAATTTTTTCTTCAATGCTCTTTAAAACAGATGCAACTAACCTCTGCTTTTTGAGTGGAACATATGGAATTTTTAGCTGTTCTAGATGAGGAATACGTAAATTACTTACTGTAGTTCCTGTTCCTTCACTCCATGAAATTTGATGCTGAACAAACTTGGACTGAAGACTGTACAATAGATAATAATTATCGCATATGTCTGGATTTGTCCTTAAAAGAACCATCCGCTGGCCTAAGCAACACTCTATTCTCTCTGGGATCATTCCAACCTCTCCCATTGGAGCTTCTCTTGTAATGATAATATCTCCAGACCTAGGTATTGCTCTTTTCACTCTCAAATTAAAATGTTCATCATCTGTATACGAAGGCGAAGAGAAATCAATTCTACCTTTTTTAATATTATTATTTCGAATCACAATTTTTCCAGATGTAGTCCATTTAGGGGTAGAGTGCGGACAGTCTACAACAATATCACAAAGTTCCCTTATAGTCTTAGTCTCCATCATTTTCTTTCCCCTTTAACTTAATATACTGCTTCTTCCAAGAACGAGAAGGTATCATACAAATATGATCTTCCCGACAAAACGCACATACCGTATCCAGCATATAATTTTTACAAATATTAGGATTATTTGCCCTACAGCCAAATGTTTGACTCTCGGTATCCAATGGATGAAGAGGATCCTTAAAAGCTTTCTTTACATCAGACTTCATACCCAATTGCCCCCAACTTTCTTCGTATTTCATCTTCCAGCTCATGCGATTTTCTGAACATTTCAGATAGTTCTGACGTTAATCGTTCCATCTTTTTCTCGAATGGCTCTCCATCATCTTCCTGCTCTTCAATGCCAACATAACGCCCCGGTGTTAAAATATAATCCTGGTTTGCAATTTCTTCTGTATCGGTTACAGAACAAAATCCCTTTACCGCTTCTAATGTTCCATCAACAAATGCACTGTAAGTATCTGCTATTTTAGCTATATCCTCTTCTGTCAGTTCACGGAGCTTACGACTTACCATTGTTCCCATCTTACGAGCATCAATGAACAGTGTCTTTCCTGATTGCTTTTTCTGCTTATTCAGGAACCATAATGATACAGGAATCTGAGTTGTATAAAACAACTGTGTCGGCATTGCAATAATACACTCCACCAAGTCTGCATTGATGATGTTTTTTCTAATTTCTCCCTCACCACCACTCTGTGAAGAAAGGGATCCATTAGCAAGTACCATACCAATTCTACCAGCAGGTGCTAAATGATAAATCATATGCTGAAGCCATGCAAAGTTTGCATTTCCTGCAGGCGGCATACCATACTGCCAACGTACATCATCCTTTAATTTATCAGCACCCCAATCAGACAAATTGAATGGAGGATTTGCCATGATGTAATCTGCTCGAAGCGTCGGATGGCGATCATCTAAAAATGTATCCGCAGAGTAATTTCCCAGATCCGGTTCAATTCCACGAATTGCAAGATTCATCTGTGCCATCTTCCACGTTGTCGGATTAGAATCCTGACCGTAGATGGAAATGTTGCTGATATTACCACTATGATTCTCAACGAAACGCGCAGACTGAACGAACATGCCTCCAGAACCGCAGCAAGGATCGTATACTCGACCCTTGAACGGTTTCAGTACCTCTACAAGAGTTCGTACCACACAGGATGGTGTGAAGAATTCTCCACCACGCTTACCCTCCTGCTCTGCGAACATAGAAAGACAATACTCATAAGTACGTCCAAGAATATCTTTTTCACTGCCGTGTTCAATCATCTGAATGTTGGTAAAGAGATCTACGACATCGCCTAATCTTCGCTTATCCAGCTCCGGGCGTGCAAAGTTCTTCGGAAGGATATCCTTTAATCTCTTATTCTCTTTCTCAATGGCACGCATGGCATCATCAATGACCGTTCCAATCTCCGGAGTATGGGCCTTTGCTGCAATCTCATTCCATCTGGCTCCTGCCGGTACAAAGAAGATTCCTTCCGAAGTATATTCATCAATGTCTTCTTCGAAGCCATCGCCCTCTTCCAGAAGCTCCTGATATTTGTCATCAAATCGATCTGATATGTACTTCAGGAAAATAAGTCCCAGTACAACGTTCTTATATTCTGATGCATCCATATTTCCGCGAAGAACGCAGGCTGCGTCCCAGATTTGTTTCTCAAAACCAATATTGGCTGTGTTTTTATCCGCCATCACAATTACTCCTTTGTATTCTATATTATTCGACTGTAGTGTCTGTTGATTTATTCATCTTTCGTGCCTTCCTCGGATCAATTGGTTTTTCCGCATCTGCTGGAACAAGCCACATGTTAGCTTTTTGTATTGCTCCCGGTATTCTACCCTCTTTGCAATATACAGAAACACGTCTCCGTGAAAGCCCCCATTTTTCTGCTATCTCTGTTGTTGATAAGTACTCCATCTTCTCCTCCTTATCAGCAGAATCGTACACTTTTCCTAAACTACATTATAGTCCTATCCAGGAATAGTTTCAACGAAAATTAGTCCTCCTTAACGAAAAAAGTATAAAATCCGCGGACACGCTTTAGCCCGATAAATTCTCGGCGCACAAGCCCTGTCCGCGGATTTTAGTCCACCCCTTGTTGGGAAATCTTCAATTTACATTATTTTTCGCTAAAAGCACAGGTTCATATTCGAGCAAAAAGCCCGAAAACCCGCGTAAAATCAAGCTTTTTTCGAGAGAAGCGCGACGGTTTCAACATGAGTACCAAATCAGAACATATCCCCACAAAATTGCGGAAATATGGGCAATATTTATACAATACTAATACTGCTCGTGCATCCTTTTTCCCACAAAATATAAATTTACAATATTTTAATATAATTATAATATAAGAAAATCACATTATATATTAAATTCCCAAGAAAGCACATATCTATTTCCCTGAATAGGTCGTTGTATTGTAACATCTATTGGACCATCACAATTCAGCACCTTATTTTCCATAGGTATTCGCGAGGCCGTCGCGGAAAAATTTTGTAAGACTGCTTTAGCTATCTTCTGTGACAGATTTGTTTCAATTTTAAAAACAATTAATTCTATTGGAATATTAACAGCACAGCTAACATATCTAGGGTCGATATTTTCACTATTATCTAAAGAATATTCTATTTCAATTGTATACTCCTCGCCTCTACTTAATGGGTGGTCAAATTGTAAAATGCATGCCGTATATGTCAAATTTTCTTGAAAAGACTTAAGCAAAATTGCATTTTCTATATTTTTAATTACAGACTTCCCTTTCCAACCAAAACGGTCTATCATACAAGAATAATCATTAATCAAAGAACGTATCGTTAATATCTTTTTTACCAATATTTCCGAAGAATCCGTATAACAAAATTGTATTTCATATTTCGTAACAATATGAGGCCACCCTTTATCTCTAGCATCTACTAAAGGATTATTAGTAAAGTATGATATTAAATGCTCAAGAAGCAACTGTTTAAATTGGGGTTTACTCTTAAATTCTGTATATAATCCCTTTTTCCCATATTTTTTCTTAAAATCTCGTACCTTCTGTACTTCTTCCAATATTAAATTATTTGTTTCCGTGCTTTTATTTTGAAAATATAAAAAAATTTGTTTACCAGAAGATATCATTTTTTCTATTTCTTCTTCCGTTCCCGAACCATATCTTGATGTTGCTGTTCCAAAAACATTACCAAAAACCGCAATAACAGCATCTGCATTATCTACTATTTGACGATTAATAATATCTTGCGGTGTATCACCATATTCAGGATATGAACTATCTTTCCAATAAAGAATCCTTATTGAAACTCCTATTTTAAATCCATAATTTGTATTAAAATTGTATACTATGTCTTTTATGGTATTTACTATATCCGATGGACAAGAAATAAGTACATCAAATTGAACCAAATCTCTCATATAGCTTCCTCTCTTTGAAAACTTCCAGTGTTAAAATATTAGCCACCTAATTTTATTAAACTATTTTAAAGTATTTCAACGCATCCTTTATCGCTTCCACTTTCTCCGCCGTCGGATGCTTCCTCGGTTGTTTCAATTCTTCTACCGCATTAGGAGCATCGTACATTGGCAAGCCTAAATCTCTCTTTACCTCTGCGATATATGCGGTATGTACTTTGAAGCCGTATTTAGCTTCTATGTACTCCTTTATCATTTTGTAGGTCACTCGTTCTTTGGGCTTATAGCTTTCCGCTCTTTTAGCAATATTATCAAGTGGAACTTTTCCCTCACCCTTGCCAAACTCAACTTTTACGTTGATATGTCCGTCTGGCTTTTTGTGGGAAAGCAGTACTACCGTCTCCACATGTGTTGTCACTAACATAGGAACACACATCTTTTACCTCGTTTACGATATGGGAACACAATTCTTTAGCTTTGTCCCCTACGCTCTTAGACTTGTCGAAACGTTCCTTTGCGTTTCCAATTTCATTCTTAAATCCTGTTTTATATATGAAAGTTATTTTATAGGGATCTTTTTCTCCGTTTTCATCGTAACCGCCAACAATTACCTTTTCAATTATACTCTCGAATATGCCTCTGTCAAATTCTTCCAGTACCTCATTATGAGACAGTGCTTTCTTAAAGTCTGCAATCCTTTTTTGCAGCGAACTTTCTTCATCCGCCTGCTGTTGAAAATACTCCAACTTAGCCTTTGCATTACTTAAATCTGTTTTGAGACTTACGTCTGTTTCTTCATAAATATCCTGCTCAACAATGCCGCTCAAATAATTATCCAACAACTTCTTTCTCTTGTATGAAAGATTATCAATCTTTTTTTGCAGCTTGTTTAACTGATCTTCTACGGAATTTTCTCCAAGAGCCTTTTCGGTACGCTTCAAAAATTCTTCCAATACGTCCTTATTGTCTCTGCAAAGCATCCGATATGACTCAACAAAAGCTTCCTCGATCACCTGCTCAGGGATTCCTTTACTATCCGGACAGAAACGCTTACCATCTTTCGTAGCTTTCACACACTGCCATATCGTTTTCTTATACTTTGAATTGCTGTGCCAACGTCTGCGTGAAAGATTAGCTCCACAGAATCCACATTCCAGCAAACAGCTAAAAGCATACTGTCGGCTGAATTTTTCTCTTTTTCCCGGTGTAACACCATGCTTACGGTTTCCGTTTCTACGGCTTCTGATTTCCTGCGCTCTGGCGAACATTTCTTCTGAAATAATCGGTTCGTGATGATCATGTATATAATACCGATCTTCTTCACCCAAATTCTCCAACCGCCTTTTCGAGATCGGATCAACCGTAAATGTCTTTCCTAATAAAATGTCACCTTTATACTTCTCGTTGTTTATAATTCCCATAACACTGGATGACACCCAGGGATTTCCTTTAATTGTCATTATCCCCTGTTCATTTAGTTCTCTGGCGATCATAGTGCTTCCTGCTCCCGCTACATACCGTTCAAATATATAGCGGACAACTTTTGCGCCTTCCTCATTAATGGAAATGGATTTTGTTGCTACATCATAATCATATCCCATGCAGCCCTGAAAACCAACAAGTTCTCCTCGTTTCATTTTCATCTTTAATCCTTTTTTCACATAAGCAGAAGTATTTTCAACCTCCTGCTGCGCCACAGAACTTAGGATCGTCATAAGAAATTCGCCGTCTTTTAAGGTATTGATTTTTTCTACTTCAAAGTAGACTGCGATATTTCTCTCTTTCAACATACGGACATATTTTAAAGTATCCAGCGTATTTCTAGCAAATCGTGGGATACTTTTTGCGATGATTAGATCAATCTTCCCATCCATACAATCCTGAATCAGCCGTTGAAATTCATCTCTCTTATCCGTTTTAGTTCCTGTAATGGCTTTATCGGCATAAACACCTGCAAAAATCCACTCTTTGTTATTTTGAATGAGATCCGTATAGTATCTCACCATAGAATTATAACTTTTTATTTGATCTTCATCGTCCGTACTTACACGGCAATAAGCGGCAACTCTTAATCGCTCGACACGTTTTCTGGCAGAGCCTTCAGAAAATTCATTTGCCTTAATCAACTCTATTTCCATTTTCCGCTCCTTTATTTTTGTATTCCTATCATAGTGTTGATTTTATTATAGATCAGCACAAAAGATTCGTCAAGCGGTAATATTGGAAACAATGCCATAATCTTTCATCAGTCTTTTCTGTATCAACGAATACTCATTTTCATCAATCAATTTCTTTGTTAAAAGCTGTTTTAACATAGCCAACTGCATTGTATATCGCAGTAATTTTTTTATATCCATTTCATTCTCCCCTTTCGCCACTGCAAAAAATCCTGCAGGCGGCTGTCGGGGAACAGCCTCATTGGTATCTCACCATCTTTTCAGACCGGAGCAGCCTCCCCGGAAGTATCATTATGAGAAACAGTGTCTTCGCCACAAAGTTCCCACACTCTGCCCGCAGCATGATATTTCTTCGCTCCTATCCATCTTCAAATTCCGTATCTGTCTATAAACATGAACTTTACGCCATAATGTCGCAAAGCGAAAATTGAGATTGAATCATCCTGGCGTATCTGCTGCCCGGCTCTACTGTTTCCTTTCGTCCTGCAGGATAAAATATTCAGTTTTCAATGTACAGTGCGTTCAGAATCAGAAATAGAAAGGGAATATTTCTGTCCTGTGGTTATAGCCGGATCTTAAAATCCAGAATTTTTGTAATCAGCTTTGTCTCCATCCGCCTTTTCATATATTCATCAGCCACATAATGAACTCTCCCAAATTCATCCTTGTATTCTCTCTTACACTCACTGTTGATAAATGGCTGAAAATAGGAAAGCACCTGATTGATTGCTTCGGCGTCACCCTCTATAGCCGCCTGGATGGTTTCAAACTCCGGCGGTTCTCTATGCTTCTTAGATCTCATATGTAGATTCACTCCATCAATTTTCTCATAAGCCTTAAAGAATCATCTTTGTGATAATGTACGGTACTCTGCACTAATTTTAGGCAGGCAGCAATTTCTTTTTCCGTCATATCCAGAAAATAAAGCATCAGAATAATTTCCCGTTTTTTTATAGGAAGTTTCTTCAATGCTTTACATATCCATTCATCACGGACTGGAACCTGCCTTCCCATCACTGTAAAATTCTCTGCCATATCATAATCATCGCAACAGTACAGCGTCTCCAGATCTTTCTGAAGAATTTCAGAAAAATTTACTTCCCGCTTTCTCTGCCGCTCCAATTCATCAAGATAATTCAGTGCCTCACCACGCAGAACTTTAATGCAGTAAGCACAAAATTTTCTCCGCACGATTTCTTTTTCCTGACGGTTCAGTTTCAAAGGGGATCACCTCCCCTCTGCTTAAAGCCGTAGTAAAAGACGTCTGATCCTCCCTTTCACAGCGAGGACAGGAGGTAAACTGATAAAAAATCGAAAAAGCGGGAAAGTATTTAAAAAAACTTTTCTCCAACTTCTCCAAAACCTTTCATCAGAATCTTTTTCCGATGACTGGTGGCCCACGGTTCCGTGGTTTATGGAGAAAGTTCCACAAATTTCGACAAAAAATAACGCCAGGGAGTTTTTTGAGCTTCCTGACGCTACTTTTTAGCTTTATTTCATATGGGATTTTATGCCAGTGAAATAGGTATGATAATGCTCTTTGAAGAGTGTACGGTAGTCCACCCGCAGATAAAATTTTTTTAACTGATCATCTAGGCTAAGCCTTTTTCTTTTTTTCAAAACAAAACCATCCATGTTTCTCCTGACGGCAGAACACAGATGGGAAACACAAATAAGCCCTGCCGTGAAAAGCCGTTTTTTTTTAATTGACCTTTCACCAGGGCTATAAATTCATTTTATATCAGCATAATATTGCCTATTAAATATGCAAGATAAGGTTATGTAAAAACCTTAATCGGCAAGATAGAATATATGTGATGTGAATGATTATGCCGAAAGATAAACTGAGTTATCTGGGAAACTGTATTCGCCAGGCAAGAAACGATTGTAATCTTACACAACAAGATCTCGCAGATCAATCCCATGTGGCGATTAAAACAATCCAGATGATTGAAAAAGGAAAAATAAATCCTTCCTACGAGATCCTCTATCCATTAATCAAACGTCTTGGTATTTCTGCCAACACTTTGTTTAACCCGGAAATATCTGATGCGGACGAGGAGATCCAGCGGTTCATAGGGAAATTCCAAGCCTGTATCCCTGAAAATCGAAAGATCCTATTAAACACACTGGATTATCTGGCGGAACAACTTCTAACACTTCAGCATAATCCCAGTGAGAATTTAGAGTAAAACCAGCAGTGCAAAGACTCATCTTATTACTGCTGGTTTCTTTTGCTCTATATCCCATTTTCAAAATCTTTTAGATTGCAGTTCTTACACAATCTGTCACATAACCAAACATATATTATAAATTTTATTTGTGTCCTTTCAGCGCAAAATTTCTTTAATTTCGGTATAATTCTAAAAGAACTTTTCGCAATTTTCTGTATCCTCTCTTTTCAATTAAAGAATCTGTCCATAATATACTCATTTTTTAACTGCTGCTTTCATTTTTTCAAAACTCTCTGAACTAATTACATGCTCCATCCGGCAGGCGTCCGCCTCCGCAATTTCAGGGTCAACGCCTGCGGCGATAAGCTACTCAGTAAAGAAGCAATGGCGCTCGTAGATTTTTTCGGCAACCTTGCGGCCCACATTGGACAGATGGCTAAAGTGATCTTCGTCCATTGTGATAAAGCCGCCATCTTTTAGGGTATTGACCGCCACACATACACTCGGCTTCGACACTCCCATGTGCCGAGCCACATCTACGGAGCGCACCATACCGAGTTTCTTTTGGAGAACAAGGATGGTTTCCAGATAGTCCTCTCCAGACGCATGAAGTTTCATCAGTACCTCCTTATTGCAAGCTAAACGCTTAACTTCCAATTTGCAGAAGCCGTCTGCAAATCGACCAGCCTGTGATATAGCCCGTTTTCCTTCATAAGTTCCTCATGGGTTCCATTTTCGACTACAATGCCATCCGACAGTACAACGATGTTATCAGCAGCTTCAACCGTTCTCATTCTATGAGCGATAATAAGAACCGTCTTTCCCTTGACCAGCTTTGAAATTGCATTTTGAATTTCTGTTTCATTGTCTACGTCAAGAGAGGCAGTAGCTTCATCCAGGAGAATAACAGGAGCATCTTTCAAAAGGGCGCGGGCGATAGAAAGGCGCTGGCACTCACCGCCAGATAATGTTGAACCGTTTTCTCCAATCACCGTCTGATAGCCGTCCGGCAATTTTGAAATAAATTCATCACACTGAGCCGCTTTAGCTGCAGCAATCACTTCCTCGTCCGTAGCGTCTTTTTTGCCAACACGAATATTCTCCATGATGGTGTTGTTAAAAAGTACAACATCTTGAAAAACGATAGAGAAATTTTTCATCAGCATGGTTGAATTGAGTGGGGCAATATCGGTTCCGCCTAAAAGTATTCTTCCTCCATCCAGCGGATAGAATTTTGCTGCCAGCTTTGCAACGGTACTTTTGCCGCCGCCGGATGGGCCGACTAATGCTGTGACTTGTCCCTGCTTTGCGGTAAATGAAACATCCCGCAGCACTGGCTTGTCTTTTTCATAAGAAAACCGGACATGGTCGAAAGTAATATCGTATCCGTTTGTGTGAATCTCAATCTCGCCGGTCTCTTCTGGGTATTCTTCAATTTCTTTCAAGCGATCCACTTGAAGTTGTACGGAAAACAGCTCTGCCATATTTGCCATTGCCCCGGAAAGCGGATCATACAGGCGGGATGCAGCAATCAAAAACAGGATATAGGTAAACAGGGATGTATCTCCATTTACCACAAGACTGTTACCCACAACAATTACCGTTGCCAAACCAAGCCGCAGGAACATCTGTCCAGTTGTCAGCAGGCTTGCTGTCGTCATTTCAGAGGAAATCTGTGCCTTTTCCGCAGCATCCATCTTCGCATCCAGTTTGCGGAGATAATCTTCCTCCTGATTGCAAGCTTTTATATCCTGTACGGTTTCCAAACATTCCTGAATGCCTTCGGCCAGTTCTAATCTAGCGTTCATGTGCTTTTTGCTAAGTTTTTCCTGGCATTTCCGGGACAGGATTACGATTGCAAAGGAAATCGGAGCTACCCAAAGAAGGGCCAGACCCATTTGCCAGTTAAAGATCAACAAGCCAATACAAACAATGCCTGTTGAGATAACAGCTCCAAAGAATTGCGGAACTGTATGGGAAAATGCGTGTTCAAAATTTGCACAGTCCCCCATAATTGTACTTGTCAGATCAGCAAGATCGCGCTGATGGAAAAAGGTCAGCGGAAGGGTACGCAATTTTTCCGCAAGGCCAATACGCCGCCGTGCGCTTTCGTCATAGGTTCCGAGATATGTTGCAGTGTACTGGCAATAGTGGAATATAAAAACTACGGCTAAAATCACTATTCCAATCACCGTGTAAACGACGGCGCTAATCTCCGGTGCAGTTGTTCCCAAAATGGGCGCAAGAAGTTGATTAAGGACGATTGCCAGCAGAATAACCGGAAACATAAGACTGATATTTGCCAGTACGGAATAAATAATTCCTTTCAGCAGGTCTTTTGCACCCTGATTGCTTAACGCATACTTGTTCTTCAATGCTTTAATCATGCTGTTCGCCCTCCTTTCCGACCTTCCATGCAATTGATGTCTGGTAATCCTTCCACATGGAGGAATAAATTCCATTTAAGTTTAATAGTTCTTCGTGTGTTCCCCTTTCTGCAATCTGTCCATCCTTAAAGACCAGAATGAGGTCTGCATCCTGTATTGTAGAAAGCCGGTGGGCTATCATCAGAACAGTTTTATTTTGGGTCAACCGCTCAAAGGCAAGCTGTATCTGATGTTCGTTCTCGGCGTCTGCAAATGCTGTGGCTTCGTCAAGCACGATAATAGGAGCATCTTTTAAGATAGCCCTTGCCAACGCAATCCTCTGGTTTTCGCCGCCTGAAAGATAAGTACCTCCTGTTCCAACGAGCGTATCAAGTCCATCCGGGAGCCGGTCAATAATATCTTTGCACTGTGCTTCATTGGCCGCTTTCATCACTTCTTCCCTGGTGGCGTCTGGACGGGCCGCCTTAATATTATTAAGTAAGGTATCTTTGAACAGGCGGGTATTCTGAAACACAAAAGCAACTCTTTTCATCAGTTCTCGTTTTTCAATATTGCGGACATCCACGCCGCCAATCGTAACGGAACCTGACTGAACATCATAAAATCGGGGGATGAGGCTTGCCGCCGTACTTTTACCACTGCCAGAAGCTCCAACAAGCGCAACCGTTTTCCCTGCTGGAACCACAAAGCTGATATGGTCTAAGGCTTTTTCTTTGGCACCTGGATAGGAAAAAGACACATCCGAAAACACAACCGAAGCGTCTGCCGGAATCATAGGATGCTCCGGCTCCTTTAATGGCTTTTCCTGCAAAATTTCGTCCACTCGGCTGACTGCGCTTTTTGCGGCCATAAGCTGCTCACTGGCAAACATGATACGGTTCATCATAGTTGCACAGACCGGGGTAAACAGACTATAAAACAGGAAATCCAGTACAACATTTTCATAAGCCGCCTGTCCGCTGATCCCAGATAGAATAAACATAACCACCGGAATGAGCAAAACAAATGTGCCGTTCAGCGTTACTGTAAATCCGGTAAGAGGAATACGACATTTCAAAGCATACCCGGAAGCAAATTTCTCATATTCTTCTATCGCTGCATGGAAATTTTTGAAGGAGTAAATTGTCTGCTGAAACACCTTTACAACAGGGATACCGCGAATGTATTCCACGGCCTCTTTGTTCATTGTTTCCAATGCGGTCATATACTTGCCCATAAACTGTGCATTATCTCCACCCATCATCTGTTTCAAAAAGATGACGCTGATCCCCATAGGTATCAGACAGCAAATTCCCAGCCGCCAGTCAAAGAGGAAAATCAAAACAATAACCGCAACCGGCATGACGGCTGCACCGGTCAAATCCGGGAGCTGATGGGCCAGGAACCCTTCTGTAAGTCCTGCATTATCATCAATGATTTTCCGCAGCTGTCCACTGGCATTTTGGCTGAAATAGCCCAACGGCAGTGTCACAATATGGTGAATTGCTGTTTTCCGCATATTGGTCGCTGTACGAAACGCCGCCAGGTGGGTACAGTTCAAAGCGATGAAATAAATTAAAATACTTGCTGCTGCAAACACGACTGCTATCCACGCATAACGAGTACTTTCCGTTGCACGAGATATATCCCCCGCAGCGAATGCCTGGATCAAATCACGGATAACAAGCCATATACAAACAAAAGGCAGCATAGAAAAAATGGTACTAATCCCGGAGAGGACACAGCCCAAAATGGTCAGAACATGGTAATTCCCTGCGTAACTGAACATTCTGGACAGCTCTCCATTTTTTTGCTTATCCATAAGCAAGGCTCCTTTCGCAATAATAGGTGGGTTAGCATTTTCTAACTCACCTATTATTATAAAATCATTCAGTTGTTTTTGCCACTCCATACAGGGCGCGCCTATCCAATCAGACACATAACTCACTGACACATGAGACAGGAATATAACCGGGGCAGACTTCCTTGCAAGGGAAATGTTTCTGCATGACCTTCATCAATGAAGTGAAGAACTCGATTACAAGTCATAGCGGCAAATTCATAGTCATGGGTAATGATTAAAATTGTCTTTCCTTTTTGAGCCAGCGCCTTCAAATGCTCGGATATTCGCACCATATTTTTGTAATCAAGACCGCTGGTGGGTTCATCTAAAATCAAAATGGGTGTATCTATCCAATCAGATACAGCAAGAGTGAGCCGTTGCTTCTGCCCGCCGGAAAGGATAGCTGGGTGCCTTTCTTTCCACTCAAACAGACCATACATTTTCAGCAGATCATCCCTCTGCTCCTGCGTGCTACCTTTTCCGTTCAAGAGTAATTCTTCCTCTACACTGTCCCCAAATAACTGGCAATCTGTATTCTGCATAACAAAATAGGCAAAGTTTTTTCGTCTGCCTTTAGAAACATCTTTCCCGCTATATAAAATCTGTCCTGCTTTTTCTTTTTGCATTCCGCAAAGGATGTTTGACAAAGTGGTTTTTCCTATTCCATTATGTCCTATAATCGCAATCAGATCACCGGCATACGCCTGAAAAGATATGTCATGGAAAACCGGATGTTTACGGTAGGAAAAAGCCAGTCCCTTTACCTCCAAAGTCACATCCTTTTCTTTCCTGGAAGGAATGTCTACTTCAATGTGGCGTAAATCCGCAGCCCGTATTCCGATATCCTTTCTTTTTGCCTCTGGCATGGAAAGCAGTTCTTCAGGTGTCCACTCTGCTTTTATGCTCCCGTTTTCCATGTAGAGGAAGCGGTCAGCAAGGCCAGTAAGATAATAAAGCCTGTGTTCAGCGACAATGATTGTGTGACCTTCTTCTTTCAGTTCACGCATCAGATTTTTCAGCGCCTCAACGGAATACATATCCAGATTGGCTGATGGTTCGTCAAACACGTAAATTTCCGGATCAACAGCGTTGACGGAGGCCACCGCTATTTTCTGCTTTTCACCGCTGGACATGGGATAAATCTCTTTCCCACGCAGCATATCTCCGTTAATGCGTTTGATGGCATTTGAAACTCGCCCATCCAATTCCTCATAAGGAACGCCGTAATTCTCACAGCCGAACGCAATTTCATCCTCTGTAATACTGGCAAAAAACTGGCTCCTGGGATCTTGAAAAATCGAGCCTACTTTTTTACCAATTTCATACAGAGGATATTCAGATATGCTACGCCCCAGCAATGTAACGCGCCCTTTCAGCGTCCCTTCGTAAAATTGTTCAGCCAATCCGTTTATCAGCCGTGTTAGTGTTGTCTTTCCACAACCACTTCCGCCAGTCAGTACAAGAAACTCGCCTTCTTTTACATCAAGGTCAATATGATGGATGCTTTCTGTTTCCGCTCCCGGATATTCAAAAGATACATCTTCAAACTGGATAACGGATCGTCTTGTCTTGAAATTTTCCATTACGCTACCGTCCTTTCCAGCACAAAATAGAGTGCTGTTACGCAAACAGCAATCACGCTCATGATCCAATCCCGTTTTTGAAATTCTATCTTTCTGCGGCAGGTATGTTTCCCTGGATTGGATATTCCCCTGCTTTCAGCAGAAGCAGCAAGTTCTTCTGCTATTCTGGATGAGCGGAAAATAACAGGTGTAACAATATACTCCATCGCGTCCAGAGGGTGTTTCCATGACAGTAGTTTCCGCAGCCGAAGGGCGGCAAAAACATCGGCGAACTCGCTACGGACGGTGGGAAAGAAGCGCAGCATAAAGGTCACGGGTAAAGCAATTCCATCGGGAGCATGTATTTTCTTGAAAACGGCCACTACTTCTCCTGGCGACATACCAATCACAGGCTGCGCCGCCATAACCATCATTAAAATACGAAGTACCATGAACAAGAACATTTCTGGCATAAGAATCGTAATGCCTTGTCCTCCTGAAATCAGCCTCAGTACAATAAAAACACCGCAGACAATCAGATATTTTATAGTCTGCCTGCCAAAGCCCTGAATAATCAGATACACACTTAAAACTCCCAAAAGCGTGTATATCAAAATGTCGCTTGTGAGCACCGCCACAAGCGACATAGTAAGAACTATGACAAGCAATTTGGTTCGGAAATCAAATTTCATGTTCATAGCTTATTTAATCGCGCCACTCTTTCTGAAGTGCTTCACAATCAGTTTGTTGCTAATCATACAGCCGAGGACGGCTAGAATAGCGGTAACAGCCAGGCTCAAAAGGACGTACTTCGGATCGGTGTAATACTGGGTCTGGACCTGAACCTGCTGCTCGCTGACACCAGTGGCAAGGAACGCATCTCTGAAAAACCAGATTTCTGACATACCATGTGCAGCACGAACCAACGCCGTGATTACCCACGAAATAGACACACGCTTAATGTCATGGTAAGCATTCTTTCCGCACATGGAAAGTTCTGCAATGATGCCGCCGCCCAAAAACCACGGAATCATAAACGGCCCCATCATCAGTCCGGCGATAATCGCCCACATGATATTGTAAACAAGGGCAGGGCCATGCTTGCCGACTTTCATGCACATGTAAATATAAAACGGCGCGAGGATAAGTGCTGCGCCAGCGGCATTGAAAATCATGGAGTAGAACAGAGAAGCGCCGGTCAGGGTTGAGTAAACCATAAATACCACGAACATAACCGCGCAGAAGATACCGATGATAGCCGCATCTTTGACAGTATATTTGTTACCTGTCGATTTTTCATTTTCCATTTGGAAATCCTCCTTTGTCTTTTAGAAAGTTAGCACTATCTAACCGGCTATTCAAAAAATAGGCCAGCTTCAAGCGTTCTTTCTGCTTTTATCTGACAAAGGATAGTTTAATATAGCTCAGACTTCTTCGCCACTCCATATAGACCGCTTCTATCCAAACGGACACTCTTTCTGAACTCTGTTGGAGAACAGCCATACATTCCCTTGAAGGCAGAAGTGAATTTGTTCGGATTTTCATATCCGATTTTGCTTGCAATCTCCGTCACTGACAACTCTGTCTCCAGCAGCAGCTTTTGAGCGACTTGAAGCCGGTAGGTACGGAGATAGGAATAAACAGAGGTTCCATAGACACCCCGGAAGCATTTTTTCAGCGCAGTTGTAGAAATCCTAAATTTTTGAGAAAGCTGCTCAATCGTGTGGTGTGTCGTTAAATCCTCCGTGATATATGATGCTACTGCCTTAATCAAGGCAACTTGATTTTGATTGAAATAATCCGTCTGCAAAACCTCTTCTGCTGTATTGAGGTCACTTAAAAACAGAAGCAGTTCCAGCATTTTAATTTTCATGTATCCCGGTTTTCTCTTTTCCCGGACATGATAGAGTTCCGAAAAAATATGTTCAATAGACGGGTTAGCCCGCATAATGCAGCAGCGGTTACCTTCACATATATACTTTTGTATGTAGTGCAAATCAATATTTAGTAACTCCATGATTCGCCGCACCTCCGGCAACAACTCATCCAAATTGATGATAATGGAAATGCCGTGATAGTGGTTCAGCGGAAAACACGAATTTGACTTTTTCTTCATCATTGAGCTGATGGATAGATCGCCTTCCGCCATATAACAGCAACTGTTTTCACCAAAACTGCACTCGAAACGTCCAATCAAACAGTGGTTAATCTCTATCATATTTTTTACGGTGGCCTGGTTTTGGTTGCAATATTCCATGTGCATATCGTTATAGTAAAGCTCTATTCCTGTAAACACTCTATAAACCGTAATTTCCCCATGTCCAGTTTCATTTGAAAGCTGATAAGTCATCCCTGTAATATTCTTTTTTTCTACCTTTTGTATATTTCCATATATTTTTTTTCCTGACATATCTTGACATTTGGTGTTATTATGAATTAACAGTTTAAGTGTGTCAGAAATTTCTTGTCGATCTTCATTTTGCATGATACCATTCCTCTCTTGGTATATTTTTCAATTTTCCAATAAAATTTTTGCAACTTCTTCTGGATGACTAATCATAACATCATGTGGCGCCGTAAGTTTAATAATGGATTTTATATTTCCAATGTTATTCATATATACTCTTTGCTGTTTTGGATTTAGAGCCCTATCTTTTGTTGGCAAAATCCATTTTATTGAAGTTTCTAGTTTACACTCATTTATTCTTTCAAAAAGCAGATTTGTACTTTCTCCACATAAGCTACTATACAACTTTTCTCGTTGCTTTTTATTCATCCCATTTCCAAAAATGGCTAATGCTAAAATTTTAGGGAACCTTTTTACCACCTGAATTTTTCCTGCACAAAATGAAGCGAATGAATGTAACGGTCCCTTCAGAATATCTGACATAGTTTCTCCAGCAGCTGGTATACAACAAGCAACACAATAGATACTCTCTATTTGTTCTTTTCCAATCTTCTTATATGTATCATATATAAAAATTCCCGCCATGGAATGAAATACTAATGTTAATTTTTCATCAGTTTCTCCTATTTGATTAATTATACTTTCTACACAAGTTGTCACGTTGATGTCTTTTAACCGTTCTATATCTGTTTCATTATGTCCTGGAAGTAAAACAGATGTGACCTTTTTTCCATTCTTCCTCAATATCTGTTCCACATCATGCCAACACTTATTATTATGAAAACCTCCATGTATTAATACATACATAGTTCTCCTCCTTATGATATCTCGTGTATACCAGCCGCAAAGCCAGTAAACACGGCACTTTTACTTCGAGTACACCGTACTCCAACTGTTCCTTCTTCCCTAGATGTAGGGTATTTGACCTCACATGCCCTGTAAAGGGCGCTACGCACCGCTAAGCGGCTTTGCCCTTGACAGGCTATATTCGCCCAAATCATGGGCATTCAAGGAAGAAAGGATAACTTTATGCACCACAACATATAGTTAGAGTACGCTTTTTCTTTTGACCGTACTCTAACTGGCTTTTACATCAGTTCGAGTACTTCGAGTACTATATTTTTGGTACACGAGTTATCTTTCACAGTATACCTGTTTCTTCGCTTTCTTCGTAAACAGCAGAAACTTCCTGCGTTTCCTTTATGAACACACCTTCTTCTTGCAATTTTTCAAATACATATTGCATCTGAATAGTCTCATATGCGTTCCAAATTCCGCTTTTTCTTTTTGTTTGAGCACTCCTAATAGCTAGCAACGCTGCTACTATTCCTGTCATTTTATACGCAGAGGTATTTGATATCTCTAATTTTACTAATATCTGCCCGACTTCTGCGTCATCTGAATTAAAAGATATAATATTCCAATGCTCCGTACTTTTCCTTGTGATTTCTTCAAACTCTTGGATCTCTGTAGCAATATCATTTCTCTGTAGCAACTTCTGATATGCCTTCTTCATAATAGCCATATGCTCTTTATTGGGCAATATATTATACCAACGTATTGTCTCTAAATCATTCTCTTTTGCAATCTGGAGAATTTCATCCGGCAAAAACAGTGCAATATTTTTCGTTTTTTGAAGTTGTGGGATATATATTTCTTCTATCTCTTTTCTTTTAGGCACTTTTATTTGACCGTGTTTCCAATATGCATTTTCTATTCCAAACCCATATAAACAGCTATATAGCAAATCTTCTGCTGCTCCAGCGCCTATCGGCTCGTAACTTCCTGCCATGCCCTTCCACTTCTTAATGCTCGGATATTTCTTTACCAGATAGTTCATTGCTATACCTGTTAGGCCAGGATAAACCCCTGCTCCTAATATATAGCATCCTGAATTTACTATATCTCTATTTACAAGCTCTTTCTTTAATTTGCCTGTTCCATACGTATCAATATATATTGCCCCTACTTCATGTGCCATAAACGCCAGGTTTAAATTTATGTTTCTACTAGAGCCTATACAATTTATTATTATTTTACAGTCTCTGCAAAATTCAAATAACTTTTGTTTATCCTGTATATCTACGAACTGCCACCTGAGCCGTCCGTTAAAAAGGAAGGGTATAGTTTTCCTATACCCTGCTTTCACTATATACCCTGTATTCCTTACCAAGTAATCACATACTAACTGTCCCACTTTACCACTAGCACCTAAAATACCTATTAGTGATCTTTCCATGTTTTATATTCCCTCAATTATCAGATTAATGTTTTCTTTTATGTATGGAAATTCCATACAGGATATGTGGTCACCTTGTACCTCCCCAGTCACTATATCCTTTACTTTTGATTTTCTCCACACCATATCATCTTCTGAAAATCCATCAATCATATTTATAAAAAAATTTTCCGTCTGATTACAGCACCTTAAAAGCTTTATATTTCCACAATAATCCGTCACTTCATAATATAAAGCCGCCAACAAATTATGCTTAAAGATTTCAAAAAGTACCTCTCTATCTTCTTTATTCTCGGCATGTCTCACTTTACCTTCTCTGGCGCTAAACAAACTTCTCAAACGCTCTTGGTGAGAGCTTTCTAACAATTTTTGACACATATTTGCAACCTCTTGATACTCCCCTGTCAATTCAACTAATTTTTCTTCTACAAACTTTCCTTTTTGACAAATAACACGAATAGCCTCCATAAGCTTGGTATCTGTTATCGTAAATCCACTTTTACGGACATCTGCACCTATAAGCCGCCCAAATACCTTTTCTAATATCAAGTTCGATTGTAATATTTGAAAATTTTCCTCCCGCTTTTTATCATCTCCATCATAAATATTCGTACTAATCATAGTAACCAAATCAACCTCTGTACCTTGTTTTAAAAGTTCCTTAGCTGTCTCTATCGCAATCAGTCCACCAATACAATGACCAATAAAGTATAACTTATAATCCTTGTATTTTATTAACAACTCAGCATACTTTTTCCCTAATTCAACAAATAGATGTTCAACTGGAAGTTGCAAATACTGATCCTGTTCTATACAAGGAATCCCCAGTATCGTATACTTAAATTCCCTTTCCCTTAAAATTTTTATCATATCAAGATAGGGTACTAAAGACCCTGTTCCAGCATGAAAAATCACATAAACAATCCTGCTTTCAGATGTCCCTTCAATGAGAGTAGTAATCGCCTCATGACTCTTTTCTTTTGTTTCAATTTTATCCGCCATCTCTGCAATTGTAGGTGTTTCTAATATTTCTCTCATCAAGTCGCCCCAACTCCAAGCTTTCGTCTCCGGAAGACTATCCCACATTTTTGCTATTATCTGAGATAATAATAACGAATCACCACCTATTGCGAAAAAATTTTCATGGCGTCCTATGCTTTCCTTATTTAACACTTCTCCCCATATTTCTTCTAGTTGCATTTCAAGTTCTGTTTTTGGTTGCTCAACACTTACTGTTTTCTCTTTTGTTTTCGGAAGCTTATTCATTAATTTTCCATTATTTAAAAATGGTACTATTTTAATTTCATTTGGCAACTCATATTCTTCTAGTTGCTGCTTTAAATACGCACGCAATTCTTTTGTATTTATCTCCATATGATGGTTCTGGACTCCCAAAACAAAAATTCCCTGCCCCAGACCGAAAAAAGCCTCTCCTTCTTCAGGATACGCCGCAACAATATCTAACCCTACCTGTCCGAACATATACTCCCATTGCTTGCGTTCAAAAAAGGTACTATCATCTTCATTCCTAAAATCATCAAAATCACTCAGTCCATCATTAAATTCAATAGATGTCAACAAATAATAAGGTTCTTTTATTGCATCTAAAATAACTAATAGCCCTTCTTCATTTATTAGTCCCCTTAACTGTTGCAACACAGATATTCCGTTTTTAGCATTATGCAGAACATTGGCACAGATAATTAGATCAAACTTGTTTTCTTCCATACCACCTTTATTAATATCAAAAATTTTATATTTAATCCAATTTTTTCCCCGATACCGTTCCTTCGCTTTATTCAAAAAATATGTAGATACGTCTGTATAATAATATTCTACATTTTGCTCTGATAGTCTTTCGATAATACCATCACTGGTTCCACCAACCCCTGCCCCCACTTCTAAAATCCGGAAAACTTTACCCTTCTTCTCAGAATACGCTTCCAAAACTGCACACTCAGCCATGTGGTTTAGTATTTTACTTGACAACGTTTTCTGATATGTATCAACTGCCGTCGTCATTTCACCATGTGGAAAGAGTAATTCTAATGGAGCAATTTCATTTCGAAATAATTGCGTTAGGCTTTTACTGCATTTTTCTAAATACCTTACAAAACCTTCTCCATAATTTAGTTGTTTTTCCACCCCCCATAAATAATCCCATTCCGCAGCCACATCAACTTTCCAACTTTTAGAGGTTCTACAAAAACCGTCCTGTTCTTCCTTGATAAAATTTTCGTTTTCGAAAATTTTAAGCCAACGTCTAAAAAAGCGTTTGTATTTATCAGCAACCCCTATCTTACTCTCCATTTCTTCTACCGTGAAGTGCTGTCCCTCTGCTACAAAAAAATCATGCTCCAGCATTACCTTCCACATTTCGCCAAGAGCTACTCTTTCTGCCGTTTCTATCCATTGCTTTAGTACAGTAGCATCGATATCAGCATTTTCGCTTTTCCAAATTTCTGACATTTTTTCATTCAAAAAAGCCAAATTATATATTTTATAATTCTGTCGTATCAGCTCTGGTTCTACCTGGAGTAGAAGCCCTTCTTCTCCCCATTTAGCTTCTGCTACTCTTATTTTATCATTTCTCTCCGCAACCTCCACTATGCGTTCACACACTTTTCTTTTTAAAAATTCTACAATTTTGACCTTATTTTGCCGTATCTCTCCTGCCAGTCCTGACGATAATGCACCTTTAGGTGCTCTATAATGCAATTCTCCGTCTAAACCAATCCATAATTTTATTTTTCTTTCATTTATTTTTTCTATCAATTCTTGCATCACAAAATTCCCTCCTGATAATTATTATCTTCACTTATTAAAAAATCTCCATTTTCTATAAGCCAATCCAGAAGATTAGAATACTTATATATCATATTTTCTATCTGTGTTTCATCAAGTAATCCTTGCAAATAGTCCCAATTTAAATACAATGCACCTTGTCTCTCTTGGATTTGGTAATCCAACCACACTTGAGGCGTTTGTGTAATATTGTAACAAATTTCTCCGAAAAGATTATCATTTTCATTTTCCATACCTAGAGTGCTGGTATACACAAATGGAATACCATACCGGAATTTCTTTCCGTCATATTTTGATAATTCCCTCTGGAATTTGATACCGCTAAAATCAGAATGTTCCAGATCTTTCATCAGTTGATTCTGTATTTCATGAGCCAATTCGATAAAAGTCTTTTTCTCATCTATCTTTATTTCAAGCAGTATGTTTCCTGTAAAGTCTCCGATAGTATGTCTTAGTTCCTTACTCAAATTCCATCTTTTATCAATCGTAATATTTAAAGCAAAATGATTACTCCCACTCTCTTCCCATAACATAAGTGCATATGCTGTGAGAAGTATATTTGAGGCTGTAATGTTTTGCTTTTCACCGATCTTTTTCAGCAGCTCCCATTTATGTTTTGTCATTTCTTTTGTATACCTTTTAAAGACTTGCTTAGTAATTTCCTGTGGCATTTTCTTAGTCGGGATTTTCGGATACGCCGGAAAGTGGCTGATTCTGCTTTCCCAATATTCTTGGTCTTTAAGCAACATATTTCTCTCATTCATTGCACACACATAGTCTCTAAAACTTACGGATTCTAATTTGCTTTTATTATTTCCCACATATCGCTGTGTCCACTGATATAAAATTGACAAAACACTTCTTGCGTCCATAATCAAATTATCTATTCCGACATGTACTATGTTCTTATCCTGGCATATAGAAACACGTATATCAAATAAAGGCCATTGAGATGCTTCCATTATTTGTTGCGACATATCGTCCCTAATAGATTCAACTGTTTCTTTGCCATCCAGGTCTGTATTATATACTTTTAAATTGTAATAAGGTACGCTTTCCAAAACCTTCTGTCTCTTTCCATCTTTTGAAAAGACCAATCTAAGTGCATCGTTCTCTATGATCAGTTCATTCCAAGCCCTCTCTAATCGTTCTATAGAAAGATTTTTGCTGACTATTTCATAATAACAATAAGAAGACACATTTCCTAATGCATATACATTTTGCCGGCCTATCCAATACGCATATTGCATTTCAGTAGTCAGAAATTCTTGAAAACGTTCCTGCTCGTTGTGCTGAACTACCTCTATATTAGGCTTTCTTTTCTCTTTTATACTAGAAATTCTTTTTGCTAGGGATTCTACTGTATTATTTTCAAATATGATTCCAATACTAACTTTAACACCAAATTCTGCCTCTATTTCTGCAGTCATTCTAACCGCTAATAAGGAATCGCCACCGCATACAAAATAATTATCCTTTTTCGTAATATTATCATTACCAAGCAACCGCTTCCATATCTTCAGCATCCTTGTTTCGCATGGTGTAAGCTTCTCCTCATTTTCTATATTTCTATCCTCATGCGCTTTTATCCATCGTACTACTTCCTTTCTATCTTGTTTCGCATTTTTTCCAACTGGAAGTTTATCCTCAAATATTATTTTTGTCGGGAGCATATAAACAGGAAGCTTACTTTTTAAATTTTGCATAAGGAACTCCTCATTTATATTGGGGCTCTCTTTTACAACAACTGCCACCAACATATTTTTTCGATTATTGTGTTCTACTGCACACACTATACTTTTTTTAACCCCAGCGATTTTATTTAAGATTGCTTCAATTTCTCCTAATTCAATCCTATGCCCTTTTACCTTTACCTGGAAATCCCGCCTTCCTCTATATTCTATTGTTCCGTCGTTCCAGAAGCATCCATTATCACCTGTCCGATACCAACGTCCAAAGCAATCCATAATATACTTTTGTTTTGTTAATACCTCATCCCCTCTATAACCTTTTCCTACTCCCTCACCTCCAATCCATAATTCTCCTTCTACCCAAAACGGACAATCTCTTCCGAAGTCATCCACTACTCTATATGCCTGATTCTCTAACGGTCTTCCATAGGGAATAGTTTTCCAGTTTTCTGGAAGTGGCAGTTTCACTATCTGTTCATTTGACCAAATGCCTGTTTCTGTCGTTCCCCCTAAAACAATCAATGTCCCATCTTCTACAGCCTCATAAAACATATCAACCATATACAATAATGTCCAATCACCTGAATAAAAAGCCGTACGGAAAGGAATTTTTTCCTTTTTTTGAGCTTTCCAGCATTCAAATAACATCTCTCCTAAAATCGGCACTGAATTCCAACGCGTAATATGATATTCGAATATCATTTTTAACCAATAATCGGGATTTTTACTTTCTGATTCAGGAATTAAAATTATTTTCCCACCTGCGCTTAATAAACCAAATTGGTCATATACGGATAAATCAAAATCTAAAGCTGAAACTGCTAAAATTGCGTCTGTCTGGTCTACACAATATTTACGATTTATATACTCTATAGTATTCCAAGCATTAGCATGTGACATTTCAACCCCTTTGGGCTGTCCCGTAGATCCAGAAGTCATAATAATATAGGCCGAATCTTCCGGATATATTTTCGGATAATTTTCCAACAGTTCATTTTCCAACAGCTTTTCTACACACCAAATCTCCACATTCTCCGGCCATTCTATCTGCTTTTCTTTTTCTGCTGTAGTAATTACATAATGAATATCTGTTTTTTCATGTATTAATTTCCGTCTTTCAGAAGGTTGTTCGCAACTAACCGGCACGTAAACATTTCCTGATATCAGAACAGCAAGAACAGCCACAATCTGTTCATAACCTCTTGGTATTGTAATTGCTATACTTTCTTCTTTTATATTCCGCTTAATAATTCCTGCTGCTACTCTCTGTGCCATTTCCTTTAATCTACTGTAGGAAATCTCTAACTCTTTTCCAGTATCTATTATTGCAATACGTTCTGGACTACGTTCGACATTTTCGAAAAATTCCTGAAATAATACTTTCTGTTCAGAAGCAGCTGGTATTGTACATTCCTTTCTCACAAAGTTCTTCTGTCTTTCTGGTAGTACATCAAATCTTTGGTTCCAATCTTCTTTCCTCAAATTATGTAAGAGCTGTTCAAAACTTGTCAGCATATCATCTATCATATCTTCTGGAAAAAGTTCATCTATCGTATCCCATGTAAGCTGTACTCCATTTTCATCCTCATAACTTTGGAAATCATTCCATACCTGTGGTGTCTGAGAAATCATGTACGAAAAGCTTCCAAAGTTTTCCGTAAAAGTACTATTTACCAATTCAGTTCCAAGATTACACGCAAATACAATTGGTGCAATAGCAGAAATGTCCCCATACATCTGTGTCAAATCTCTTTGAACCTGTACGCCGGAATAAGTGGTATATTTCATATCTTCATGTAATTGCTTCTGTATCCTGTCTAAAAGCTCAAGAAAAGTAGGGTTCCCCTCACAATTAATTTCTAAAAGTAGTAGCGTAGTAAAATCTGCGATTACATCCTCTAATCCCTTATATTCTGTCTTCCTATTAAAAAATGGTATGTTAATCAAAAAACTCTTATTTTTACTCCAACGTTCTAAAATTGCAGAATATGCAGTAAGCAAAAGCATTGCCGGTGTGGTTTGATACTCTTTTGCCCGTCTCTGTAAACAATCCCATTCTTCTTTTCCAATCCTCACGACTCTTCTATGAAATACCGGATTCTTTACTTCTTCTGGTCGTTTCGCTAATGGCATATCTGGTCCCTGAGGCAAATTTTTAAGACGAGCAGACCAGTACTCCTTCGCTTTTTTCCGTTCTTCTCTATCTTCCACATTTTGTTGCTCTAAATAGGCAGCAAAATTCCAATCTTTGGATTCTTCCGGTAATTCAACTCCACTGTAAACCATGGCCAAATCACGCAATAATATTTGAAGACTCTGCACATCTGCAATTAACAAGTCCAAATCTATATGCAATCTTGTCTTATTTCCTGGAAGCAAGGTAAGTTCTAGACCCGCAACTTCTCCTTCCTCTATCTTTAATTTCCGGTGTGACAAACGGCGTCTTACAGCCTGTGCTTCTTGTTCAGCTTCTGTCTCTGTTAATAACGAAAAATCGTTAATTTTTATCTTTTCAGAGTATGGTTTACTCTCTATTTTTTGCATCCCATTTTCAGAAAAACTAGCTCGCAACATAGGATGATGATACTGTATCCGACTCCAAGCTTCTTGAAGGCGTTCAGGGACAACTCCATATCCATCAAATTCCAAATATGCATGGCAGCCAATTCCCCCTAATACCTGGTTATCCTCTCTTCCTACCCAATAAGCGTACTGCACATCTGTTAAAGGAAATGGCTTCCGCATATCTCTTTCCATTATGATATCCCGTTTTTCTGCTTTTGCTTTCTTTCCCTTTTTCTTCGTACCTTTCTGAATAATCTTCCACCATTCTTTCAGGGTTGGATGCTCCATCAGGGTTCCAAAAGCAACCTTTACTCCCTGTTTTCTCCACTGGTTGACCAGCCTCATGATCACGATAGAGCTAAGTCCTAGCTCTAAAAGATTTTCAGAATCTCCAAATTCTTTCTGTACCGGCAATTTCTGTTTGATCTGTTCTTTTACTTCACTGTATTCCATCTCTATAATCTCCTCGTTTTTCCTGTGCCATCTGTACTAACACTTTTTTATCTACTTTTCCCACACTGGTCAACGGCCATTTTTCTATAATCTCTACCTGATCCGGCAGTTTATAAGACGCAACACCAATTTCTTTCAAAAACTGGTGTACAGCCTGTACATCCAGCGCATTTCCTTTTTCCGTCAAAATAAACGCACATATCCGGTTTCCTAATGTCTCATCCGGCACGCCTACAACAGCGGCTTCCTTAATGTCTGAGTGTTTACACAAATATGCTTCTATTTCCGCAGGCATGATCTTTTCTCCTGCCCTGTTAATCTGTTCTTTGATTCTTCCTCCCATGCGGAGGTGCCCCTTTCCCGTCCACATGGCTTTGTCCCCCGTCCGGTAGAAGCCATCTTCTGTAAAACTTGTCCTATTGGTTTCTTCCGCCATATAATATCCGTCAATCGTATAAGGCCCTCTCGACAACAATTCTCCAAAAACTCCTGTCGGTACTTCCTCATCGTTTTCATCTACGATTTTTACTTCATCTGCAGGAGATACCGGAGTGCCCTGACATCTTGCTATTACGGTCACATCATCATCCGGGCTGGTAAAAGATAGAAGCCCCTCCGCAGTCCCAAACACCTGCATCAGTGTACACGGCCATTCTTCTATAATCTTATCTGCAAGGGAGTCTTCAAGCATCGCTCCTCCCACCTGTAAAATCTTCAGGCTGGAAATATCATAGTCCTCATCGTATTCCAGCATTTCCATACACACCGTAACCATGGCCGGAACTAGGGCTGTAATGGTTACTTTCTCCTCAGTAATCGCCGTCAGGATATCATCCGGACTGGTTGTTGGCGCCAATACAACTTTTCCTCCTATATCAAAGGTTCCCAACAACCCCGGACAGCAAAGTGGAAAATTATGCGCTACCGGAAGCGCCGCAAGATAAACACTGCTTTCATCCAACTGACAGCGCTTTGCTGACATTCTTGCATTGTACATATAGTCTGTATGGGTTCGGGGAATCAGCTTGGGAACACCGGTCGTACCGCCAGACAACAGCAATACTGCCGTGCTATAACTGTCTACTTCCGGAAATACTCCCTGTCTCTCTGTTTCCGCCTCATACCATGCTCCCCTTTGCGTTCCATCTACAAAAACATTTTGTATGCACGGGAATTTTTTCTGCATAGCCATTGCCATTTCCACATAATAAAAACCCAGGTATCTTTCAGCTACAATGTATGCTGACGGCTTTGCAAGCGCTATGATTCCTTCTAATTCTGTTTCTCTGTGGGCTGGCAACATCATAATCGGTACTGCCCCAATCTTTGCAAGAGCAAAGAGAACCACGACAAATGAAATCCGGTTCGGTAACTGCACCAGAACTTTATCTCCTTTTTGAATCCCCTTCTCCATAAAATATTGGCCTGTACCGATTGCTTTCTGATTCAATTCCGAATAGGTAATTTCCTCCTCGCTGTCTGTGACCGCTATCCTGTTTCCATATCGTATTGCCCATTTATCAAGTTGCATTCCTAGGCTTAACTTTTCCCAGCCTTCTAGATTTTCATATTGTGCCATATTCTTTTTGTAGCCTGCCATTTTGTATTACCTTCCTTTCTCCTGTACCGCCGCATATGCGGCATAATCTTTTATCAGAATCGGATATAATTTCCATCCAGATTTTACTTTTCCATTTTCTATAATCCTGTTCCCCCTGACAGAAAAGAAGCCCATTCCCCGATTTAAGCCGATTCCCAACGCTTTGAGATATGCCTCTTTTGCTGCCCAGTAATGATAGAACCGTTCGGAATTTCCCGCTTCCCGGATTTCCGCCGCTTCTTCTGTTGCAAAAAACTTTTCGGCAATTTCCATATATTCAGGAATTTCTCCTATTTTCTGCACATCGATTCCCACAGCCTGTTGGCAAGCAAATATTGTCAGTACCCATTCTCCAGAATGCGAAAGGTTAAATGTGATTTCCTTTTGTCCAGGCGGCGCTTTCCAGTACAGTTTCCCGTATTTTCCTTTTCTCAAAACAATCTTGTCCACGCCTGAATATTCTTTCAATAACATTCTCACAGCAATCTTTCCTGTAAGGTAACGCATCTGATCTTCATAAAAATGATAATGTTTCACTTTCTGGTATTCTTCCTTTTCCAAAAGAGGCTTATGCCACTCCCAAAATGTTTCCAGTTCTCTCCATCGGAGTTTCCAGATGTGTACCTCCCCTGTATGCAGTTCCAGCTTTCCCATATGCATAAGTTCCCGGTTTCCGTATGATTCAATTTTCATCTGGAACACCCAGAAGGCATTTCTGTACTTCTGACAGGACATCTTCTTCCTGTTCCCGGATGTAAAAATGCCCACCTTCAAACATATGGCAGTGGAAAGCCCTCTTTGTATATTTTCTCCACTCTTTCATCGCTTCTTCATCTGCTTCGCGGTCTTTCCGTCCTCCAAATGCTTCAATCGGGCTTTGCAAGACAGTAAGTTTCTTATCATGATAGGTTTCGTCCATCGTAAAATCAGCCCGCAGCATAGGCAAAAAGAAATCCAGAAGTTCCTGATTCTCCAGTATTTCCTTTGGTGTCCCTTCGAATCTTCCGAGCGCTTTTTTAAATTCATCGTCAGGAAGATGATAGATTGGATTTCGTTCTGGGATACTTGGGATACGGCTTCCGGACACCAAAAAACATTGGGCTGTCTTTCCTCTCTTTTCCAGTCTTTTTTCTAACTCATAGGCAATCTTTCCGCCCATACTGTGTCCCCAAAATGCATATGGTCCCCGTATGCATTTCCATATAGTTTCTTCCAATTCATCCAGCATATCTGTCATATTGTTATATGGCTTCTCCATAATCCTCTCTTCCCTTCCTGGAAGTTGAATCGGACAAACGGTTACTTTGTCTTTCATTTTTTGAACCCAAGAGTTGTATGCAGACGCTCCTCCTCCAGCAAAGGGAAAACAAAATAACGTAGCCCTATCTGGACGTATTTGATTATAATTTTTTACTAATTTAATGTTCATCGGCACTCCTTATTCAATAATCTTTCATATTAACAATCAGCATGTTCGAAGCAGCTAATTTTAATTAGTTTTTTCTAGCCTATGTATAAAATATATATATGCAAATTCCTTTCTTCAATTATTTATAGACTAACTGTTGACATAATCATGCCTCGGCTCTTTTAGTTAGTCGCAACTTACTTTATTATATCATCATTTTTCCGAACTATCAATATGCTTTCTAATTATTCCAGCCTAATTCGGGATAAGATTTCCGTTTTTTTATATTTTAAATTGTTCTCAAATTTCCATCCGATTTGGCTTTATATTAGATGCCACTCTTCCAGAGCAAGTTTCGCAACGTAGCACAATAACCCTTTCCGGGCTATTGACCACTTGCAACTTGATGGGGATTTCGTTTCCCCATACCCTCGCCCACAATCACAGATATGTGTATTGGTTTCCATTTACATGGTCACAGTGCGATAATTTTTCATCACTCACTTTCCCAGCAGGCTACGAAATTTGGATTTTCTTATGAAACCACTACCACGTAAGAAAGGAAGTTATCAATGACAAGACCTAAGAAAGAGGAAACTCTTGCAAAAACTAAAGATGTGCATTTACGCATGAATGAAACTGAATATGATCTTCTTGCAGAAAGAGCCAAGGCTAACCGCATGACGGTTTCTGATTTTGTCCGAAGTGCCCTGGACAACCAGAAAGTCATCATCAAATACGAAATTACCGCAGATGTCCCCGAAATAAAAAAACTTATTAGCGAGTTTGGTAAGATTGGCAGCAACTTAAATCAGATTGCCCGGTATTTTAACCAGGGTGGAATTATCTCCACTGAAATGAAAAATGAAATCAGAAAGTCCCTTCGGGATATTTATGAAATGAAGTATGAAGTGATGAAAATGGCAGGTGATTTCCGTGGCAGTAATTAAACATATCGCAAGCAAAAACTCTGACTATGGAGAATCGGAACGGTATCTTATCTTCCAACACAACGAGTATACCCGAAAACCGATTCTTGATGAAGAAGGGCATATGATATTGAGAGAAGAATGTTATCTGGACGGTCTGAACTGTGATCCATTCACTTTTGCATCGGAATGTCAGGAACTGAACAGCTACTACCACAAGAACAAAAACTTCAATGAGATAAAATCCCATCACTATATCATTAGCTTCGACCCGAAAGACAGAGATGAATGTGGATTGACCGGTGAACGTGCCCAGCAACTCGGATTGACTTTTGCAAAGAAAAACTTTCCTGGTCATCAGGCTTTAGTCTGCACTCATACCGATGGTCATAACGAAAGTGGAAATATCCATGTACACATCGTAATCAACAGTCTCCGTAAATATGACATACCACAAGAACCCTATATGGAATTTGACTGTGAAGCAAAAGCCGGATACAAGCACCATCTAAGCACAGCATACCTTATCCATTTAAAACAGGAAGTTATGGATATGTGTAAAAAAGAAGGACTACATCAGGTTGATCTGCTCACTCCTGCTGAAAGAAAAATCACAGAAAAAGAATATTGGGCACAACGCCGGGGACAGGAAAAACTCGATAAGTTAAATCAGAAAATGAAAGAAGATGGAATCACTCCAAAGGGAACTCGTTACCAGACAGAGAAACAATTTCTTCGTGACGCTATTGATGATGCTGCAAGTACCGCCCGATCACCAGAAGAATTTTCAAAAATCCTTGATGAAAAATATCACATTATCTTCAAAATCAGTCGAAACCGGTACAGCTATCTTCACCCTGGCAGAAAAAAATATATCACTGGAAGAAATCTTGGAACCAGATACACAGAAGATTTTCTCTTGAAAACATTTGAGGAAAACACAAAATCCCATAAAGAACAGAAAGAAGAAATTCTGGAACAGCAAACTCCGAATACTTCCACAGATTCGCCAACTGTTCCTTTCTCCGATACTTCTGCTATCCCTGCACCATTCATTTTCATAAAATCAGATCTCCGGCTTGTCATAGATCTGCAAACCTGTATTAAAGCACAGCAGAGCGAAGCCTATGCTCAAAAAGTAAAGCTCACCAATTTAAAGCAGATGGCTCAGACTGTTGCCTACATACAGGAACATGGCTATGATTCTCTTGATGATTTCCATGCAACACTCGATCAAGCATCAGACCAGACCAGTGCTTCCAGAAAATCTTTAAAAGATACTGAACAGCAACTTAAAGATATGAATGAGCAGATTCATTTTACCGGACAATATCTGGCATATAAAAATGTGTACGCAGATTATCGCAAAAGCCGAAACAAGGAGAAATTTTATGAAGAACACCAGGCAGAACTTTCCCTGTATGACACAGCTCTCCGAACACTCAAAGAAAAATCTGGCGGGAATAAATTGCCTTCCATGAAAGCTCTATATGCTGAAAAGGACCGGCTTGTTGAATTGAGGAATAGACAGCGTGAAGATTTTTTTAATCACCGGGATTATGAACGGGAACTTCGCACTGTGTCTGCTAATATTGATATGATTCTTAAGAAGAATTACGAGCAACTACATGATAGAAAAGAGCCAAATTTATAGAGACACATTAAAAGGGACAGATTGTTCCTCTGTCCCTAAAAATATATCTCTATTTTTCTAACTGCTCATACCAATCTTCTGGAAACCCTATATGTCTCAATGATATATCATTCTCATATTCTTCTACAATAGCTTTTAATTCTATCAAGACTTTGTTGATCCATTCTTTTTTATTTGGATATAATAATTTTAATACAAGTATTTGTGAAAACAATTTTCTGTTTGGTGACATTTCTAATTCCCTTGGCATTTTGGGTAATGCGGGAAATGACCAATAATACAGCCTTGAATAATGTGCACAACGGTTTCTTAAATCAGTGATGCAACGTAACCAGCTTTTTAAACAGGCCACTGATGTACCATATAATTCTTTTGCTAAATATTTCTGGTCACCAGACTGCAAATCCGCATAAAAGTAGGACAACATTCCCATTGAAAAAAATTCAACAATAACCCATATAGGAAAATTTCCGCCATACTTTTCTTTATGGTGCTGAACTACTGATGTACTTTTATTTTCCTCTATACATACATTTAACAGTTTCACGAACTTTTCATGATTGTGCCTGTCATTGTAAATAGCCCCATCCATATATCCTAAAGCCCCATGAACATGTCCACTGTAATAGGCTAATTGCGTTCTTAAATATAATTCAACTTTTTCTATATAATTAAATAATACACCACGCAATCTACTGTCAAATTCATAGATTCTTTGAATTCTGTGAAAGTTTATATTTGAAAAATACGTCCCATCCTTTTTTCTAAACGGAAGGAAATAAGCAGATAATCTATAATAATTCGCCTGTTTTAAAAATCCGATACATTCTGTATCATTATCTATAATAAAACCCTTTTCTTTAATAATTTCGACTTGTTGAGCAAAGGTTTTCGGTTGTTTCATTACCTGTACAGTTGCTTCATTATTTTGCAACTTTTCATTTTTAGTTTCACTTGTATTCACCATTATTTCTCCAAAAATAAAAATGTCTCCCCATGGGACACATCACTTGCGTGAGAGGTGCGGGGAGTCCTGTTAGTGTTATGATATGATATTTGAGAGAAAAAATCAACCATTTTTTATATATTGCCCTCAAAAATTCCGGCAAGACTTTTTTACTTCTTCTTCCTTTCCATCTCTTCTTCCATCGCCTTCTGTTGCTGTGGCTGTCCTTTCCCTTGACTGGCTATCTTCTTCTGATGATTTCGGAGCCGTTTAAGTACCGATCTCCGTGGAGCGTTCTTATCCTTTTTCTTTGGAGTGTTATTCATCAGTCCGTCAATCATATTATAGTTGGCTTCTTCTGCCATCTCTGCACTGCGAAGATATTCTCCATTATCCATAACCTTCTGCCAGTTTGCCAGCTCTGGTTTCTTCTTTTGTGTTTCTCCAGATTGTGTCTGTCCGGTCTGGGCTTGTGCCTGCATTTCCTGTTGTTTTTGCTGTGCCTGCTCTGCCTGTTGCTGCATGAAATTCTGGATGTTCCGTCTGGCTTCTTCATCAAAGCCGTTGTAACAGTCATTCATAACTACGGTACCTTCTTCACTGAGAATCACATAGGCTGCTCTTGTCCCATACTCCTCATGTTCCATCAGAAACCATTTCTTTTCGTTCATCAGGATATAATCCTGTGCAAGCCATGTCCCTTTCTTTCCTTCGATTTCGTACCCGATCGTATCAATGGAAAGTCTGGTATCGGAAGAACTTTTGATTGTGAGAAATTCCGGAATGATGATAAAACCATCTTTGTTGACATAGTAAGCTGTGGTTTTTCCATCATCGGTAATGATGATCACATCGCTGCAACCGATGGAATGACCTTTGAAGTTCTTCGGTCGTTGCTTCTGTAAACGGAGTTTAATATCAGCCGGAGTTTCCCCCGGCTGGATTCTTCCAATGTACACCTGCTGATAGTTTTCTATCTGGACTGTTCTTCCTTCGCTTTTCAGTTTCTCGTAAGAACGGAAACGCACATCCCGGTACTCTGGGGTATCTTTTACCTGATATACTGCACACTGACTTGTACTCATTCTTCGTCCTCCTCTTCCAGTTCCATTTTATATTCTTCCAGATCCATAAGAAAAACTTCATATCCTTCATCGCTCATACAGAACAGTTTTCTTATGGTATTGCAGACAAGCCCGATCATATCTGCATCGCCTTTCAGAAAAGGAATGATATGATCGATTGCCTCCATCGTGTCATTTCTGTTTCCTTTATCAAACATTGCTGTTACTAAACATTCATCCGCATCAAAGTTCATCGCCAAATCCATCATAATTCCACTTCTCCCTTCTTATGTGTCTTGGATTTCTCCGTTGTCTTATTCTGCTCCTGTGCTTTTGCCCTTGCCTGAAAATCTTTTAAAGACTGCAGCACAGATTTCTTCACTTCACCTTTTGCTCTGCTTGCAGGTTCTGCCTTTTGTGGCTGGCTCCGATTTACAGATACCGGTTCCTGCTCTGCCCTTCTGTCTGCCGCAACCGCAGAAGGTTTCTGTCCACTTCCTATTACTGTTTCTGTCGTATATTCCGTTTCCTTTACCCTTCCATGCTTTTCATCCAGATACTTTTCCATGTCTGCGATTGCTTTCTGCACCAGAGGGCTTTCTTTATAGTGTGGAATCATATCTATCAGATCACGCCGTATCCGGTCTGCACTCATCAACTCATATTCTCCGGAATAATTTTCATCACCATCTTGCAGATCAAATCCGATTCCTTTAATCCCATGCAGTCTCTCTGCTGGGATACTCTCATATATTTTAATGGCTTCTTCTAAAGTGAGGTTGTTATGGTACTCTCCCATGACCGGAAACTCCATGCACTCTGCGACATAAAAACTGATCGTGGCTTCTGGCTGTTCCTGCTCCGGCTGTTTGTCAAAAATAGAAAATCGCTCTGTATCTTCCAGACGGGAAAGTAAAGAACGGGCAGTTATAACATCGCTGTCTATATCGGATTCCTCGGATACCTCAAGCAGCCAGTCCTTGATAGTTTCTGTTTTCTTATTCAAAATATCCTCCGTGAGTTTTTCCACCTGTTCTTCTCTATTTTCAACTGTATCGTTATACTCATAGGTATCAACGTCATAGCTAAAATTATCCAGGTCCACAGCGAGCTTTTTAATCTCCTGCTGGTCAAGATATTTTTCGGATTCTTTTATATACTCTGCCAGAGTGATTCGCTCCTCTGCAATCGGGTTAATATCCACCTTAATTCCTGCCATCGCTATACCAGATTCATTTAAGGCATTGAAAAAGCTATCTTCTCGAATATCACCTTTATAGGAAAGAACCACATCAAGGTCAGAATCTTCCCGGTAGAGGTCTTGTCTGCTTCTGGAACCATACACTCTTGCAGCAAGCAGCTCTACCTCCTGTTCCATTCCCATATCTTCTAATACTGCCTGTGCATGATACAGGACACCTCTTTCAACTTCTGCCCTGCTCAAGCTATTTAATGCCAGTTCATTTCTTCCAATCTCAGAAGTCGCACGAAGTTCCCCCTCCTGCAATAAATCCTTAGAGTGCTGGATCGTCATTTCTTCAAATTCTTTATAATCCACTTTGACACATTCCAGGTCATCCATTCTTTCACTTTTAAGGATTTCATAAGCAGCTTCCTGAATGGATGCGTCTGGATTATCGTAATCACCACTCTGGATTTCATGCAGATCAGAGTCATAAAAAATAAACGAATATCCTTCTTCTGTTGCCTGTATGGTCAGATACCCTTTACTCCTGATAAACTGCATTGCGATTCCTTCATAGGTTTGCATTGCTTCTTCCCTGCGAAATCCTTCAAAAATACTTGCTGGGCAGTTTTTTTCTAATTGTATCCGCTGCATCTGTTCTTCCTGAACTTCTTCCACATCTGCCATCAGTTCTTCATAATCCACTACTTTTGCGTCTTCCAATGAGTACCCTTTATCTTCCAAAATATCACTGGCAGCTTCATCTACATAAATTGTCGGATTGTCATAGATTCCTCCATCATCCTCCTGATAATCTTCATTGTAAAATGTATAATCATAGCCATCTTCAGCAGTCTGGATTGTAAAGTATTGTTTTCCAATCTGATATGCAATCTGTACCTCATTCCAGTCCAGCATATTTTCCATTTTATTTACCGCTTCATATATTTCCGGATTCAGCCACCCTCCGATCTGTTCATATGCATGGGTCAGCTGATCTATTCCGTTTTCACATCGGATAAAATCCATGCTTTCCTGCATTGTTTCCGTATTCTGGATACCAAGCACTTTTTCCTGATGATTTGGCAGGCGTAAATATTCCTGCATCGCTTCATCCAGTGATTCATACCGGTTTACTTTTACTACACCCTCTGCATTTACATCTTCCATCACATAAAAATTATCAACGTAATGAATCTCTGGCATTTTCAACTTTATGCCTTCTGGCAGCTGCACCTCACTGACTGCATGGAAATTAAACCGGACATCCGTTCCAGATTCATTTTTTCCTGCCATCGTTTCTTCCCAGGTATCTTTCTGTACTGCCTGTATTTCTTCGATTGTAAGTGTCTGTCCACTCCGCAGGGTTACAACAGAATCTTTCGGGAATTCCGTCAAGTCATAAAGTGTTGTTCCATTTTCCTGCAAATATTCTGATACAGCTTCTAACGCTCCTGCATCAAACCCATTCCATAAATCCTCCGCTACAAGCTGTCCATTTTCTGCTACGATAATCCCTGCCACATCGGAGCCAAATTCATCATGTTCCATTAAGAAGAACTTCTCCCCCGCATATTCCTTTTCATCAACCGTATGCCATGTCCCGTTATGTCCTTCTGCTTCATATCCTCTTGTCTCTGCCGTGATTGTCACTTCGTTTTCTCCTATCGCCTGTTCTATCCTCTGCATCCGGATCTCAGCTCTTGCCATGTCGATAAACCCATCTAAAACTGCCGGGTGGCTTTCGATCACATAATCCAGGTTCAGATTTCTACCCCGGCTGACATTTTCCGGGACTTCGATATGCTCCGCCCAGTCTTTGTTCTGTCTGGAAAATCTTCCATCATGGGAAAGTTCACGGATGGTATTTGCCATAACAAAATTCATACGTTCTTCCCCGAAGCGTTCCACGACTTCTTTTGCCGCATCCTGCTTTAAGTGCAGCCCGTCAAAATTCTCCCGGATGGCTTCTTCGATTGCTTTCTTACAGTCCAGGTTTAACTTTCTGGAATCCAGATAAGCATCCACATCCCGTTCTCCCATTGCCTGTTCCAATGTTCCTTTATAAACTGGCGGATATGCCCTGACGGAATTATGTTCCAGCATGTTCATTCTCTGCTGGACAAACTCCGGAAGTTCCTGAAATCCAAAAGAATCTACATAATAGGCTGTGATCTCTGCACCCCTGTTTATCACGATCACATCACTTACCGATAAGGAATGGCCACGGAAATCTTCCGGTCGGTCAATGTTAAAGCGTTCAAATATATTGTCTAACGTGATCGTTGGCATCCACGGTGCTGCATAAACCATCCTGTAATCCTTTCCGTCAATGGTATAGCCCAGACTCTTTGCGGATTCCATTCCCATAAACTGATAAGTATGCTCATCTCCGGTATCCATCTGATAAATGGCAAACCTTCTGCTTTCTCCATGCAGAAGAAGTGTCTCATCAATCTTTTCTGCACTCTGCTGTACCAGTGCTTCCTGTTTTGTAGCAGATATTTCTCTCTCTTTCTGCACTTCCCATTCTGTTTCTGTGATTCCAAAGATACCGTCATATCCAAGGATCTCACTTTCCGTCTCCACAAGCATCTGTTCTGCCCGTTGTGGATTCTCTGGATTTCCGTGTAAGATATAAATTTCTGCCCCTCCACGGTACAGTTCATATGCCCGGTCTTTCGTAAGCGGGAGCATATGGTCTAACTGAATTCCTGCCTCGTGCATTTCCGTAAAACCGATCATGCCATCCGGGAAATTGTCAATCTGTGCCTGTGTTTCATTCATAAGGCTTCTCGTATATTCACTTCCCGGTCTGCGGATTGCGGTCATCATACGGTTCACCAGTCCAAGCACTTCGTCTTTGTCATCCATCTTATATGCAAAATTCACAATAAGATTTCTCTGGGAATCTGTGAAATTTCCTGTATTTGCAGCTTCTGCCGTTTCAATCAGACGGTGAGCATACTGCATGGCTGTTTCTTCTACAATCTCCGGTTCTTTCACTGGGAAGTTTGCCCTTGCTGCCTGGATTACTTCATACACTAGCTTTGAACCGGCTTCATCGTAAGATTCCCTCATGTCCCATACCAGGTCATTCAGTCTTTCCACCCGTCCGGGGAAAGTTTCTGCATATTCATTTACAAATGCCTTTTCTTCTTCTGAAAAAATATTTCTTGGAAACTCTGCTTTATGCACCAACATCTCTGCCTGCTCTTTCGGAGAAAGGTCAGAAAAATAAGTAACGCCTGTGTCAGCATCATATTCCACATCATAAAAATCAATCGGATAGTTCTCTCCGTGCCCACTGCTGTCATAGAGTGGTGTGACGGCAGCACCTTTTTCTTCCAGAAAACTTTCCAGTGGTTTCTCATTTTCCTCTATCTCACCACTTTCCAGAAGGCGGACGTATTCACCCACATTCTGTTCTAACTGTTCCCTGCTCATATTTTCGATCAGATCATAAGTAAACTCGGAACCCATGCTGCCCGAAAGATGCAGAATCAAATCTTCCTTATGGAAGGTATCCCGGATTGGTCTTTCCATTTCCAACTCGTACATCTGTGCCTCGATATTCTCAATGATCTCTGCCGATGTTTTTCGGATGGTATCCATAGATGCTTTCAACGCCTTCATATCCCTGCTCTCGCACCAGCTGGCGATATAGGTAAACGAATATTCTGAAGTATCCAGACCAAAATGGTTGCAGACAATATAAGCAATACTTTCTGCTTCCACTTCCTTTGTTGTCTGGTCTTTTAAGACTCCTTCCGCATCCATTACTTCCCGGTCATGCAGCAATGCGTGGCTCACCTCATGGACTCCGGTTTTCATCGTCTGTACATTACTCATATCTTCCTTTATCGCAATATATTTTTCTGTCTGGTGATAATAGCCTTTTGCATCCCCTTCCACATTCATCATACGGATCGGCACAGGAGAAATATTCTGCAATGCCTGCATGAACGTATCATAAAACTGTACACTTCCGGTAAGCTCCGGCACCTCCAGTTCTGCGATCGGTTCCCCCTCTGTCTGGCTGACATCAAACACTGTCGTTACACGGAATCTCGGTATCACCATCTCCACGATCTCTGTTTCCGGCTGTCCATCATCCCCGATCACAGGCTCTTTTGTTACCGGGTCGATCTTTTCAATCTCCTGTTTCTCCCGTATCGGTGCTGGTGCGATGATCTGGATTCCTTTCTCTCCACGTTTTACATGACGGTTAAATTTCTTCTGCCATGCATGATACCCGGCCACCAGTGTTGCTTCCGGTTTCTGCATGGTGATCAGCAGCGTGTTATTAAAGCTGTAATTGTGGAACTTTGACATGGTATTCAGATATTCGGTATATCTCTCCGAAGTAAAGATTTCTTTTACTCCCTGCTCCAGCCGTTCCGATATTTCTTTTAACTGTTTTTCTATATTATTTGCCATAAACAAACCCTCCATTTTATGTCCCGCCAGAGAAAACTCTGACGGGACATCTTTTATAACTCCTGTTCGTGTTTTTTCTTTGCAGCTTTCTGTGTAACGGTCGGTTCCGCTGTATTCTGCTGTGCCTTCTCCTGTTTTAAGCGTTCCAGAATAGACGGCTTATGGATTCTGTCTGCTGTTTCCGGAAGTTCTTTTTCTTCTACGGCATCCCTGCTGTCTGTGCTGCTTCCTTCTCTGCCAATATCCTCATCTGCCATAATCGTCTCATTACCCTTTTCATCCATGTTCAGCAGGGCATTTAACTCGGATAATCGTTCCATCTTTTCATTCAGCTCTGCTTCTTTCGGGAATGGCTTCTTTACCTCTTCCTGTGCAGTAGCAAGCTGCTGTTGTACAGTTTCCAATTTCTGCTCACTTTCCGTCAGCTTCCTGTCGATAGAAGAAAGGGTGTTATGGATACGCTGCATATTTCCTACCGGGTCTTTTCCAATCTCCAGCTTATAAGAGCATTTTCCTTTGATCGTCAGTTCAAACGCATTGGAAAACATATTGTAGGAAGCAGATAACGTAAACCCATGATATTCCCCAACTTTTCCGCCGGTGCTGACGGTTTTTAACCCTGCACAGGCGGCAATCAACGCTTCGCCTGCTTCTTTCTTATCTTCATAAAGAACATTCCCTACCGTCATGGCAAACGTGTCATTATCCTGTAAATCCACGCTTTTTACTACCTGCGAATCCACCTGCATCCCGGCAATCCGCTCTTTCAATGCACTGATCTGTACCGGGAAATTCTTTGCAATATCGGATTCCAGACGGTAAATCTGACTGGTATGGTTTGCCTTTAAGAGTTTCAGCTTACTCACCTGCACATCCAGATCCATTTTTTCTTTAATGTACGGATTGCCTGTGGCAAGTGCCTTTATTTCCGCATAGGACAGTGCCGTATCATCCACATCTTCACAAGCCCTGACTGGTGATTTACTGGTCATGATCTGGCTGATGAACTTCTGCTTATTCTCCAAAATCTGCCACATATACGCATCAAAAGTGTTCTCCGTCACATACCGGAATATCTTTACTTTGTCATTCTGGTTTCCCTGTCTTAAAATACGTCCTTCCTGCTGTTCCAGATCAGACGGCTTCCACGGACAGTCAAGGTGATGGAGGGCAATGAGCCTGTCCTGTACGTTGGTACCAGCACCGAGTTTTGGAGTGGAACCCATAAGGATTCTCACCTGCCCGGCCCGTACCTTTGCAAACAAATCTGCTTTCTTTGTCTCCGTGTTGTATTCATGGATAAACGCAATCTCTTCTTTCGGGATTCCCCTGGCAACCAGTTTGTTTCGGACATCATCATATACATTGAAAGTCCCATCCCCTTTTGGAGTAGACAAGTCACAGAAGATCAGCTGTGTTGTCCGATCTGCTTTTCCCTCGTCCCATACCTGAAAAGCATTTTCCACACAGGTATTGACCTTGCTTTTTTCTGCATCCGGAAGGAGTTCATTTAATAGCCTCTGATCCAATGCACATTTTCTTCCGTCATTGGTAATCTTGAGCATGTTGTCCACCGTTGGATTCACAAGACCGGCTCTTACTTCTTCCGCACGTTCCGAAAAGGCACTGACCATTTCCTGCTGTTCTTCACTTGGTTTTAAGACTTCATTGATAAACTCTGCTTCCGGTACAGGAAGATTCAGCATATCCGATGTCTGAATATCCGCAGCTTCCTTAAAAATGGAGATCAGCTCTGGAAGATTAAAAAAACGGGCAAACCGTGTTTTCGCACGATAGCCCGTTCCTTCCGGTGATAATTCGATTGCGGTTACTGTCTCCCCAAACGTTGCCGCCCAGGAATCAAAGTGTCCCATACCCATACGCATGAGTGTGTCATACTGGAGATAACGCATGATAGTGTAAAGCTCGGTCATACTATTTGATACAGGAGTACCTGTAGCAAAGGTGATTCCTCTGCCGCCTGTCAGTTCATCCATATACCGGCATTTCATAAACATATCCGAACTTTTCTGTGCATCCGTCTGTGAGATACCCGCCACATTCCGCATTTTTGTATACAAAAAAAGGTTCTTAAAACTATGGCTCTCATCCACAAACAGCCGGTCTACACCCAACTGCTCAAAAGTTACCACATCATCCTTTCTGGTCTGGTCATTGAGTTTCTTCATCCTCGCCTGCAGACTCTTCTTTGTTTTTTCCAACTGCTTGATGGTATAATTCTGCCCTGCCTGATGTGCCGCTTCTTCAATGGAAAACGTAATATCTGCGATCTGATCTTCCAGCATGGCAATCTGCCGTTCTCTTGAAAGAGGGATTTTCTCAAACTGCGTATGGCCGATGATCACGGCATCATAATCCCCTGTCGCAATACGGGAACAGAACCGTTTTCGGTTTGCCGGCTCAAAGTCTTTCTTCGTTGCCACCAGGATATTTGCTCCCGGATAGAGACGTAGGAAATCACTGCCCCACTGCTCGGTCAGATGGTTTGGCACAACATAAAGATTCTTTTGTGAGAGTCCCAGCCGTTTTGATTCCATACCGGCTGCGATCATCTGGAACGTCTTTCCTGCTCCTACGCAATGAGCCAATAACGTATTATTTCCATACAGCACATGAGCCACTGCGTTTTTCTGATGCGGCATCAAGGTGATCTCCGGGTTCATGCCGACAAACTGAATATGGCTTCCATCATATTCCCGTGGACGGATGCTGTTAAATCGTTCATTATAAATTTTACAGAGATCTTCCCGTCGGTGCAGGTCTTTAAATATCCACTCCTTAAATTCCTCTTTGATCAGCTCCTGCTTCTGCTGTGCCAGCATCGTTTCCTTCCGATTTAATTCCCGGTGTTCCCCATCGGCATCCTGTACCGTGTCATAAATCTTGGTATCTCTAAGGTTTAAGGCATCTTCCAAAAGGCGGTAGGCATTGGCTCTCTGTGTTCCATATGTGGAAGTAACAAGGGCATTTCCGTAGCTGTCCACATTTTTTCCCATAACATTCCACTGTCCGGTCACTTCGGCATACTGGACTTTGACCTTGCTCCCTACATAATATCTTGGTGTATGGAATGTTTCTGCCATGAACCGTGTAATGTAATCCTCGGAGATCCAGGTTGCCCCAAGTCTTGCTTCAATCTCTGATGCATCCAGATCTTTTGGCTGTACCTGCTCCAAATACTGCACATTCACCTGATATTCCGGGTGATCTTCTGCAAACTGTTTTGCGATCTGCAGTTTCTCCCTCACATTTCCAGAAAGATATTCATCCGACGGCTCCCATTTTTCACTGATCGGATTCTTAAAGATCACCCCTGCCAGTTCTTCGGTAAGCTCTGCTTCTGTTTTCCCGGAAAGCTGTGCCATATAGGAAAGTTCAACACCTGCCCTCTCACCAATGGAAACAGCAAGTGCTTCACTGGCAGTATCCACAGAAGTCACCGTTTCTGCCCGGCGGATCGTCCTTTTGGTAAAAATATCCGCTTTCCGTTTCAGTTCTCCCTTATCATCCAGAAATTCCAGAGAAGTCAAAAGACAATAGCTGCTGTCCTGACTAAATGCCCGCTTATTGGCATTGCTGCTGATAAGACCATATTTTGCTGTAAAGGTATCGTATTCTTCATTGAGTTTTCCCTGCAGCTTTGTGATCTGTTCATCGCTTCCCTCTTCCATCTGGCACTGGATCAGTTCATTCGTAATATCACGAATCTTCACCATCCCTTTGACACGTTCCGCTGTCATTGCCGGAAGCTCCATGCGGTTCATCACAGAGTTTTCCCGGTAATAAACTTCATCATCTACCACAGTAAAACTAAAATTCTTTACCTCCGGGTCTGCCGGGATAGAGACAACCTCCTCCTCCAGCTCTGTATCCGAAAGTTCCAGTTCCGTGATCGTACCATGGATATTCCTAATCGCTTCTTTTAACTGTTCTTCTAAGGTAATGCCTTCTTTTGGTTTTACGGTCACTTCCTGCTTTCCGTACTGGGTACTTTCTGTAGTAAAATCACCAAGCACCATTTCCGGATGCTCTGCAAAATAAGCATTAACCGAATAGCCTTCCGGTATTTCCTTTAGATTTAACCATTCCGGTTCCTCAATGGATGCCCTGTCCCTTTTCTGGAAAAACAAAATATCAGAAACAACACTGGTATTGGCATTTCTCTGAAACGCATTATTCGGTAATCGGATAGCTCCAAGCAGTTCTGCCCGGTTTGCGATATACTGTCTCACTGCCGGATTCTGCTTATCCAGCGTTCCACTGGAAGTTACCACAGCAACTACGCCGCCCGGACGGATCAGATCAAGGGATTTTGCAATAAAATAATCATGGATCATAAAATGCTGCCGGTCATATCTTCGGTCACTGACCTGATACGCTCCAAACGGAACATTGCCTATCACACAGTCGAAAAAGCTGTCCGGATAACTGGTTTCCTCAAATCCCTGCACGGCAATCTTATTTTTCTGGTAAAGCTGTTTTGCGATCCTTCCCGAAACCGGGTCGAGTTCTACACCGTACATATTGGCTTTGCTCATACTCTCAGGGATTAGTCCCATAAAGTTACCGACACCACAGGACGGTTCCAAAATATTTCCCTGTTTCAGTCCCATATTTTCCAGTACTTCATACATACTTCGGATCACGGTTGGGGACGTATAAAAAGCATTTAAGGTCGATGCCCTTGCTGCACTGTATTCTTCTGGTGATAAGGTATTCTTTAACTCCAGATACTCATTCGCCCAGCTGCTGTTATTTTCCTCAAATGCCTGTGGGATACCACCCCAGCCAACATAACGGGATAAGATTTCCTGTTCTTCGGGTGTTGCCAGACGTTCTTCTTTCTCCAAAGTCTGTAACAAATGGATGGCTTCCATATTTGCCTTATACTTTGCCTTCGGACCGCCTGCCCCAAGGTCATTATCCTGAATCCGAAAATTATGCGGTTCTGTTACAATCTTTTCTACTTCCGGTTTTAAATATGGCTGGAATTCTCCCTCATATCCAAACAGTTCATTTTCTCCGGGAATATAATTGCGTCCGGTTTCCAGACACCGGAACACATCGGCAGTCGGTGCATTGCTGACTGCATAAAAATCATCATACGAATACTTTGGGAAATCTTCTGTATGGTAGGTTGATAAATGCAGTTCTGTATTGGAACGGGTCTGTGCAACCAGATCTTTTCCTTCTATTCCTTCCGGCAATACCCCTACTGCTTCAAAATGATACCCCTGATACTCAAAAACACCTTCATCCCAGGACTCCGCCAATTCTTCTGCTGTTTTAGCTGTTACCTCTTCTTCTGGTTCTTTCTGTTCCTGTCCCTCAGAAGTTTCTATTATTTCCTGCTCCTGACTCTCTGAAATAGATTCTTCAGCAGTAACCTCTTCCTCTTCTATTTCCTCTACATCTGACATATCTACTACGGTCGGTTCTGTCACTGCCTTCGTATCTAAGAAATCAAACATGGTCATCTGGTGCCCGGATGGTTCCACAAAAGACGGTTCTGCTTCCAGTGTCGGGAAAATCGTATAGGTTCCTTCTGCATACTGGTGAAGTTCTGAAAGAAGTTCTGTTTTCTGCTGGTAGTTTGTCCCATATGCCTCAAAATCTAATGGCAGAACTGCCAATGCTGCATCCATCTTCTGTAACAGTTCTTCTGCCTGCTCTGGATTCTCTAAAACTGCCACCATTTCTTTTCCTGGTTTTTCCCAGAAGAAATCATCCGTAAATGGTCTGTCTATCTCTTCCGGAAGACGGTCATAAAAGCGGAGTACCTTGTTTGCCATCTGTTCCCGTTCATATTCCGACATACGAGCATAATCTTCTGCCTGCAGGAACTGGTCATTCTTTATCAGATAAGCTACTCTATTTGCAACTTTATTCCAAGATAATAAAACTGATGTATATGGATTTCCATAAGCACCTCTTGCAAGAAACAATCCTTTTCCATCATAATTTGCGTGTGAATCATCGGCACCAGACAGTGCATGACTGCTTCCACCGATCCCATACTGTTCCTTGATAAAACCTGTCCTCGATCTTTCATCCTCATGCAGCAGATAAAAGGAATATGTCCTGAGTCTGCCTTCGGAATACGCCCCACCTCTGACAAGAAATGCGTCGATCTCGTCTTGTGTAATGAACATCTGCTGTTCTTTCCATGCAAATCCCTCTCTTGCCTGGTATGGGATCACTTCATCTGCAAACTTCTGGAACTGTCTGGAGATATTGACCGGATTATAATGATGGAAACGCATAATGGAATGATTTTCCTCATAGGCTTCTGCCAGTGCATCCAGTCTTTCATTCAGTTCCGAAAGCCACTGGGGATCTTCCAATTTTTCTTCCAGATAATCTGTGATCTCCGGATAGATACTGCGAAGATGTGGTAAGTCCTCTTCGTCAAAAACAATCTCCGCTACTCCTTCTGCCATATCCCCTTTCATATAGGCAAGAGCCTGGGCGTGTTCTTTTACTGCATTACTTCTTGCCGCATCCAATACAGACTGTGGTGCATATTCTCCCTGATTTAAAAGCTGATGGATACGTCTGCTGACATCTTTCCAGGATAAAAAGGCTTTATCCAGAATCTGGTCTGCCACCGTATGCCCGACTGCGATCTGCATCCCAGTTTCATCAAACCAGACGGAATACTCCCTTCCATCCATCTGAAAACCTTTGCCGCCTTTTCTATACTCACGCTTTACAAACTCCGTGTATTCTCCCGGTGACTGTTCACTCATAAAGTTATAGATGATACGCAGCTGGCTTCCTGTCCGGTTTCCTCCCGTCCTTAAAATATCATCCACAACACTTTCCGGAATAGGAATCTCCCCGGCATAAAAAGCAGCTACTCTTTCACCAATCTGCCTTTTCTGTTCATTTGCTATAGGATATTCGGGCAAAGATAAAGCAGAGGCAATTTCTTCCTCTGCTTTGCTCAGTCCATCTTCTCTTGTATCTTCAACTAGCTGTATACCAATTCCGTCAAGATGCTCTCTTCCGCTGTTGCCATCAGTGCGTTCATATGTGCTGTCCAGGCCATCGGGTCTGCTTCCTTGTCCGGTGCCGGATGGTTCTTCAGCAGTTTCTCCATCTGGCTGTCCATCCTCTCCTGTGCTGCCTTCTCGATCTCTGCCAGATGGCTGTTCAGCTTTCCTGTCAGGAACAGGCTCTGATACAGGCTGTTCTTGTGTTCCTTCAGGAATGTCCTCCGAAGCATCCCGTATTTCCCTATTGTCACTTCTTCCTCCTCTACGGTCAGGTTCGGAAACAGGTAATCCCCCTTGCGATGATATGTCAGTTCCATAGTCGGTTCCTCCTTCATTCTCGATATTTTCTTCTTTGTTGTTTTCTACGCCCTTATTTTCACGCATTAACGTGTTAAAGTTATTATAATTCCTTTCATTGGAAATTTCAACCTCTTTTCTGGCTTCTTCCAGAGAAATTTTATGTACCGTCCTTCCAATGTCAATCAGAACACTCTCACTGATCTGGCTTGCTGCATTTCCAAGAAAGGTCAGTACAGACAGCCGGTTATAATCGGTAATATGCATAAAATCCTCTTCTTCCAGAAGCTCCATCGGTTCCAGACCACACCGTCTGCAAAGCATGTAATATACACTGTCCGTTGCAAGCTGGCGGAAATCACTGCGGACCGTAACTTCATCCAGATCTTCCAGATACGTTCCTTCCGCTGCATATTCCAAGCCGTCCAGATATTCTTCCAGACTGTCTGCGACCATTTCCCTTGCAACCGCCATCAACGCATCCGATAAAGTCCCTGTATCTTTTTCTTCCAGACCATACGCTTCTGCCAGATGGGTAAGAATCTCTTCCTGCTGATGTTCCTGCATCTGCCACAGGTAAGGGCTTCTTCCGCCTGCCACCATGTGCGTATCTGAAATATCAAACACATACCGGAGTCTGGTATTATGACCATTCTCGTCAAGCAGGGCGATTCCCCTAGCTCCCCGGTTTACCCAGCGGAACATCTTCTCATTCCACAGTTCCAGGGACGCACAGGCGGTTGCCTGTGGATGCTGTGCGTGGATCAGTAACTGGTCTGTAAAAGGATACCGGTATAGTCTCGCTGCGGTATCCATATAACCCATCCAGTCCCTTGGCGAACTGCTCACCGATGTCGCATGTTCCTGTGCCAGTTCCCGGATGTCCTGTAATTTCGACATACTGCCTACCTCCTTGCCTTATTTCTTCTTTGGAAATTCCAGATGGAACCTTGGCTTTCCGTCCTCCAGTGTCAGTAAAAGGTCTGCGTCAAACTTTATATCTTTTTTTCTGGAATACAGCCCTTTTACATGGGTGCAGGCTTTATCAAGAAGCTCCACTGCCATCTTTTTATCCAGTGTTTTCTCCATGCTTCCTAAGAAACGGTTTTCTTTCCAAAGGGCAAAATCACACTGCCTGTTGGAGCAGTAAAAATTCTGCTTTCCTTCGTAGACATCAGAGCCGCAGACCGGACACTTACCAATCACTTCCCTTGCTTTCTGGAACCTTCTCCTTTCCGTTTCCGGTATTTCCCTGCACACAGAAAGAATCTTACCGACTAAAGAAGTGATCTCACCCATAAACTGTGTATCGGTGATCTGCCCTTTTTCCATCATTAAAAGCTGATTTTCCCATTCGGCAGTCATTGCGGCAGATTTCAGATAAGCCGGCATGACATTCACCAGTTCCCTGCCCTCTGTGCTTGGCAAGATCTGCTTTCCTTTTCTGACTGCATAGCCGGAAGAAACCAGTTTTTCAATGATACCTGCCCTGGTTGCCGGAGTCCCCAGTCCTTTCTTCTCTGTCTCCGAATCAAAGTCTTTATTCCCTGCGGTTTCCATAGCGGCAAGGAGGGTATCTTCATTGAATGGTTTTGGCGGGGAAGTAAAATGCACTGTCTTTTCTGCCTTTACCGGAGAAAGCGTCATTCCTTCTTCATATCCATATGGAATGGAAGTTTCTTTTTCCGTTTCTTCTTCCGGCTTGGCTTTCACGCACTGGTTCTTAAAGGCATTCCCCGCCGCTTTAAATCCCATCTGCACCGGCACTTTTCCTCTGGCGGTAAAATCATGTCCCTGACATTTGACCGTAATATCCGTCTGCTCATACTGATACTCTTCCCCTGTTGCCTGCACCAGCTGCTGGCAGACCAGCATCATCAGGTTCTTTTTGTCCGCTGTCAGATCAGAGATTCCTTTTTCTACGGCTTCTTTTGTTGGAAGAATCGCATGATGGTCGGATACTTTTGCATTGTTAATCACTCTGGTGATGTTATGTCCCAGCTGTCCATAATCCAAGAACGGAAGTAAGACTGGCATTTTCCCTACCAGTTCCTCTACGGTATCCCTCATATCCTCCGTCACGAACTGGCTGTCCGTTCTTGGATAAGTGACCAGCTTTTCTTCATATAATTCCTGCAGCATATCCAGTGTTTTCTTTGCCGTATAGCCAAAGTAACGGTTTGCTTCCCTTTGCAGACTGGTCAAATCATAAAGTTTGGGAGGAAACGCTTTCTTTTGTTCCCTCTTTACCTGTGTAATCACTGCTTCCGAATCCATACATAAGGAAGCAAGGAGATCGGCTGCTTCCTCATTTGCAATATTTTCAGAAACTACCGTAAGCCTTCCGTCTGTCAGTGCTACTTTATAAAAGGCTTCTTTCTGAAAATGCTCAATCTTATCCTGACGTTCCGCAAGCATGGCAAGCGTTGGCGTCTGCACCCTGCCCACAACCAGACGTTTAAAATAACAGGTCGTATATGCCCTGGTTCCGTTCATGCCGATCAGCCAGTCTGCCTGTGCCCTGCATACCGCAGCCATGCAAATATTCCGGTATTCCTCTGCTCCTTTCATTGTCTGAAAACCTGTCCGGATTGCCGTATCTTCCATGGAACTGATCCATAAACGCTTCACCGGTTTCCTGCATCCGGCAAGGTCATACACTCTCTGGAAGATCAGTTCCCCTTCCCTTCCTGCATCACAGCCATTTACCAGATAGTCCACATCTGCCCGGTTCATCAGGCTTTTTAACACATCAAACTGTTTCTTCTTATCTCTGGAAACTTTCAACTTCCAGACCTGCGGGAGAATCGGAAGGTCATCAAACTGCCATTTCCCATATTTCGGGTCATATTCCTCCGGCTGTGCATACTCTGCCAGATGCCCAAGGCACCAGCTGACAATACAGCTCTCCCCTTCTAAATATCCGTCCTCTTTTTTATAAGCTGACAGATTTTTGGCATAACTCTGTGCCACACTTGGTTTCTCTGCGATCACTAAAAATTTTGACATACGCTTTTTTTGTCCTTTCTGAAAAAAGGGCAGCCAAACTGCTCTGGCTGCCCCTGTCCTTATTTTGGTTGCTTCTTTGGAGATGGAAGTTTATTCTTCTTCCTCATCCTCTTCTTCATTTACATACGGTCCGTCAGAGAACTCCAGCTGTTCGCTTACATAGTCATCCTCTTTGCCACGTCCATGCTTTTTATAAACGGCGATACCTGCCACTCCAAGAATCGCTGCAAGTACGATTGCTCCAAGTCCTTTTACATTCATTCCTGTCTTTTCTTCTTTCTTCACTCCGGTTTCCTCCTCTGCTACCGGGGTAGTTTCCGGTGTGGTTTCCGGGATCACTACGGTTGATTCTTCGGTTTCTTTGCTCTTTTCTGTCTCATCCAGAAATTCTGCCAGGTCATTCTCATCGACCAGGGACATCATATATACATTTTCTGTATTGCTGGAACGGTCAATGACCATGTAAAATGTATTTCCCTTCTTGGTCTGGATGGTAAGGAACTGTTTCGTATCATCATTTTCCTTATCATCCACCAGCTGGGCATTTCCCGGAGTAGAAAAAGCAGAATTATCCCCTTCCCCGGTGACCCTTCCGGTATCCTCTTTCTTCTCCGTATCTTCTGTTGATTCTGTTGCCGTTTCTTCTACTACCTGTGTCGTTGTCTCCTCTGCCGGTGGGTTTGCATTTGCATAAACCGTAGCAATGGATGTCCCGGAGATCATGGTGACTGCCATGGCAATCATAAGCAGTTTCTTTAGCACTTTATTCCTCATCGTCTAAAACCTCTCTTTCTGTCATCTGACCAACAGGTGGTCTGTGAACTTCTGCGTTGTTTTCCTTTTTCTGCGGAGCTTTTGCATCCTCCACCGTGATACCACCGTCCTCATCCATCTGGATCGTAACGGTTCCTTTCTGAATCCCGTCAAGCAGGACAAGCAGGCTGCGGCTGTCCAGCTTCATGGAACGGAACGACTTAACGATCTCTATATCTTCCATCTGCTGTCTCAATGTATTCTGTCGCTTCAGGTGTTCCTGTAATTCAGCAATCTTATCCTCCGTTTTCTGAATATCATTCAGAAGTTTTTTTAATTTCATGTTCATCTGCCCTGTCACCTCCTTTAATGCAGACGACCAAACGCCATAAAATGTTCCTGCCAGTAAGCACTTGCAATGCTGGTATACTGGACAGGCTTGCCACAGTGGATCATCATGTTATTGCCGACATAGATTCCCACATGGCTTGCTCCCGGTGTGTCATAGGTTCCCTGGAAGAAGATCAGATCTCCCGGCTTTGCCTCCGATAGAGATACCTGCGAACAGTGTGACCGCAGCTCATCTGCAGTACATCTTCCGACATTCCATCCATTTCCACAGTTATTGATAACCCAGCTCACAAAACCGGAACAGTCAAAACCACTTGGGGAATAACCGCCCCATACATATGGAACACCCAGATATTTTTCTGCTTCCTGTATCATTTTTGCAAACTGTGGATCAGATAAAGCATCTGCCGGTATGTCATAACCAAATCCACTGCTTCCGGTGGGTATGCTGTTTAGATCAAACAGATAATCACGGTTGCCGTAATATTTGTTATACGCATCGTAGCGTTCCTGTTCTTCCTCTGTCATACGGCTCCTTAACACGGCATCCAGGCTGTGGTTTGTCATCGTCACATCCAGACGGTTCACCTCTTTTGTAGTCGTGACCTGCACTTCCTGGTTTCCATTGCTGTCTGCTATGTAGGCTTCCCATGTCTGGTGTCCATGTGCGGATGCCGCCGCATGATTGTCATAGTAAACATCGAACTGTACCCCATATCTTGCGAACGCTCCGGTATCTTCTACTACATATTCCACACCGTTCATGACTACATGGGTCCCGATCGGCACAAATGGATTCGCCGCATCCACGGCAATCGTATGGTTTGCTGTCGGCATTGCCCCACTGGCTGTCGGTCCGCCACTCCACTGGCCACAGCAGATCGGGCAGTTACAGTACCCACTTGTCACAACCAGTCCCAAGGACTCCCCTACCCGGACAGTCTTGGTTTCTGTAACTGTTTCTCTGGTAGAGTCTGTGGTGATTCCATACTGCTGTCGGAAGATATCCTTAATCTCCTCTGCCACTTCATCGTAAGTGAAGCCGCCGTATTTTACCGTAAGATAAGAGGTCAACTGATATGGGTTATGACCGATCTCATCAATCTGGTACCGGTATTCGTCATAATCCGGATGAGTGGATTCCATCTGATTGATCTGTGTATTCAGTGCTTCTTCCAAGGCACGGTACGCATTTTCAGCGGCATAAATATCTTCATCCGTACTGGAATAGCTGGTAGAGATGATTGCTGAAGAAGCTCCCTGCAAAGATGCCGTACAGCTGGTAAAACTGGCTGCGATCAGCACAAAGATCAGAGCAAAGACAGCTACCGTGGCAAAAATCCCCCGGTTCTGTGCCGCCACCATCTTGACGGCATCTTTCGCTTTTTCCGTAAACTTCTGTGCGGAAGTGATCGCTGCATCCTTTACTTTTTTACTCTGTCTGGCTGCCTGATACTGCTTCTGGTAACGCTTCTTCTGAAAGAGTTTCTGCAGGGCAGATTTCTTTTTCTTCTCTGCTTCTCTTTTCACTGCGTCCTTCGCTTCATTTCCATAGGCAGTCTCAAATATCAGCCTGCTCCTTTCTGCTTCATCCAGGACGCTTTCTTTTAATCTCCGGGATTCTTCCCTTCGCCCTTTCAGCCGTTCCCGCATGTAGATGGATTTCCTTGCAAGGCTTTCCCCGACAAGCTCTGCCCGGTGTGCCCCTTCCACTGCCGCATTTTCATCCTCTTCTTCGTGCGTTTTCCAGTGTGCTGCTGTGACTGCCGCATCTTTGACTGCCGATGCCGGATTCCGGATACCGATCCCGGCACCATGTACCATGCCGTCACCCTCATCACCAAAAGACAGACGGGAAACTTTTTTCCGCTGTTCCTTCAGCACCCGTTCCCTTTTGGACTTGCCTTTGATCTCCTCGTGGAACTTATCCAGGGAATCTTCCATCACTTCGGAAGTTTCCCGGTAACGGGCAGATTCTCTTTTGGCTGCTTTTTCTTCTCTGGAAGTCTCCTTTTCCTTCCTTCTTTCCTTTGCAGCATAATCCCTGACCATCTTTTTCTTCCGAAGATCCCGGCTGTCTGCAACTGTCTCCAGATATGCCCGTTCCCCTCTTGGCTGTCCACGGATACTCTCTGTACGAAAGGCAGATTTGGGGTTCTCGCTGCTATCGTCTGTAAGCCCCTCTTCTACATCCGCATCAGTTGCTATATCTTGTTCATCATCCAATATATCTGCATGTTCCCTACTATATCTGGGTTTTCTGGAACTCTGCTCCGGCTGTTCCATCTCCCGTTCTTCTTTCAGCCGTTCATGTCTGCGTTTACTAAAATCCAGTTCCTCTTTCTTCTCACTGCGGGAAATCTCGGTATCCGTATCCCGCCCGGTGATCCTTTTTTCTTCCTTGTTCCGGAGGTTTTCTTCCCGCAGTCCATCCCGGCTCATTTTCTGGACGGTTTTATCTCTCGCCTTATACTCATGCTCCTGCAACTTTGACCATCCCCTTTACTGCTTTGTCCCGGTTATTCTGTCTTATCCTGATAGTCCTCCCATTTCTCCAACACTTCATCTGCCATCCCTGCAATGGAATCCGTCAGCTTGTCTGTCATTCGCTCACTTAAAGTTCCCCTTACAGCCAGACAAGATGTAATTCCCATGAAATCAATCAGTTCCGCCAGATAGATAAGGTCATCCATCATTTCATCAGCCGTCACTTTTTCCTTTGTGTCCTTTTCCATTTTCAAAATCTCCTTTTCATTGTCTGCACAGATTCTTTCTGCAAATATGCAGCAAGGTTCGCCGCTGCATCTCTCCATGTTTCTGTAATCTTCCATCTTGTAATCCTCCATGATTTCCGGGCAGAAAAATTGCCGGAAGTATTCCTCCGGCTCATCCTCTACTCTGTTTTATTTTGTTTCGTTTATTTCTTTAATCGTCCCGTTCTCCGATACCAAGTTTCTTACGCTTTTCCACCTCATCCGGCTTAGAAGTCATCAGGGCATACAGCATCAGGGAATTATCAAACTTATCCTTGAACGGGATAATGGTGCTGCCATAAAAGACCAGTCCCTCACCTTCCCCGCTGTTCGTTACATAAGAAAGCTGGTGAGGGGAAATGTTGAGCTGTTTTGCAAGGATCTGTCTGTCACCAGATGCCTGGTTGAGCATCAGGATAAAGTCCGAGTTTTCAAAGATGTTCTCAATCTCCCGGCTGGCTAACAGGTCTTTTACGTTCTGTGTGATACCCGTAGGGATACCACCCCATTTACGGAAACGCTTCCAGATCTCCACACTGTATGCTGCCGTCTGCTCCTCTTTTAAGAGCAGATGGAACTCATCAATGTAATATCTGGTACTCTTATTCGCAGAACGGTTGACCGTTACCCTGTTCCACACCTGGTCCTGCACGATCAGCATACCCAGTTTTTTCAGCTGTTTTCCCAGATCCTTAATGTCAAAACATACGATACGGTTACTCAGTTCCACGTTGGTTCTATGGTTAAACACTTTTAAGGAACCATTGACATAAATCTCCAGTGCCGTTGCCAGACGCTGTGCTTCCTGCTCTTTCTGATTACGGAGAAGATTATATAAATCCTCTAAGATCGGCATTTTTTCCGGTACCGGGTCAGAAAGGAAATCCTGATAGACCAGCCTTACGCATCGGTCAATGACGGTCTTTTCAACCGGCTCCAGTCCGTTCTTTCCGCCTACTACCAGCTCACAAAGAGACAGGATGAAGTCCGATTTTAAGGAAAGCGGGTCATCATCGTCAGCGTAATCCAGGTTAATATCCATCGGATTGATATAATCGTGGCTGGTCGGGGAAATACGGATCACCTGTCCATGAAATGCCCGGACTAACGGATAATACTCCCCCTCCGGGTCACAGACGATAATGTCATCTTTCGTCACGATAAATGCATTTGCAATCTCTCGTTTTGCCGCAAACGACTTACCGGAACCCGGTGTACCAAGAATCAGTCCGTTCGGGTTCTTCAGTTTCTTCCTGTCTGCCATGATAAGGTTATTGGACAGGGCATTTAATCCATAATAAATAGATTCCCCAGCCATAAATAATTCCTGTGTGGTAAACGGGACAAAAATTGCCGTGGATGTCGTTGTCAGTGCCCGTTTGATCGGTACAAAATTCACCGCAAGCGGCAGGCAGCTCATCAGTCCCGTCTCCTGCTGGTAATCCAGCCGTTTCAATGCACAGTTATATTTCTGTGCGATACCGGCAGTCTGGAACACCACATTTTCCAGTTCCTGTCTGGTCGGTGCAGTATTTAAGAACAATGCTGTTACAAGGAACATTCGCTCATTTCTGGACTGTAGATCTTCCAGAAGCCTTTTTGCTTCCCCACCGTATGTATTTAAGTCCGAAGGGATAATGTCCATGTCATAGCCTGCCCGGACTGCTTTTTTCTGTTCCTCGATCTTCATACGGTTAATATCCGTCACCTTGCTTTTTACCAGCTTGATTGCCTTCATCTGGTCGATGGACTGGATATGGAAATTCACCATCAGGTTGCTGTCCATCTCCAAAAACTCTGCCAGCATCTTGTCGGTAAGTTCCGGTGCAAGGATCTGTAAATAGGAAACAGCTCCCATCGTGCCGCCCATCTCAAAATCTTTTCCACTCTTAAATACAAAACTGGTCGGTGCGACATAATCCTTGGTACTAAGCCCTGTCCGAAGCACATCATCATAAGAGAAATGGAACGGAACTTTGCTGTCCTGGTTAAAGGTTTCATACATGATCTGTAACCGTTCCTCCCCATTCAGCGGATAAGCAGATACCCCAAGAATCTTAAAATTGTTCAGAATATCCGACTCGATACGTTCCAGTTTTGGTCGTGCTTCCCGGATATTCTCCGCTTCAATCCCAAATGTGATATATTTGGTACGCATCAGCCCGTTATTTCCTTTTGCCAACTGATTATTAAGCATCTGGGCAAACTCCATACGCAGGTCATCAAATTCATCTTCCTGCGGATTGATATGGATGACTTTCTCATACTCTGCCATGTTGCTGTGCTGGTTGATAAAGGACAGCTGAAAATGAATTGTGCTGTCAAAGTAATTCAGGAAATCACACCAGTTTTCAAAGATGGCGTTCTTATCTTCATTCTGTGCCAGCTGATAGTTGATGTCATAAAAACGGATCGTCTTGGAATAAAACTTGTCCTGCACCCGACAGATACCGTCCCTTCCCATCTCATGGTATGGAATCGACTGCTGTGCAGTGATCCTCTTATCCCTGGCACTATCCGATGTTTTCTTTCCTGTTCCACTGCTTTTCGTTCCAGAAACCGCTTTTCCTGCCGGACGCTGCCCCGGCGGTGCTGCGGCAGGTCTGTTCTTTTTCTTCTTCGCATTTTTCTTTGCGTCACGCACTGCCTGCTTTTCTGCTTTGGCTGCCAGTTTTGCTTCCTTTTTCGCATTTTTCTTATCCGCTTTTTCATGTTCCTTATGCAGTTTTTCTTCATATTTCTGTGCCCTTTTGAGGGCTTTCTTTTCCCTGCGTGTCAGTTTCCGGTTCGGTCTGCGGACACCTCTTTGGCGTTCCAGTGCTTCATACCCTGTCACCATTGGCTCATCGTGCAGTCTGCCGCTTACTGATTTCTTTTTCATTGCGGGGTCTGGAAGTTCTTCTTCTCCATCCTCCTCATCCAGCCAGTAATCATCCGGATATAATTCATCTAAGCTCTGTGGCGGCTGTCTATCGTTTTTTCTTTTTAACACCCTTCGTTCCCCCTTTCTTCTTTCTGACCACGGTATACTTTTTCTCGTACATATTTTCCATCTGGTACTTGCGTACCGGAGGACGGATAAATTTTACGGTGATCATGTTTTTTAAGACCTTTTCTAACGGAAGTCCATCCTTCTCATACATGGCAAACAAAAATGCCGGAAGCATAAGAAGGCACATCCCGGTCGCTGCGTTACTGGAACCAATGATTCCCCTGCTTAAGAAATAAAACGGAAGCCCTACTGCCGCCGCAATCCCAAAGCAGATCAGCTGCCGTTTCGTCAGGTTGAAAATGATCTTATTCTTGACCTTGGTTAAGTCTTTAGGCACAGATACAAATGCCATTGCCAGTTCCTCCTTTCTTAGTGGGCGTTAAAGATACTGCGGGCAAAGTTTCCTGTTTTCATCAGACTGAAACACAGGATCACCGTGTATGCCATCACGCCGAACAATGCAGAATGTATGTTATCTGACATCTGGATGTTTGCGACCAGGACCGCATAGATTCCCACGCAGACCATCATAAAAAATCCCTGGAATGCCAGTGCAAACAATCCACGAAGATAGTTGTTCCCGATCTGCCCCCATTCCCGGTTGGACATGGTTGCAAACGGGATCGCTCCAACGGACGAATAGAGATAAATCTCAATCATACGTCCATACAAAATCACTGTAATAAAGACTGAGATAATCTTCATACACAGGCTTACAAGCATCGTTTCCAGTGCCAGTATGACAAGTTCACCAATCTCCATCGATTCCATCGCTGTCTCCATCGTAGAGATCATCGTATCTATATTGATCGCTGTATCAGAACTGATAACCCCAGCTGCCCGGCTGACTACGGACTGCCCGACATCAAATACCGCCATCGTGATCGTAAAGGTATGGCTGACAATCCAGACTGCCACCCACATCTTGAAAAAGTATTTAAAGAACATCCAGGTGTCGATGTCGTGCATGTTGTTCTTTTCCGTCAACATGGAGATCAGCTCATAACAAAGTACAAATGTGATAATCATACCGGCAATCGGTACAATGACCGACTCGGAAAGATTCTGTATCATGCTGTAAATGCTGCCATTCCAGCCCTGCGGTGTCTGCCCAACCTGAGCAGCAATCTGACCGGTCTTTTCATTGACATCGGTATACATTGTTGTCAGGTTGGAACTTACCATGCCTGTCAGAAGATTCCTCATCCATTCTTCAATCGCTTCAAATATCCGATCCATGAGTCATCTCCCTCCTGCTTCTCTCAGCTGAACAATCCGGACAGTAACGGTACCAGCTGGGTGCCGATCAGAACGACACCGCCTCCTGCCATCAGCTGCTTGATCCCCTGGGACTTTGCACCTGGGTTGTCGTTTCCATATCCTTCTAACAGGTTGATAACACCCCATACTGCAAGTCCGGCTCCAATCGCCACCACAAGTGTCTGTAAAATATTGATTGCCTGATTAAAAAACGCCATATTCGTTGTCTCCTTTCAAATCTCTGTATTTCTCTGGTTTCTATCTTTAAGAAGTCTTTTCCGGCTCTGCCCTTACGGGCGGCCTTTCATGATCTCTCAAATCCATCACCTCCCAAAAGGGTAAAGAAAAAAGAGCTATGTGTCTGAATCTTTCACATGCTCTGCTTCCTTGTTTTCTGTATTTAATTCTTCTGCCAGACTCTCTTCCGAAAACTCATACAGGTCAAATTCCTGTGTCCTCGTCAGTTTCACTTCCATCCGATGCCGCATATACGCTTCCACATCAAACTCATTTTTCTTATCGTAGTCTGACAGCTCCTTATACCGTTTGTGTCTGGTAATATCGAACTTGTCACTGAAAAATGGTCTTACACCCCGAAGCTGCAAGATACATTTGCTGCCATCCATGACCGCAAGTTCGTCCCGGCTCATCAATTCCTTTCCTGTTTTCTGATAGTTCATCCCGTAAGAACGGCTCTGTCCACGGGTGTCCGAAGTGTTATATAAATCAATCGTTTCTTTTCCCAGCGTCTCGGAAATCTCCTTTAAGGTCGAACTTTCCTTACCGCCAAGGAATAACATCGTATCGCAGTTGCCTAGGATTGTCTCAGCTGCATCTTTGTAGATCGTCTTTAACTGGGACTGCGACTGGAGGATAATGGATGCAGAGATTTCCCTGCTACGGATGGTTGCGATCAGCTTGTCAAACTTTGGAATCTGACCGATATTTGCGAACTCGTCACAGAGGATTCTGACGTGATATGGCAGTCTGCCATGATGTACATCGTCTGCCCTGTCACATAACAGGTTGAATAACTGGCTGTACATCATCGCCACAACAAAGTTAAAGGTATCATCCGTATCGGAAATGATAATAAACAGTGCTGTCCTCTGGTCACCTACCATATCCAGTTCCATCTCATCATAGCTCATGATCTCACGAAGCTCTGCAATGTCGAACGGTGCAAGCCTTGCACCACAGGAAATCAAAATACTCTTTGCTGTCTTTCCTGCCGCCAGCTTATATTTCTTATACTGACGTACTGCAAAATGCTCCGGTTCTTCCTTTTCCAGTTCCTCAAACAGCATATCTACTGCATTTTTAAATGTCTCATCATCTTCCCTTGTTTCGGAAGCGTTGATAAACTCAAGCAGGGTCGCAAAGTTCTGTTCTTCTTCCGGTGCTTCATACCAGATATAGCCGATCAGGGCACAGTACAGAAGTCTCTCTGCTTATAGTGATAGGTAAGGTTTTGATATTATCTCCACCTTTTCCCCCACTTCACACCGGACATGCGACTTTCACCGCATCCGGCGCTCCATCGATTGTCTTCACGAGACATTTAATCAGTCACCAAATTTAAGTTTTATATTATTGCTGACAGGTTCGCCTGCTCTCGCAGACTATTGATTTTCACGAGCATCTTTTTTGTGATATTGAGTGTTTTTATCAGGTCTTTTATTACTGCTTGGGGCAGTTCTTGTAACAGAATCAGATATTTTTTGTGAATCAGAACCATGTTTTTATATCTTTCAAATCCACCAAGTGCTCTTGGTACTTTGAGCCATACAGCTACATGTTCCGCATCTGCGAATTCTTCTCCACTGATTGCACATTTTCCCTTTTGAGCAGAAAATAAAGATATTTTACTGTCATGGTATTCTGTGCTATGACCAACGGATATTTTTTCTCTCAGTCCTTTCAGAACATACTGATTAAGGTTAAGTTCTGTATGAATCGGAGCACGACCTTCTTTTGTATAACTACAAACGATTGATCGCTTCGCCATCGGTATTTTATTTTTGATGAATGCAATCGGATAGATCATCTGGTCAATTCCTGAAACATATCGAATCATTTTTGACTGTCCGAATCTTTCCTTTTCTGCTTGGGTGATAGTTCCACCCTCATGTTTTAGCATACTTCCTGTTTCTGTATTTAACCTGTTCGTCAAAACTGTCATTACTCGCCTATGGAGTTCTCTGCAATCAATACTGATACAGGTGGCAAGCTGATAGTAATTCTGTATGCCTAACACCATAGAGTTATATAGCTGAATTTCTGATAAACAACTTTTTTTCTCTCTGGGTTTTGCGATGTTTTTCGCTTGTTCCACTAGCTTTGCTCTTTCAATTTCAACCTTTTTGTCACAGATTGCCGACTGCACCACATATTTATGATGCTTCAGCCTTACCCTTATTTTGAATCCAAGAAACTCTGACCACCGTTTTCTGGTGTTCACAATCCTTGTTTTCTCAGGGGACACCTCTAATTTCAACCTCTCTTCAATCCACGCCGTAGCCGCTTCTTTTGTCCTGACTGCGTCCTCTTTCGTTCTACAGAAAATCCTAAAATCATCCGCATACCGAATGATATGCATTTCTTTCATTTCTGTGTTTTTCATAATCCTATAACCATGGCTTTTATCAAAAACTTTAGTTTTTCCGATTATTCTTTCTCGCCCTCTGCTTATAGCAATCGGATTTTCCTCCCATTGACTAGCTATCCACCAATCCAATTCATTTAGAACGATGTTTGCCAGTAGTGGTGAGATAATTCCTCCCTGTGGTGTACCCTTGTTGGGCAGTACCGTTGTATTATCGGGCATTTTAATTGGAGCTGTTAGTATTCGCTTGATAATAAAAATCAGCGTTTTATCATGGATACCCAGCGACCATATCTGTCTGATTAACTTGCTATGATTTACGTTATCGAAAAATCCTTTAATATCAAACTCAATAACATAATGAAGATTCATCATTTGAAGCATGGTGTAGGTTCTGTTAATGGCATGTTCAACGGATCTATTCGGACGAAATCCATAACTATTATTGCAGAACTTTGCTTCGCAGATTGGTTCCATGATCTGCTTGATACATTGCTGTATCAACCTATCCCATATGCATGGGATTCCCAGCGGACGTGTTTTTCCGTTTGGTTTCGGGATATCTTTCCGTCTTACAGGCTTTGGTCTGTAGCCGTGTTCGCTTCCCGTAACAATAAATCTCACTCTTTTTACCACATCATCAGGAGTTTGACTCCCAATATCTGTGATGTTCTTTTTGTCTGTTCCTGCCGTGTAGCTGCCTTTGTTCGCTTTGATGTTTCGGTACGCAAGTAAAATGTTATCCCTGCTCAGTATCAAATCCATAAGATTCTCAAATACTTCACCGTTCTGACTTTTTTGATATAGTTCATCAAAAGTACCTTGCATTCCGTAGTACTCCGCATGACGCAGGTCATCTACACATAATGTTTTACTTTTCTTTGGCATAAGGCATCACCTCCTCTCGAAAGTGACCCTTTTGGTCTTACTCGTAATCCTTATCATTAGACTGAATAATGCCTGTTTATTTCAACCGACTTGTGACCATTCCTCCGAGTTCCTCTTTTTCGCAGAACTCATCATAAGTTCGATCACGGCTTTTCAGCACCAGTTCACCTGCTTATTTTCTTCGTCAGGCTATCCTCTAATGGAATCTGGTGCCTTTCCACGTTCCGATAATCCTATCTGTACATATATCCTTAGATCTCTGCTATAGTCCTGTCAGCTTGGATGTGCCTGTAACACAACATGGTCGTTCGTAGGGCGAATTTCTACTGAACCACACTGACTGCGCTTTAACGCACCCATACATTTCTATATGGTCTTCTTTTAGAACCGTACATTCGCAGTTTTCGTCAGTTTACTCGCCAAAGTAAACATTCTAATCATAGATATTTTATAGATCCTAGACCTATAGGTAGCGCACCCCACCTCTGGGGCGTTTTCGAGAATCTTTTGGCAGATTCCTACGACTACTCTCGGTCGTTGTCACGGAGCTTCTCACCCCAACCATTACAGCTGACGCAAGTCCGTCAAGGATAGACGTTTCAGGGCGTTACCCCATCATTCCACCTATCGGATTACCAGTTCACAGACTGGTTATGATTTAATAAACCAACACTGTGCGCAGACTTTTTACCGCCTGCGAACGTGTCGCACTCGTCCAGAAATCCTCACTGGACTTCTCGCCTTCCCCTTTTGTGTTTACCATAATCGTATTTACCAGTTTCAAAATATCCTTTTCTGAATGGATATAGTGGAAGGGGTTATAATGCATACTCTTGGAAAAATTGATCGTATTCAATACTTTCACTTTATATCCATGCCGTACCAGCATCTTTCCGCACTCAATGATGATCGATAGCGATAGGTAAGGCTTTGAAGTAATCTCCACCTTTTCCCCCGCTCTACACCGTACATGATGCTTTCGCATCATACGGCGTGCCATCATACTCAAGTAAATTTATAAGTTATCTTTTCTTAATTGGTAGTAATCCATAATTTTCACGCAATCGGTTGAATCTCCGTCTTTGCTTGTCGTCCATATTGAATTTCTTCATTATTTTGATAGTTTCTGAAATATCCTCTGTCATAACAGCTTGCCATATTCCCTCTGAAATAAATGCGATATTAGTATGCTTATCTGTACCACCTTCACCTACTGGAATTTTCCTTATACATTTCATTTGATGTACATTCAGCCTATTTCCCATGACATAGCAGTTCCCCTGTTGCACGAGGTATGCAGAAATACTATTATCATTAAATTCAATGCTTTCATTAGGATTCCTATACTTCATCACATTTCGTAATTCCTGTATTTCTACACATTGGACAGATTTATGAATCTTTTCTCTTCCTTTTGCTGTATAGCTGGTAATATCTTGTGAGAAATTTATAGGATGTTTGTGATGAACTCCTGTAAGTGGCAGTAGTGGCATTTTGCCTACTGTTATAATTTTGGTTTCTTTCTTGATTCCTACAGTTTTCTGTTGAAATTCATAGGGCGTTTCCGCAAACGGAATTGTACTTCCAATACATGATAATCTGGTTCTAAAGGTTGGTAAGAGAGCGTAATTAACATCCGTTAGATTGTTATATATGTTGGTAGCAATACAGTAATAATTCTGTATCCCTATCACTGCCATGTTATAGGCATTGATTCTACCAACAGTTGTGTGTTTCCTTATATTAATCACTTTTGCCTTTAATTCAGCAGTAACCTTTTTGATGGCTTTATCGCTCATATCAGTTTTAGCAATGTATCCATATCTGGTCTTGCCTTTTGGCAGGACTTTAATTTTGAATCCCAGAAAATCAGAAGAGTTCTTTCGGAGATTAACAACTTTGGACTTCTCCGGACTAATGTCGAGTTTTAATCTTGACTTTAAAAAGTCTATTGTCGCATGATAATATCTTTGTGCATCAGTATAACTTCTGCACATAATTTTAAAATCATCAGCGTAACGCACCACATACCCATCTTTTAGATTTGTATATTTTCGTGCATAACTCAACCAGCCCTTACTTCCTTTCATGTTGCCTTCCTTCACTCCATTTGGTGTAAAAGTCTCCCACTGGCTACTTACCCACCAATCAAGTTCATTCAGCACAATGAGCGAAAGTAGCGGACTAATCAGCCCACCTTGCGGTGTACCCTTGTCCGGTATTCCTTCTCCTTCAATTTCTGATTTTAATATTTTGCTAATGATACATAGCAATCGTTTATCTCGTATACCTAATGTCCATATCTGTTTTAGCAGCTTTCCGTGGTTTACATTATCAAAGAAGCCCTTGATGTCCACATCCACACAATAATAATGTTTATACATATTTACCATGCTGACAACTCTGCTGACCGCATGGTGGGCATCTCTATTCTGCCGGAATCCATAGGAGTGATTATGAAACTTAGGTTCACAAATCGGCTCTAACACCTGTAAGATACACTGTTGTATCAATCTATCCCAGATACATGGAATCCCTAACGGACGCTTTTTATCGCTTCCGGGCTTAGGAATAAAGACCCTCCTGACTGATTGCGGATGATAATCTGCTAATTGTTTCCTGACAGTTTCAATTACTTCCCTGCCCGATAGACCTTTGATATCCTCGATTGTTTTACCATCTGTACCAGCGGTTTTACTTCCGCTATTGGTTTTTAGGTTTCGGTATGCCAGGCAAATATTCTGCTCTGAACCGATAATTTCTAATAACTTATAAAAGTTGTTACCATTTTTGCTCTGCTGATACAACTCATCGAATGCTTTCTGCATATCGTAATATTCGTTGTACCGGAGCTTAGCTTTCTTTTGTATGGTCTGTAACCTCCTATCTGGGAGTTATTACATCTCTTAGTCTTACTCGAACCCATACCATTTGTAACTTATTTACTCTAATGTATGACTAGTGGCTATCCCTCCACCGCTAGTTATCACGGTTTCATCGGTACTATGCCACCGCTTTCACTGACATTATCTCCCTTATATCATCGCTAATCTCACGATGACTTTCCCGTTCGATACGTTTCATAGACAGTAAAATCTCCACGCTGTCAGCTTACGACGTTCCGAATGCGTTATCTGTTCATATATACCCGTAGGTTCCCATCTCTGAGCCTGCTACCACATCAATGCCTGTAACATTGCACGGATTTTCATAAAGGCAGAAGTCTTACTCACCCGCAGTAGCAACACTAGTTGTGTTACTAAGCATTTCTACTTAGTCCCGATATAGACCCGTACATTCGAGGGTTCGTCAGTGGATTATGTAACATCCACCATTCTAACCATAGGTATTTTTTAGACTCCCGGCATATAGGATACACCATCCACCTCTGGACAGCTTTCGTCAACTACTATTGTTACGGTATCTCTCTGCCGACTTCACCGGGCTTCTGACATTTCAATGTTTACTCATTTCCCTGCCAGCCGGAGTATTAGAGTAGCCTTTCAGGGCGTTACCCCTTCATTCGACTATTCACGCATTCAGTTCTCCAACTCGAACTAATTTCATTACAATAAACAATGATTCAGTTGAGATGTGCCAGTCCTTTTCAGACTGGAACGTCTCGCACTCCCTTTCGGGTCCGTGACCACATAACTGATGTATTTTCCCATCTGCATCAAGTTGGGCTTTACATAAAAACGTGTCTTTCCTGAGCCAGATCCGCCAATCACGATCACGTTCTTGTTCCTCGCAAATTTCGGATTCTTTGGTCTGCCATTCATGGTCAGCCGTTCCGTCATAGTCAGCAGGATATTGTTCTCAAATACCGGGTCGATAAAGGGTGCAATGTCTTTTGCCGTCCCCCATCTTGCCGAACCATACTCCACTCCCTGCCGGAACTTTTTGGCATTTTTCCCTTTCATATAGACCAAGAGCTTCACCGCCACGGCTCCTGTAATCCCAACCAGCAATTCATTTTTATGCATACTTGGAAGAATCCTGCTGAATGCCATCTGGAAATTTAAGACCAGTACCATCAGTCTTTCTATCATAGAATCACCCACACAGTATTGATATAACCATGCCAGCTTATTTCCCACATAAAAGATTACGATATACGGAAGATTCATCAGAACAATCCGAAGCAGCTTATGTACATCCACCGGCGGTAACCTCTCCAGGTATCCTTTTCCTACACCAAGCAATTTCTGTAATCTGCTCATAATGACGGCTCCTTCTCCTTTCCTTTTGTTTTCTCCAGTTCTCTGTGCTTTGCAAGCGATTTGGTGATTGCCTGCTGTAACTTCTTCCTCACGGATGGTTTTTTGTCCTTATTGAGAGACTTGCCCGTGTATTCCTTAAAAGCGGCAGTCATCACATCGGCATCCCTTGCCTTAAAGAACACATAGTATCTTGGCGGGTCAGCAGTCACATCTTTTTTCAGACTGAAATCAATGCTGTACTTCTTTGCTACCTGTTCAAAAGACTTGATGTTTCCATCTGTGATCTCAATGTTGGACAGCTGTACATTCTGCTTCATCAGCTTATCAAGGCTCTGTTTTCCCTTGTAGGTCTTATCCTCCTTTTCCTTCTGGGACTGTTTCTGGTTCGTTTTCTGTCCCTGCTGCTTTTTCTCCTGCTCCATCTTTGCAAGAGCCTTTACCATGGCAGATTTCAGCAGGTTGGCAGTGACCTTGCCACAGCGGATACAAAGTGAGACTGTTTTCTCATTCACTTCATCCTGCAATCACACCACGCCCTTTCTTCTCTCACTGCTGTCTTATCCTTATTTATCACATTGCTGCTCCTTTCCTCTCTTTTCTGCCAGTTTCATATATTCTTTTTCTGATTCCGCCCCCACTTTGATACAGCACCAAAGGACAAATCCATATACCAGAAATACTGCAGCTGCAGCAACGATCAATACTGTTTTTGTCATCTTCTTTTCTCCCTTCACTTCTCTTGAAATTTTATAAGAGGGCATCTATGAATCCTGTGTCCATAAATGCCCTCATCCATTACTAAGAAATCTTATGCTTTCTTATTTCTTCTTTTTGCGAAGAATCACTGTTCCACCAAGACCAGCCATTCCAGCCCCTGCAAGCAGAATCCAGAACAGAATCGGAGTATTATCTCCTGTCTTTGGTGAAGTCGATTTCTTTGTTTCTTCTGTGGTTTTCGTCTCCGGTGTTGATGTGGTTTCTGGTGTTTCCGTCGGTGTCTCTGTTGGAGTTTCCTCCGGTTTCGCCTCATCCTTCATCACAACCTTCTGGATTTCTCCAGTATCTTTGACCGTAAACTTCACATCTTCTGCAACCAGATAACCGTCTGGTGCAGTTTCTTCACGGAGGGTATATTTCCCGATTGGAAGCATCTCAATGTAGTGTGGTTTTTTCTCAGATGTCCAGCTTTCTACGGTCTTTCCATCTTTATCAAGGATCGTCAGTTTCGCTCCTGGCAGCTCCTTACCGGAAATATCGGTCTTGGAAATCTGCACTTTTGTCACATCATCCTTCATTTCCACTTTCTGTACTTCACCGGTATCTTCCACCGTAAAAGTGATGCTCTCTGCTGTCACATAACCGTCCGCAGGAAGTGTTTCTGTCATGGTGTACTTCTTGCCAGCGGTCAGTTCTTTGATGATATGTGGTTCTTTACCAGAAGTCCATTCATCCACAGTGTTTCCACTCTCATCTGTAACTTTCAGTTTTGCTCCCTCAATCTCCTTTCCGTCTGTCAGGGATGTTTTGGTAAACTCTACGGTTGTCGGCTCATCTTCAAAAGTAAACACATAAGACAGTGTTTCCTTATCTGCCCCACCATATTCAAAAGTAAATTCCTGTACCTGGTCTGTTGTCGCAAATCCCGGTGCCGGAGAAGTTTCTTTCACATAGTAGGTATAGCCAAGTGGCAGATCTGCCGTAAAGGTCAGTTTTCCTTCCTTATCCGTAGCCTGCTCCTCAATAACCGTATCCGCTTTCAAGATCACATCGCCCTTTGCATTGACAATATTTTCTTTATTGCACAGGGCAAATACAGCCCCTTCCAGTACACGGTCGGAATCTTTTTCTTTCTTTAACACGTTTACTTCTGCTCTCTGGCGTTTGTTCTGCCAGTCAGCAGAATAAGTAACAACTGCGGTATTCTGGTCACGGTAAGTCAGATCCACTTCACGAGCTTCTCCATCCAGGACATATCCATTTGCTGTCTCTTTCTCTTTGACACAGTATTTGCCAAGAGGAAGGTCTGTCAGTTTCGCCACTCCTGTTTCATCCGTCGTGATCGTTGCTACCAGTGCATCCTTTTTGTAGTAATCTTCACTCTCACCATCCGCCGCTTTTATATCTTCTAAGGCATAAACCTCAAAAGTAACGTCTTTCAGGGAACCGGAAAGATATTCAAACAGATGCTTCATCCATCCGCCAATGGAATCCAGTGCAGATATTTTCTCCAGGAACTCACCTTTTTTATTGATGATAAGTGTTCCGGTTGGCACTGCATCTTTCATCTCTACCTTCTGGATTTCAGCAGTATCGTCCACAGTAAAGGAAACTTCTTCCGCCATCAGATAGCCATAAGGAGCCATTTCTTCACGAAGAGTATATGTCTCCCCGGCTGTGAGTCTTTCAATCAAGTGTTCCTCACCCTTTACAGACTTCCATGTATCTACCACATTTCCATCCTTATCAAGCACCGTAAGCGTTGCCCCGGAAAGTTCCACGCCTGTCGTAATATCGGACTTCGTAAAGGTTACTTTTGTCGGCTGGTTCTTAAATACAGCTTCCAGCTCTACCATTTTCACATCCTGTCCCTGATATTTGGCAGTCACTTCCAAAGTCTCAAAAGAAGAGACATACCCTGCCGGAGCTGCAAGTTCTTTGATATAGTAAGTACTAAATGGAAGGTCAACGTCAAATACTGCCTTTCCATCTTCCCCACTGACTGCTTTTCCAAGTAAGGTATCTGCCTTCACAATCACTTCTTCATGTGCCAAAATATCTTCTTTTGCATAGATACCAAACTCTGCACCCGCCACAACCGTTTTTGTCTCTGCATCCTGTTTGACTACGGACACTTCCACTTTCTGGCGGTCATTCTCAAAGGTTGCTGTCTGCTCAATAACTGGTGTTTTCTGGTCTTTGTATTCAAATGTTACTGTCTGTGCTTCTTCATTTAACACAAAGCCCTCTGGTGCTATCTTTTCAACAATCTTATAGGTTCCAAGTGGAAGGTCAGCGATCTGTGCCTTTCCATCCTTATCCGTGGTAACAGTTCCTACCAGTTCCCCAGAAGCATACTCCAGGATACGGTTTCCATTATCATCTTTCTGGAAATCTGCTGTATAAATATCTTCGGCAGCATATACCTCAAAGACTGCTCCCTCCAGAGTTTCTTTCTGATAAGTAAAGTCATCTTTATAACCATTTAAGACCTCACCCTGTTTTACGATGTTCAGTTCTCCCTTAACCGGATGATTCTCGTATGCGATCTCAATGATCACATCGCCGGAAGTTCCGTCCATCTGATATGCTGTATTGGAATCTACATCTACCTCATAGTAATTCTCATTGAGCGTATATCCATAAGGTGCGTTCACTTCCTCAATACGGTAATGTCCAATCTTCAGATTCTGTGGAAGGATTAAGTATCCCTGCTCATCTGTAAAATAAGATTTGTGTTTTACCGTCGTCGGATACGTTGTTACCTGCTCCACATACTTTTCTGTATCCAGGTTAAAAATCTTAAACTCCGTATTTTTCTGAAGGACTGCTTTCTTTGTCTCATCGTCCTGTTTGATGATCTTCAGCTTCGCTTCAAACTCTTTGTCAAGCAGCACCCTCCATACCTGCGGTGTAGTCGGATGATTCTCTGTAATCTGTACGATGAAATCATTGACCGGAGTGTAATTATGTGGTGTGGTTGTTTCACGGACGATGTAAGTTCCATACGGAATCGCAATACTGCGGGCATACCCTTTCTCATCTGTAAAGATCTCTGTTGCACCATTTTCTCCGATCACTACCGGCTTGGCAGAACCAAAGTCATAGCTGCCATCTTCTTTTACTGTCAGGGAAGATACCAGATAAGCGGTAAATCCTGCACCTTTCAGTAAATCGGCATCTGTCTTTCCGTTGTTCGCTGCCTTGATGATTTCAAATGGCTGCTTCATTACCTGTTCCAGAGACAGACAGTCACGTTTTACTTCCGCTACAAAATCACCCTCATAGTTGCAGACCAGATCATGTTCTTCTTCATCTGCCAGGTAACCCGTTGGAGGAGTAATCTCTTTTACATAGTAATTGCCAAGATATAATCCATCTACAGAAGCCTGTCCATTCTTATCTGTTGTAAGAGTGGCAACCTGCTCACCCGCTTCGTAGATCACACCAGTTGCTCCATCCGGATGGACAATATCCTCGCGGGCATATAGTCCATAGACTGCCTTTTCTAAAGTAGCATCTCCCTGTGGAACAGCCTTCTTTGTTTCTTTGTCCTGCTTCTGTAAGGAAATCTTTGCTGTCACACGCTCGTTTTTGAAGGTATGCTTAAATGTCAGTTTCGCTTCCTTATCGTTTGTATAAGAAAAAGTAAACGTATAGACATCATCCGCATTTCTCAGATAGCCTTCCGGAGCCTGTACTTCCTTTACATCATAGGAAAATCCCAGCGGCAGATCTGCGGTAAACTTCGCCGTTCCATCATTTCCAGTTGTCACTTTCTCAATCAGAGTGCCTTTCTTTACAACAACCGTTCCATCTGCATTTTTAATGTCACTGGCTGCATAAAGTCCAAAAATTCCTCCATCCAGAGGATTTTCTGTATCCTTATCCTGCTTTGTCACAACTACTTCTGCTTTCTGTCTGTCATTCGTAAAAGTTGTCTCAGAAAAAACAACATCTACATTCTGTCCTGCATAAGAAAGAGTGACTGACTTTTCTTCCCCGGCATTATAAAATCCGGTCGGAGCCTGTTTTTCTTTGATGATATATGTACCAAGATGCAGGTTTTTCAGAATGACTGCCCCATTCGAGTCTGTTGTCAGATTCTCTTTGACCAGATCACCCTTGCTGTAAACCTTGGCACCATAAGCAGTTTTAATATCTGCTCCGGCATACACATCATAAATCGCACCTTTCTGTCTGCGTTTCTCATACTTAAATGTTGTTCCATTCTCGGTGACATCTGCACCTGTCAGAACCTGACCTTCTTTATAAACAGTCAGCTGTCCCATCTGTTCTTCATCCGGAACAGTCACAGTCGTTGTTTTGCTGACTTCCAGTTTTACATTGTAGGCAGTTGCATTGATACGGTATCCTGTCGGAGCTGTAATCTCTTTCAGATATACAGTGTCCTGTGTCTTAATGATCTGTACGGACGATTCCCCGTTCGCATCGGTTGCCGGTAACTTTGTGATCAGCTTTGTACAGTTTGCATCACTGTATAAACCAAACACTGCACCAGACAGCTTTGCGTCTGCTTTTGCATCTTTTTTAATCACCTTCACACTTGCGTGCTGCACCCAGGTTACTTTGAAGTCCACATATTTCTCATCATCAACACCTTCACCAAATACCAGGGCCAGGTCCTGTGAACCAGATCCGGTACTGATCTTATATGCAGAATAATCTTTTGTTACACTGCCTTTCATCGTTGCCGACCAGCTTCCTGCGACATCCTGTACCTGTGTAAGAGGTGCAGATAAGTAAAACTTGGTTCCACCACTGATTTCCACTGCTTCACCAGCTTTGCTTGTCTTTCCGGTTGTCACGTTGTGAAGTTTCACACCACTTGGAAGTTTCATTGTGATACTCTGCAGTTCATCTGCTTTAAAAATGATTTCCTTTGTTCTCTGGCTGTTGCCATCTACATAAGCTGTCACATCCGCATCTGAAAAAGACATTGCCACATCCGGAATATCTGGCTGAGAAATACAATAATTATAAAGTTTTTTCGCAAGATTCTGTGCAGTAGCGTTTGCACCAGAAAAAGCATCTGAACTGCCATTCGCATATGACGCAGCAAGATGTACCAGAATAAATCTGGCTCCTGCACTCAGGTTTCCATAGCCATTTTCTTCTGTAAAAAATCCATCATCGCCAGAAGCCTTTGTGCCATAGTAACATACTTTAGCCAGTGCTTTACCATCTCCAACCTTATTGATTGTATATGTTCCTGTGCCAGGTCCCGGTTTGGACGGCTGTACACAATAAGCTGTGGCGGACACATTACCGAATTTTACGGTATACTGATACGTCAGATAAGTTCCATAACCATAATCCGCATATCGGTATTCGGCACCTCTTGTCACTGAAACCTGTTGTGAACTTCTTGCATTTCCTGCTGCCGCCATAAATGTCACTGTTTCACCCGGCTCCATCTCATACAAGTCAATTCCTTCATTTTCTGCCTGATCCATTACTTCTGAAACAGTCAGACCAGATTCTTCATCTGTTGTTACTTCCTGTCCATCTGTAAGATCAGTTACAATCTCTTTTGACCCGTCCGAATCAACATCTTCCTCCGCATTACCGGAATCTTCTGTTTCACCGGCATTTCCTTCACCAACTGTATTTTCAGAAGAACTCTTTGTCTGTGCTTCTGTTTCCGGCTCTTTTACCGTAATGTTTCTGCTTACTCTGTAAGCTGGGTGACCGCTGACTGGTTCTACTGCATAGACAGCTTTGTAGGTATCCGGTGTATGTGCATCAAAATCTGTACCGGCTTCACTCTTTGCTTCATGGAATAAAACTTTCACCTTTTTTTCATTCACGCCCTCTATACCGGACAGATCGACTTCCACCTCAAATTCTTCTCCATAGGGAATCTCAATATCCTTTGCTTCCACAATTTCGTCTTTGTCAAGAGTATCCTGCACATCCTGCAGTTCCGGATATTGCTGTTCAAATGAAGTTGTCTCCGGTTCTAATTCAGAAGCAGAAACCGTGACTGGTTGAACGATAACAGACGCCAAAGTTGCAACTGCCATAAATCCCGACAAGAATCTTTTAAATCGCATTTTCATTTTGACTGAGTCCTCTCTTTCTTCGATAATTTACTCCACTTTCGTTCAGGCTTACACCTGCATGAATCAATCATAGAAACCACCTCCCTTGTGTCTTGGATTGACTTTTAAATAAAAACAGGATTGAGCTATTAAGCCGCAAGAGGTAATTCGTAATCATTCCTGCCAAGGGTGCCTCTCATCCATTGCCCTTCACGTTGCCACCGAATACCCGCCGCCAGATGCGTAGCTGGGAAATTCAGGTATCCTCTTGCTGCTGATATGAAATTGTCAAGGTTCACTTTTAGGAGGGAATTTATTGTTTTGAATTAAAATAGACATTTGCCCCTCCACTAACCGCATGTGTGAAAGGGCAAAAATTAACCTGTTTGAAATTTTTTTAGAAAATTTTTTGAAACAGCAAAAACTTACAAAGTTTCCAGCCTGTCTTTTAGTTTCTGCAATACTTTGTTTTTCCTGTTTCTGATTGTCTTTGTACAACACCCGAAATACTGTGCTGTTTTTTTAACTGTGTACTCTTCAAAAAATAATAGTCTTATCAATTCCATTTCTTCTTCAGACAAATATTTCAGTGCTTCCTGCAGCTCTTGTATTTCTGACACCCTGATGACTATTTCTTCTGGTGATAATATATGCAAATAACTGTTGTAACTCGTTTCTCCTACTTTTTCTATTCCGCATACACCATTTTTCTGCATTTTTTCAAGCTGGTATCTTTCTTTTCTTCTTGACTGGTACCATGCCAGATATACGTCTCTGGTAACTTCTACGAGAGTTTCATTTACACGCAGCACATACCGTTGTCTTTCCTTTGGTTTTTTACCACGCATCTTTTATTCTCCCTTCTGAAGCACTCCGGTCAGTCTGCCTGCATTTCTTCTCATTTTCTGCTTTGCCTGTGAAATACATTTTGATACTGCCGGTTCTGTAATTCCAAACACCCGTGACACTTCTCTTTGTGTCCGTTGCTGAAAATAAATTTGATGGATCACCTGTCTCTGCCGGTCAGTCAGCAGATCCATGAATTCTCCAATAGCTTCTTCTATAATCAGTTTTTCAAGTACATTCTGCCTTTTATCCACCAATTCGCACCAGCCTTCTGAAATATGGCTGTATGAAATGCAATTATTATGTTCTCGTACCTCCCTGTTCCTGCACAGCCGATCTTCACCTTCTAATATCAACCGCACATACCAGGGCTGATTATCAAAAAAATCTTCCTTAACAACTGTTATTTTTCTTCCTGCTTCATATACATAATCTCGACAGGTAAATAAAGGAAAAACCGTTCCATAATCACCTGCACAATAGAAAACATATCCTGTCTGATACGCAATAATTTCCGCACCATCTATCAGTCTATGCTTTACAACTGCCACATCGTTTTCTCTCAAATACCTGGCGGACGGAACCTTTCTTTTTTCTTTCCTGTTACCTACAACCTGTTTCAATTCCTGCAATGTCAGCATAATTACCACCTTTCTGCCTACTGGCAACAGGAGCCCATCAGCAGAAAGGATAGGATTATTACTGATTTACTGGCAAAAGGGCAGTAAAAAACAGCTTCCGGCACACCCGTTTTTTTTAACGAGAGCCTGAAACTTCCTTACTGCCCTTTCTGCTAATTTACAGCATCCTCTATTTTATTTTCCGTCTGATGTCCCGGTCAGACTTCTTTGCATTTCTTTCCGTTTTTATGTTCTTTTCATTTTCCATCAAAACAGAATAGTCTCCCATTGCATCATAGGGACACTGCTTCCGATAGATTAAATTTTCTTGTCTGGTCATCAATCCTGTCTCCCTTCCTTGTTTCTGTCTCTTTCTCTCTGTTTGCTATTTTAACAGCACAAAAAACTATTATCCTTAGCATATATGGGGAGTTTTTTTGTTTTACACCCCATATATGGTGAAATTTCACCTGTACTCATTAAAACTGTCTATCAGCGAATCTATTGTCTGCATAATAATTTTCTGCTCTTTCCATTCCATCTTCTGAATACGATAAAATACTTCCTCAAACTGCTTTCTTTTTTCTGCATCGTCCCCCTCTTTTCCCATCAGGATATTGGCATCTGTTTCCAGGATCTCAATCATCTTCCTGAAAATCTCAACAGACATTGCCGTTTGCCCTCCTTCTATCCTGCTGACCGTATTGACACTGATACCTGCTTTTTCCGCAAAAGATTCCTGTGACAACTTCATTTCCTGCCTGCGTTTTCTGATCCGTTCTCCCAATTCAATAAGTTCTGTGGAAATTGCACGATTGCTCAATACGGTGTCTCCTTTCCTGCAATTTATCCCAGCTTTACGACATTGTGTCGCAAAGTTTCCAGAAAAAAAGCAGCTAATTTTGTCTTAGCTGCTTTTCAAAAGATCTATTTCATTTTATTCTCGGTATTTTATGTATTCCTGTAATAACTGTGAGCAGGAAAACACTAAGATAAATGATTGCCTGTCCAATCATTGCCAGCAATACGACACTTCCTATCAATCCTCCGATCAGAAAATTCATTGTCCATACTGCCAGTGTTCCTCCAAGATCAAAACCTCTTGGAACCATCCAGACACACATTTTTCCAATTCCAAACGGTATCCCCATCAGAAGTAACAGCAAGAAATAATTGCACTTCCCATCCTGGATACAAAACGGTCTTAATACTGTAAACAATACTGTAATCACCAGCACTGGTGCTATCACTTTTTTAATCATCTTCTTCATGTTCCTTTATCCTCCATACATATCGTGATTAACTTCTGCCTGATAATAACTGTTTATCGTTGCCGGGGCATTATACAGGGCGGTCAGAAGATAGGCTTTAATATTCCCAACCTTGGTCGTATTCCGGTTCAGACAGAACAGCACATATTCGATATGCGAATAGTTCAGTTTCATAAACCTGCTTTTTACCAAAGCAACTGGTTTTTCTACTCCCGCAATGCGAATCATACTGTCCTCCGGCATCATCATAACTTCGATCATCAACTCCACCAGTTCATCTACATCTTCCTTGGCATGATATTGATAATCTATGTTTTCATGGATCACCTCACGATATGCTTTCATCTCCTCCATCACATCTTTTTTCTTTTGGAAATTACCTGATATGATTGGATAAGATTGATTTATCTCAGTTTCACTAATATCAGTCTTGTTAATATCAGTATTATTAGATTGTGATTTCGGACATTCTGGATTTGTGATTTCCACTATTCTGGAATGATGATTTTCACTATTTTTGAATTGTGATTCTGGAAATTCTGGATTTGTGGTTTCCACCATTCTTGAATTGTGATTTTCACTATTCTGGAATTGTGATTCCCCATAATCCTGAATTGTGGTTTTCACTACTCCTGAATGATGATTTTCACAATTCAGAGAAATGCCTGTTTTCCCCTTGTTTTCTGCTTCTTGTTGCAAATCTGCACATTCCTTATGTCTTTTCTGTTTCGATTGCAAATCTGCAATTTTTTTATGATCTTCCTGCTCAGATTGCAGATCTGCATAATTACCTGTCGGCTTTTGATCTGGAACCTCTCTGATCATAAAATTTTTCACATAAATAACATTCGGTTTTCCCAGTCCCAGACGTTTCTTCTCTATCAATCCAATCCCATTACTGCTGTCCAGCTCTTTCACCAGCTTCACTGCCTTTTGAGTTCCGCAGTTCATCAACTCTGCAATTTCTTCCACAGTGAAGATAATGTATACTCTGTCCTCTGAATCCAACCATCTATTTTTAATGCTCAGGCTCATACGGTCCAGCATCAGACCGTATAATACCTTTGCTTCGCAAGAAAGAGTTTTAAAGCAGGATTCTGTAAACAGCACTTTAGGGACACGATAGAAGCTGTATTGTTCCGCTTCCATCCCTGTAAAATAATCAAACTGTATCTTCTGCATCTGCTACTCCTTCTTTGTTTTCTTTCCATTTATCCAAAAGCATAAAAATGACTTCTTCTATCTGTTCTTTAGAATATGTCTCCGGAAAATAATTTCCAATTTTTTTTGCCGGAATCGTCACATTGATCTTACTGCTTTCCTTTTTTAATAAAACAGCATAGATATAACTCTGGTTTAATTTTCCATTTGCACTGCATTCTTTTAACTGTTCTGCCTGTTGTTTTGTCGGAAAAATGCTGCTGTTGGTAATCACTTCCAGAAGCCACCCCTGTTCCTCTGGCTTCAGATAAGACAGCTTTTCTCCCACAATCATAGGAATTTTATTATTGTCCACATATTCCAGCAAAGCATCTGATAATGCCGCCAGACGGATATACCTCTGTACGGTTCTCCCACTGTCCCCGGCAGCTTCCCCAACCATATCTGCTGTATATTTCTCACCTTTACTTCCCTGATGCTTCATTGCATCATATTTCATCTTATAGGCATGAGCTTTCTCACTTGGCAGTAGATTTTCACGCTGAATGTTGGAATCGACCATAATAATGACCGCTTCATCATCCGTATAATTTCGGACAAGAGCTGGCAATGTAGTCTTTCCACACAGTTCACAGCCTCTTTTTCTTCTATGCCCGGAAATCATCTCATATCCGCCATCTGGTCGAGGTCTTACCAGCGCAGGAGTCAAAACACCGTATGTTTTAATGCTCTCTACGGTTTCTGCCATTTTTTCATCATCATTTACATGGAACGGATGATTTTTAAAGGGATAGAGCTTTGCCAGATCTATTTCCACAACCTGGTTCATACTCTTTTCCGGTGTTTCCTCTAATCCCAGTAATTCATCATAAGAGGTAAGCTGAATATCTTTTTTCGGTCTACGCATGTTTCAACACCTCCTGAACCAGTTCCAGATAGCTGTCTGCCCCCTTGCTTTTTCCATCATAGGCAAAGATACTTACACCCTCCGATGCTGTTTCTGCAAGGCTTTCTGTTCTCGGAATCGTCTGCTCAAAAATCCTAATGTCACTTCCGTATGTAGTTTTGATTGCCTGTTTGTTTCTCTTTGCATTATTGTAACGGCAATTATCCATTGTGAATAAAATGCCTTCTATCTGTAAATCCGGATTGAACCTCTGATGGATTCCCTTAACTACTTTCAGTAATTCCATGAGTCCATCTGCCGCATAATATTGTGGCTGCACTGGAATCAGAACACTGTCCGCTGCACTCAAAGCATTGAGCGTCAGCATTCCCAGGGATGGCATACAGTCAATCAGAATATAATCATACTCATCCTTCAGCAGTTCCAGATACTCTTTCAGCACCTTTTCTCTGTCCTCTACTGTAAATAAAGACATATCCATTCCGGCAAGCAATTTATTGGACGGAATTAGGTCAACACCTTCTTCATGGTGCAGAATTGCTTCTTTCGGATCAAATTCCAGTCCCATGATAATGTTCTCCATCATGCTTTTTAATGTTACCTTGAGATTTTTAGGGAATCCCAATCCCATTGTCAAGTGCCCCTGTGGATCAGCATCTACCAGGACTACTTTTTTCCCTGACTTCACCAGTCCGGCTCCCAGATTGATTGTTGTCGTTGTTTTGGCTACTCCGCCTTTCTGATTTGCAATAGCAATTACTTTACACATATACTTTCCTCCGATTTACTCTTTTTCTTCTACTTCAACATAAACACGAAAATATTTGCTTGTTCCTTTGTTCGCATAAGCATCCGATACTTCCAGAACATCCAATTCTTTATGCTTTTCCAAAATACGACGGAACCATTGAATATCCTTTAAAGTACCCTGTAATCTAATTTTCAGCATACATATCCTCCCAGTCTTTGTAAAAACAATACTCTGGATAACGGATTTTAATGGCTTCCCAAAAATACCGAGCATATCCGCAGCAAAACAGATCTTCTACGGTATAATACTGACACTCTTTTAACTGATCTTCCTCTGCTTCATAATCTCCGACACTTGGTGTCCCATTGCAGTAAAGATTAAATGCCATGCGGACGATCCGTAAACTTCCACTGGTCTGCCAACCTTCCTGCAGGGATTCCGTTTTTACACATCCAGTTTTAAAATTATAGATTTTATTCACATTTTCTCTTGTGTCTCTGTCGATACCCAGGCAATAAACCAGAGCCTGATGATAAACATCCTGATATCTGCATTTTTTCAGATATTCCATATAAAATTTTTCGTGTTCCTTGCTCTTGAAAGTAATTGTGCGAGAATTGCTATTCTCTGCTCTTAACGCTGTGTTTGTCATTTTCATTTTCCTCCTGAATTTTTAATATTTTGGTATAAAAAAGACACTCCATTTCTGGAATGCCCCATAAAAAATAGGGACACCCGCTTTTAACAAGTATCCCTATAATCTATCAATGATCTGATAGCTCTCTATTCATTTTCATATTCAAGATTCTTTGTGTTCCCCGTACCGAGGTCTAAGGCAACAACTACGGTTACTCTCTGCACAAGTATCTTTTCCTTGTGATTTTCACCGATTTTGTTGAAACTGAAAAACTCTACAAAGTGCGTAAATTCAAGGATTTCTAGGTATCTTTCCTTTGTAGTCCCACCACAGTCTCCACATGCACCGTCTGACAAAACTGGTCGACTGCCACGCACTTTTCCATGCGGTAGCCTTTTGCCTCAAACATTGCCAGATCTCTTGCAAGACTGCTCGGTTTGCAGGAAATATAGACTATGCGTTCCACGCCGTAATCCAGAATCTTCGGCAGTGCTTTCGGGTGTACGCCGTCTCTTGGCGGATCCAGAATGATCAGATCCGGTTTTTCTGTAATATAATCGAGTGCCTTCAGCACATCATCCGCAAGAAAAGTGCAGTTTGTGATGCCGTTCATCGCTGCATTCTCTTTTGCCGCTTCCACTGCCTCCGGTATGATCTCCACGCCGATCACCTGTTTTGCAACAGCCGCTGCGATCTGAGCGATCGTTCCGGTTCCGCTGTAGAGATCAAAGACCACTTTGTCTTTGGTATCTCCGATGTACTCTCTGACCGTCTGATACAAAATCTCAGCTCCTCTGGAGTTTGGCTGGAAGAAGGAAAATGGTGTGATCTTAAAACGCAGTTCCAGAAGCTCCTCATAAAAATAGTCCTGACCATACAGAAGTCTTGTCTCATCGCTTTTTACGACATCTGACAGAGAGTCGTTAATGATATGCAGGATACCGACAATGCTTCCTTCCAGATCCAGTGCCAGAAGTGCTTCTTTTAATGGATCAAGGTCGTATTCTTCCTGGCTTGTGGTGACAAGGTTGACGAGTATTTCACCGGTCTTGCTGCCGCGTCTTAAAAGCAGATGACGCAGATAACCTGTGTGCTGCATTTTGTGATAATAAGAAACCCTGCGTTCACGGAAATAGTGAAGCACGCAGCTAAGGATTTTGTCCATGTCTTCGTGTACCAGCTTGCAGTCTTCTGCATTTAACACATCATATGTGCTGCCTTTTTTATGAAGTCCAAGTGACAATGGCCCGTCTTTGTATTCATCCCCAAAAGAAAATTCCATTTTGTTGCGATATGCAAACTCGATCGGGCTTCCTTTGATCGGCTCAAAAGTATATTCATAATCCACCGCATCATCAAACAATTTTTTGATCTGCTCTTCTTTCATTTTCAGCTGCTCTTCGTAGAGCATAGTCTGATACATACAGCCGCCGCATGACGGAAAAATACTACAGAGCGGATCTCTCTTTTCCAGCTCTGACTTTTCCAGCACTTCCAGAAGTCTGCCTTCCACACGGCCGCCGCGTTTTTTGTTGATCATAAATCTTACTTTCTGCCCCGGAATCCCATTTTTTACGGTGACCGTGGTATCTTTGATCTTCACACGTCCCTTATTCTGAAAATCAATCTTTTCAATCACGCCTTCGTAAATTTCACCTTTTTTCATCTTCGCTCCTTATGTTATCTGTTTTTGTCTGATTCATCGCCGGCTGATACTTTTCTGTTCTTGATTCACCAGCATTTCTGTGAAACATCTGTTTTATCTTTAACAGAAAACATGGAGGTACATTTTCTGCACCTCCATGCGATACACCTGTGTCATGTTTTACGGCCTTTGCAACAAGTGCTTCGACCGGTACGGAACCGTTATGATTATTCTTCCGTTTCTTTGTCTTCCTCGTCTTCATCATCGAAGTAGTTGTCGAAATCATCATCCAGATCGTCATCAAAATCATCCAGATAATCCGGTGTAAAGTAACGGTAAACTGCATAAGCAATACCTGCAACGGCTGCTACAGCACCAAGAACTGCCAGAACCAGAAGTACGGTATTTTTCTGTTTTTCTTCTTCTTTTTTCTGTAATGCAGTGATCAGATCTTTTAATTCATCCAGTTTGTTCATATGCACACGTCCTTTCCTGTCTGCCTTCTGACAGACACCTTTCTTTCTCCGATAAGTATATCACTTTTTCGGTGAAAATACTATAAAAATCTGAATAATTCTTCTTTTTTATAATTTCTTTAATTTTGCAAAAGCAGCAAACATTTTTTTGACGCCGCATTTTTCAAAATTCACCGTCACTTCATAGTCTCTGCCGCCGTCTTCAATCTTCTCTACGATGCCAACGCCGAATTTGATATGACGAACGGTATCTCCAACGGCATAGTCCAGACTGCCTGCTTTTGCCGGCATTCCTTTTTTCAGATCAAACACACTGTCATAAGCCTTTGTCTGAAAAATGCTCTTTGCCTGCATGAAAGAGGTCTGAACACGCGGCTTCGGCTCCTGCTCCTTTGGCTCTTCCCGTTTCTCTTTTTTCAACAGCTCTTCCGGAAGTTCGTTTAGAAACCTGGACGGACGGTTGTAATGTGTTTCTCCGTGCGTCATACGCTTTTTCGCATGTGTCAGAGTAAGATCCTGCATCGCTCTTGTGATGCCGACATAGCAAAGTCTCCGCTCCTCTTCCAGAGCATCCGGATCCTCCGAATCCACCGACATATAACTTGGAAAAAGCCCATCTTCCATACCGGTCAGATAAACCTGCGGAAATTCCAGTCCCTTGGCACTGTGCAGCGTCATCAGAATCACTCTTCCGGCATCGTCATCCATACTGTCGATATCGGCAACCAGTGCCACTTCCGAAAGAAAACCTTCCAGTGATGGCTCTTGTGCATCTTCTTCATAGGAAGCTGCTTTGTTGATCAGTTCATCGATATTTTCAATACGTGCCCTTGCTTCTTCTGTGCCTTCTGCTTCCAGTTCTTTTACATAACCGGTCCGGTCGATCACTTCCTGCAAAAGCTCCTGTACACTGAAATAATCTTCCTGTGTCCGCAGCGTGCGGATCAACGTCACAAAACTCTCAATTTTGGCAGCTGCCCTTCCGCCGCCCGGAATCTTTGAAATTTCAGAAAGTGCCTCATAAAAGCTGACATTCTGTTCCGTTGCATATTCCTGCACACGGTTGATCGTCGTCGCACCGATCCCACGCTTTGGTACATTTAAGATACGTCTTACGGCGATATCATCCCTTGCATTATCAATGGTTTTTAAATATGCCAGCAGATCTTTGATCTCTTTTCTGGCATAGAAGTTTACACCTCCAATGATCTTATACGGTATATTCGCCATCAGAAACTTTTCTTCAAATATACGTGACTGAGCATTGGTACGATAAAGAACCGCAAAATCTCCGTACTGGGCATCCTGATTTCGTACTTTTGCAGCAATCTCTCCAACAATGATCTCTGCCTCATCATACGCAGACATAAAACTGCGTACCCGGACTTTATCGCCTTCCCCGTTTGCCGTCCACAGTTTCTTTTCTTTTCGTCCTTTATTGTGGGCGATCACTGTATTTGCCGCATTTAAAATGTTCTGCGTCGAACGGTAATTCTGCTCCAGCTTGATCACTGTCGCATCCGGAAATGTTTTTTCAAATCCGAGAATATTCTGGATATTTGCTCCGCGGAATTTATAGATCGACTGATCATCATCACCAACCACACAGAGATTACGGTATTTTGCTGCCAGAAGGCTGACCAGCTTAAACTGTGCCGTATTGGTATCCTGATACTCATCCACCATAATATAACGGAAACGCTCCTGATATTCATTCAGAATATCGGAATTTGCCTGGAACAGTTCCACAGTCTTCATGATCAGATCATCAAAATCCAGAGCATTGCTGCTTTTTAACTGTCTCTGATATTCTGCATAAACCCTTGCGACCGTCTCCTGACGGAAATTTCCCTGTGCCCGAAGTGCAAACTCCTGCGGACTTACCAGTTCATCTTTCGCTGCCGAAATCGCGGACATCAGTGCCCGTTCTTTATAAAGCTTGGTATCCACCTGAAGCTGTTTGCAGACACTTTTCATCAGGCTTTTCTGATCTTCGGTGTCATAGATCGCAAAATTGGTGTCAAATCCGATCCATCCAATGTCCCGTCGCAAAATCCGGACGCATGCTGAATGAAAGGTAGAAACCCAAACCTTTCCAGCGGCATCTCCGACTAACTTATCCACACGCTCACGCATCTCACCGGCTGCCTTATTGGTAAACGTGATCGCCAGAATATTCCATGGCTTTACCTTCTTTTCTTCCATAAGACAGGCAATGCGATGTGTCAGCACGCGTGTCTTTCCCGAACCGGCTCCCGCCAGTACAAGAAGCGGTCCTTCCGTATGAAAGACCGCTTCTTTTTGTTTATCGTTCAGTGTGTCATATACACTCATAATTTCCTCCACCTAAATTAACTGATTTCGTACTTTGCTCCGCTCTGTTTCCGGATTCACACCATAGCAGAGTTTATCTGTAACAACGTACAGTGCCAGAGCACAGACTCCATCAAACATCGAATGTTGTTTCAAAAATACAGTAGCTAAAATAATCAGAACCGTCAGAATACCAGTGCCCCATGCCCAGCCTTTTTGTTTCCGGGCAAGCTTGCTTCTTTTGATCGCCATAAAGGCAGCAAGTGAATTGTATACATGAATACTTGGCAGTACATTGGTCGGTGTATCGTTCTTATAAACAAACTGCACCAGCCTGATGAAAATATTGTCCCTTTCAAACGTCACCGGACGCAGGTTCAGTCCATTTGGATAAATGGCAGATACAACCAGAAAAAGTGTCATACCAAGAGCCAGTGTCCCAGCAAGTGCATTAAAATTCTCATCCTCGTGCAACAGAAAATAAATCACCGTCGCCGCAATATAAACAAACCATAATAAATATGGTATGATAAAAATCTCCTGAAACGGAATCTTATAATCCAAAGCACAGGCAGTAATATGTATGCCGGAAACATGCCTGTTCTCCAGCCATGAAAAACCTGACAGATAAAAAATACAAAAGCCTAAAATCACCGCCACTCTGCAAAGCAGTGTTTTCTTCCTGGCTATGATCTCTTTTATAATGATTACCTCCCTTTTCACATTTCAAATTCTTTCTTACAAGTATTCTAAAACGGGTGTTTTCTCATAACAGATATAGTGCCAGCATGAATGCAAAATGTCAACCCAATTATTTTATTTTAAGAAAAATTAAATAATTCATCAGATTATCTTTTGATATTTTTTATCAAAGCCCTTGTCATCTGGTTTTAAAAACTATATAATGTAATACGATGATGCCAGGGTCATTATCTTGTACTACTTTTATACAAAAACATGAAAAAGAAGCCCGCAGGGCGGATTTTGGAGGATACTGCAATGACAATCAACACAGACCAGCTTCTGGAGAGTATTCTCGACAGTCTTGACCGTATTGATTACGTGAAGTCCGAGGATATTCCCGATATACAGTTATATATGGATCAGGTAACCACCTTCATGGATTCTCATCTGGCTTCCACCAGACGTTATCCAAGCGATAAGATCTTAACAAAGACCATGATCAACAACTATGCAAAAAATCATCTGCTTCCACCGCCGGAAAAGAAAAAGTATTCCAGAGAACATATGCTTCTGATGCTCTTTATTTATTATTTCAAATCTTTCCTTTCTATTACTGATATTCAGACTTTAATGGAACCTCTGACCGGAAAATATTTTCAGAAGGAAGACGGTTACAATCTGGAATCTATTTACAACGAAGTCATGGAACTGGAAAAATCGCAGGTGGATGTTCTGAAAGACACGGTACGTCGCCTGTACAGTACTTCTCAGAACAGTTTTTCCGATGCATCCGAAGAAGAGCAGGATTTCTTACGGCAGTTCTCTTTTATCTGCATGCTGAGTTTCGATGTCTACCTGAAAAAGCAAATGATCGAACGTCTGATCGACCAACTGCCTGCACCCGATTTTCTGAAGAAAAAATAAGAGCCGTACGGTTCGTGTCTTCTGACACGGACCATACAGCTCTTTTTGTCTCTTATTTGCCCATTCGGTCAAACACCATTTCGTAACCGTCATTTCCATAATTCAGAGAACGGTTCACACGGCTGATCGTTGCGGTGGAAGCTCCTGTCTTCTCTGCGATTTCCAGATAAGTACGTTTCTCACGAAGCATCTTTGCCACTTCAAATCTCTGTGACAGAGAAAGAAGCTCATTTACGGTACATACATCCTCAAAAAATGCATAACATTCTTCCTTATCCTGCAGACTCAAAATAGCCTCAAACAGACTGTCCACTGCCTCTGTTCTGATTTTCTTACTCATGACGTAACCCCTTTACTTTTTGCTCTTTTTGTGTTTTCTGACATAAGCCACACCTGAAATATCACTTTTTCCATTTTAGCACATTAAACTTGTAGTGTAAAGAGTTACCGTCTCTCCTGTACACGATTTCAGCTGATTTTATCTTTTTTTAATACTTTTACTCCTCCCAGAGCTTCTGCGGATACAGACCCTGATCCTTTAAAGACTGGATTGCCGCTACGACAAACGGTTTGTCTTCTTTATAGGTAACGCCATACCATTTGTCCAGTGATTTACGAACTTCTACCGTTGCTTTTCCCTCTGAAAGCAGGTTACTGACTACCTCCGGCAGGAAATATTCGCATTTCATCGGATTCACCGACAGATTTTTTTTCAGGAATACCGGAAAACGTTCTTTCAGTTCTTTCAGAATACTTGCAGAAAATCCCCACATATTCATGGAAACTAGAGAACCTTCCGGAATCACAGTCCAGGTCTGTCCATCGTCTTCTGTGTATTCCGTCTGATCACCACGTTTTTCAATATGCGTACGCTCATGGATCGCAACCAGATGATTCTGCTCATCTGTTGTGCAGACTCCTCTCGCCACATGACCGTTTTCTGTCAGAGTATTCTCGACTTTATATGCCACCATAGTATAACGATATTTATCATCATCCTGATGTGTGGACAGGAAATCATAAATCTCCTGAAATGCATGAACACCATAATAATCATCTGCATTGATCACCGCAAACGGACCGCTGATCGCATCGATACAACTGAGGATCGCATGGCCGGTACCAAACGGTTTCACTCTTCCTTCCGGCACTTCAAATCCTTCCGGAAGATTGGAAAGTTCCTGGTATACATAGGAGACCTTCATAATTTTACTCATGCGGTTTCCGATACTCTCTCTGAAGTCTGCCTCATTTTCTTTTTTTATGATAAATACAACTTCCTCAAATCCTGCTCTTTTTGCATCATAAATCGAAAAATCCATAATGATGTGTCCCTGTGCATCGACCGGATCGATCTGCTTTAAACCACCATATCGACTTCCCATTCCTGCTGCCATAATTACCAGAATCGGTTTTTTCATTGTATGTTCCTCCTTGCCTATTGTCGTTTTATTTTCTGATAAAATTTCAAACCCATGCTCCGGATGCCGAACCTGGAAAGCATTGATTGCGACACCTCTTTTCGTATTGTAACACAGGAGCTGAAAATCTTCAATCCGAATGCAAATGCACCTTTCTTTTTCTTTCTCATATATTACAGTTAGAAAAAGAAAGGAGTTTTTATGAAAAAGAAATCATTTCTCTTATCTTTCCTGATCCTTTTTGCACTGCTCGCACTTGTCGGCTGCAAAAAACATCCTTCCGGTGAAACGCTTTCCAAAGTAACCCTGAACGAAGTAGCACATTCCATTTTTTATGCCCCTCAATATGTTGCCATACAGGAAGGCTATTTTGCCGAAGAAGGAATAGATCTGAATCTTGTCACCGGGTTTGGTGCAGATAAAACCATGACAGCCGTACTTTCTGGCGAGGCAGACATCGGCTTTATGGGAGCTGAGGCAACGATCTATGCCTATGCTGAAGGAGCCAAAGACTCCGTTGTCAACTTTGCTCAGCTGACTCAGCGTGCCGGCAACTTTCTGGTGGCCAGAGAAGAGGATCCTGATTTTTCCTGGCAGGACTTAAAAGGCAAAAAAGTACTTGGCGGTCGAAAAGGCGGCATGCCGGAAATGGTTTTTGAGTATATTCTGAAAAAGAATAACCTTGATCCGGCAACAGATCTTTCCATTGACCAGAGTATCGATTTTGGTTCTACTGCTGCCGCTTTCTCCGGCGGACAGGGTGATTACACCGTCGAGTTCGAACCGTCTGCCACGGCTCTGGAACAGGAAGGCAGCGGCTATGTTGTTGCTTCGCTCGGCGTTGACTCCGGCTATGTTCCTTACACAGCTTACTGTGCAAAATCCAGTTATCTGAAAGAATCACCTCAGATCATCCAGGGATTCACCAATGCTCTGCAAAAAGGTATGGATTATGTGCATGCCCACACGCCTGCTGAAATCGCACAGGTGATCAAACCGCAGTTTGATGATACCGACATGGAGACACTGACCGCCATCGTCAAACGTTATCAGGAACAGGATACCTGGAAAGATTCTCTGATTTTTGAAAAAGACAGTTTCCTGCTGCTTTCTGACATTCTGGAAAGTGCCGGTGAGCTGAGTGAAAAAGTCCCTTATGAACAGCTCGTGACCACAGACTTTGCAAAAAAAGCCGCAAGTCACTGATTTTGACTGGATAGACTTGCACTTACGTGTTATAATTGTGCCAATATGATGTCTGTTTTTTCAAGTCGAACGCACGTAAGACCTGGCACGCAATTCTGGTCAGCTCTGCTGACATTTACCTGACAGAATCTCCGTGCATCCTGGCATACATCCAACTGAAACTGCAGACGTCAGAATTGATTTTGTACAGTACAAAGGAGTTTATATGACAACAGCAAATACAAAAACACAGGCAGAATCTTTTACCGGAAATTTATTTCTGATCGGTTTTATGGGAAGCGGAAAGTCCACGATCGCAGCTGAACTTTCCAGGATGCTTCACCGGCCGGTTCTTGAGATGGATGAGGAAATTGAAAAACGGGAAGGTATGTCCATCCCTGCTATCTTTTCTGAACACGGAGAAGCTTATTTCCGTCAGCTTGAGACAGATCTTCTGAAAGAAACTTCCGCTCTTGGCGGTTTTCTCGTTTCCTGCGGCGGCGGTGCCGCCATGCGGGAAGAAAATGTTCGTGAAATGAAAAAAAGCGGCATCATCGTCCTGCTCACTGCTCTTCCGGAAACCATCCTTGAAAGAGTGGCAGACGATGAAAACCGCCCGCTTTTAAAAGGCCGCAAAAACACAGCAGACATCGAAGCCCTGATTGAAAAACGCAGACCTGCCTATGAAGCAGCCGCTAATTACCAGGTGGCAACGGATCAGAAAACATCCGCAGAGATTGCAGAAGAGATTCTGGGAATTCTGGAAAAAGAAGGTATGATTTCCTGACATTTCTGCTTTTTTCGTAAATTGTTTACATTGTGTTGAAGATTTTCTGTCCAAAAAGCGATATACTGTTTACAAAGAGGAGATCAATTTATGGATACACAAGACAGAGAAAAATACCGTCAGCTGCGACAACAGCAGAGAGAACGGCAGCTTCACATCATACGCCTCAGTATTCTTCTTGGCGTTGGTGTAATCCTGATGTTTACCGGGCTTGGCCTTCTGACTTACGTTCATCAGCAGAAACAGACTGCCACTTCCGGTAACGTATCGGAACGTTTCTCTGAAGCAGCATCTTCTGCTGCTCTGGAAACGGCCAGTCGAAACGATCCGGACACGGAAACCGCAGCAGCAACCGAAAAAGCACAGAAAAAGAAAAAAAAGCAGTCCCAGACAACGGATGTATCTGAGACAACCCCTGTTTCTGCGGATGATTATCTTGGTCTGCTGCAGCAGCAGTCTGCGGATCTGCCCAAATTAAAAAAGATCTTAAAAGATCCTTCCCGTTATCCGAAATCGCTGCTGAAAGCACTTTCCAAAAACAGCGAAATGCTGGATTTTGTGCTGCATTATCCGAAAAAACATAAAAATGCCGCTGCCAAAAGCATCGGAGATGACTTTGTAACCGGTGAGATCCCTGCCCTGATCCAGTGGGATGAACGCTGGGGCTATGCCCCTTACGGTTCGGAAACGATCATTGCAGTCAGCGGATGCGGTCCGACCGCCCTTTCCATGGTGATCAGCGGTCTTTTGCAGGATGCTTCCATTACGCCTGCCGTCATTGCAGATTATGCAAGTTCCAATGGCTATCTGGATGAAAATCTGGACACTAAATGGGAATTGATGACCAATGGTGTAGAGCATTTTGGGATCAGCGGAAGCATTCTCGGGCTGGATGAAAATGCCATGATCAATGTACTTTCGGTCGGCTGTCCGATCATCTGCAGCATGGGACCTGGTATTTTTACCACGACCGGACATTTCATTGTGCTGACCGGTTATCAGGACGGTGCTTTTACGGTACATGATCCTGCCAGCAAAGTACGCACTTCCCAGACTTACACTTTCCAGGAGATTTCCGGTCAGATTAAAAATATGTGGTATTTTGCTAAAAATTAACCGCAGCTTCATTCAGCCAGGCAACCGCCTGGCTGATTCCTTCTTCTGAAAACGGAAAAACTGCGGCCGTTTTTTTCTCCTCCGGCACATACATGCTGGCATAAGGTCCTTCCCAGTACCACGCTTTCAGAACCGTTTCTTCGTTTTCTTCTGCTTTTCCGAGCAGATATCTCATTTTTCCATCACTTCCCGTAAACACGGTTTTCTTAAAATACGGAATGGACACACATCCTGTCAGATCAATCACTTAAAATCCCTCTTTTCCTGATCATCGATATCCTATCGGTGTACCGCAGCACATACCTCCGTTGCAGCAGCAGTTGCAGAACAGATTGAGCAGACACATCTTCATGCACCAGTCCTGACCGGAGAAATCTGGTCTTCCATACACGGTACTCTGTTTCTGATACCAGCCGGTACCGCCCTCCAGACGCTGTTTCAGGCTCTGATACTGGAAATTGTTCGGTTCCAGGCGTACTGCTTCACTGATATCTTCCTGTGCTTTTACATTATTTCCGACTCCGGAATTTGCAAGTGCACTTAAGTAATACCATCTGGCATTGCGGCTTGAGATCCCGCTAAGAACATTGAGTGCCTCCTGATAATACCCGTTATTGATATAGTTTGCTGCTGCCTGCATGTGCGTATCTTCCTGGGTTTCCTGCCTCTGCTGCGTGTTGAAGCCACCGTACTGCCAGAATCCGCCAAACGGATCTCCGTTATAGCCTCCTTGACCGTTTCCGTCTGCACTGCCGCCATAACTTCTCTCCTGCATGATCTGCTGGTAAGCCTGCTGTACTTCCTTGAACTTTTCTTCCGCCTCTTTTGGATCATCCAGATTGGCATCCGGATGATACTTTCGACTGAGGCTGCGATATGCTTTCTTTATTTCGTCATCGGTTGCATTCCTTGAAACACCTAAAATCTGATATGGATCATTCATCTGCTTTTTCTCCTGCTTTCTGTCTGCGTTTTTCTTTGATCATTTCGTATCGGCACCAGACACCGGAATATAAGATATTTCGCAGTATCTCTGCATTTTTCAAAATCGGAAGCTGTTCAAAGGCTCTGGACGCCTCTGCGATCATCATGGTCAGCAAATGCCCTGCAAATTCTTCAAAATCCGCTTTTTTGCTGTAAATCGCCAGAGGATTATAATTCTGCTTCTTTTTATCTTCTTCAACATCTTCATAAGCATCCAGAAGATAAATAAACTTGCCCATATAAAAGCCCATTTTTCGCAGCAGCGGCTCCCACGCATCTTTTTGATAAGCAAAAAGTTCTGCCATGATCTCACCAAAAAGCCCCGACATCGTATCGATATCCTGGACATTTTCCTTTTCTTTCTGCGAAAGACTTTCCAGACAGGCTTTGATCTTTTCTGCCTTTTCCGGATATGGATTCTTTTTTGTGCTTTTTACTTTCAGTACGCTTCCGTAAAGATGCCTGCCAAACTTTTTCTCATCCTGCCAGTCATCTTCACACTTATACATGGTAAGCAGAACATTCATATCGGCTGCGTATTCTGTAAAAATATTCTCGATCGCCATATGTCTGGACAGTGGATGTGCCACACACCTTTCCCGACTGCATGTTTCCTCCGGCTCATAAAGCCCACAGAGCAGCATGGCAAGAAAGGTCATGTCATAACTTAAACTGATCTGACCTGCCATACCATAACATTTCTTTAACGACCGGCACAACCCGCAGTAATATGCATGGTAAAGATCAAATTCTTTGAATTTCATCTCCGGCTTATTGACAATGATATATCCAAACAGTGACTTCACCTACTCTCCTGTTTCTTCTGAATCTGTTATCTTTTCTTCACTGACTGCATCTTCCGTATGATCATCTGTAGTTTGTGTCATATCCTCTGTATCTTCTGTACTATCATCGGCAGTTTCTGTCATATTCTCTGCATTTTCTGTGATATCATCTGCGTTTTCATTTTCCGCAAGTTCTCTTGCAGCCAGCTCCTTAGCCCGCAGTTCTCTCTCTTCCTGACGTTTCTTTCTTTTCTTTCTCCGGATGATACGGATGCGGATATAGAAGATCAGAAATGCTGCAAATGCTGCTCCCAGAAGGGCACATACCCAGAGATATTTCCATATGTATACAACCTGTATGTTGTGTGCACCGCTGATATCTGCAAAAGTATACGAATCCGTAAACTGCTTTTTATCCACTTTTACACCATCCACTTTGACTTCATAAAGCACATAATCTTTCTTTCCTTCAAATTGGATCGTATGGCTGCTGCCGCGGTACGCTTTGCGTATGCTGTCTGATATGGTTCCGTTTTTGACACTGGTACTGATCGCCCAGGACGGAATCTCCGTGTATTTCACACGAATATCATGTTTGCCCTGAATATTGGTAAACGTATAACTGTCTTTCGCATTTTCAATATTGATGCTTGTTCCGTCAATCCAGATGCTGCTCAGTTCATAGTGTTTCTTTGGTTTATAAGATACCGTCCAGTCTTCATCCCGGTAAACACTCGCTGTCTCATCAATCTTACCGTCAATCACCTTTGTTTTTATCTTATACTGTGGAATTTCTGTAAAAATCGCCTGCACCGAATGATTACCGGACACCGCATGGAACGTGTATTCTGTCTGTTTCGGATCACTTTCTACCTGTTCTCCGTCTACGATCAGCTGTGACAGCTCATAATGTTCATTCGGCTGAAAATTTACCTGATAGTCGGTTCCGCTCTCCACCGTCTCCTCACTGGCACTGATCGTTCCGTTTTTTGCCGATGCAGTGATGTCATAAGCTGCACGCAGCGTTGCCACATAAAGGCGGACTCTTCTTGGATTGCTAATCCCCACACCAAGCATAATTTTGCCCGGCTCGATCTCACAGAGGGATTCGATTTCCTTTTTCTCATCATCGCCCGGAAGATCCGCATAAAACGTATTCAGATATTCTCCCTGGGAAAGGGAATAGATAACAAAATAATTATCTACTTTACTCTCTCCGTCATAACACGGCGAGATAATATAATCCCCTGTCACACAGAAATCCTGATACGTTGATCCTGCCGGTTTGGTTCTCGGAGCGATGATTTTCAGAATCTCAAAATCCGAGTTCATCAGACGGAACTTACTTCCGTTTCCGCCTGATACCACGTACTGATCGGTACTTTCCAGATACTCGATCCCGCCGAAATTCTGCCCGCTGGAGGACTGAAAGGTCCGTTTCCAGTGCAGTGTATCCGCATCTACCACATAAATATTGCCTTCATTTTCCTTATCCAGACATGGTCCCGGCATCACATAGGTCTCATTGGTCTTACTATTGTAAGTCATGCCGTTTCCATGCTCATAATCTCGTTCCGTTACTTCAAACGCATAACTGTAATCGTCTTTGTTAAACGCGATCAGCGTATCCGGGATTGCTTCCGCTGCTGCCCCGTTGATCAGACATACAATATACTTGTCCGTAACACAAATAGACTGGGGCCATCCTCTTGCTGAAGAAATCTCCAGCTCACCGATTGCCTCCCAGTCTGCATAGATCAGATCTGATGCATCATAAATATCTGCATGAACGCTCAGCGGATGACATACCCCCCATATCACTCCGACTATCATGCAGTACCATATACAGAATCGCAACATTCTGCACAGGTTCCCCTTATTTTTTTTCATTTCTCGGTAACACCGCCTTTATTCAATCAAATACACGCAAAACCTGATACGTGCATTTCTTTTGCTTCACGAGTATAGCACATTTTTACACTCAATATCAAGTATTCTGCTTTTCTTTACAACTTTCTGCTTTTATGTTACACTCTGTTTAAGATTTGGGTGAACGCAATTTCCCCAGGATAACGACTATATCATAACCAAAGGAGTATATTATGTACGATTACCTGATTGTCGGTGCCGGACTGTTCGGTGCCGTTTTTGCTCATGAAGCAAAAAAACATGGAAAATCCTGCCTTGTTGTAGAAAAGCGAAATCACATCGCAGGAAATATTTACTGTAAAAATGTAGACGGAATCCATGTCCACCAGTATGGTGCCCATATTTTCCATACTTCTGACCGTAAAATCTGGGATTATATCAACCAGTTTTCCGAGTTTAATAACTACATCAACTCACCGGTAGCCATCTATAAAGATGAGCTTTATAATCTTCCTTTTAATATGAACACCTTCAGTAAAATGTGGAACATCCAGACACCGGCTCAGGCAAAAGCCAAAATTGCCGAACAGATCGCAGATCTTGGCATCACAGAGCCAAAGAACCTGGAAGAACAGGCTTTATCTCTGGTCGGAACGGATGTCTACGAAAAGCTGATCAAAGGATACACAGAAAAACAGTGGGGACGCTCCTGCAGGGAACTGCCTTCCTTTATCATCAGGCGTCTTCCGCTTCGTTTTACTTATGATAATAATTATTTCAACTCCCGCTATCAGGGCATTCCGGTTGAAGGCTACACAGCCATTGTAGAAAAAATGCTCTCCGGTGCAGATATCCGCTTAAATACCGACTATTTTGCCCATAAAGAAGAACTCTCCGCCCTGGCACACAAGACGGTATTTACCGGTATGCTGGATGAATATTTCGGATTCTGCTACGGATCTCTGGAATATCGTTCCGTACGTTTTGAGGAAGAACGTCTGGAATGTGACAATTACCAGGGAAATGCCGTGGTAAATTACACCGACCGTGAAGTTCCTTATACACGCATCATCGAACACAAACACTTTACATTCGGCACACAGCCATTCACCATCATCTCCAGAGAATATTCTTCGGAATGGAAACCAGGCATCGAACCGTATTATCCGATCAATGATGCCAAAAACTCCGCTCTGGCAGCCAAATATCAGGAACTGGCTGCAAAGGCAGAGCGTGTGATTTTTGGCGGAAGACTTGGCAATTATAAATATTACGATATGGATCAGGTCATCGCTGCCGCACTCGACTGTGCCGATGCAGAACTTTCCTGATATTTACTTAATAAAGCAGCAGTCATCGCTTCAAAGCAATGGCTGCTGTTTTTCTGTTTCTCCTTAAAGACCGGAAAGATCCTGCACCAGTTTGTCCATTCTTTTTGCAAAGGTATGCTTTTCCAGCACAAGCTGATGGCCTCTTTCAGCGAGTTTTTCTGCTTCCTTTGGATGTTCCATATAATAATCCACTTTTTCTTTCAGATCTTTGCAGTCTTTGTAAGTGACAACCGTTCCTTCAAAGATCTCCTCGATCTCCGGCATCTCATCACTGATGATAAACGCTTCTGCTGCCAGTGCATCAAACAGGCGGTTGGAGACAATACCGGTTTCTTTCATATCATCCCAGTGGTCATTGAGCACGATCTTCGCATCGCGGTATGCCTGACCAACCTGATCGTTTGGCATGTACGGTTCTCTGACACACTTCTGTGCTTCTTCAAATGCTTCCCAGTGTCTTCCGTAGATGGTGAGCGGATAATCCAGTGTCAGGGCATCCTGCACGATCTGACGGTAAACACGCCTGGAATTTCCGATAAAGAGCAGATCGTATTTCTTTTCGCCGGCAGTACTCTTCATCACATCCGGATCTGCACACTGCAAAAGCACATCGCATTTTGTTTTTAATTCGTTTTCCCATTTTCTGCACAGTTTTTCCGATGCAAAGTAGACCAGATCAAACCGTTCGTATTCTCCCTGTGGAATATCAGCCGGATGCGAAATGTTCCACATGATATTTTTCTGTACAATCTCTTCTTTCGGATAATATGGCCGGTTTCCACGCAGAGCAATCGTAACGGCACTGTCTGTGCTTTCATACCATCTCTGATAAGGGCGTACATCCACCTGATAGCCGTGCTTCTCCAGCTCCTTTTTCATTGCTAGGGCATAATGATAATCCCCCCAGAACTTTTTGTTTTCGTCATCCGGCATCGGAGCACAAATATCGATCTTTTTCGGATCCGGCACGATCGGCTTATCCTCTGCCTCAGAAAACATCCGTGTCAGACAGCTCTGCCATTTTCCCTGATAAACATAAAGATTATAAAGTCTTCGATCCTTTTCTGCCTGATCCGGTTTGCTCTTTTCTTCTGCACTCTGAAAAGCAAGTGCAGCCGGTGCCAGAAGATTCTGATATCCGGCTTTTGAAAGTTTCAGGCAAAGGTCTGTCTCTGAAAACTCATCTTTTTTTACATGGATGGACTGGTAAGCCGGATCAAAACCACGTACTTCCAGAAAACGCTCCCGCAAAACAAGCATCACATCCACACGGACAGCCTTCTGAACGGACGGCTGAAGATCCACCTCCAGAGTCTCCTCGCCTGCCAGAAGATCATACGGCTGCCAGTACCAGGTTTTGTTGCGGTTTTTTTTGTGGAAGGCAATGCCGCAGCTCTTCACCGAAGCGAACTTTGAAATGGCTTTCTCAGACTCAGGATAGAGAATCCTTGCTCCCACAGCCCCAGCCTTCTCGTTCTGTTCTGCTGCAAGCAGCATGGCATTCAGACATTCGGATGCCAACTGTACACTTTCATCCAGAAAAAACAGATACTCACCCGTTGCTTTTCTTGCGGCTTCGTTGCAGAATTCGGCAAATGAGGTGTTTTGTTTTGATTCAATGTCTGCCGCAAACACTTCAAACTCCAGGCCAGCTGCTGCTTCTTTAAAATTCTCTTTCAGCTTCTGCAGCTGCTCCTCTCCTGTATGATGATGCACAATGACAGAAATTTTCCGGCTGTTTTTATCCGGAGCGTTCTGCTTTTCACTTTTCAGCCATACTTTGATGCGTTCCTGCTCTTTTTGCAGTTCCAGCCTTTTTTTCTCCAGCTTTTGTTTCTGTTCTTCTTCCTTTTTTTCTGCCTGGACTTTCTTCACATAACTGCCCACAAAAGGAATCTTCTTAATGATTTTTTTGATTGAACCTGACAAAATGGCCTCCTATTTTCGCTTACCTGCTTTTTTTGAGATCAGGTATTTTGGTCTTCCTTTTACTTCTTCATAAATCTTGGAAATATAATAACCAATGATTCCAAGACTCATCATGATCAGGCTTCCGACGATCAGGATCAGAAGGATCACTGTCGTAAAACCTTCTACTGCATGTCCGGTAAAATAACGTACAAGAGATTCAATACCAAGCACGATCGCAAACAGAAAAGTAAAGATACCTGCCACCGTCACAAACTGCATCGGAGCTGTTGAAAATGCCACTACATTAGTCACTGCATATTTGATCAGAGACCAGGTAGACCATTTTGACTCACCTTCTGTACGTTCCTGCACATCAAACTCCACGCTGGTGCTGCGATAACCGATCCAGGAGGACAGTGCACGGAAAAATGCATTTTTCTCCGGCATCTCAAGCAGGGCATCGACTGCCTTGCGATCCAGAAGTTTAAAGTCGGAAGCACGTGACATATCAATCTTCACTGCCTTTGACATCATTTTATAAAACAGACCCGCACATGCCCTGTGAATGGTACTTTCTTTTCCACGGCTTCGTTTTACCCCTTCTACCACTTCGTATCCCTGCTCCCAGAGACGGTACATGGAAACCAAGACTTCCGGCGGATGCTGCAGATCGCAGTCCATTACTGCACAGCAGTCCCCTTCTGCATTTGCAAGTCCGGCAAAAATAGCAGATTCCTTTCCAAAATTTCTGGAAAAATGCAGTCCGTTTACATGTGGATTTTTCTTGGCTGCCGTCTCAATCTGCTGCCAGGTTCCGTCTTTTGAACCATCGTTTACAAATACGATCTCATACGGGACAGATGCCTCACTCAGGATGCGGTCCACCGTATCAGCCGTTGTCTGTATCATTTTTTCCTCATTATAAGCCGGTATGATGACAGATAGCATATTCTCCCCTCTTTTCTTTTGATTTGCGGACATCCGTGCCTACTCTTTAAAAAATCCCAGTTTTTTGCAGATACGGTATCCCATTTGTCCCCTTAATTTTTTTAATTGTTCTGTTTTGATATCTAATTTTTCCTTCTGCGTCTGGATTTTGACAGTCTGTCTCTGCACTTTCAGTCTCTGCATACAGAGTTTTTGGCGATGTACTTCCAGATTTGTATTTTTCTGTTCCTTCAGTACGATCAGTGTGTCAACTAAAGAACCGGTCAGCATCGTACGGTACGCCTGATATACCTTTCTGGAATAATAATAGTTCTCATAGTCTTCGATTCCAATCTTCCGGAATCCCTCCTGAAGCAGCATATCAAACAGTTCTCTTGCAGATGCTTCGTTTGTCTGAAGATCGATACTCTGAACCAGAAGATTTAAGGTTTTGTTATCAAAACTCTGTTTTACCTTCTCATTTTCAAAAGCTCCCCGCTCTTTCAGAATATTATGTGCTGCCAGAAATGCATCGTACGTGCTGTAAAGATCTTTGGAAAGACCTGAGGTAAGATTATTCGCATTATTATAGCGATAGTCGATCAGTCTCTCATCTACAACGGTAATACGTTTTGCCAGATAAAGTGCCTGCATGACAAACACGACATCGTTTGCTCTCTGGCGATGTTCGAACTTCAGATCGTTGTCTGTGATCAGAGAACGGCGGTACATTTTGTTCCATGGAATATTCGTTGTAAAATTAAAAATATACTGCGGAATATCTTCTTTTGAAAATGGCACTTTCTCCGGCATATATTCTTTTCGCAGATAGTTGGACGGCAGTACGTAACGATCCGTCGTGTGATCCCATTTGCAGATATCACAGACACAAAGATCTGCCTCATCTGCTTCTGCTTTTGTATAAAGCTTTTCCAGGGCATCCAGGGCAAATCGGTCATCCGCATCCCAGAATACCACATACTTACCGCGACATTTTGCAAGACCTGCGTTTCTCGCCGCTCCGGCATACTGATTCTTCTGACGGATCAGAGAAAGGCGGAAATCTCTCGATGCGTAATCTTCGATGATCTCTGCCGAACGGTCAGTTGATCCGTCATCCACGCAGATTACTTCAATGTCCTTTAACGTCTGTTTCAGAACATTTCCAAGGCTGTCAAACAGATAATTTTCTGCATTGTAAACCGGCATAACAACGGAAACTTTGATCTCATCATCTGTTCTTTCATGACTCAGTTTCAGACTGTCATAACGATCCGCAAAAACCATATGCAGAATACGGTCTGTCGCATGGCCATCGCAGGACCGCATAAATTTCTCTTTGAAATCAATGACTTTCTGTTTGTCAAAACGTTCATCCAGATGGCTGATATAATCGATCATCTCATCGTTTGTCTTGCAGACCGGTCCCGGTGTCAGCTCATTGTAATCGTAATAGAAGCCTCTCCAATCAAAGTATTCATCCAGGTCATAGGCAAAGAACAGCATCGGACGCTCAAACAGAGAATATTCAAATACCAGTGACGAATAATCCGAAATACAGATATCGCTGACGCAGAGCAGATCCTCGATCGTCATGGTTTTTGTTGCATCAATGGCAAAGGTTCCGTTTAATTCTTCCGGAATCTGCGGTACATTCTTTACTAACGGATGGTGCTTAAAAATCACTACATATTCATCTTTGAAATGCTCGGCAAACTTCTCCAGATCAAAGCAGTCCGGCGTTTTTGCCCTCGCCACACGACCGCGGAATGTCGGTGCATATAAGATGATCTTTTTTCCTTTGGCTTTTGGAAATTCTTTGTACAGGTTCTGGAATGCCTGAGCGATCGTCTCACTGCGATAGAAAATATCCGTACGGCTCGTTCCGACCGGGCGGATTGCATCTTGACGGTCCTTCATATCCATGGCTTCCGCATATGCCCACACGATCTCCGGACTGGATACGGTAACATAAGTATAATTCTTGTTGTTCGGATGGCGTTTCAGCTCTTCTGCATTCGGTCCGAAGATCAGCTCCGCAGTGCTCATACCAAACTTTTTGAAGGCTCCGCATGCATGCCACAGCTGGGTAACGATCGTTTCCGGCCGCATATCCACGCAGCTGAGTACGTCGGAAGCTTCATTTACAAAGATGTATTTTGCAGTTGCCGCATCGGCCAGCATCTCTTTACAGCGTCTGATGTATTCTTCTCTTGGGACAAAAGAATTTCGCAGCAGATGTACATGGATATCCAGGTCAAAATCTCTTTGCAGCTCATCATACAGAATGCGGAAACTGTTGCTTACGTCCGGCAGACGAAGCTCAATAAAAATGACTTTTCGTTCATCGACCGGCTCATTCTTATGTGCATTGTATGCAGCCGGCAGTGTCTCATAGAGAAGCTTGTCTTTTCTCTTTCTGCCCATATATTTCTTTACTGCTTTTACCGGCGGAAGTTTCTTAATCTTCTTTCTTCCTTTCCAGTAAACCTTTTTCATTGCTCTTATCATCTTACTCATCCGTTTTCTCCTTCTTGATCATTTCCAGCAGTCGCTCTGTTGCATGTCCGTCGCAGGCACTCATAAATTTCTCCTTGAAATCCGCGACCTGTTTTCTGTCAAAACGCTCCTTAAGATGGAGTACATAATCAACAATCTCCTGCGTGGTGTGTACAACCGGTCCCGGTGTCAGTTCATGGTAATCATAGTAAAAACCACGCCACTCTCCATATTCTTCAAAATCGTAGGCAAAAAACAGCATCGGACGCTCGAATAATGAATATTCAAATACCAGCGACGAATAATCCGAAATACACAGATCACTGACACAGAGCAGTTCTTCGATGACAAATGCATCAGAAACATCATACGCAAAGCTTTGACACTCCTTTGGAACCTCCGGTCTCTGTTTCACAACCGGATGCTGTTTAATCAGCAAAATCCAGTCTTTTCCAAGCTTCTCCTGCATCAGACAGAGATCCATGGCATCCGGTGCCTTCGCTCCCCCCACACTTCCGCGGAACGTCGGGGCATAGAGCATGACTTTCTTTCCTTTTGCTGCCGGACAGATGTCATGCAGTTTTTTCTGTGCTGCCTTCTGAAATTTTTCCCGGAACAGAAGATCTGTGCAGCTGACACCGATCGGTACAACACTTTTGTCCTCTTTCGGAAGGTTCATGGCCTCCTGATAAGCCCAGATAACCTCCGGGCTTGATACAGTTATATAGTCATAGTTCTTATAGTAATTATATTTCAGATATTCTTCTCTGCTTCCGCCGAAAAGCTCCTCACAGGTGCTGAAGCCAAATTTTTTGAACGCACCGCATCCATGCCAAAGCTGCGTGATCACCGTCTCTTCTCTTGGCTCAATGCAGCTGATCACCCTGGAACCCTCACAGAGAAAAATATAATGTGCATCGGCACAGTCCTTCAGACATGCCATCGCATTCTGAATAAATTTCCATTTGTTTCCGGATTCCATTAGATAGTGGACGCTCACTTCCATCTCTTCTTCGCTGCATAATACCTGATACAAAAAACGTAAGCTGCCGGAAAGCTGTGTCAGATTGGCTTCAATGAACACCGCTTTCCACTTTTTTAAAGGCAGCTTACGAAATCTCCTGTATTGCCAGGGAAAAAGAAGCTTTAAGGTCAGAAAAAGATAGAGTCTCTTTATCTTTTTACTCATTCCAGATCATCACCGTTTTTCCCATCAGTTTGTGTATATCCATTTCAAATGCTCTGGTTATATCCTTCACATCTCTTACTTCTACTTCCGCACCCATGATATTCTCCAGATAAGATACTACTTCCGGATGCTCTTCATATAATTGCAGCAGACCTTCGTAGTCACTTCTGCCGCTGCGGCTGCTGCCGAAAATACGCAGTCCCTTTTCCAGAACCATGCGGGTATTGATCGGTGCCGGATCTTCGCTGACACCCAAAATACTGATCGTACCCTCCGGATGGATATAATCAATGATCTGATTGATCGCTTTGGATGCCGCTCCGCCTCCAACGCATTCAAACGCATGATCGATCTGCATATCTGCCGGAATCTCATTGACACAGTAGGTACCGTCTGCAAAAGTAAAATCCGACAGTTTGTTTTCCGTGACACCGAAAATATAGATTTTGGAATCCGGAAGCATCTTTTTCAGAAGCAGTGAGGTAATGTAACCCAAATTGCCATCGCCCCACACACCGATCACATCACGTCTCTCATGTGAAAAACGTAAGAAACGGTTGATCGCATGAAAGCTCACGCTGACAAGCTCTGTATAGGCAGCTACCGTCGGATTGATTCCCTGCGGCAGACGTACAAAACGATCCGGCACAGCCTGAACATATTCCTGCAGAAATCCATCCATGCTGCTCGCACAGAATTTGCTGGATCGCAGATAATTTTCTGCAATGATATCGTCTTTTTCTACCGGTCGGTTCGGGATCATCACAACCTCTGTTCCGATTTCAAAGGTTCCGGTCGGATCATAGATCACTTTGCCGATCCCCTCGTGGATCAATGCCATAGGCAGTTTCTGACGCAGAATCTCTTCCGCCCTTGCACCCTGATAGTAACGCTGATCCGCATGGCAGATAGACAGTCTGGTCGGACGCACGATCACCTGTCTGTCATCGATCTCCATTTCCTTAAATGCGACTTCAAACTGTCTTGGACGTTTCAGCTGATACACCGTATTTAGCATACGCCATTTCCTCCTAAAATAGACTCTGCAACACGCAAATCGTACGGATACGTAATCTTAATATTGAAAACTTCACCTTCTACCAGATGGATCGCATCCCCTTTGAGAACGAGGATCTTGCAGGCATCGGTCAGGATCGTCTTCTCTTCCTCACTCAGTTCATCGAAAACTTCACGCAGACGCTTTGCATGAAAACTCTGCGGTGTCTGTCCCTGATACATTTTGGAACGATCCGGAATATTGCTGATCTTCTGATTATCCATGCTCTCCACAATGGTATCGGTCGCCGGGATAACGGTATCGCAGGCTCCGTACTCTTTCGCATAGTGGATGTTATCTTCCAGAATACGGTGTGTCACAAACGGACGAACGGAATCGTGGGTGACAATAATGGTTTCTTCATCCAGTCCGTAAAATTTTTCGATATGACTGATCGCATTCATGATCGTATCATTGCGGGTCGCACCGCCTTCGATCACATCGATCTTATCTGAAAGCAGAATATATTTTTTAATGATATCCTGGGTGTAGGTGATCCACTGCTTCGGTGACAGAACGATCACACGCTCAAACTGCGGATTGACCACAAATTTCTCCAGTGTATGGATAATGATTGGCTTGCCGCCAACTTCCATAAACTGTTTCGGTTTCTCAACATTCCCCATACGTGTTCCCTTGCCCCCCGCAAGTACAACGCCGTAAACATTTGTTTTTTCCACGATGCTGCCTCCTATTTCATAAATTCCAGATAACGTGGAAGAACCTCATCCGGTGTTCCGATCTCGATCAGTTTTCCTTCATGCATCCACATGACTTTGTCGCAGAGATCTGCGATCGTATCCAGACTGTGAGAAACGATCACAACCGTACGCTCTCTGTTTGAGATCAGGCTCTTCATCTTTTCATAACTTTTCTTTTTAAACTTTTCATCACCAACGCTGAGTACTTCATCGATCAGCATGATGTCGGTCTCCAGAACGGCTGTGATGGAAAATGCCAGCTTGGAATACATACCGCTTGAGTAAGTACGCACCGGCATATCAATAAATTTGCCAAGTCCGGCGAATTCAATGATCTCATCCATCTTGGAACGGATAAACTCTTCCGAAAAACCAAGAAGCATACCGGAAAGAATGATGTTTTCTCTTCCGCTCATCTCTTTTTCAAATCCGACACCGATCGACAGAAGGGAAACGGAATGGTTTTTCAAGTCAATGCTTCCCGTATCCGGTGAAAAAATGCCGGCCAGTGCTTTGAGCATGGTGGATTTTCCGCTTCCGTTCTTTCCGATGATTCCGAGGATCTCTCCTTTTTCTACTTCAAAGGATACATCCTTTACTGCCTGGAATACATCGGCCTGTACTTTTTTGAAATGTAATAAACTCTGCTTGATGGAAAACTTCTGCAGGTTTCGATAACTGATATATAAATTTTTTACTTCGATTGCAATTTCGCGTTCCATTATATCACCTTCACATAACTGTTTTCGTATTTATAAATAATCTTTACTCCGATCGCTGACAGGATGAAACTTAGCACCATCCACAGAAGCAGGAATTTTCTTGCCGGTGTCTGGTCATAGATCATACATTTTCTTGCAGAAGTCAGAAGCAGTGCCAGTGGATTGCAATGAAGGATCACTTTATTCCACGGTGCAAATTTTGCAAGCCTTGTTTCTACATTATAAAAAATACCGGTAATATAAAACAGCAGACGCAGTACGATATTGATCACGTTGGACAAGTCTTGTACAAATACGCCAAAATGTGCCACGATCGTACTGCATCCGAACGTGAACAGAAACAGGGTCAGCATGATCGGGATCATGTACAGAATATTAAAGCTGACCGGCACGCGGTAAATGACCATCATAATGATCACGATGCCAAAAGAGACCAGCATTTTAAAGCCGTTTACAAACATGCGGACCATAACCAGAATGTATTTCGGCAAATATACTTTTGCCACAATGGACTTGTTGTTTTTGACGATTTTTACGCTCTGCTGAAGGGTCTTATTAAAGAAATCCCACATCGTCAGACCGATAAAAATGAAGATTGTAAAATACTGCTCTTTTGCATTAAATACCACACCAAAGATCAGGGTGTAGATCAGCATGAAACAGATCGGGTCCAATACCCACCACAGCCAGTTCAGGTAGGAACTTGCCACCTCAGACTGCAATTTCGATTTTGCCGAATAGATCGCGTACTTGTAGTACTTTTTCGTGTCTTTTAGAAATCGACTCATTTTATGCGTTCTCCTCACAAATACTTTTTTGCTTTATCCAACTGCAGACCGCCTCGCAGGCATGTCCGCTCTCATAGCTTCCCATTTGCTGATGATGCTCCATGATCCTCGCTCTGTTCTTTTCTTCATCGAAAGAGCGGATCTGTTTTTCCAGATCTTCCATATTTTCACAGATTGGAAACGGCCACTCATGAATATCTACATAAAAACCGGTCTTTGCAAGATATTCCCGCAGATCCGGTGTATACAGAAAGCATGGTCGGTATAAAAAAGAATAATCCCATATACAGGAGGAATAGTCCGTGATCAGCATATCTGCTGCCGCTAAAAGCTCCTGCATATCAGGATAGTCCGTCACATCCGCTGAGCATTCCGGATCCAATCCTGCAGAATCGTCCTCACTGTAGCGATGTGCCCGGTATAATACATACCACTTTTCGCCATTTTCTTCAAGTACTTTTCGAAGTCCTGTAAAATCCGGCATCTGATTTTTCCCATTTGAACGATAGGTAGGTGCATACAGCAAGATCCGGTATTTACGGTCTATCTGATAGGTCTGCCTTACTTTCTGATCCGCCTGCTCTGTGTTCCCACAGACCAGAAAATCATTTCGCGGCATACCGCATTTTAAGATTTCTCCATGGTAAAGAAATGCACGGCGAAACAGCCTGTCACTTGCCGCCTGACAGCTCGATACGATCAGCTGTATATTTTTCGCACAGAACTCTGCACGCTTTCTGGTCGCCCAGTTGGCATCCGGTTTGTCATTTTCAATTTTCTTATAAGCTCCGCCGCCATGCCAGGTGTTGATCAGATACTGCTTTTTGCGAAACGGAAACCACGGAGCATAAGAGCCGTTCGTGATGATCACTTTCGCCGTCAGAAGATAATAAAAACTTCTCAGCGTAAAATGTTTCACAAAATGCAGATCCTTCTCTTCTTCGTCACGATACCGCTTTGGATCTGTAACCATCCAGTATATCTCAAACGTGTCCTTCTCCTGCTCTCTGATATAGTCCGAAAGATATCGCGGATTGCAGGAATAATCATATCCTTTGCCGCCTGTAAGCCCGGTAAAAGCCAGCCGGTTCTTCCGGATCGGGAAGAGGCAAAATGGAAACAGCAATATCTGCAGACATTTGCTGTACAGATATTTGATAAAACTTTTCATATCCTATCTCCTCTGGTTTTCCGTTGTCTTTTTATGCTCTTTCCCGGAAAATCCATAATATTTCCACACACCATGGAGAGCATAGGAAGCAAAATAATAACAGGATTTCAAGATGCCAAAACCCAGGTAACGATATACCATAAAGGTCATTCTCGCCGACTGCAATTTATTTCCTGATTTTCCCTGATTACTTAGCCTATATTTTAACAGAGGTTCCCGGATACCACAAGCTTTTTTATATTTTTGCAGGATTTTCAGCCAGGTAATGTAATCTTCGTGGCTGTCATCGTGCTCCATCGGATAGTTTTTCGCAACTTCCGTTTTCAAAACAACGGAAGAACAGTTGATGCTGTTATGATGCAAAAGGTCACGGTAGGTGATTTCTTCTTTTACCGGAATGATCCGTCCGGTCAGTTCGCCCTGAGGAGTCATCAGCTCTCTTGCCGTACAGCTTAAAACACAGCCTGTCCTTTCCATAGCATCTGTCTGCTTTTTTAATTTCCCGGCTGCCCAGTAATCATCGGCATCCAGAAACGCGACATATCTGCCTTTCGCCATGGCCACACCTTTGTTCCGGCTTCCGGCCGCACCCAGATTTGTCTTATTTTTAATAAAAGAAAACGCAGGGTTATCCCGATACGTCTCCAGCACCTGCTCCAGGTTGTCACCGGAGCCATCGTCTATAACGATGATCTCCAGCGATACCTCCTGGATCAACACGGACTCGATCGCTCTTGATATCAACCCTGCACAATTATAGGCCGGTATGATCACGGATACTAACGGTCTTTTTTCCATAAATACGGTTCTCCTATTGCTGTTTTCCGGTTTCTTTCATTTCCTTTTCTTCCTCTTCTTTGATCTGCTCCAGATTTTCCCTGGTAGCAGCCGTCACCTGCCATTTTTCCACGCCTTCGGTATTTTCTTTCTGGAACAGGATCTTAAAGGTCAGAAACATCAGTTTTATATCCAGCACAAAACTGTAATTCTCAATGTAGGTCAGATCCAGTTTTAATTTATCATACGGTGTTGTGTTGTATTTTCCATAAACCTGTGCAAATCCGGTCAGTCCCGCCTTCACCTTCAGACGGTAATCAAACTCCGGTATTGCTTTTTTGTACTCTTCTGCGATCTGCGGACGCTCCGGTCTCGGACCGACCATAGACATATCGCCTTTGAGGATATTGAAAAGCTGCGGTAATTCATCTAGGTGAAGATTTCGTATCACACGTCCAACCGGTGTGATACGATCATCATGCTTCATCGCCAGCCTTGCTCCCTGTTTTTCCGAATCCACACGCATGCTGCGGAATTTCATTACATAAAAGACTTTGCCTCCTTTTGTCAGTCTCGCCTGTTTATAAAGTATCGGACCTTTGTCATACAGTTTCACCAGAATGGCAATAACGATCATAAACGGCGATGCCACAATAATTCCAAGCAAAGAAGTTACAATATCAAACGCCCGTTTGAAGAACTGCTGCTCGGCTGTCAGTCCGCGATGGCGGAACAAAAGCAGAGAGGTATCAAACAAGTGAATATTTTCCGCACTCATGATCATAATATCCGATATCTTCGGAATGCTGTAGCAGCGGATATCTTTTTCAAAGCAATATTTGAGCAGGATATTTCGCTCGGATGCCGGAATATCTCCAAGTACCACTGCATGATACTCATCGATCCGCCCTTTGATCGCATCCATCCCTTTGCTGATATGGATCTTCTCGCAGATGTTGTATTTATCCTCACGGCTGGAAATCTTCTGGATCAGATCCTGCGGGCTGTAATCTCCATATACCAGCAGCATCTGTCTCGGCGGATAGATTTTTGTATAGATCCACCTCATAAATACGACCCAGGCTACGACGATCACCAGATCGACTCCTGTCATTTTCAGAATCGGCTCTATGAATTTCGTAAACTTCCAGCGTCCGATCAGTGCCAGCTGCAGATACGTGATCGCATTTACACAGAGCACGGAAAGAACCTGGGAATACAGTACTTCAAAAACCCGCAAATATCCTACTTTGAAGCCACCGTAAATACGGTAGAAGAAGTACAGCATCAAAGCATATTGTGCAATGACTACATAGTTTCCGCGTTTCCAGAAAGCTTCTCCGATTGCTCCGGAAAATGCATAATCCTTAAACCATACATAAGCGAACACGCCTGTCTGGAGTGTCAGAATAAATGCAGATGCCAGAAACATGATCAGTCTTTTATAACGTTCTCTGTTTTCCATATACTTATCCTCTTCATATAAAATTCCATACTTTTACATCGCCGATAAGTTTACAACACTTTCTCCAAAATTACAATAGCAAAGTCTGTGGCAATGCATGGGATTATGCTTACCATTTATCTTTATAGACCGAGTAACCCCCTACTTTTCCTATCTTTTCAAATCCATTTCTCTGAATTTTAGCATCCTGCTGTTCATCTGCAAGAAAAACCAGATAATTCACGCCCTGCTGTCTTATCCTGCGGATCAGCTTTTTGATCTTCGGCTGTTCTTTTCGCATCTGACGGCGGATTTTCCGCACTGGTTTCTCTGATTTGGAACGCCTTCCGTAAAGCAGCCGGATCGATGCATCATACTGCCGCACATAACCGACCAGATCTTCTGGCATCACTGCAAGAGCCGTCTCACCTTCTGCTCTTGTGTCGGCTATCAGGTTACTGATCTGACACACATCCGCCGGAAGTTTCTGCATATTGACTGATTTCTGATAGATGGCCTGACCGCCCACATAAGGATTCTTTCCGGTCACGATGATCAGTGCCATCAGCAGAGATGCACATACAGCCTGAATCGTTTTTTTCTTTCCTGCTGTACATACGCTCACTGCCACATAGGCTAAAATCACGGACGTTGGCAGAATCCAGAACATTCTCCAGTAAACAAATCCACCAATGCAGTATTTCATAATGATCCTTGCCGTAAGCGGACAGATATAAACGGCTGCAAATAACAGGGTATACCCCACCAGCCATTTACGGTTTTCTTTGTCATCACGTTTCAGGATCAGAAAGAGGAGTGCTGCTGCAAACAACAGATAATGCCATCCACTTCCGATGTACCAGCCTGCCCTTTCTATGGCAATCTGAAATGCTGTTATCATGATTCTACCCTTTCTTCTAGCGTATGATCACATATGCCGCCGCACAGATAACATTCGGCAGGCAGCATATCACTGCTCTTTTTATGTTTCCCCGGTTTCTGTCTTTCACCGCATACAAAAGTGTCATAAGCCCCAGCATGATCGGTGCCAGCATAATACCCATGCCGGACACCAGACATGCCGATGTCATCATCAAAAACAATGTCACCCATGCATCGCACATCCGATTCATTTCCATACATTCCTTTGCCTGCAAAAAGATCGCCGGAAGCACAAACGATGCCAGAAGAGCCTTTCCCTGCCAGATACGGATCGACAGAAATGTTCCCTGCGTGTAGACTGAATAATAAGAAAACATCTGGATCAGCACCAGAAACAGCAGAAACAGTCCCACTTTCCGATCATCTTTATCAAACAGCTTCCTTCCGATCTTCCAGTAGACAAGATAGGAGATCAGAAGAAAGAAGACCGGTTCGACCGTATGTGCCACAACCGCCGCATGCATATGCACCATATCACTGTAGAATGCAAGCAGGATCGGAAAGGGTGCAAACACATATCTCGCCGGAAGATACGATGCCAGCATTCCAGTATAGGCATCGTACGTGAACATCCCGTTCGTCTCCAGGGTCGTGGTTGCCGTTGCCACATAAAAGGCGTCATCCAGATCCGTTGCCATGCCAAAAACATAAGCTCCCATCTGTATGGCGACCAGCAGAAATGCAAGCCACATGGCCGCTGGAATTTTTTTTCGTGAAAGGCTCTTTTTCCGTTCTGCTCCATCTGCCCTGTTCTTTTTATTTTTCCAGGCAAAGATGACTCCTGCCAGAGCCAGCACACAGGCAAGTATCTCATAGCTGTATTTCAGAACTGCAAATGACTGCCTGGTAAAAATGAGCGGCAACGCCAGCAGCTCAAATACTGCAAATAGCAGAACATAACCGCAGATCAGAGCATCTGTCATTCGCACGAACCAGTCTTTCTCCTTCCCTGTCTCAAAAACAGGAAGATTTCCTGCTGCAAGCGGAATGATAAGAAACCACAGCAGAATCTCGAATCCTTTGATCGCCATCCGACTTTTTCTCCTTTATTCCGAAAGTGCTTTCGTTTCCGGTGTCACCTGTTCTGCCTTCTGTCTGGCTGCCTCTGCTCTTGTCTTCTTTTTGCAGATGCCATTTGCATCAAAACGATACTTTTTGCCGTCGATCACTGCCTTAGTGCCGGTAAGGCGGACACCTTTCCTGTCCAGATAATAATAGTTTCCATTATATACTACCCAGCGTTTTTTCATTTTGGCTCCGGTTTTCGGATTCAGATAATAATATTTGCCTCTGTATTTGAACCATCCGCTTCTTCTCACACCGGTAGACTTTTTAAAATAACAGGTTCTGGAACCGACTTTTACCCAGCCGGTCTGCATACGTCCTGCCACATCAAAATAATAATAGTTTGCTCCGATCTTCTGCAATCCGCTAAGTGCTGCTCCGGTTTCTGGATCAAAATAGTATTTGTAACCTTTGCGTACCTTAAATCCACGATACAGTTTGCCGCCCTTTGCTGCATAGTACTGTTTCTCGCCTATTTTAAACCGGCCCGTCATCACCTGACCGCCGTTTTTCACATAGTACAGGGCACCGTTTGCCTGAAGGAATCCGCTGTAGGCACTTCCGTCTTCATTAAAATAATATTTTTTATCATTAATTTTTACAAATCCGGAAACTTTATGCCCTTCCTCGTCCAGATAATATTCTTTGCCTGCATCGGTAATCCATCCGGTTTTCTTATTGCCGTTCTTATCCAGATAAATCCATTCACCTCCGATCTGATTCCAGCCACGCATTTTCGTGATACCGTAATGGCGTGCGATCGCAGTTGCATCTGCAACAGCCACCGCTTTGATCTTGTCATCGCTTCCATAATATTTCAGACAGTCAGAAGGATTGTTCACAAATCCATGCTCTATGATCATGGTCGGGATCTTCCACTGCCTTCCATAATAGATAATGCCAAGTCCTTCCCCTTTCAGATAGCCGAGATTCTTCATTCCGACCGTTGAAAGATTGCTCACAATATCCGCAGCAAGTGCTCTTGCTTCCACAGCATAATCTGCTTTGTTGGTTGAGATTGGCACATAGGCAAGTGCTCCGGAAACGGTATCCTGCTGATTTCCGGTTGAATTGATGTGCAGGCTCACCAGTGCATCTGCTCCCAGATCTTTTGCCACTTTTACACGGTCATAGCGATCCATGTCCACATTATTGCTGAACCTTGTCATATAAACAACGATACCGGAGTATTTTTCCAGCTCTTCTTTACAGTACTGTGCCATTTTTAAAGTAATGGTCTCCTCCGCATAAGTCACACCGTTCCAGGTACGTCTCGCACCTGCATCGTGTACATCATGTCCGGGATCCAGTACCAGAACAACGTTTCCATTCGAAGCATGTGATGTGACCCCCGTGCAGAACACAAGTCCCAGTATCGCAGCTGCTGCCAGATTTTTTAATATTTTCTTCATCTTTTCCTCCTGATTTCGAAATACTCTCGTAATTTCTTCTTATTTTTACAACCACAATGTAAAAATCACTTCTTATTTTCGTTCATTTTTGTGATACACATTACTTTATATAGTACCCTAAAAAGGTCTGCCTGTCAATCTCTTAAACCTCTGTTAATTTTTCTTAATTATTATTTAATTTTTTGTTTCGGATTGCACCGGAACTACCTCAAACTCCCATAAAATGCCGCATACACGACATTTTATTACGTTTTCGGTGTTCGGTGTGTCAATAAGTCTAGATTGCTCATTTGTACAAGCCTGATCGCAATTTAGACTTTTGACACTTGCATCATTTTATAGTAAAGTAATGGTAACCGAATTATCTTTTATAATCCATGTTTTATTTGACTGCAAATTTGCAGGGAATGGAGGAGTTTATGCATTTTAAGAAAATATTGTCTGCCAGCATTTTGGCATCTGCCCTGATTTTCTGTATCCCGCAGGCTATTTATGCTGCACCAGATGCGAAAACGGAAACACCTGTCACATATGGCTGGAATTCAGATGCCCTGGGGCGTTTCTTTCTGACAGAGAACGGTTCCCGTGCCACAGGATTTTGCAGCATTGATCAGAAAGTATATTATTTTGACCCGGACGGCTATCTTTTTACGCCATCCCAGGAAGGTGTCATGTACCTCGCCCAAAAACCTTATTATTTCCTTGCGGACGGATCTGTAAAAACAGGTCTTTTCTCCATAAAATCAGCAAGTGGTATCTCCTGGTATTATGCCGGAGCCAATTATCAGCTGTTTACAAACCGTACCATTACCCTTGGCGGCAAAATTTACTGTTTCGGAGCCAACGGAAAATCACTTCCAAAGGGACTTCAGGCTTTAAATGGAAAAAAATATCTGATCAGTGCTTCCGGAACCGCAAAGACCGGCCGTCGGAAATATAAAGGAAAGACTTATTTTTTCGACAGCACCGGAGCAATGATGATCGGAAAAGTTACTTACAAAAACAAAACTTATTTTACAAAAGCAAATGGTACGCTTGCCAAAAAAGGCTGGGTAACTTCCAACGGAAAAACGTATTATCTGAACAGTAACGGCACCCTTCAGACCGGATGGTTCCTTTATAAAAACAAATGGTACTGCCTGAACAAAAAAACAGGAGCCATGTATAAAAACAAATGGGTAAAAAAAGATGGGAAAAAGTGTCGCGTCGGAAAAGACGGCACCCTTCAGACCGGATGGTTCAAAGCTAAAGGCAAAAAATATTATGCCGATGCTTCGGGAAATAAGATGGGCGTACCTTACATCGGCGTACAGCAGATCAAAAAGAAAATCTATGTTTTTGATTCAAGCGGTGTTCTCGGAAAAGGCTGGACCGTCTATGGCAGCCGCAAATATTATGCAAACGCAAAGGGCGAAATCACCAGAGGCTTTAAAACGATTGACGGAAAAACGTACTTTTTCAATGATTACGGCTCCATGCATACCGGATGGCTGTACTATAATGGTAAGTACTATTATCTGAATCCGTCCGATGGTGTCATGGTGACCGGTGCTAAAAATATCGGCGGCACCTCCTATACATTCTCAGATTCCGGAATCTCAAGCCGTGCTCTGGAAGGGAACTGGACCGTAAAAGTAAACCGACAGCAAAATGTAGTTACTGTCTACAAAGGCAATACTCCGGTGCGTGCCATGATATGCTCAACCGGTCTGAACAACGGAACTCCGCTCGGTACATTCACGATCCAGGATAAACTGTATACCCATGCACTTTATGGACCTTCGTTTGGATATTACTGTTCTCACATCACAAGTGAAATCCTGTTTCATTCGATCCCACAGCCACAGCTTGGCAGAAAAAATCTGCCGGCCTATAAATACAACCTGCTCGGCACTCAGGCTTCTGAAGGCTGCATTCGCCTGAGTATGGGAGATGCCTACTGGCTGTTCAACACCGTTCCGATCGGTACGACCGTTGTAGTATACGATTCTCCAAACCCGGGACCGCTCGGTAAACCAAAAGGCATTAAAATCCCACTCTCTCAGAGCTATGACCCTACTGATCCACTGTACTTTAACACCGGAAAATAGATCTTTGACGTAAACAAGAGAATACAGAAAAGCAAAAACCCGCCCGGTCATTCAAAACAACCGGGCGGATTTTCATGTACGTTTCCTGAAGATCTTAATTTTTCTGTTCTTCTCCAAGTCCTTCTTCCACAGCCTTTACCATCGTGGCAAGTGCCTGATCCTCGTCTTCCCCTTCACATTCGAACGTGATCTCATCACCTTCCTTTACGCAGGCTCCCAGCACACTGAGTACGCTCTTTGCATTCACAGTCGCTTCACGAAATGTAAATCTGACGCGGCACTTAAACTGTAACGCTGTACTGCAAAGTACTCCTGCCGGACGTAAATGAAGACCGGAAGGATTTTTCACTCTTACCTTCTGACTTACCATAAGTTTACCCTCCTGTTACCGCATTCTGCGGTTTTCCCTGTAATAATTTTTACTCACTTCTACTCCTCCGCAGCTGAAATCACCGTATTGCTGCCGCTTGTCTTCTGCTTTTTGGTCAGGTTTACGACAATCTTCACTTCCGAAGTCAGTTCGTAGCCATCCGGCAGGGTAATCTGAACCGGAACTTCATGTCTCCCTTCTTTCTGATAAGAAGTCAGATCCAACACTGCCTTGACATCATTCTGATCAATATTATCCAACGATCCGTCTACTGCTGCAACTTCTACCGTGATCTTATCTGCAGGTGTCAATACCATATCCAGATCGGTCGGTCTTCCTTTTATCGTAATCGCAGAGAGAGGAATATCAATTTTCTTGGTTCCCATCTTCTCCATAATAACACGAACTGATAAGGTTGAAGCCGTTCCGCTCTTTACTTTTAATTTATCTTTATAATTTTCTTTCAGATAATCCGCAAGATTAATCGTATCAGAGGTAAAACTTTCTGAAACACCTTCTACAGAGATCATATCCGTTAAAGAAAGTTCCCCGTTCAATTCTGCAAGTGTCTCTTCATCTCCGACAATGCTGATATTCTCCGGAGTCACTTTCACTTCGGACACACAGTATCCCGGTGCCGGGTCACCGTAAGTTCCGATATTTACTTTTACATTCTGTTCTACTTTCCAGAGCTGGATCTTTGCACTTAACACGCCATCTTTGATCAGGTCGCCGCTGCTCGTTGTAAAGACCAGCTTATCCAACTGGCTCTGTGTAAAATCGGTGCCATTTTTATCGGTGACAACAATATTTCCTTTTACTGTTTTATCCGAAGAAAGTCCGTTCACGCTCACCGATATACTGACTCTGTGAATGATATTCATCAGCGACTCCGCCCCCGCAATATTGATCGTATCGCCCTCTTTGATCGTAGAAGTCCCGATGTCATATCCATCGGCCGGCTCCCCGGTCGTATCCACTTCCACACCGAACGATTCCTGCACAACATTTTCAATCTTGATCTTCAGGGATGCCGGTTCACACTCCCAGTTTGCCTTGGTGAGTGCACTGCTGGTACATTCCAGTGTATATGGCACTGCATTGCCGAGCGTCACATTCCGCATATCGGCAACCACTTTAAAATCTTTTGACTGAAGCTTGTTCAGCACAGATGCTCTCGCTTTCACCCATACTTTTACTTTATCGGTATCCTCCTGAACACTGAATGTCTTGTCCACGCCAAAACAGTCACTGTTGCGGATTTCCACTTTTACATCCGAAAAGGACTGCACTTTTTCCGGATCATCCACATTGACTACAAAAATCCACATCATGCAGGCAACCAGCACCGACACTATTTTCAGGCCAAGATTACTGGTCAATATTCTCTTTATTCTGGTTGATATTTTCCTCATTCTTGCCTTTTCCTTTCCAGAATTTAAATCTTTTTGTATTTACATTTTTATCCTGAAGAATAACCAGCTGTTCTTTCAGTTCTTCCGGTGTCACATCTCTGGTAAGAACACCTTTCTGTGCAATGGATACCTTTCCCGTCTCTTCTGAAACAATAATCGTCAGAGAATCTGTCACTTCGCTGATACCGACACCGGCTCTGTGGCGGGTACCAAGCTCTTTACTCAGCTCCATGTTATCCGAAAGAGGCAGATAACAGGTTGCGGAAATAATACGGTTTCCTCTGACAATGATTGCTCCGTCATGCAGCGGTGTATTATGCTCAAAAATATTCAGCAAAAGCTGACTGGTAACCAGAGAATCCAGCTCGATACCGGTTCTTATATACTCGGTAAGCTTGGTGTTTTTTTCCAGAACGATCAGAGCACCGGTCTTTGCTTTTCCCATCTCAAAGGAGCCTTTCACCAGCTCGTTGACGGTCTTGTCGCTGAAACGTTCCTCTGCATCTTTTTCCATATCAAACGGTAGCAGCGAAGAAAGGAACTTCTTTTCGCCAAGCTGTTCCAGAGCCCTCCTCAGCTCCGGCTGAAAAATAACGGCCGTTGCCACAAGGATCGCATTGATGCCTTTGCTGACCAGAAACAGAATGGAATCCAGGTTCAGAAGTGTGGCAATAAAGATAAAAACAATCATGACCAGGATGCCCTTCATCAGAGTCCACGCCCGGGTGTTCCGGATCCAGATCAGGATGTGGTACACTACAAAGGAAAGTATGATGATCTCCAACACATCGGAATAAGTAAACGTAAGGCTGGAAAGATAACTATGAATGAATTGTTTCATGCCCATCATGATGTTCACGTCCTTTCCTGTCGATTCTTCCCGCTTCCATTTCCTGACTGTCCTCATCGTTTCGGTGTCGTTTCGGTACTGCCTTGACATAGTAATAATAATCATTATCTTCAAACTGAAGATTTTCTATTTTGCGGTAATCCAGATTAAAAAACAACTGTTCCAGCAGAAATGCCACTGCCGCCGAGATCAATGTTCCGATCAGGATCCATAAAATCCCGATCTCCAGATGCAGCATCATGTAACCTGCCATCATCAGCACCAGATAAATGACCGTACCCGCTGCGATCGCAACTTTCCATGCATGCTTCATCGCCATCCTTCTTGCCAGAAATACAACAGCAAATACTGCCAGCAGCACAACCAGCATCAGGATCATCTCCTGCTCACTCAGAAGCGTATCGATCATTGTCTGCAGTTCTGCAAGGATCTTTTCCGCAGTGCTCTGTTTTGCCATCGCAAGATCCACCGATGCACCGCCCAGCTTTCCTATCGTCAATAACGTATAGTAAAATACCGTTCCCGCAGCCATACCTGCTGCGGACATCGTACTTCCCATCAGCCCGAAACTGATCGGTACGATACACGGGACATGGAAGAAAAGTCCGAGGATTGTCAGTAGCATGGCCCATGCCTGTCTCGATGCAAATGCAAAATATAAAAGCAGTACTGCCAGCAAAACGCCTCCTCCGACTGCCAGCGATGCGATTGATACGGACGCAAACTGCAGTAGTGCTGCGACAAATGCCAGTACAATCATAACATTCGGCGGCAGGATCGCACAGACCAGTGCCAGAATCAGTTCCACAAAAATATTTCCAAAAATGCTTTTTCCGCCAATCCGACCATTGATTTGCATAAACAGAATCAACGCTGTAACAAATTTGGCAGCGGCATCGATGTAATTTCCATATTCACTGTAATATTTTTCGAATAATGTCCTGATATTATAAATTCCCTTCACTTTTTCCTCCTGAGATCTGTCACTTCCAGTATTTCTATATCATCTTCATCTTCCAGTCTCTGCAGCAGCACCTGATAGTGCCGGAACAGCTCCTGCCCGTAAAAATACCGTTTCATAGTTATCACATAGGTAAGCAGCAGACCTGCGGTCATACACAGCAGATAGCTGACGATCACTCCGGTCAGTATCCCCTTGATCTGCATACGGTTAAGCTTCTCGATCAGCATATCCATATTGGCCACTCCCCAGAGCAGAAGTCCGATCATATATGCGACAGTAAGATAACACGCATTTTTCAGCAGCTGTACTGCCACATAATCACTGCGATAATATTCTCTGGCTTTTTGCAGTTCCTCCCCATGGTGCTTTTCCATAACTGCAATTTTAGACATTGTTCGTATTTTTTTCTTGTTCAGCATAGTTACCCCTTAATGATTCCTCTGTCTTTTTTTCAGTATAACATAAAATCCGGTTTCTGAAAAGTATCTCTCAGCAATCCGGTTTTCCTGTACAAAGCACAAGAAAATGTACTTCTTCTGCTCCCGCCATCCAAAGCACCTTCGCCGCTTCGTCCATCGTAACCCCAGTTGTATAGATATCATCCACAAGCAGTACTTTCTTTAATTCTAACGCATTTGTCGAAGTTTTAAAAGCATTTTTCAGATTTATTTCTCTTTCTTTTCTTCCAAGACTTTTCTGCGGTATCGTTTTCCGTACACGCACAAGGCTTTTTGTATCAACCGGGATCTGAAGCCTTTTCCCAAGACATTTTGCCAGTATTTCTGCCTGATTGTATCCCCTTTGTCTCTTTTTTCTCTTATACATCGGAATCGGAATGATCACATCCGGATTCCAGGTGCGGATCTCATCTCCACAGACACGCTCCATTTCCGATACATAAAATCCGGCATATTCTCTTTTGTTGTGAAATTTAAACTGATATACAGATTTCCTGATTTCTTCTTCATAGAGAAAAACAGCCCTTCCCGATGTAAAAAAATGCGTTTTTTCCTGACAGTCCGGACAATACTCTGTTTCCAAAGATGCCACCGGCTTCCCACACGTTTTACATTTCGGTCCCCTGATCGGTACTGCTTTTGTTCGACATTTCATACAAATAAGTGCCGCTTTATCTGTTAAAATATCCTGACAAAGCGGACAGCGTCTTGGATAGAGGAGCGTGATCATCTCCTCCAGTGCCTGAATCATAATACAAATTCACAGATCCGCTGCCTCAGGGATGTGTAGCGTATCTGTTCATATTTATTATCGATCATTTGATTGACCGCATACGGACTTCCGACGATCGTAACGCAGGAACGTGCTCTTGTGACCGCTGTATAGAGCAGATTGCGGTTCATCAGCATCCTCGGTCCGTTCAGCAGCGGGAGGATCACGGCCGGATATTCACTTCCCTGTGCCTTATGCACCGTCAGTGCATAGGCAAGCTCCAGCTCTTCGAGCTCTTTAAAGGAATATTCTGCAAAACGGCACTCATCAAATTCCACTGTCACCATTTCTGCATATGTATTGATCTCACGGATAATGCCCATGTCACCGTTAAAAACACCGCAGCCTTTGTCAACCGGAATCCCATATTTTCCGCGTACCTCCCACTCCATCTGATAGTTGTTGCGGGTCTGCATGACTTTGTCACCTTCCCGTAATTTGCATCTGCCGGTATCTTTCTCATTCTTTTCCGGTGACGGTGGATTGAGATACTGCTGAAAGATCGTATTGAGACGTTCCACACCAAGAAGCCCTTTCCGCATCGGTGTCAGAACCTGGATATCATACGGATCTGCATCTACATAAGAAGGTAATTTTTTCTGGATCAGTGTCAGTGCAACACTGATGATCACATTTGCATCTTCCCGTTTCAGGAAAAAGAAATCCCGGCTCTTATTGTCCATCACGATGTGTTCACCCTTATTGATCTTATGGGCATTTAAAACGATATCACTTCCGCCCTCCTGGCGAAAAATGTGTGTCAGACACACTACCGGAAAACATTCTGATTCTATGATATCCTTCAGGACACTTCCCGGTCCCACGGAAGGCAGCTGATCCCTGTCACCAACCAGGATCAGTCTTGTTCCAACGGTGACAGCTTTCAACAGGGCATGCATCAGATAAATATCCACCATGGACATCTCATCCACAATGATCACATCTGCCTCCAGCGGATTCTCTTCGTTTCGTTCAAACTGTTTTGGTCCTTCTTCCTCATCTGCTGCCCCGGAAATCTCCAGCATGCGGTGTATGGTCTGTGCTTCACAGCCGGTCGCCTCCTGCATTCGTTTGGCTGCCCGTCCGGTTGGTGCTGCCAGTCGCACTTCCAGACCTTCTGAGTCAAAATAATCGATCATTGCATTGATCGTTGTTGTTTTTCCTGTTCCCGGACCACCGGTCAGAACCAAAAGTCCGTGACCGGCAGCTGTAACCACTGCCTCTTTCTGAAGCTCATCGAGCTCATACCCGGAATGTTTTCCCAACTTATCCATTCGCCTGCTGATCTTCTTCTCATCGATCTTGCAGGATATGTTCAGATCATGGAGCATTTTTGCTGTATTCAATTCCGTGTAATAGGCATTGATCCCATATACGCAAATCTGCCCCTCCTGCTCTTTGAGTATCAGCCTGCGTTCTACTGCCAGATCCATGATATGTTTCTCTACCAGCTCCTGACTTACGCCCAGAAGCTCCACCGTTCTTGCCAGAAGCTCCATCTTCGGCAGATACACATGACCTTCCAGAGCGATCCTGGTCAGCACATGCAGAATACCGCTGCGGACCCGGAAATCTGAATCCGTATGGATCCCGACTTTTGAGGCTATTTCATCCGCGATTTGAAATCCAACACCATTTATATCGTCTGCCATCTGATATGGATTGTCCTGAATCACAGCGTACAGTCTTGCTCCGTACTGCTTATAAATCTTGGCTCCAAGTGTATTGGAAATACCATATTGCTGCAAAAAGATCATCGCTTTTCGCATATCTCTTTTTTCTGATACCTGTTCTGAGATCTCACGGGCCTTTTTCTCACTGATTCCTTTGACTTCCGCCAGTCGTTCCGGCTCTTCTTCCATAATGCGAAAAGTATCTTCTTTAAATTTCCGCACAATCCTGGCTGCCAGTGCGATTCCGATCCCTTTGATCACACCGGAACCAAGATAACGTTCGATCGCCGCCGTATCTTCCGGATCTTTTATTTCCAGTTTCTGGATCTGGAACTGTGTCCCGTAAACTGCATGTTCGGTATAGTGCCCGGTCGCTTCGATCAGCTCCCCTTCTGTGATCACCGGGAAGGTACCCACACAGGTCAGTTCTTCTCCTTCGTGGTTCACAACCATAACCGTGTAACCATTGTCACTGTTCCGAAAAATCAGATGATCTATATATCCTTTTATTTTATCCATGAATTTCTGCTTAAATCCCCTTACTCTATCAGTTTGCCATTGCCGGCTGTCAGCTCCACAAATTTCCCGGTGCCGATTGCTACTGCGGTCATCGGATCTTCTGCAGTCACCGTATTAATGCCTGTTTTCTCTTCGATCAGCTCTTCCAGGCCCCCAAGTAGTGAACCGCCCCCCGTCAACACGATACCACGATCCACAACATCGGCTGCCAGTTCCGGCGGCGTACGCTCCAGAACGCCATGTACTGCCTCAACGATCTGTGAAGTTGTCTCTTTTAAAGCATCTCTTGTCTCCTCTGAAGTCACACGAACGGTTTTCGGCAGGCCGGTAACAAGATCTCTCCCTCTTACTTCCATTACTTTCTGATCCGGACGTTCAATCGCAGTTCCAATATTGATCTTGATATCTTCTGCCGTACGTTCTCCGATCAGAAGATTATGTTTTTTCCTTACATAACGGATGATTGCCTCATCAAAATCATCACCGGCGACTTTGATCGAAGTGCTCACAACAATTCCGTCCAGAGAGATCACAGCGACATCGCAGGTACCCCCTCCGATGTCCACAATCATATTGCCGCATGGTCTGGAAATATCAATCCCTGCTCCGATGGCTGCTGCGATCGGCTCCTCTATAATAGAAACTTCTCTTGCACCTGCCTGATAGGTTGCATCTTCCACCGCCTTTTTCTCGACCTCTGTAATGCTGCTCGGCACACAGACACTGATCCTCGGTTTGCGAAAAGACATTCTGCCGATCGCTTTCTGGATAAAATACTTCAGCATCTGTTCGGTCACGGTATAATCAGAAATAACGCCCTTACGCAGCGGGCGAATTGCAACGACATTGCCTGGTGTACGCCCAAGCATCAGTCTTGCCTCCTCTCCGATTGCTTTGATTTTATTTGTATCACGGTCAAAGGCTACTACGGAAGGCTCTTTTAAAACAACGCCTTTTCCTTTCACGTACACCAGTATACTCGCAGTGCCAAGATCTATTCCAATATCTGTTGAATTCATTCCTGTGTTCTCCTTTCTCCATCAGGATCTTCCCCCTGTCTGTCCTTGGTTTATTATATACAACGGCTTTCTTCTTGAAAAGGGGTTTTTATTTTTTTCTTCTTTTCATTTTTTATTAATATTTAAGACATACTTTTAACACATTTCTATTCTATACTGTAGCTGTATTAGTGAAGAGCTAATATATTTCATAACTCACACTACGCAACACCCACACGTTGCGTAGTACTCCCTCAAAATATTTTAATTTTTCTCTTTCCTTTGAAGAAGGCACCGCAGGTGTCTTCTTCATTTTTATGTCGCAAGTTCCGTTTTTTCTTTTTCAGTACAAAAGAATGAACAGAAAGTGTTACAGAGTGCCAGACGTAAAAAGACAGGTCACATCTCCTCTTGTGTTGAAAGAAGAAATAGCCTCCACACCTCCTGCCCAGCCGATTACGCTATGGAAACGGAAAGTTTTTTAGCAAATATCTGTGGTTTGAAAAAGCTTTCCGCTTAAGCGACCCCGGGCAGGCCAGTAGCTTTTGGCAATGTGCAAACGAAACCGCATTGTAAAACATAGTGCGTAAAATAATACAGCCATGATGAATTCGAAAACAAATCACTCTGACGGTAGCGAGGCTTCCGTCGTGAGGTTTGCGATGTTGCCGCCCCAGAGAGCCGTTGTCTGAGCCTCGAAGAGGCGAGTTTAGGCGAAGGGCTGCTAACACACGAGCGAACCGAACAGGAAACGATGCGTGTCAGGAGATTGTTTTCGAATCATCATGGCGTCCTATTTTTACCAAACTATTTTTTACAACATTCATTTGCACATTAAGAAAATCTTCACAGATATTTCTTCACGTATTTTCCGGTATAAGACTTCTCAGCTTTCGCCACCTCTTCCGGCGTTCCTTTCGCGATCACGGTTCCTCCTTTATCACCGCCTTCCGGTCCGATATCGATGATATAATCCGCTGTTTTGATCACATCCAGATTGTGTTCGATCACAACTACAGTATTTCCGCCTTCTGCAAGTCTCTGCAGAATCTCGATCAGTTTGTGAACATCTGCAAAATGCAGTCCGGTTGTCGGCTCATCTAAAATATAAATGGTTCTTCCGGTGCTGCGTTTGGAAAGCTCCGTTGCCAGTTTGATACGCTGTGCTTCACCGCCCGAAAGTTCGGTGGATGGCTGTCCCAGGCGGATATAGGATAATCCTACATCATACAAAGTCTGGATCTTTCGTTTTATGGACGGAATGGAATCAAAGAATCCCAGTGCTTCTTCTACCGTCATATTGAGCACATCATAGATACTTTTTCCTTTATATTTTACTTCCAATGTCTCCCTGTTATAGCGTTTTCCGCCGCAGACTTCACATGGAACATAAACATCCGGCAGAAAATGCATCTCAATTTTCAGGATTCCGTCTCCGGAACATGCCTCGCAGCGTCCTCCTTTTACATTGAAACTGAATCTTCCTTTTTTGTAGCCGCGTGCTTTCGCATCCTGTGTTGCTGCAAACAGATCTCGTATCTGATCAAATACGCCGGTGTATGTTGCCGGATTCGAACGCGGTGTTCTTCCGATCGGTGACTGGTCAATGGCGATCACTTTATCAAGCTGTTCCATACCGACAATGTCTTTGTGTTTGCCCGGAATGGTTCTGGCACGGTTCAGCGTTTTTGCCAGATGTTTATATAAAATTTCATTGACAAGCGAACTTTTTCCAGAACCGGAAACGCCGGTCACGCAGGTCATAACACCAAGCGGAAAATCTACATTGATATTCTTCAGATTATTTTCTGCTGCTCCGACCACTTTCAGCCAGCCGGTCGGCTTTTTGCGTACAGAAGGAACAGGGATTTTCTTTGCACCGCTTAAATACTGCCCGGTCACGGAATCGGGACACGCCATAATTTCCTGTGCATTTCCCACTGCTACCACTTTTCCGCCATGTTCACCGGCTCCCGGGCCGATGTCAACAATGCAATCGGCAGCAAACATGGTATCTTCATCATGTTCAACCACAATCAATGTATTTCCAAGATCTCTCAGATTTCGCAATGTATTCAAAAGCTTATCATTGTCTCTCTGATGCAGTCCAATGCTCGGCTCATCCAGAATATAGGCCACACCTACCAGTCCGGAACCAATCTGGGTTGCCAGACGGATTCTCTGTGCCTCACCTCCGGAAAGAGTACCCGTCGCTCTTGCAAGTGTCAGATAATCAAGTCCAACATCCATCAAAAAGCGGATACGTGCCCTGATCTCTTTTAAAATCTGCTTTCCGATCAGTTCCTGCTGCTTTGTAAGTGTCAGCTTTTCCATAAATTCCTGCAGTTTTTCAATAGACAGTGAGGTTATTTCATAGATATTTTTATCTCCTACTGTAACAGCCAGTGCTTCCTTTTTCAGTCTCTGACCTTTGCAGGTCTTACATGGTGTGATCCGCATGAAAGACTCATACTCCTGCTTCATCGTATCGGAACCTGTTTCCCGATAACGTCGTTCTACATTACGGATCAGACCTTCAAAAGCCACATCATAGACTCCTTCGCCTCTCTGTCCCTTGTAATGCACTTTCAGGACTTTTCCGTCGGTGCCATGAATAATGACATGTTTGATTTCCTCCGGATAATCCTGAAATGGCGTTGCAAGATCAAACTGATATTCTTTAGCCAGTGCATCCAGAATCGCTCTTGTAAAGCTTCCTTTATCTGTGCAGGACTGCCATCCGGTCACAGTGATCGCACCATCCAGAATACTGAGAGATGGATCCGGGATCATCAGTTCTACGTCAAATTCCATCTTATATCCGAGTCCGTAACAATCCGGGCAGGCACCAAACGGATTATTAAAGGAAAAACTTCTCGGCTCGATCTCATCGACACTCACACCACAGTCCGGACAGGCAAAACTCTGGCTGAAACGCAGCAATTCTCCATCAATCACTTCCACAAACGCCAGACCATCTGCCAGGCTCAGTACATTTTCCAGTGAGTCCGTCAGTCTTTTTTCAATCCCTTCTTTTACCACGAGACGATCCACGACGATTTCGATATTATGCTTGATATTTTTCTCCAGTGCGATCTCCTCACTCAGTTCATACATGTTGCCGTCGATCCGCACACGGACATAGCCACTTTTTTTCGCTTTTTCCAGCAACTTCGCGTGCGTTCCCTTTCTTCCACGTACAACCGGTGCAAGCAGCTGTATTTTGGTACGATCCGGCAGCTGCATGATCGCATCTACCATCTGATCGACCGTCTGTTTTTTGATAACTTTTCCGCACTTCGGACAGTGTACGGTCCCAACTCTCGCGTATAAAAGTCTGAAATAATCATAGATTTCTGTCACCGTTCCCACCGTAGATCTCGGATTGCGGTTGGTTGATTTCTGGTCGATGGAAATCGCCGGCGGAAGTCCTTCGATACTCTCCACATCCGGTTTCTCCATCTGTCCTAAAAACTGTCTGGCATAGGAGGAAAGCGACTCCATATAACGCCTCTGTCCCTCTGCATAGATCGTATCAAACGCCAGAGAGGATTTTCCGGAACCAGAAAGACCGGTAAAAACAATAAACTGGTTGCGTGGTATATCAAGATCCACACTTTTCAGATTGTTTTCATTTGCCCCCCGAATCCTGATCATTGGCTGTTTCTTTTCTGATTTTTCCATAATATCCTCCTACTCTTCTGTCTCCTGCAAATGCTTTTTCAACATGATCATACGATCACGAAGCTCTGCTGCCTTTTCAAAATCAAGCTCTGCTGCCGCTTTTTTCATCTGTTTCTGCGTTTTCGCAATCTCGCTCTCCAGTTCCTTGCAATTCATGGATTCCGGATCTTTTTCCGGCTCAGCCTCTTTTTCTACATTTTTCGAAATACTGATCAGATCGCGAACCGCTTTCTTGATGCTCCGCGGCGTTATATTATGTTCTTTATTATATTTCTCTTGGATTGTCCTTCTTCGCTCGGTTTCCTCGATTGCCGCTTTCATCGAATCTGTCATTACATCCGCATACATGATCACATGACCGTCCACATTTCGTGCTGCACGGCCGATCGTCTGCACCAGTGAAGTCTCCGAACGCAAAAATCCCTCTTTATCCGCATCCAGAATGGCAACCAGCGTAATCTCCGGAATGTCAAGACCTTCTCGCAGCAAATTGATACCGACCAGTACATCAAATACATTAAGCCGCATATCCCGGATGATCTCTGTTCGTTCCAGCGTATCAATATCCGAATGCAGATAACGAACACGGATGCCGATTTCTTTCATATAATCGGTTAAGTCCTCTGCCATACGCTTTGTCAGTGTTGTGATCAGAATCTTATTTCCTTTTTCGACTTCTTTGTTGACTTCTCCGATCAGATCATCAATCTGCCCTTCGACCGGACGTACTTCTACTTTCGGATCTAGTAGTCCGGTCGGCCTTATGATCTGCTCAGCACGCAAAAGTTCATGTTCTGCCTCGTACTGTCCCGGTGTCGCCGATACAAACAGAATCTGATCGATCTTATTTTCAAATTCTTCAAAATTCAGCGGTCGGTTATCCTTCGCAGACGGTAAACGGAAACCATAGTCTACCAACGTACTTTTTCTGGACTGATCTCCCGCATACATCGCCCCAATCTGCGGGACTGTTTTGTGTGACTCGTCTATTATAATAAGGAAGTCATCCGGAAAATAATCCATCAGCGTGTGCGGCGTAGCTCCCGGCTCCAGCCCTGACAGATGTCTGGAATAATTCTCAATCCCGGAACAGAATCCGGTCTCTTTGAGCATCTCAATGTCAAAATTTGTCCGTTCCGCAATTCGCTGTGCTTCAATCAATTTATCTTCTCTCTTGAAATAGCGTACACGCTCATCCAGCTCTTCCTCTATATGTTTCGCAGCCTCCAGAATTTTATCCATCGGCACAACATAATGCGATGCCGGAAAAACAGCGATATGTTCCAGTGCACAGCGGCTCTTTCCGGTCAGCACATCGATCTCGGTGATCCGGTCGATCTCATCTCCGAAAAACTCCACACGATACGCATATTCATCCGATTCTGCCGGAAAAATCTCCAGCACATCGCCATGCACGCGAAACGTTCCGCGATGAAAATCCATATCATTTCGATCATAATGCAGGTCAATCAGCTTGTGGATCACCTCATCCCGATCCCTCTCCATACCGGGCCGCAGAGACAGTACCATATTCTTATAATCCACCGGGCTGCCCAGCCCATAGATACAGGATACACTGGAAATGATGATTACATCCCTCCGCTCCGCCAGTGCCGTTGTTGCCGAAAGACGCAGCTTGTCAATCTCATCGTTGATGGAAGAATCCTTCGCAATATAAGTGTCAGAAGACGGTACATACGCCTCCGGCTGATAATAATCATAATAGGAGACAAAATATTCCACTGCGTTCTCCGGGAAGAATTCCTTAAACTCGCCATATAACTGAGCCGCAAGTGTCTTATTATGAGCAATGATCAGTGTCGGCTTGTTCAGCTGCTGAATAACATTTGCCATCGTAAATGTCTTTCCGGAGCCGGTAACTCCAAGCAATGTCTCACATTGGTTTCCTTCCCGAAATCCTTCAACCAGCTCCCTGATTGCTTCCGGCTGGTCACCGGTCGGTTTGTATTCCGATACTAATTCAAAATGATCCATACAGACCTCCTGAGTAAGTCATATTTCTTCTATTTCTATACAATTTAAGTTAAACGCACGCGAAACAAAACATAAGTCTGCACGCTGTCACGTTTTTCCTTGCTTAGTATTGTTACCCAATCAGTATATCATTCATAAAGAAAAAAGTACAGAACAAAATCGAATATTTGTTCTGTACTTTTTCTGTTTCTTAAGACATCACACTTACAAACCTTACGTGTACCGAATCCGGAATGAAGCATCAGTGCAACTCTCAGGCTGTTGATAAGAACAACCACCAAAAAGGCAGTGCTGTTTTTATCAACACTGCCTTTACCTTCCTTGCTATCTGCAGCTGTCTTTTTCTGCCATCTGGCTCATCCCCGGATTGCCATCCAGATGCTGCATATTTACGGTTCTTCTTTTCATTCTTTCCTGCTCGGACTGTTTTAAAATGTAGTCTTTGATCTCTTTTGCGTGTTTGATGTGGAGCAGTTTCAGATCCGGATCCGTCACATCACCCGTAAAACAATGGATCGTTCCAAGCCCCAACATACGCTCCAACAAAGTACTTTCCAGACGTACATCAATGACTTTGTATAAGTAACAGTCATTTTCTTCTTTCTTGAACAGCCCTGTGTCCACTGTGATAATTTCCTCTGTCACCGTATAAGACGTAAAAGTCCACGGCAGACCAAAAAACATGGAACGTTTTTTCTCTTTGTAATTCATCTGCATTCCCCCTGATATTTTTGAATAATTTATATATTTATTTTTTCATATCCTAAATCTGGATTTCAGGTGCCTGCTCTGCCAGAAGCAGCGATTCCACTCCGTCAGCTGCTGCATTGTTTTAAAAAAAAGAAATCCGCTGGTTTTGATCCGAACGGATATCTTTTTACTTTTCTATTCTACTTCTTCCGGCTCCATACTTCTGATATGGCTCTCGCTCTTGCTTTTGATATCATACTTCTGATTATATTCATTCAGATAAGAATAATATTCCCAATTATCCGTCGGATAGATTTTGGAGTCATGGATATGGATATCTGTGTCCATTTCATCGCCCTTAAGCAATGCCACCATTGCACTTGCACAGTGGGATGCGATACGATTGAAGCTGTTCAGAAGGTCGGTAAAGACTGCTCCTTCTTCCAGACCGCATCCGCCTTTGCTCATTCTGGCTACGTGATGCATTTTCAGTTCATCGCAAAGTCTGCCGATAACCATACCAAGCGGTGTAATTCTCTGTGCCTCTTCTTTGTCATCATTCAAAAAAGCATCGTAAGTGATATTGATTACTTCACGCACGGCTTCCATAGCAACATTTAGCTCATCCCATGCTTCTTCCGAAAACTGGGTATGATTTTCATGCATTTCATTTGACATATGGGCAATATAGGATGCATGGTCTCCGATACGTTCAAAGTCGTTGATCGTATGCAGATACAGGGAAACCTGTCTTGTCTGTGCCGTATTCATCTCTCTTTTTGTGAGCTGAACCAGATATTCACCCAGACGGCTTTCATACTTATCGATCAAGTCCTCTTTTCTCTGGACTTTGTCAAACTTGTCCTGCTGATAGTCATTTAAAAGGTTCATGGCACGATTTACGTTTTTGCGGACCTTCTTTGCCATACCGTTCATGGCACGGTGACACTGTCCGATCGCCAATGCCGGGTAACTCAAAAGACGTTCCTCCAGAAGATCGAAATCTGCCTCGTCTTCCAGCTCTTCGGCACTGTCTTTCACCAGCCAGCACACCAGTTTTTCGATCTTATTGATAAACGGGAACAGAATACACACAGTCACCAGACGGAATACGGTATTTAAAAGTGCAATGCTCACCGGTGTCATCACCTGATCCATAAACGTAAAATGGATCACGGCGTTCAGGGAATAGAAGACCACTGCCCACATGATCAGTCCGAACAGGTCATTGATCAGATAAACAAGGGCTGTTCTTTTACCATTCTTATTTGCTCCGATTGCAGAGATCAGAACCGGACAGGCTGCACCGACACCGATACCAAGTACGATCGGGAACGTGCTTGCAAAAGTCAGGATTCCGGTCACGGACAACGCCTGCAGTACACCAACGGTCGCAGAAGCACTCTGTAGCACTGCGGTAAATAAAATACCGACCAGGATACCGGCAAGCGGATTGGAAAACATTGTGAGCATATTGATAAACATCTGGTTTTCACGAAGCGGAGAAACGGCCCCGCTCATCATCTGCATACCTGTCATCAAAACAGCAAAACCCAGCATGATATTGCCCATATTTTTATGTACGGAGCGTTTCCCAAACATGCGGAAAATAATACCGACCACTGCTACAACGGCAGATATCGTCGCTGTTGAAAAAATGCTTGCGATCCCGCCGGAACCCTGAATATAGGACAGACACAAGATCCATCCTGTGATACTGGTACCAATATTGGCTCCCATGATGATACCGATCGCCTGTTTCAGCTTCATCATACCGGAGTTTACAAAACCGATCACCATAACTGTCGTTGCCGAAGATGACTGGATCACACTGGTAACTGCCGTACCAAGTGCCACACCCTTGATCGGCGTGTTCGTCATTCGATATAAAAATGCTTCCAGTTTATTTCCGGCGACCATCTTGAGTCCGTCGCCCATCAGTGACATTCCGAATAAAAACAGTGCTACTCCACATAGAAGTGATAAAATCATTGAAAATATCTGCATAGTTTTCTCCTCTGTATCTTTTTCTTTTCCTTGTCCTCGTATCCGTTTTCCTATTTTGATTTTTAAGCATTTACTTTTCCATTATGCCACATTATGCGATGAATTACAATATTTTTGCTTAAGGAAAACTTTATTTTTTTGTCCTAAAAAAATGCGAAACATCATCAAAACATTTGATATTTCAAAAAGTTTGTCGTATAATGAACTTTGTATCTTTTTTCGGGTATCTTTTCCTATTATAATAGGTGGATCAGGAAACGCCTGTTTTCTGTCCGGATCCCGGATCAAACATCATTACATAAGGATTTTAAATTTATGAATATGAATACGAATCAGACAAAACTTCATACTTTAGGAATCGATATCGGTTCCACAACCGTTAAGGTTGCTATTTTGAATGAGAAAAGCGAACTTCTTTTCTCTGATTATGAACGCCATTATGCCAATATCCAGGAGACGCTCTCTGCACTTCTGAAAAAAGCATATGACAGCCTCGGTGAACTTTCGCTCTCGCCGATGATCACCGGCTCCGGCGGTCTTACCCTTGCCAAGCATCTTGGTATTCCTTTTGTTCAGGAAGTTATTGCTGTTTCTACTGCTCTTCAGGACTATGCTCCGCAGACAGATGTAGCGATCGAGCTTGGCGGTGAAGATGCAAAAATTATTTATTTTGAAGGTGGAAATGTAGAGCAGCGTATGAATGGTATCTGTGCCGGCGGAACCGGATCCTTTATCGATCAGATGGCTTCGCTTCTGCAGACCGACGCTTCTGGGCTGAATGACTATGCAAAAAATTATAAAGCTCTGTATCCGATCGCCGCCCGCTGCGGTGTATTTGCTAAGACAGATATTCAGCCTCTGATCAACGAAGGGGCTACGAAAGAAGACCTGTCGGCTTCTATTTTCCAGGCCGTTGTAAACCAGACGATCAGCGGTCTTGCCTGCGGAAAACCGATTCGCGGACATGTGGCATTTTTAGGCGGACCGCTTCATTTTTTAACAGAGCTGAAAGCTGCTTTCATCCGCACCCTGAAGCTGGATGACGAACATGCGATCACACCGGAAAATTCTCACCTGTTTGCTGCAATCGGTTCAGCCCTTAATTATAAGGAGGATGTTATAACATCCCTTTCTGCACTGATCCAGAAACTTTCCGGCACCATCCACATGGAATTTGAGGTTGCCCGTATGGATCCTTTGTTTGCCTCCAAAGAAGAATATGAGGAATTTTCAGAACGTCAGAGTCAGTATAACGTTATGACTGGCGATCTGGAAACGTACGAAGGAAACTGCTATCTTGGTATTGATGCCGGATCTACCACGACAAAAGCTGCTCTGGTCGGAGAAGACGGTGCTCTGCTTTATTCTTTCTACAGTAACAACAACGGCAGCCCGTTAAAGACTACGATTCGTGCAATCCAGGATATTTACAAAAAGTTGCCTGACACTGCCAAGATCGTCCGTTCCTGTTCAACCGGTTACGGCGAGGCACTGATCAAGGCCGCTCTCCTGCTCGACGAGGGCGAAGTAGAGACGGTATCTCATTATTATGCCGCTGCATTCTTTGATCCGGATGTAGACTGCATCCTGGATATCGGTGGTCAGGATATGAAATGTATCAAGATCAAAAATCAGACCGTTGACAGTGTACAGCTGAACGAAGCATGTTCTTCCGGATGCGGTTCTTTTATCGAAACGTTTGCCAAATCTCTGAATTACAGTGTACAGGATTTTGCAAAAGCCGCTCTTTTTGCCAAGAACCCGATCGACCTTGGTACCCGTTGCACCGTATTTATGAACTCAAAGGTAAAACAGGCTCAGAAAGAAGGGGCAGAAGTCGCTGATATTTCTGCCGGGCTTGCTTATTCGGTTATCAAAAATGCTCTTTATAAAGTAATCAAAGTTTCCGATGCTTCTGAGCTTGGCAAACACATCGTTGTGCAGGGCGGTACGTTCTACAACGATGCCGTTCTTCGCAGTTTCGAAAAGATTGCTGGATGTGAAGCAATCCGCCCGGATATCGCCGGTATCATGGGTGCTTTCGGTGCTGCACTGATCGCCCGTGAGCGTTATCAGGACGGTGTAGAGACCACCATGCTCTCCATCGACAAGATCAATCATCTGCAGTTCACGACCACCATGGCAAAATGCAAAGGCTGTACCAACCAGTGCCGCCTGACCATCAACCGTTTTACCGGGGGCCGTCAGTTTGTGACCGGAAACCGCTGTGAGCGTGGTATCGGAAAAGAGCGAAATAAAGAGAAAATCCCGAACCTGTTCGAATATAAGAACAAGCTTCTGTTTGACCGCAAACCACTGGAGGCAGATGAAGCAGTAAGAGGTACCGTCGGCATCCCGCGTGTCCTCAATATGTACGAAAATTATCCATTCTGGTTTGAATTTTTCACGGCTCTGAAATATCGCGTGGTACTTTCTCCGCCATCCACCAGAAAGATATATGAGCTTGGCATCGAGTCCATTCCAAGCGAATCCGAATGCTACCCGGCAAAGCTTGCCCACGGACATGTAACCTGGCTGATCAAACAGGGAGTTCCTTTCATTTTCTACCCGTGTATTCCATATGAGCGAAATGAATTCCCGGACTCTAACAACCATTACAACTGTCCGATCGTAACATCCTATGCGGAAAATATCAAAAATAATATTGATGAGTTAAAAGACGGCTCGATCCGTTTTGAAAATCCGTTTCTCTCTTTTGCTAGTGAAGATACCATCTGCAAACAGATGATCAAAGCCTTCCCTGACATTCCAAAAGAGGAAGTCCGTGCCGCTGTAAAGACCGGATGGCAGGAACTTGCCCGCACAAGGCAGGCGATGTACGACAAAGGCGAAGAAACTTTAAAATGGATGGAAGAAAACGGCCGCCACGGCATTGTGCTTGCAGGCCGCCCGTACCACATCGATTCTGAGATCAACCACGGCATCCCGGAACTGATCAATTCTTACGGTCTGGCTGTTCTGACCGAAGATTCTGTATCCAACCGCAATCTGCCGGAACGCCCTCTGATCGTTATGGATCAGTGGATGTACCACAGCCGTCTGTATGCCGCAGCCAACTTTGTCAAGACAAGAGATGATCTTGACCTGATCCAGCTGAACTCTTTCGGATGCGGACTGGATGCCGTTACTACAGACTGTGTCAACGATATCCTTTCAAACTCCGGCAAGATCTATACCTGTCTGAAGATTGATGAAGTAAACAACTTAGGAGCTGCCCGTATCCGTGTACGTTCCCTGATTGCTGCCCTGCGTATCCGCAGAGAACAGAATCTGCCACGTGAGATCGTCGCTTCCAATTTCGACCGTGTTGTATTTACCGAAGAAATGCGAAAAGACTACACAATCCTCTGCCCGCAGATGTCTCCGATCCACTTTAACATCCTGGAATCTGCATTCCGTGCAGCCGGTTACAACCTCGTTGTCATGCAGAACGATGACCGTCAGGCTGTGGATATGGGACTGAAATATGTCAACAACGATGCTTGCTATCCTTCTCTGATCGTTGTCGGCCAGATTATGGACAGCTTGTTGTCCGGTAAATATGACTTAAACAAGACTGCCGTTCTGATTTCCCAGACAGGCGGCGGCTGCCGTGCCAGCAATTATATCGGCTTTATCCGCCGTGCCCTGAAAAAGGCAGACATGGAACAGATCCCTGTCATCTCCATCAATTTGAGCGGTCTTGAGAAAAATCCGGGATTTAAAATCAGCTACAGTCTTGTGATGCGTGGTCTGTACGGTGCGATCTTCGGCGATATTTTCATGCGTTGTCTCTACCGTATGCGTCCTTATGAAAAAGTCAAAGGTTCCGCAAATGCCATGCATGAAAAATGGGAAAAAGTCTGCAAAGATTTTGTCTCTTCCAAGCATCCGACTATGGGACAGTTCAAAAAGCTGTGCCGTGATATTATCCATGACTTCGATAACCTGCCGATTACAGATGAGAAAAAACCTCGCGTCGGCATTGTAGGAGAAATTCTGGTAAAATTCCTGCCGGCTGCCAACAATCATCTGGTAAATCTGCTGGAATCCGAGGGGGCTGAAGCGGTGATGCCGGATCTGATCGACTTTTTGCTCTACTGTTTCTACAACACGAACTTTAAAGCTGAAAATCTTGGCATGAAGAAATCTTCCGCAACCATTGGAAATGCCGGTATCGCTCTGTTAGAATATTTCCGCAAACCGGCTGCCAGAGCTTTTGCAGCAAGCAAACATTTTGATCCACCTGCACATATCCAGGATCTGGCTGGTTATGCAAAACCGATCGTTTCCAACGGAAATCAGACCGGTGAAGGCTGGTTCCTGACCGGAGAGATGTTAGAGCTGATCCACAGCGGTGTCAACAACATCGTCTGCACACAGCCATTTGGATGCCTGCCGAACCACGTAGTCGGCAAAGGTGTCATCAAAGAACTGCGTCATCAGTATCCGATGTCCAATATCGTTGCCATCGACTACGATCCAGGTGCCAGTGAAGTAAATCAGCTGAACCGAATCAAACTGATGCTCTCCACAGCAAATAAAAACCTGAAAAAATAACAAAATGCCAGAGTATAAAAAAGCAGAGCCACTATGATAACAAAATCATGTACTCTGCTTTTTTGTATTCTGATACTCTTTATACGCTCTATGAAGTCTGGTCACTTCAAACGATTCTGCTTATTCTTCTGTCTTTTGCTCCGCACGGTTCTCGATTTGCCAGTCAATTGGCTCCAGACCGTTTGCTTTTAAAAATTCATTTGTCTGGCTGAAATGTTTGCAGCCAAAAAATCCGCGATATGCTGAAAGCGGACTTGGATGCGGTGCTTCCAGGATCAGATGCTTCGGATTTCTGTGCAGCATGGATTTTTTCATCTGAGCCGGTCTGCCCCACAGCAGAAATACCATTGGACGATCCTGCTGATCCAGGATGCGGATTGCTGCATCGGTAAATTCTTCCCATCCAATCCCCCTGTGGGAATTTGCCTGATGTGCACGCACGGTCAGAACCGTGTTCAGCAGCAATACGCCCTGTTTCGCCCATTTCGTCAGATACCCATTATCCGGGATATAACAGCCACAGTCATCGTGCAGTTCTTTATAAATATTTACAAGAGACGGCGGTATCTCTACATCTGGTTTCACCGAAAAACAAAGTCCATGTGCCTGTCCATCCCCATGGTAAGGATCCTGCCCTAAAATTACAACTTTGACATCCTTAAGTGGTGTTAAGGCAAATGCATTAAAAATATCATCTGCCGGAGGATAAATTCTTCTCGTATGATATTCATCCATCACTGTTTTATATAATTTTGCATAATATGGCTTACGGAACTCCGGTTTCAGCGGTTCCAGCCAGTCATTACTGATCGGTGCCATAATTTTGCCTCCTTATCCTGGCATTTTACTGCTATATTTTTCTAATGATACTTCTCTTACAGTCTTACCGGTACCTTCCGATCTCGCAGATATTCTTTTACCTGACGGATTTCCAGCTCCTTATAATGGAAGAGAGACGCTGCAAGAGCTGCATCTGCTTTTCCTTCCGTCAGTGCATCATAAAAATGCTCCATCGTGCCGGCTCCTCCGGACGCAATCACCGGTATGGAAACATTTTCTGCAATTGTTCTGGTCAGTTCCAGATCGTAACCTGCTTTTGTTCCATCGCAGTCCATACTGGTCAGAAGAATTTCTCCTGCACCCAATTTATCCACTTTCATTGCCCATTCTACCGCATCGATACCGACATCGATCCTGCCGCCGTTTTTGTAGATATTCCAACCACTTCCGTCTTCTCTTCTTCTTGCATCAATCGCTACAACCACACACTGGCTGCCAAATTTATCTGCCGCCTGACTGATCAGCTCCGGTGTATTGATCGCCGAAGAATTGATGGAAATCTTGTCTGCCCCTTCACGCAGAAGCACCTTAAAATCTTCTACGGTTCGGATGCCTCCGCCGACGGTAAATGGAATAAATACTTTCTCAGCTACTTTTCGTACCATATCAACAACCGTATTTCTGGCATCCGAAGAGGCTGTGATATCCAGAAATACCAGTTCATCGGCTCCGGCCTTATCATAAGCTGCCGCAATCTCCACCGGATCCCCGGCATCCCGCAGATTCACAAAATTCACACCTTTTACCACGCGGCCGTTATGAACATCCAGACATGGAATGATTCTTTTCGTAAACATATCCGTTTTCCTCCTTTCCGATCGCTGCGAAATTCCGCAGGATCTGCAGTCCGACATCACTGCTCTTCTCCGGATGGAACTGACATGCAAAAATATTTCCCTTTTCTACCGATGCATGGATCGTGGTGCTGTACCAGGTAGTCGCCTTTACGATCTCTGCCTCCTCTGCTTTCAGATAATAAGAGTGCACGAAATAGACATACGGATCTGCCGGAAGATTCTGAAACAGTCTGCCCTGATTGATAAGCTCCAGAGAATTCCATCCCATATGCGGAATCTTCAGCCCTTCATGATCTGGGATTCTCAAAATTTCGCCTTTTAAAATACCAAGTCCCTCTACACCAGGTGTTTCTTCACTTCTCTCAAACAGAAGCTGCAATCCAAGACAGATACCAAGAAATGGCTTTCCGCTTTCGGTTACTTCTTTTATCACTTCGTCCAGTTTATAGTCTCTGAGCTTCTGCATGGCATCACCAAATGATCCTACGCCCGGAAGGATCACTTTATCTGCTCTCAATATCTCTTCCCTGTCTCTGGAAACGATCGTATCTTCACCAATACTCTGCAAAGCTTTTTCCACACTTTTCAGGTTACCGGCATCGTAATCAATAATCGCTATCATCGCTTCTTATCACCTCTCAAATTCAAGAATATCTCTGCAATCTGCCAGAGGATATATATTTATACCTATCATATGATATAAGTGTTACAAGTAAATTCTGTCACTCATTACTACGCAATTCTCTCCCACATCATCATATCATATTTGCAAAATCCTGTCGATGATTATCTGACATCTGCTCCATCCTCAAGCAAAAGCTTTACTGCATTTTCTTTTACTGCCGTTGTTCGATCCTTGATTTCCGGAGTCAGTTGTGCAAATTTCTCATGAATACGGTACATATGACATTTCTGATTAAAATATACAATCTTCTCAAAAGCAAAACGGATCACCGTCGGATATTCAAAACCAACACCAAGCTCCAAAACACATACCTTTTTATTTACGGTTCCCTGGAGCCACTTCGTATATTTCTCCCACTGTGGCATATACCAGGACTCATCGTAGTCATCGTTTGTCACCACATTGCCGGTCTTGTCGCTGCCGCATGGTGCTACGATACGTTCCGAATCGATTGCTGATTCAAAAATCAGATCATCCGTGTTTACCGTCAGTAAAAAATAATTTTTTCCTTTTAAAAGATCCGCCAGTTTCCGGTAAGCTTCCATGATCTCTTCTTTCCTGGCATTTTTTTTACTGAATTCTGTTCCGATTCCCACCAATACCAGATCTGCCTCCTGTGCGGATTTTTGAATTTCCTGTCTTATTTCTTCTGCCATGTTTTTCCCTTTCTGTCATTTACATTCTAAATTTGTCAAATATCTTGTCTGTAAACTGTAATATATATCATAACACAATTTCTATGTTGTGCCCATGCCTTATCTTGCAACTAAGATAAGACTTTTTGACACTGCATCATTTTATTATATACAGCATAATTTTTCAACATTTGTGTATAAAATTTCTTAGAAAGCTGTTTATATTTAAAAAACATTTGAAAATAAATAAAAAAACCGTAAATAACCATTTCTGATTATTTACGGAACCTATTCATATACCTTCAAAACCGCATACAGACCATAAATCCTACATCTTTTTTCTATCCTGAACCTTACACTCTCGTGCTTGGTTAAGCCTTCGACCTATTAGTAGCAGTCAGCTCCATACATTACTGCACTTCCACCTCTGCCC
>NZ_JAJEQE010000020.1 GCF_020687205.1 Hominisplanchenecus faecis
ATGGAGCAGAACATCCAGTGGATGTTCGTTTTGCTCCGACCGAAGCGGAGCGTAGACATAAAAGTGGGATGATAATCTCACGATATGCGAATACCGGAGAGGATTGTGGGAGTGCGATGCACGGAACAATCCGTAGGCATCATAGTTTGGGACTTTTGACACTCACATCAATTTATAAAAAAATATTAAGTTCACAATAACAGGAGGAAAAATCATGAGACAGATCAATTTGGTAGAAGGAAAAGTAGTAGCACCGCAGGGAATGAAAGTCGGTATCGTAGCGGCGAGATTTAATGAGATCATTGTCAATAAATTACTGGGAGGTGCAGTTGACGGACTGGTAAGACATGGAGTCGAAGAAGAGAATATTACTGCTGCATGGGTACCGGGAGCATTTGAAATTCCGCTGACTGCACAGAAGATGGCACAGTCCGGAAAGTATGATGCAGTGATCTGCGTGGGAGCAGTCATCCGCGGCGATACATCACACTATGATCTGGTGTGCAGCGAAGCTGCCAAAGGAATCGCACAGGTTGGACTTGCATCCGGAGTTCCGGTATTATTCGGAGTAATCACAACTGAGAATATTGAGCAGGCTATTGCACGTGCCGGAAGCAAGGCAGGAAATAAAGGATATGACTGTGCATTGTCTGCGATTGAGATGGTCAATCTGATGAAACAGCTTTAAGAATGAGGAAATAAAGGATGGTAAAAACGATCATATTTGATTATGACGGGACGATTCACCAGACACTTGGAATTTATGAACCGGCATTTCGAGAAACTTATCAGTGGCTGACAGAACAGAAAGTCGCAGAAGAACAAAAGATAGCATCTTCAAGGATTGCCGGATGGCTTGGACTGAACAGCAAAGAAATGTGGGACACTTTTATGCCGGAACTGGATCAGAAATATAAAGATCAGGCAAGCAAAATGGTGGGCGAGCGGATGATCGAACAGGTCAGAAAACATAAGGCCGTGTGGTATCCGGGAGCAGAAAAGATGCTTACGACGCTGAAAAATCAGGGATATTATCTTGTAGTCCTGAGTAACTGTAAAACGGCATATCGAAAGGCACACTGGGAAGAATTTGGTATGAAACGATGGTTCGAGCGATTTTATGACTGCGAATCCTATGGATTTCGTCCAAAAACGGAGATTGTGCAGAATATTATCCGGGAATATCCAGGCCCTTATCTGGTGATCGGAGACAGAAAACAGGATCTGGAATGTGCCAGATCCTGTGGCAGTCTGTTTGCGGGATGTCTGTATGGATATGGTGATCAGGGAGAATTGGACGGAGCAGATTATCTTGCAGAGCATGTAGGGGATATACCAGAATTATGCCATTTGGTGTAAGTGTGATTGGGTAATGTCAGAAATATTTGTTGAAACCGTGTGATACGAATTTCGTTTTCATGCGGTTTTTTTCAAAAAGGAAGTTAGATAAAACTAACAAAAGTATTCCTTTTCCTTTTATCAGAAAAACAGAGGATTTTAAATTGACCGTATCAGGGAGATATTATATAATAGAAATATTACAGTTTTACAGGAAAAATCATATAACCGTGCAGATAAAAGGGAGTAACTATATGCATTTTGAAAAAAGAACAGCTAGAAATCGAAAATATCGGAAAATTTTGCACAGTCGTCAGCAAAATCTGATTTTACTTGGAGTTTTCGTCTTTGTGATAAGCATCGTATGCGGCTGCAGTAACCAGAAGGAGCAGGAGTCGGATGGCAGTCTGCAGAAGATAACAGTGGGCATTGATAAATTTGAGCCGTATTCCTATCTTGACATGGACGGAAATTATACCGGCGTTGACATTGAGATCGCATCGAAAGTATTTCATGAACTTGGGTATGAACCAGATTTTAAGTTTATTACGTGGAGTGAAAAACACACCTGCCTTGCGGACGGCACGATAGACTGTATCTGGAGCTGCTATTCTATGAATGACCGGGAAAACGATTATCAGTGGGCGGGACCTTATCTGTACAGCCGTCAGGTGATCGCAGTTGCTTCTGACAGTGATATTCAGACATTCGATGATCTTCTTGGGAAGAATGTTGGAGTACAGGATACGACAAGAGCAGCTGAACTCTTTTTTCATACGATCGACTCTGCATTGCCGGAAGTAAAGCAGGTGAACTGCTTTGCGACAACGGAAGATATGTTTGCAGCACTTCGCAAAGAATATGTCGATGCGATTGCAGGACATGAAGCTTTGCTGAATGAATTTATTATAAATGGAAAGGGCAAATATCGATTATTGGATGAAAGTCCTTATATTTCAAAAATAGGCATTGCATTTCAAAAGGGGACGCATGAGGAGCTTACCAAAAAGATAAACGGGCTGATAAAAGAAATGAGTGAAGATGGTACGATTGGCAGTATTGCAGAAAAATATGGACTTGATGCGGAGAAAGTTGTGATAAGAGGAGGTTCCGATGAAAAGTAAAAAACGCCCGGGAATATCCGGAATCCTTTTGATCGTGTTGATTCTGGTCGGGATGATCGTATGGGGAATCTTTACGGGATTAGACCGAAGAGAGCTGAGTGAGACACTGGATAAGACAACTTTAGTTGCCAAAAATAAACTGCAGGATTATGATAATTATACGGCAAATGACAGGGTAAAAAGTCTGGTGCGGCTGTTGGATAAAACAAAGGAACTGGGCACAAATCTGAGTAAAATTAATAAATACGGACAGCAGGATCTGGATGAATACATTACGGAACAGAGACTGAGCGGTGCCTTTGTATCTGATAAAAATCTGAATGTAGTGCTTCAGGGACAGCAGAATCTGGATTCGGAAAATCTGTGGAACGAAATTATCGGCAAAGGTTATGTAAAAGAAGTTCTGGAACATCCGGAAGCAACCTACACAGAACGCATTACGGTGAACCGTGAGGAGTATGATCTTGCAGTTGTGCCGCGTCAGGATGCCGAAGGTTTGGTGATCGCCTATGCAGAAAAAAACAGCAATACACTGGGTGATATGACACTGGAATCTGTTTTTTCAGATTTTCTGGTCAATATGCATGGTGTGATCATGGTATGCCTCGATGATACGGTTGTCAGTACCAATCAGGAAACACTGCTTGGAAAGACCATGCAGGAAATGCGGAAATATTACAACAGCAGGCCGGAAGGAAATGAAAGCGGGATTATCCGCATAAAACCAGATCATAAGATCTGGTACGGCCATAAAGATAAAATGAAAGAATATGCGATCTATATATTCTTTCCGGCATCACAGATATTTATGGCACGGACGGTTGTCTGTGGATTGTACACGGCTGTGGCAATTCTTGTATATCTGCTGTTTTTGCTGATCAAGAGTAATCTGGAAAAGGTTACGCTGAAACAGAGTCAGAAACGTATGAGGATCATCAATGCACTCGGTACAGCATACGCATCTATCGTCCTGTTTGATCTGGAAAAGGATAAAGTAGAGATGATAAAGACTTCCGGGGATACTTCTATGCCTTCCGGAGATCAGATCTTATCCAAAAAGATTCAGCAAAATCATATAAATGAGATGCTGACATCTGAGTATCGGGAAGGTTTTCTGGAATTTATTGACATGGACACCGTGGCACAGCGGCTGAAGGGACAGCAGTCACTGACTTATACAAGCCAGATGGAAAAGGGCACATGGCTTCTTTCCGTGATCGTACCGCAGCGTTTTGACAGTGACGGGAATATCAGGGCAGTGTTGCTGGCAAACCGGGATATCACGAAAGAAAAAGAGAAAGAACTGGAGCAGGAGAGAGAGCTGAGAAATGCACTGGCAGCAGCAGAACATGCCAACAAAGCGAAGACAAATTTCCTGAACAGTATTTCACACGATATCCGCACGCCAATGAATGCTGTGATCGGATTTACAGCTCTGGCAACAACGCATATTGATAATAAAGATCTGGTGATGGAGTATCTGAAAAAAATAAGTATATCGAGCCGTCATCTCTTAAGTCTGATCAATGATGTGCTGGATATGAGCCGGATCGAGAGCGGTAATGTCAAACTGGAAGAAGTCAAAGTGCATCTTCCGGATGTCTTCCATGATCTGAGGGTTATTATTCAGGGTAGTATTGCGGCAAAACAGCAGGAGTTATATATAGACACGCAGAATGTGGTACATGAGGATGTTGTCATTGATAAGCTTCGGCTGAATCAGGTGCTTCTCAACATCGTTGGAAATGCAGTAAAATTTACGTCAGTCGGCGGTATGATCAATATCCGGGTCAGTGAAAATCCATGCAGCAAAGAAGGATATGCAAGTTATTCGTTCAGTGTGAAAGACAATGGCATAGGGATGTCAGAAGAATTTCAGGAGCATATCTTTGATGCATTTGCGAGAGAACAGACAGTTACAAAGAGCGGGATCCAGGGAACCGGTCTTGGAATGGCAATCTCCAAAAACATTGTCAATATGATGGGAGGAACCATCACGGTAAACAGTGAAGTCGGAAAAGGTTCTGAGTTTATTGTTTCTATCGAATGTAAGATTACCGGCGAAACGGTAAAATACAAATCGGTTCCGGAACTGCAGGGAGCCAGAGCACTGGTTGTGGATGACGATGCCAATACCTGTATGAGTGTCTGCAAGATGCTGCGTGATATAGAAATGCTGGCAGACTGGACTACTTCCGGTAAAGAAGCTGTACTGCGTGCAAAAGAAGCCTGCGAGATAAAAAAAGAATTCAAAGCATATATTATCGACTGGCAAATGCCGGATATGAATGGTATTGAAACAGTCAGAAGGATACGAAAAGTGATCGGAAATGACACACCGATCATCATTCTTACTGCGTATGACTGGGCGGATATTGCGGAGGAAGCAAAAGAAGCAGGAGTTACTGCGTTTGTATCCAAACCGCTGTTTATGTCCGAACTCAGAGCAGCACTGACGCAGCAGGCAGTCGGGACGGAAAAAGATGCAGCAGTTGAAAAGAAACATTATAACCATGCCGGAAAAAGAGTGCTTTTAGTTGAGGACAATGAACTGAACCGAGAGATCGCAGCTGCAATCATGGAGGAAGCAGGGCTTATTGTGGATTCCGTAGAAGACGGAATAGATGCCGTGGAAAGAATGGGATCTGCAGAAGAATCCAGATATGATGCGATCCTGATGGATATTCAGATGCCGAAGATGGATGGTTATATGGCAACAAGAGAAATCCGCACACTTGACAACAATAAAAAAGCCAATATTCCGATCATTGCCATGACGGCAAATGCGTTTGAGGAAGATAAAAAGAAAGCTCTTGAAGCCGGAATGAATGCCCATATCGCAAAACCGATCAGCATTGATGCTATTATGGAGGTACTGGATCAGATCTTTGACAGAAGAAAATAAGGGGGAAGTTATGAAACAGTGAAGAACATAATGGTAAATCATAACAGGAAGTGAAAAATATGCTTGTCGGCGGAGAAGGCATTTTTAATACCGTTGTCAGAGGATCGGGTAAAGTGATCTTACAGACAATGCCGATCAGTAAGGTGGCAGAATTACTGACTCCGTTTTTTACAAAAAATAAATAAGGGAAGAACCCATGAAAAAGAAAAAAAGAAACAGCCGTTCAGACAGAAACGGTCATGCAGACAGAAACAACCGTTCAGACAGAAACAGAACCGGATCAGGACTTCCAGGGCAGGGAAAGACTTAAACTTAGTTTATTTACCGTGTATTATCCGGAAGAATGGAAGTACGACAAAGAAAGAATGCAGAATATGCGGTAATGCCGGAAAATGATTCCGGAAGGTGCACGTATATGTATCGCCATGAGCAGTCAGGTACGTCTTATGATATCAGAGTAGAAGGAGAGGCAGCAAGTGATTCTGTCAAAGAATTGCTGGAAGGCGTTGTGATGTAATTAAAGGATGAAGGAAATAAAGACGCACCGTGGCCATGGGAGGGAGAGCCTGTTGAGCCTGTATTGACAGAACAGATGGTAGGTTTTTATACGATCGTTCCGGAATATATACTATTTAAAGAAGCACAGGGTGTCATGCAGATTATGGATCACCAGTTTGTAAAACATGACGACCAGGTATACCATTTGCTGGAGAATAAGCTGGATACTTACAAGTATTCAGAAAGTGGACTTGAATTTGTTTCCTCAATGGAACTAGAAAGAGATTGTGAATATCTCTCAGGGGACGACAGCGGAATGCTGTATCTTTCACCGGAAATATATCATCTGATGTGAAAGTCGCAGTTATGGAAAAATGTCAGTAAAAATTCCTATGGAAAAAATAAAACATATATTCCATAGAAGAAAAGTAAGAGAACGAATATAATGATCCCAAGTTGTTTGAAGGAGGAGATCATTATGAGTAGTCAAAGAAAGGCAGAAGCTGCGACATCAGAGAATATCGTAACAACAGAGACATCCAGTCTGAGTGATCTTTGGAAAAAAGAGGATTGGCTGGCAGTATGGATCGGATTTATCATCATCGCAGTCGGTGCTGTGGCCGTGATCACAGGAGCATTTGATTTTAACGCTGCAAAATTCAGCACCTGGGGTCATGGAACAAGTTTTTTTGAACAGGTAAACGCAGGATTTTTCGGAAAACTGATCCTGACAGTGGCTGTACTTGGAGTACTGTTTACTGTTGGAAACCACCTGAAGGGATTATCCGTTAAAAAATACCTTCCGGCATTTCTGGGACTGTTTCTTCTGGCAGTTCTGGTAAGATTTATCAGTGCCGAATATACCTTGAACCGCTGGCTGGAATGGGCATTTTTTGCAATCCTGATCGGAATTCTGGTATCCAACACCATCGGAGTACCGGCATGGCTGAAGCCGGCGATCCAGACAGAATTCTATATCAAAGTCGGACTGATGATCATGGGATTTTCCGTACTGTTTTCCAATATTGTTAATTTTGGACTTTACGGACTGGGGATTGCATGGATCGTAACACCAATCGTTATTCTTTTCATGTGGTGGTTCGGAACCAGGGTTTTAAAAATTGACAATAAATCGTTTGTCATTACCCTGGCAACCGCAACCTCTGTGTGCGGAACTTCTGCTGTGATCGCCGTTGGCGCAGCAAGCAAAGCAAAGAAAAATGATCTTTCACTGACCGTATCCATATCTATTATCTTTACGGTACTGATGATGGTATTTGAACCGGTACTGATCCGTGTAACCGGTCTTGGAGAGCTGATAGGCGGTGCCCTGATCGGTGGTACTGTCGATTCAACCGGAGCAGTAACCGTAGCAGGTACTGCACTTGGTGAAACAGCACAGACGGCTGCAGTCCTTGTAAAATCCATCCAGAATATCCTGATCGGATTTATCGCATTTGCAGTTGCAGTATTTTTTGCAACAAAAGTTGAAAATAACGGAGAAAGCAGCAGAAAAATCGGGGTATCCGAAATCTGGTACAGACTTCCGAAATTTATCCTTGGATTTTTTGCCGCTTCCTTAATTGCATCTTTTATAGCAGTTCCGGCATTCGGAAAAGAGACGGTTTCATCCATCAACAGTGTACTGGATCAGTATAAAAACTGGGCATTTGTTCTGGCATTTACAAGTATCGGACTGGAAACAAATTTTCGTGAGATCAAAGAACAGTTCCAGGGCGGAAAGCCACTGACACTTTATGTGGTTGGGCAGTTGTTTAACATTGTTCTGACTTTTGCAGCAGTCTATCTGCTCTTAAGCGGAAAATTTTTCCCACTGCCAAATCTGGCATTATAAGGAGATGCAGGGCTATGAAGAAAAAAACAGGAAAAAAGAAAAATCTGTTTTCGATGGTAAATTATACCGTTCTGGTGCTGACGATCATTGCAGCCGTTTATATCATGGCAAATGGTCTGGGATTGATCGATGGCCTGGACTTTGGAGCAGGGGCATATTATTATGCGGACATTCCACAGTTTGCAAAATATGTAGATGGATCTTGCTACACATCACCGGTTTCCATGAAGGTGCTCATTGCACTGTTCCTGATCTGGGGATTCTTCATGTATAAACTCTGGGGATGGATTGAAAAAAAGATAAGTAAAAATAAAATCTGATAAAAAGCCTGCCGCAGAGGATGCGGCAGGCTTTTTCAATTCGCAGATATTGATTGGGAGAAAAAGGTTGTGATGTCTTCTTATAAAATTGTTTACATACCCGGAAAGAAACAAAAACATTGACAAACATCACACAGAGAGTTATCATAACTACATAAAGGTTCTAAAACAAATCTAAATTCATTGCCGTTCGGCAGGAAAATCCAGAAAAGAGACCTGCACGAAGCGGCAGAAACAGGAATCATGCAACCATAGCAGCTTCGTGCCCAAAACAGAAGAAAAGGAGCGAAGCCTATGGGAGAAAAAGACATTACGGAAAAGATACTGGAAGATTATAATGATGTGTTTGCGGATATTATAAACGGATTACTGTTTCAGGGTGAGCAGAGAGTGTTGCCGGAAGCACTGGAAAATATATCCGTTCATTCGCAATATAAAGCAGACGATGAGAAAATGCATGAACTGGAAAGAGATGTGGCAAAATACTGGAAAGAAAAAGAAGTACAGCTTGCAGTCTGTGGGATTGAAAATCAGAGTAGGATTGAGAGAAACATGCCGTTTCGCATTATAGGGTATGATGGTGCGGCGTACCGCAGCCAGCTGCAGCAGGAAAGAAGCAAGATTTTGCCGGTAGTGACAATCGTGCTGTATTTTGGAACGGACAGACATTGGAGAAGCGGAAAAAATATAAAATCGCTGATGGAAATACCAACAGGTCTGGATGAATTTGTGAGTGATTATCAGATAAAAGTATTCGAGATCGCCTGGCTGAGTGAAGAGCAGATCCGTCGATTTCGAAGTGATTTTCGGATTGTGGCAAACTTTTTTGTAAACAAAAGAAAAAACAAGAACTATATACCGGATGATCCGACAGAAATACAGCATGTAGATGAAGTGCTGAAACTTTTGCAGGTCATGACCGGAGATGCAAGGTATAAAAGAATTTTTGGCAAAAAGAAGGAAGGAGTGCACAGTATGTGTGATGTAGCAGAAAGATTAGAAAAAATAGGATGGGAGAAGGGACAAATGGAAGGACAAATAGAAGGAAAAATACTGGTATATAAAAATCTGCGCAGGGAAGGATTTGACGAGAAAGAAGCCAGAAGACTTACAGAGCTGCCAGAAGATATGACTCTGGAACAGTAATATTGCGGTGTCAGAACGGATAGTAAAATGAGCGTGCTCCCCACCCACTGCTTATTACTTTTCGCAATTGAAGCAGGGGACTTACCTGATTTGGTTAAATAAAAATTTACAACCACCCATCCAGTGTGATAAAATGTGAAAGAATTATGATGAAAAAAGTCGAAAAACAGAGAAATTTCAATAACCTATAAAAGAGAGGAAGCACAAATGATCACTGTAAAAACCTATCGTGGACACATTCGCAACTGGAAAGAACTTTGTGAGGAACTGGCAGTCGATGCAGCACTGCCAAGAGAAGAAAAAGAGCAGGAAATCCTGGTAAAAGCATACCAGAAATGGGGAGGCGAGATGGCAGACCATATCTATGGTATGTTTGCTTTTGCCTTGTGGGATGAAGAGGAGAAAAAGCTGTTCTGCTTAAGAGATCAGTTTGGAACCAAGCCGTTCTATTATTACCAGACAGAAGACGGTGAACTTCTGTACGGCACCATGATCCGTGACATCATTGGACAGCCGGGATTTAGAAAAGAGCTGAATGAAGAGATGCTCCAGATCTATATGAGCCTGACCTATGGTGCCGGTGAGGATACCTTTTTCAAAGGTCTGAAAAAGCTTCTGCCGGGGCGTTATCTGATCTGGAAGGATGGAAAAGTGGAAATTCACAGATACTGGACTCCAAAGTTTCAGCCGGACGAGAGCAAATCTCTGGAAGACTGGGCAGATGAGATCCATTCTACGCTGAAATCCATCATGCCGGAAGTAAAGACAGAGGACGAAACCGTAGAATCTTTCCTGTCAAGTGGGGTGGATTCTTCCTATGTACTGGCAATGTCAGATGCAAAGATGTCCGATTCCTGCGGTTATGATGAAGAACGATTTGATGAGTCACGTCTTGCAAAAAAGACAGCGGAACTTCTCGGAAGAGAACATTCTGTCTGCAAGATCACACCACAGCAGTATTTTGATATCGTACCATATGTTATGTACAATATGGAACAGCCGCTTGGAGATGCATCTGCGATCGTATTTACCATTGCCTGCAATGCAACCGCAGAACACACGAAGATTTGCTATTCCGGAGAAGGTGCGGATGAATTCTTCGGTGGTTACAATATGTACCGCAATGCAGAACGTTACGGTGAAAATCTGAAGACATTTTATGTCGGCAATACAAACATCATGAAGGAAGATGAAAAGAAGAAAATCCTCAAACACTACAATCCGGAAGTTCTTCCGATCAATCTTACGCATGAAATCTACAAAGAGACGGAAGGTCTTGATCCGCTTACAAAAATGTCCGATGTTGATATTCAGATCTGGCTGGAAGGCGATATCTATCTGAATGTAGATAAGATGAGTACCGCAGCAGGGCTGGAAATCCGTATGCCGCTTACAGACCGCCGGATCTTTGATATTGCATCAAGAATGCCGTCCCGTTTTAAAGTCAACGAAGAGCAGAACAAAGTGGCATTCCGTACCGCAGCAGCAAAAGTACTCCCGGAAGAGATCGCATTCCGTAAGAAACTGGGATTCATTGTGCCGATTCGTATCTGGATGGCCGATGCAAGATACAATCAGGATGTACAGCGTCTGTTCCACAGTGAGATCGCAGAGAAATTCTTTGATGTAGATGCGATCAACGAGATTTTCGATGACTATGTAGGAGGTAATTCCGATAACTGGAGAAAAGTATGGACGATTTATACCTTCCTTGTATGGTATGAAGAATATTTTGTAAAAAGATAATCCTTAAATGACATTTTTCCCCCTGTCTTCTGGTAAAAGCAGAAATGATAAGCTGGTTTTATCAGAAAAAGAAAGACCTGTATTAAATGGAAAAACTCCATGAAATACAGGTCTTTTGACTCTGGCATCCTATTGTGTTTTCAGGATTTTGTTTTTTACATTCTTTTACTTCATAGAAGCTACTTTATCGAACTCATCCTGAACTTCTCTGGAAGGAGCCGGTGTCAGGAGACTTACGATTACGTTTACTGCAAGACCAAGAAGGAATGCAGGAAGCAGTTCGTAAATACCAAGTGCACCGCCCATCGGACGGATCAGAAATTTCCATACAAATACCATAACGCCGCCGCTGATCATTCCGCAGAGAGCACCCTGGAATGTGGAGCGTTTCCAGAACAGTGCCAGCAGAACAAGCGGTCCAAAGGAAGCACCAAAGCCTGCCCATGCAAAGGATACGATCTGGAAAACAGAACTGTCCGGGTTACGTGCGATAAATACACCGATCAGTGCGATAACAAGAACGGTGATACGTGCGATCAGCATACCGGTCTTTTCGCTCATGTCTTTCATAAATACTTCTTTCAGAATGTTCTGAGAAGCACTGGAAGAAGCAGCGAGCAGCTGAGAGTCCGCAGTTGACATGGTAGCTGCCAGGATACCGGCGAGGATCAGTCCGGCAATGATCGTTGCCAGAACACCATGTTTGGAGATCAGATCTGAAACAACCAGAATGATGGTTTCCGGATCTTTTAAAGTCGGCAGAACACCGGCTTTTGTCATAGCATTTCCAATCACACCGATAAATACGGAAACAGCCATGGAGATCACAACCCAGACGGTTGCAACTCTTCTGGAGAGTTTCAGTTTGTTTGCATCACCGATCGCCATAAAACGAAGCAGTACGTGAGGCATACCGAAATATCCAAGTCCCCATGCCAGTGTAGAGAAAATCTGCAGCAGGCTGTAAGGAGAAGCTGTTCCGGCAGCAGCATTGTGTGTATGCGTCAGGCTGAAGTATCCGGCCATGGATTTTGCATTGTCCATAACGGCACTGAAACTGCCGACTTTGCTGATACCAAAACCAAATACAACAACGATTGCAATCGTCATAACAATACTCTGGACAAAGTCTGTCGTACTTGCTGCGAGGAATCCGCCCAGTGTGGTGTAAGCTACGATAACGATCGCACTGATCAGCATTGCCGGCAGATAATCCATTCCGAACAGGTTTGCAAACAGCTTGCCGCAGGCTGCAAATCCGGAAGCCGTATAAGGTACAAAGAAAATGATGATCAGCAGTGCTGCGATTACGGAAAGAATACGTTTGTTATCTCTGTAACGGTTGGAAAAGAACAGAGGCAGTGTCGTAGAATTTCCGCAGACATGCGTATAATTACGAAGTCTCTTTGCAACAACAAGCCAGTTTACATAAGTTCCGATTGCCAGTCCGATTGCAGTCCACGCTGCATCAGCCGTACCGGACAGGTAAGCAACGCCAGGCAGTCCCATCAGCAGCCAGCTGCTCATGTCAGAGGCCTCGGCACTCATGGCGGTGACGAGCGGTCCCAGTGTACGTCCGCCGAGATAGAAGTCATCTGTGGTCTGATTCTGTTTTGCCAGAACCGCACCGATACCTACCATCGCAGCCAGGTAGACCAGGATTGTGATCAACATTAGAATCTGTGTTACATCCATTTTAAATCCTCCCTAAGTTTCTGCAGTTTGATGTTGTCATTCACATATGCGGAAAATGAAACATCCGGTTTATGATTAATGCTCCGTACGGAAGAGCAGTCGAAGCAGTCTTTGTACGGATTGTTTGTCAGTTGAGACTTTAACACAGTGCAGTGTCAGCGACTCAAAATGACACTATAAACCAAATATTAACATAATTTAGGCGAGGCTACAATAATAAAATACTAAAAACCTGTTATAAAAAGCCCGATATTTAAAAAAGTTACGGTCAGAGCGGTAATCCACAGAACGATATTCAGGCGTCTGCTGTTTGCATATCTGCCCATTACCCTTTTAGAAGAAGTCAGACAGATCTGTGTGAAGATCGTAATCGGGAGTTGAACGGCAAGCAGCATCTGTGAATAGATGAGTCCCTGGAACGGCGAAGAAATAAACAAAATGATCACAGCAGCCGGAACCATTGTCACCAGAATCCCCAGTTTTGTTTCTTTACTGGAAGTATCATAAGGCTTGTTAAAAATACCAGAAAAAATCGTACCGCCTGCCATTCCGGCTGTGATACTCGAAGAAATCCCGGAGAGCAGCAAAGCGACTGCAAAGACCAGTGATGCCATATTCCCAAGCAGAGGAGCGAGCATAGAACCGGTGACTGCAAGATCGTCAACAGTCGTTCCATTTCCATTCTGATAAAAACTTGCTGCCGCCATCAGGATCATGGCACTGTTGATCGCCCAGCCAATGATCATGGAAAACAGCGTGTCATGGAATTCATATTTCAGCTGCCTCTGGATTACAGCATCATCCGCAAGAGACCACTGGCGGCTCTGAATGATTTCAGAATGCAGAAACAGATTGTGCGGCATCACAACCGCACCGAGCACACTCATGATGACCGGCATGGAGTGAGCAGGAAACGAAGGCTTTATCCAGCCGATGGCAGCCTGTTTCCAGTCGATTCCTGCGATGCAGATCTCAAATAAAAATGAAAATCCGATCAGCGAGACAAAAAGAATGATCAATTTTTCAATCCGCCGGTAGGCATTGGTAAACGTACAGAACAAAACGATCACGAGAATCAGCAGACTGCCTGGTTTGATCGGGATTGAAAAAAGCATCTGCAGAGCGATTGCACCGCCCAGGATTTCCGCCATAGCTGTGGCAATCGAAGCAAGCATTGCCGTAGACAGAATGATGTTCTTGAGAATTCGGTTGATGTATGTGCTGGCAGCCTCCGAAAGACAAAGTCCGGTAACAATGCCGAGATGGGCGGCATTATGCTGCAGAAGGATCAGCATGATCGTGGAGAGTGTGACCATCCACAGAAGCTGATAGCCATACCCAGAACCGGCGGCAATGTTCGAAGCCCAGTTCCCGGGATCGATAAAACCGACCGTGACCAGAAGTCCCGGACCAATGTACTTAAGAAAATTTAGTGGCTGCTTTTTGTGTTTCTGTATCATAAAATACTTCCCCTTTTCCACTTCTTTAAAAGAATATGCCCATTTTTGCAGAACAGTGAGCAGATTTCCTCAGAATCTTGTTGCAGGTATCATATAGCAGTACCTGTAGTTTTATGAAGTTAGTTATAACTAACTCTGTGCATTTATTATATGCAGAGAAACGGAAGCTTGTCAAAAGAATATTCGCTTGTTGCGAAAAATAGACGAAAACCGTATAATTATCAGGTAGATAATTTAAATGAAATTTTCCGGACGGAGCCTTAAATGTTATGAGCAAGTAGCAAAGCGGATTGCGAATATCCGCTTGACAATATATAGAATGAAAAGGAAGGAAAACAAAAAATATGGTTACAGGGGAATTAAAAAATAAAGTAGACGGTTTATGGGAAATTTTCTGGACAGGCGGACTGACAAATCCGCTCGATGTGATCGAACAGATGACCTATCTTATGTTTATCCGCGATCTGGATGATTCAGATAACGTACATATGAAAGAAAGCATTATGCTTTGTCTGCCATATAAAAGCATATTTGAAGAAAACATAACAATCGGAGACAGAAAAGTTCCGGGGAATCAGTTCAAGTGGAGCGTATTTCACGATTTTCCGGCTCAGAAAATGTATGCAAATATGCAGGAAAATGTGTTCCCGTTTATCAAAAATCTTCATGGAGATAAAGAGAGTGCCTATGCAAAATATATGGGAGATGCGATCTTTAAAGTGCCGACACCGGTCATGCTGGATAAGATCGTGACTGCCATGGATGAAATCTACGAAAAAATGGAGCAGTTAAGAAGTGAAGATGTCCGGGGAGATGTATATGAACATTTACTTTTGAAACTGAAAACTGCTGGAACAAACGGACAGTTCCGCACACCGCGTCATATCATAAAAATGATGGTAGAAATGATGGATCCAAAAGCCGATGACCTGATCTGCGACCCGGCCTGCGGTACCTCCGGATTTCTGGTAGAGTCCAGTGAATATCTGCGAAAAAAGAAAAAAGCAGAAGTTCTGTTTAATGCAAAAAACAAGGAACACTATATGAATCATATGTTCCACGGCTACGATATGGACAGAACGATGCTGCGTATCGGAGCAATGAACATGATGACACACGGTGTCAGCAATCCGAATATCGAATATCGAGACAGTCTTTCCGACCAGAACGAAGATAAAGAAAAATACAGCCTGATCCTGGCAAATCCACCATTCAAAGGAAGCCTGGATTATGATATTGTATCTGCAGATCTTCTGAAAGTCTGCAAAACCAAAAAGACAGAACTCCTTTTTCTGACACTGTTTGTAAGAATGTTAAAAACAGGCGGAAGATGTGCCTGCATTGTACCGGATGGCGTACTTTTCGGTTCGTCCAAAGCCCATAAAGATATCCGGAAAGCAATCGTGGAAGAACAGCGACTGGAAGCAGTGATTTCCATGCCGTCCGGTGTGTTCAAACCATATGCCGGAGTTTCTACAGCGATCCTGATCTTTACGAAAACCGGGCATGGCGGAACAGACAAAGTGTGGTTCTATGATATGAAAGCAGATGGACGCAGCCTGGATGACAAACGTTCCGAAGTCAAAGAAAACGATATTCCGGATATAATCGCAAGATTTAAAAATCTGGAAGCAGAAAATGACCGTAAACGAACTGACCAGTCATTTTTTGTAAAAAAACAGGAAATCGTAGACAATGCCTATGACCTTTCCATCAACAAGTACAAAGAAATAGAATACATTCCGGTAGAATATCCGCCAACATCTGAGATTATGGCAAATTTACGGGCACTGGAAAAAGAAGTACAGGAGAGCATGGCAGAACTTGAAAAAATGTTAGGAGATGAGATGGCATGAAAATAGAACATATCGCAATGTATGTAAAAGATCTCGAAAAAACAAAAACATTTTTTGAAATCTATCTGAATGCCAGAGCAAACGCTGGTTATCACAATCCGAAAACAGACTTTCGCTCTTACTTCCTTTCCTTTGACGATGGGGCAAGACTGGAAATTATGAATAAGCCGCAGATGCAGGATTCTCCGAAAGCCCTGACACAGACCGGATATATTCACATTGCATTCAGCGTCGGAAGCAAAGAAAAAGTAGATGAGTTGACGGCAAAATTAAAAGAAGATGGCTATGAAATCATCAGCGGTCCACGGATAACCGGAGACGGATATTACGAGAGCTGCGTAGTGGGAATCGAAGGCAACCAGATCGAGATTACCGTGTAGCAAAGTGATTTTTACGTTCCGCACAGCTAAAATATAGAACAACAACAGAGCAAATCCCACGAGTGTAAAATTAACTTTGTGGGTTTTGCTCAATCCATTTTTGAATGGTTTTTAAATCAATTTTTAAAGCAGTAGCAATTTGCTCAACAGACAAGCCAAGATCAACTAAGGAAAGAGCATCTTCCCTTTTAATATTTTCGGTAGCTGTTTTGATACCATCAGCTACCCCAGCCTCATATTCCGCCTTACGGAGTTTGCGTTCTTCCAGTTCTTTATCATATTCAAATATACTCATGGAGATCACCTCTGCTTTGTTTGCACGAAGAAAGTCGGAAAGAATGTTGTCATGTATACATTCATTGACAGCCAGTTCAACCGCTTCGTTTAATTCAAAATCTTTCGTGTATTTGCGTACAAGATTTACATATTGTGCATATTCTTTTAAAGTTTGACATTGTTCCATCAGTTCTTTATTGTGTCCCTCATTGATATTCAGTGTCAGAACTTCCAGTTCTAGCTTTGGATCACCGGATTGGTTTTCGAAAGCTTCGGATAAATGGTTTACCCAGTAGTCCTTTTTCTTTTCCAGACCATTGTAAAATACAATAAATTGCGGTGCCGGTATTTTCTGTAATACAGAAGAATAGAGAGATTTGTGATCTACTAATTTCTGGTATTCACTGGAAATATAGAATAAATCACGCAGCGGCATATTTGGATTGTAAGTAGACTGATGTTCATACAGAAATAGATCAGTATCAACGATAAAAGCTAGGTCATTTTTCATACCCATATAAATGGCATTTTCCAGTGTCACAATCTCAAGTTTATCCGGATCATCATAGTGTGAACCGCTGATTGCGTTATAAAGAGACAATAAATTTTTTCTGTCAGAGAACAGCATACGGAATACAGTGTCTTTGTACATCCGGTTTGCTTTCAGCGTTTTATTTTGCACCATAGAAGTACCTCCTTTGGCAGGAGTGTACAAAAGTGCGGTAGATATGCAGTCTGCTAATCGGTCAACATTTGAAACTCCTGCTTTTTTATTAATTTTGAAAGAAAAGCATGAATTTTCGAAATGTGAAATAGATTAATAGACGGCATGATGCCAAGAACGTTAAGAAAATATGCTTTGCCATTATACTAACACATAACTCTTTTTAAATCAATAGAAAATGAAAAATATTAAAAAGACAACATAAACAATAAACAACTGCAACAAATCAAAGGAAACGACTTGCACAAGGCATTGAAAAATGTTATTCTGAAAGAAATATGTATATGGAAATAAGAAATAGTAAAACCGAGATGCCTTTATTTAAGATAAAGGGCGAGAAATTCATATTTGTGGGAGAAATATAAAAAATTTGGTGGTAAAAAGTTAGAAGAAACAGCGAGGAATGGAAAATGAAGGTGAGATTGGGAGATTATATACAAGAGTACTCAGTTAAAAATAAGGATGATGAAAATATTTCGGTTTATAGTGTTACAAATACAAAAGGATTTTGCAAAGATTATTTCGGAAAAGAGGTAGCAAGTAAGGATAAAACTACTTATAAAATAGTTCCATATGGATATTTTGCGTATAATCCTTCACGAATTAATGTTGGATCAGTAGATTGGCAAAGAAAAGAGAAAAAAGTTATAGTAAGTCCATTGTATAATGTTTTTTCGGTATCACCGAATTTGGAGCGACAGTACTTATACTATTATTTGAAAAGCGATTTTGTTTTACAGCGTATAAAAGCCGTGGCAACTGGAAGTGTACGCGATAATTTAAAACTTTCAATGCTATATGAATTTCCAATTGAATTACCAAAACTTGAAAATCAAAGAAAAATTGTAAAAATTCTTGATAAAGTAAGTGATGTTGTTGAAAAAAAAGAACAAGAATTAGAACAACTGGACACTTTTGTCAAATCCCGATTTGTCGAATTATTTGGTGATCCGATAAAGAATCCAAAAGGATGGGAAGTTGTAAAATTGTCGGAATGTCTGGAAAGAATTGATAATGGAAAAAGCTTTACATGTGATAGTAATGCACGAGAAGGCGTATTTCCGGCAATTCTTAAGTTAAGTGCTGCAACATATGGGGATTACAGACCCTATGAAAATAAAGCTCTCTTGGATGAGAAGCAGTTTGTGGAATCTGTCGAAGTACATAGAGGAGATTTGCTTTTTACAAGAAAGAATACACCTGATCTTGTTGGAATGGCAGCCTATGTTTTCGAAACACCAGAAAAACTTATGATGCCAGATTTGATATTTCGCTTAGTCACAAACGAGCGAATGACGCCCACATTCCTGTGGCAATTAATCAATAATAGAGAGTTTAGGCCGGCTATTCAAGGTATCTCTGGTGGATCAGCGAAATCTATGTCAAACATATCTAAGGAACGTTTGAAGAACATAGAGGTTATCTGTCCACCGATTTCTGAGCAGAAGAAACTTGAAGGAGTATTGGAACAAGTCGACAAATTAAAATCTAAGATTCAAAAATCCTTAGAAGAGACGCAGTTATTATTTGACAGTCTGATGCAGAAGTATTTTGGATGAAAAGGGTGATGAAATGGCAAAAATGACAGTATATCATGGTGGATATATGGCAGTGGAACATCCGGAAATCCGAAAGGGACGTAATACAAAGGATTTTGGGACAGGTTTTTATTGCACAATTATTAAAGAACAGGCTCAGAGATGGGCAAAACGTTATGATACTAAGATTGTTTCTATTTATGATGTGCGTTTAGATTCTTCGTTAAAAATCAAAGATTTCCGGGAAATGACAGATGAATGGTTGGATTTCATTATTAATTGTCGGGCAGGAAAAATACATGACTATGATATTGTAATCGGAGCGATGGCAGATGATCAGATTTACAACTATGTTTCTGATTATATAGATGGCTCGATTACGAGAGAGCAGTTCTGGGTGCTGGCAAAGTTTAAATATCCGACACATCAGATAAACTTTTGCTCTAAAGAAGCACTGAAATGTCTGGAATACAGGGGATTTGAGGTGGTTAAATAATGGAGAATGGAAGAGAAGCCAGAAAGGATAATGATTTATTTTTTACCTGTGCGTTGATTGATTATATTGCAAGAAAAACGAAAAATACCAGGGCAGATGTCGTTGATGCATTAGGAAAAAAGCGTCTGGATAAGATTTACGATCTGGCGGATATTTACCATAGTGATAACATTGATCGGGTAAGCGAAGATTTTATCAAAGAAGCCCAGATTAAACAGGGAAATTTTGATAATGTCGGAGAATGTCAGTATGCAATTCCTACACACTGGGACATCGGAAAAGTCTATAAACGCCTTATTAAGCAGGTTTCAGAAAAAGAGAAGATAGAAGTAATTGACGCACTGATTAGAGTTTATAATTCTTTTCTGAGCGAGAAAATAGATGATTATAACAGCAGTGTTTATTATGAAAATCCATCATATCTTTTCGAATGTTACGAGGAAAATAAGATTCTTTAGAAAAAATCTGTTATACTTTCTGCAAAAAACAGGAGTGCAGAAAAATGGAGAATCAGATTTATAATATTTTAAACGACATGGCGGAATTTTTAAATGTAATGCAGATGAAAAAGCTTCAGAAAGTGCTGATTTATCACCTAATGGAGGCGAAACAGGTACAGGAAGAGATTTCAAATGAGAAATATCTGGAAATGTTTTTGACGGCAAAACAGATTGAGGGGTGTTCAGACAGGACAATTCAATATTATCGTGTAACGATTGAGCATATGCTGAAAAGAATTACAATACCACTGCGTCAGATTGCAACGGAGGATATTCGCCAATATTTGATTGATTATCAGAAAATCAATAATTGTGGAAAGGTGACAATAGACAATATTCGCCGCAATTTATCAAGTTTCTTTTCTTGGCTGGAGGAAGAAGATCACATTTTAAAAAGTCCAGTGAAACGTATTCACAAAATCAAGACGAAAACAGTGGTAAAAGAAGTGATTTCCGATGAGAGTATTGAGATTTTGCGTGATAATTGCAAAGAAAAACGCGATCTTGCCATCATAGATTTACTTTTTTCAACAGGGATGAGAGTCGGTGAGCTGGTAAATCTGGATATTGCAGATATTGATTTCAATGAAAGAGAATGTATTGTATATGGAAAAGGTGATAAAGAACGCAGGGTATATTTTGATGCAAGAGCAAAACTGCATTTACAGAATTATTTAAAATGCCGGACTGACGATAATCCGGCACTATTTGTGACGCTCAATGATCCGCATAAACGCCTGAAAATCAGTGGAGTGGAAATAAGATTGAGACAATTAGGACGAGAATTGAAATTAGAGAGAATCCATCCGCATAAATTCCGCCGAACTATGGCAACAAGAGCCATAGATAAAGGGATGCCGATCGAGCAAGTACAGAAACTGCTGGGACATCAACAAATCGACACCACGATGCAGTATGCAATGGTTAATCAAAACAATGTAAAAACATCCCATAGACGCTTCATAGCCTGAGCAAATTTTTCGCTGTTCATATTTGCAGTGCAGATGAAACTGCAAGATAATGCAGGTTTGTGAGGAAAAATGGAATGAGATTATTAGATTTATGCGATATAAAATATGGATATGCATTTGATTCTAAAAGATTTACCGATAATCCAATTTATCCACCATTAGTTAGAATACGAGATGTAAAAAGAGGTTTTTCAGAAACATTTTATGCTGGAGAATATTCAAAAGAATATCTTTTGCATAAAGGAGATCTTCTAATTGGAATGGATGGAGAATTCAATATAGCCAGGTGGAAAAGTGTAGATGCATTATTGAATCAGCGAGTGTGTAAAATATCAGCAAAAAAAGAAACAAATGAAGAATACATAAGGTTTGCGTTGTCGAAAAAATTGAAAAATATTGAAGATAAAACATCATTTGTCACAGTAAAACATTTATCAGCTAGGGAACTTAGTACAATCGAATTTACTATGCCTGAATATGAAAAACAAAGGAAAATAGCGGATATTCTTGTATCAATAGAAAATATTATTGAAAAAAAGAAACAAGAATTAGAACAGCTGGACACCTTTGTCAAATCCCGATTGAGATTTCACCTGTTTTAAGAAATTTAATAACTGTTATATTTTATTATTAAATTCTTCGCACCCCCTTGAAAACACTGGATTTGTCGCAGGTGAGCTTTCCCTTATTATTTTCCTTGTGTTATATCGTCCCATCAGTGTTTATGCACTCTGATAAGGGCAAATACAAGGGCAAGAAAAATCTATAAGACAGTATAACACAAAATAAAAGTGACATGGTGAACTGATTGAAATGCTTCTTAATTTTTGCTACTACTGATTGATTAAATGATAAGGAGATGGGATACGATGAGAACAATATTTGCAGAATACAATCCACAGTGCAACAGCATTGATGTATATACTAATACGGGCTATATACTCCGTATTGATTGTTGGGAAGCAGAAAAAAATTTAAGAACCACACCTGGATCTGATTGTGCTTTGACATCGCTTGCAATCGATGAGCCATTAGAATATGCAAGGTTATATCTTGATGGGAATTTACAGATGTGGGTAGATGCTGAAGATTCATTAGAGTTATGATTATTCCAATCAAAATCTACTAGAATTTATTAAAAATTAGCTTCATAATTTTAAAAGGACAGCCCTATTGCTATGAGGCTGTCCTTAAAAATACAATAGATAAACCTAGATTATTCTTGCTACTATCTGATTGTTAAATTTTCTGTATTCCATATTGCAAATCTCCCTTTTCGCAATATTTTATTAGTATGAATGCCAGAATCGCTGAAAAAACACGTGCCAATACCGTACTCCACCATATCATAATCTGTCCACCAAATAAAGGTGGTAAAACAAGCATAAATATCAGCATCAATACTGGTTCAATGAATGTAAGAATGTATGACAATCCACTTTTTTCAGTAGCATAAAATCCAGCTGTCGCTATTCTGGTAATCGCAACAAATGGTAATGACACTAAAAATATAGGTACAATTTTAGAAATCTCAATACTTACTTCATAAGAAGCTCCGAAACCCCCTCCAATATTTGCTCTGTTTACATACATGATAATTCCACCACAAACAGCAAGAATTATTGCAAAAATGTATGCCATTCTCTGAACTCCTCTCAGGCTTTCTTGATCCTTCTCACCATAAAAACGGCTCATTAAAGGTTGACTTCCATCACCTACGCCCTGCAATATGAGATATATGATACAGATAATATAGGATACACATGCATAAGTTGCAATAGCTTTTTCTCCCCCATAAGAAGCGGAGAATCGGTTTATAAACACCAATGAAATATTAGGAGTCAATGCTAGCCCAAATGGTGCAAGACCTACTCTGAATATAGCGCCACACATTTCTTTTACATTTTTTAAGGATACATACACATAAAACTTTTTATTATATAATGCGTATATGATTGCAATTGCTGCAGTCACACCCTGTCCGGCTATTGTAGCTGTGGCTGCACCTTTCATGCCCATTTCATATATCCATACAAAGATAAAATCCAGAACAATATTGGTTATGAATCCACCAACCATCGCAAACATTGACCAGAAAGAGTTTCCATAATTTCTAATGAATGGCATCATTCCAGTTCCAAGAATCTGCAATATTGCTCCAAGTGCTATAATTTTGATATAATCTGTCGCATTTGTTAATATAATTCCATCTGCTCCAAGCAATCCTAAAATTTTAGACGAAAAGGAGTAAATAATTATGGTATTGATAACACTTACTATTACAAGAAGCCACCAGCTTGTAGCAATAAATTCTTCTGCCCGTTTTCCTTTCTTTTCTGCTGCATTAATTGAGTAATAAACAGCTCCTCCCATACCAATTCCTGTTCCAAGAGCCTGAATCAAAGCCACAATCGGATATGCAATATTAATAGCCGAAATTCCAGCATCTCCTATGGTATTGCCTACAAAATATCCATCCACTATCGCATATATTCCTGATAATGCAAATGCTATAATAGATGGAATAACATATTTAAAAAATAATGATTTATGATTCATTTTTCTTACAATCTCCTTCCTTGAAAAGTCTGATAAACAGCTCTGTATTATCATTAAGACTTTCTATATTCTCTAATCCCATTTTTTCGATTACATATATTTCTTTTGAGTGCAGTTTTTCTATGATATCTTTCGTATATTCCATTCCTGATTCTGTGAGGCATATCAGCTTATTTCTCTTGTCTGAATCATCAGATACCATATTGATGTATCCTTTTTTCTGAAAATCTTTTAGTATCGTATTTACCGTTTGCTTAGGTATATTCCATTTTTCACTTATCATTTTCTGCGTGCATCTTCCATTACTTTCATAAAATGAATACAAAGCAAAAACTCCATTTGAAGACAGTCCCTGATCCTTTGACCATTCCTCATACATTGCTGTACATTCTTTCCATAAAGCATAATATCGTTGCAACTGTATTATCATATTATTATCTTTTCTCATCTTTTTTCTCCTTAAATTAGTACGAATCCGGACTTTTATAGTATAGTCCGAGTTCGTACTAATTGTCAAGATTTATTTATATACTTTTTCTTTATATAAACAATCAATAGTCCCTTACTAAGGACAGGAAGATTATGAAATTTCCCTGTCCTCTTTTAATAATATCCTCGTTCTTCCATCCAGTCTTTCACATAACATCTGATTCCAATATAAATAATATGCGACAGTAATAGCAATACAATAAGATTTATCGGATTAGCGTTTTTAATCCATTCTCCAAAGTAAATTACAACAGCTGTACTCGTTATCGCTACCACGATACTGATGATATCCCAACAATATTTCCGGTAGATTTTTCCTACCTGATAACCAATCCCGATTATCAGCCACCCGGTTATTACGAATAAAATTGCCATGACAGTACCGGCAATCAGCCAGTACACAATCCCGGAAAGAATACTGTTAGGTATTCCACTGCTTAACTGTCCGAAAGAGTCTGCACCTGTCACAAACTCCCGAAATAAACTTCCCATTCCTTTTCCTAACGCACCGAAAAAGACGATACAGTCGTTAAGGAAAACCGGCGAAAGAATCGCAGTAAACAGTGTTGTTGTTATGCTGTACCATGCCAGTAGAAACAAGATACTTTCATAACCAATCGTCATATTTTTATATTTCTTTTCTAACTGGCTTTTACGGCTATCGCATTTTTCTTTTGCTTTCCGGTAAGCAGTACGGTCACATTTTTCACATTTCTCATAAGGCACTTTTTTCTCAACAGCTACCTCTACCGTCTTTTGGTGTGTCTGTGCATAAAGTTTTTCCTGCTCTGCTTTTTCATACTTAAATTTCCATGCCACGGCTTCTGCGTCGGCTCTTTTCCTGCTGTCTGTCTCGCTGGTCAATCGTTCCTCTGTTTGCCTTAATCTTGTCCGCAATGCTTCGATATTCTCGGCTCTGTTTTCGCTGTTCAATTTCTCGTTCAAGGTCAGCGATTCGCTTAGCTGCCTGTTTAGTTCCTGGATTGTCTGGTCTTTCTGATCCAGTTCGTCCTGCATCTGTTCGGTCATCAGCAGAAGTTCTTCCACCTGCCCGACGTTCTCTAAGTTTCTGCATTCGCTCATCGATCTCCCTCGCTTTCTCTATCTGCTGTTTAAGGTCAGCAATTCGCTGTTCTGTTTCTGCAATAAGCTGTTCTCGTTGTTCAGCTTCTGCGTTAATTCCTGCCATTGCTGATTCTCGTTTTCCAACTGTTCGATTCTGGTTTTCTGTTGCTCGATCTGTGAGAGCAGTTCTTCTGTATCTGGCAAAAGATTTAGCAGCCTGGATAATTCGCTGTTTAAGCTTTTTAAACTCTGGTTCTGCTCCTGAAAAGACAGGAGCTGTCGATCCCGTTCCTGCAATTCCTGTACCATCGCTGCCATAAAATTCTGCTGTTCCTCGATCTGGTTTATCATTGTCTCCATCATGGGAATGACTTCCCGGCTTTCTTCTAATGTCATCCAATCGCTCCTTCCATTGTGTCAATGCACCGGATACCTTTCCGAAAGAAATCTGTATTTTATCCAGCAGTGCATTTTGTCTTTTTATGATCTGATTTTCTACCACTTTCCATGACGCTGATTGTGTCTGCCCATTTTGAAATTTCTCATCAATTTTTCTGGCATCCGCGCCCTCATGGATCGTCGGTATCTCTAATTTCCCCTGCCTTGCATAAGAACGGTGGTCAATGTGATTTTCCGTTTTCAAATGTGAATTACAGACATTCGCCCATTCACTCCGCCACAGTTCACAATTTTTCGGACTGTTCCATCCGGTAGCATCGGTTAATACACGTTTCCACTGTTTACGGTTCCTTGCACCGACTTTCTGATTACCGTTTTCGTCCAATACCGGGATTCGGATTCCATGACGGTCAGGGTCCTTTTTATCCTGCCACCAGTCCGGATGGGATTCATCCACCACAATATTTCCATTTTCATCTCTGACAAACTCCCAATCCTTGATTTCTTTGTTCCCCCATGAGTGGTCTGGATTGAATGGTCGCATCGTCACAAGTAAATGCACATGGGGATTTCCATCTCCTTTATCGTGGATACTCCAGTCCGCACACATTCCCTTATTTACAAAGGTCTTTTGAATATATTCGGTTGTATAATCAATCTGTTCCTGTCTGTTCCATTCTTTCGGAAGTGAGAACTCAAATGACCTGCCGAGTTGTGCATCTGCACTTTTTTCTATCCTCAAAACTTCATTCCATAAACGCTGCTTCTGAAAAGTAAGTTTAAATTTTTTCAGTGCGGCTTCTTTGTTATCTGCCCTTTTATATCGGACAGATTTCTGGAACCGTCTGATATTTTCAGCAGGTACATTCAGCCATTCCTGTGGTGCATTTTCACACATCAATAGGCTGGTATAAACAACTTCTCTTTTGGAAGTGTAGTAGCTGATTCTGCCGGTTTCTTCATTTTTCATCACATCACCATTGAGATAGGCAGATGCTGATATGATGGATTTCCCTTTGCTGCGTCCAACAATCTTTACTGTATAATGAAAAATCGCCATGATCCGTTTCCCCCTTTCTGCCGTATCCGGCTTTGATTTCCGGCAGGTAACGTTTTCCCAAAAAGAAAATGGTATCTGCCGGAACGCCCTCTGCGTAAGAGTGCCCTGTGAATAACAGCCTGCATGGAATGCGCCCCTCTGGCGAAGAGTGCCTCCTGCGGCATGAGCAGGTCTGCATGAAATGCCCGCCGACGGAACGAGCCCGGCAAGCGTAAGCGCAGACCGGTTGCCACCTGTGGCAAACTTATACGGACGACCTCTGGTTGTCCATAAGTGCGCCCTTCATGAAAAAGCAATGAAGGGAATGAAAAATCCACTCCCTCCGGCATTACACTTCCTCCGTATTCGCAACTGGCTCTTTCTGCATTGCCTTTGAGAAGAATCTCCCATTTGCTTCCTGCCTTTTTAAGAAGCCGATCAGCTTTGGGATATCATCTTCCTCAATCGCAGAACCCAGCACCGATTCCACCGCACCACCAATCTGGCAGAGCCTGTGTGTCCGCTTTTTGGTTTCCACATCTTTCTGACGTTTCTTCAGTTCCCGTTTCTGTGCTGCATACTGTTTTGCTTTCTCAAGGCTTTCCTGTTCTTTCTTTTCCAACTGGAGCATACGCTCCTCATAACTCTTTGTTGATCTTGCCATAAATATCATCGTCCTTTCTTTTTCTTCCAAACATAAGTTTCCTGTTGTCTGTCAGACGAAGTACATGGTATAATCTGTTTGCGTGTAGGTATATCATGACTCCGGTCTGATAGAACCTTTGGCGGTTTCTTCGGGAACCGCTTTTTTAAGTTGAACCGTTTCTTGTGACTGCTTTCACATTTCCCTTATCCCTCAAGTCTCTGCCCTCGTTGGCTTCCATAAAAAGTTCCAGCATATCCGTTTTGATCAGGACTTTTCTCCCGACCTTTAATACCGGAAGTTTCTTCCATTCCACCAGTTTTCTCAGGGTGTTCCTGCCGATTCCCGTATAATCAGCAGCTTCTTCAATAGATAAGGCAATCTTTCTTTGTGTCATATGACCACCTCCTTTTAAATTGCATTATGCAATTTCATTTGTGCTGTCAGTATAGCGTGTTTATATTGCTTTGTCAAGCATTATGAAATTTTATTCTTTTTCCATTAATTGCATATTGCAATGTATTTTGTTGCGTGGTATAGTAATGACATACCGAAAAAGGAGGCACATCAGCATGAAAGATAAAGAACTACGCAAGCTGATCGGCAGCAGGGCAAAACAGCGCCGTCTCGAATTAAATCTGACACAGCCTTATGTCGCAGAGAAGATGGGAGTTACCGCTTCCACAATCCTGCGTTATGAGAATGGTTCGATTGACAATACCAAAAAGATGGTACTGGAAGGTCTTTCGGAAGCACTTCATGTATCGATTGAATGGCTCAAAGGGGAAACCGATGAATATGAAACTGATATTACGGATAAGAAAGAATTGCAGATTCGTGATGCGATGGGCGACATTCTCAAACAGTTTCCTCTTGACCTCAATAAAACAGAAGACGCTTTTTCTAAAGACTTACTGCTGTTAATGTTAAAGCAATATGAACTGTTTCTGGATTCGTTTCAGTTCGCCTGTAAAAATTACAAAGGCAGTACCAAAGATGCGGACATTGCCAAAGTAATGGGATTTGAATCGAAAGATGAATATAATGAGATTATGTTTCTCAGGGAGATCACACATACTGTCAACGCATTTAATGGTATGGCAGATGTTGTAAGGCTCTATTCAAAGAAACCGGAAGCGGCAGAACAAAGGCTTGCAAATCTTTTATCCGAAGTTATGTATGACGATTCTGAATCGGTATAGTAAGATAATCGGAGTTATGATACAATGAGCGCAAGCGAGTCAAGCTGTTTACAGATTTGACGAGCGGCGAATTGGCTTATGGACTTGTCCATAAGATGCCTACACGCAAGAAGCATTTCAGCAGTTCCGATTGTCTGATATCGAAAGGAGACATACGATTATGGCAAAAGGATCTGTTAGAAAAAAAGGAAAAAAATGGTACTATCGTTTCTATGTAGAAGATGCAAGCGGTAAAATGGTTCAGAAAGAATACGCCGGAACCGAAAGTAAAAGTGAGACGGAAAAGCTTCTCCGCAAGGCACTGGAAGACTACGAAGATAAGAAGTTTGTTGCAAAGGCAGATAATCTTACCGTAGGGGAACTTCTGGATATGTGGGCAGAAGAAGAACTGAAAACTGGGACACTCAGCAACGGTACAGTGGAAAATTATCTTGGTGCAATCCGATGTATCAAAAAACACCCGATTGCAGACCGCAAACTGAAAACAGTTACTGCCGAACATTTACAGGCATTTCTTGATCTGCTTACATTCGGTGGTGAGTTTCCAGACGGGAAAGTAAAAAAGGGATACAGCAAAGATTATATCCATTCTTTTTCCGCAGTGTTACAGCAGTCATTCCGTTTTGCAGTATTTCCAAAACAGTTAATCAGTTTCAATCCGATGCAGTATATTAAGCTGAAAAAGCAGGCAGAGGAAGTTGACCTCTTTTCCGATGATGAAGTGGAAGAAGGTACACAGCCGATTTCACATGAGGATTATGAACGGCTTATCCAATATCTGGAAAAGAAAAATCCACCTGCTATTCTTCCGATTCAAATTGCGTATTATGCCGGGCTCCGTATCGGGGAAACCTGTGGTCTTACATGGCAGGACATTAACCTTGAGGAACAATGCCTGACCATAAAACGCAGTATCCGCTACGACGGCATGAAACACAAAAATATTATCGGACCAACGAAACGGAAAAAAGTAAGGATTGTTGATTTTGGAGATACGCTGACTGAAATACTGAAAGCTGCCAGAAAAGAACAGCTCAAAAACCGGATGCAGTATGGCGAATTATATCACCGCAATTACTACAAAGAAGTGCATGTGAAAAACAGGGTATATTATGAATACTATCATCTTGACGGAACACAGGAAGTCCCGACAGATTACAAAGAAATCTCCTTTGTCTGCCTGCGACCAGATGGCTCTTTGGAACTGCCGAGTACACTCAGCATTGTATGCAGATCAGTGGCAAAGAAGCTGGAAGGATTTGAAGATTTCCATTTTCACCAGTTGCGTCACACTTATACCAGCAATCTGCTTTCCAATGGAGCTGCACCGAAAGATGTACAGGAACTGTTAGGACACTCTGATGTCAGTACCACAATGAATATTTACGCTCACTCAACAAGAAAAGCAAAACGGGATTCCGCAAGACTTCTTGATAAAGTAGCGAGCAATGCTTAACTAAAAATTTCCCTTATTTCCCTTGCGGATTCCGCATAAGGGCAAAAATAAGGGAAAATACATATCATTTCACTATTTAATGGGCTGAAAAGCCTGTAAAATAAGGAAAGTTCAGGAAATCTCTCCACAAATCCCGATTTGCAGAGATGTTTGGAAACCCGCTTAATGGAACTGCTAAGTACCCAATTCATCAAGTAGGTGAAGTAGCTAATTCAGTTGATCCACAACCGAGCCATAGAACACCGCCAGTAGAAGAAGATGGTGTTCCTTACGTGAGTATAAAAGATTGTGATTATAAAACAGGGAAAATTGATTTTGAAGGAGCTCGTAAAGTTAGCCCTAAAGTTTTAGAAGAACATTTGAATAGGTATACTCTACATGAGGGAGATTTTGTAATTGGAAAGATTGGAACCATAGGTAATCCGGTATTTATTCCTGCTCGTGATGATTACACTCTTTCTGCAAATATTGTCTTAGTTCAACCTAATAGAGAATTAGTTAGCCCATATTTTTTAAAGTATTCTTTTGAATCAGATTTTGTGGAAAGACAGTTTGCTGAAGCTAAAAATTCTACTTCACAGGCAGCATTTGGAATTCAAAAAGTAAGAACAGTTAAAGTTATGAATCCTGATTTAGATGTTCAAAATAAATTTGAAAACTTTGTCCAACAAGTCGATAAATTAAAATAATAAAAAGTTTGTTAATATATAATGGACTAAAACACGGACTTCTGGCTGAATATTCACAAAAAATCAGGCTATATTTCTTGTAAATGGCGGAAAAGACAAAAAAATAACCGCCCCAGTCTGCAAACTAAGCGGTTATTTTTAACCTAATAAACATCAGGCGAACCGTCATGGTAGCACCTTTTGTATTTAAATATGAACTGTCTGTATCATAGCACAAAACGACTTTTGTGTCAAATTATCAGCAGTATCTTGAACGCAGAGAAGCATTCCCCCATTTCAAATGTGCAGAGCACTAAGCGGTGGGTGAGGGGGATGCTTATGTCAGTGGGAGTTGAAAGCTCTCGCTGACAGGTCGCGAAGCGACTGCGTTCATGAGCAAGTAGCGAAGCGGATTGCGAATGTCCGCTTTACCGGTAATTAGCGGTAATTCACCTGATCTTTCTGATTACAACAGATGTCCCGTTTGCAATGACTCCGATTACATTATTGGAAAACATATTGTAGTCAATGTCAATGCCAATGACTGCATTTCCACCCAATGCAGCTGATTTTTTGATCAGTTTATCCATGGCAGCGTGCCTTGCCATCTCAAGTTTTTCCTCGAACATCCCGGATTGCACGCCAAAGAAATCAGCAAATGAAGAAGTAAATTCTGAGAGAAATCCGGTGCCAAGAACTACTTCGCCGGCGACAATCCCCAGGTAAGATACGATTTCATAACCTTCAAACTGAAATCCGGTTGTTACCATGTGGGTTTTTTCACGATAATCCAGATCCTGTTTTTCGTTTTCTGCCCGTTGTATTTCTTCTTTTTTTGCACGACTGTCCCACAATTTTTCGTCATAATCCGGATTGCTGTATTGATAACCTGCACGCATCGCTTCGATGATCTGAGGTAATTCTTTAGGATCAATATGGCTTAACTCTTCGTCGGATAACAGTTGAACCATTTCATTTCCACAATAATCGCAGTTTTCTGCAAGATGATTGCTTTCTCTGCAATTTCCGCAGTGTTTGCAGCATAAAATCATAAGCGTTCCTCCTTTAGCGTATGTATTTTCAAAATGGTAAGCTCTTAAGTTAAATACCATTGTAATAGGAATCTGCCATCTGTACAATGTTTTTTTTGTGAACAGGAACGGAACCTGTCGTTTTTTGTGAAATATGTGTTTTCAGGCTGGATTTACGGGATTTGTCGGATTCCTTTCATAACTTTCTTGTGAGAAAAACCACTTCGTGTTAAAATATCAGAAGACATTTCACGAAAATACAACAAGAGGGGGTGGCGGCGTGACGAACTTTGATTTCCTGAAGGATATTCCGCAGTTTGCAGCCTTTGCGGATGTTGCGGTGGCAGCGGAAAAGATCCTGATGATCGACCCGGAGGCGAGTGTGATGAACTGCCGGCGGGCGATGGAATTTGCCGTCAAATGGATGTATTCGGTTGACGATATGCTGGTGATGCCATATCAGGACAAGCTGGTCAGCCTGCTGAATACGGAAGAGTTTAAAGGAATTGTGGATGCAGACATTTTGCGGAGAATGGATTTTATTCGCAGGGTGGCAAATCAGGTGGCACATACGGGAAGAAAGCTGACGCTGGATCAGGCGAAGCTGTGCCTTGAGAATCTTTATATATTTCTGGATTTTGTAGCTTATTGTTATGCGGATGATTATCAGGAGGGGCAGTTTGATGCAGGTCTTCCGGAGCAGAATCAGGAGATCCTGGCAGCGGAGACAGCCTTTCCGGATATTGATCTGGAGGCTTTGATCGCAGAAAATAAAGCATTGAAGGCAGAACTGACTTCCAGGCGTGAGGAGCAGAAGCAGACGTATGTTCCGAAGCCGCTGGAGTTGTCGGAGTATGCAACCCGCAAACAATATATCGATACGATGCTGATTGATGCCGGATGGATGGAAGGAAAGAACTGGCTGAATGAAGTCGAAGTCTATGGCATGCCAAATAAATCAGGCAGCGGTTTTGCGGATTATGTGCTTTATGACGATGCACACCGGCCGCTGGCGGTGATCGAGGCGAAAAAGACCTGTGCAGATGTGGCGAGCGGACGGCAGCAGGCAGAGTTATATGCGGATTCTCTGGAGCGGCAGTATGGACGCAGACCGGTCATTTTCCTTACGAACGGATTTGAGACGAGGATTGTGGACGGACAGTATCCGGAACGGCAGGTTTCCTGCATTTATTCCAGGAGAGATCTGGAAAAATGGTTTAATTTAAAAACCATGCGGGGCGATCTTGGCAGTGTCCGAATTGATAAAAAAATCGCCGGAAGGTATTATCAGGAAGAGGCGATCAAGGCAGTATGCGAAAGCTTTGATAAAAAGAACAGAAGAAAAGCACTGCTTGTCATGGCGACTGGATCGGGAAAGACAAGGACGGTGATCGCACTTTGTGATGTGCTTCTGCAAAACGGCTGGGTGAAAAATATTTTGTTTCTTGCAGACCGCACTTCCCTTGTCACACAGGCAAAAAGAAGCTTTGTCAATATGCTGCCGGATCTTTCGGTGGCAAATCTGTGTGAGGAGAAAAGCAATCTGCATGCACACTGTATTTTTTCAACTTATCAGACGATGATCAACTGCATTGATGCCACACGGGACGAAGACGGAAAATTATTTACGAGCGGCCATTTTGACCTTGTGATCTGTGACGAGGCACATCGTTCGATCTACAATAAATACAAAGACATTTTCACATATTTTGATGCACCGCTTGTTGGTCTTACTGCGACGCCGAAAGATGAGATCGATAAAAATACCTACAGCATTTTTGAGCTGGAGAAGGGCGTGCCGACTTACGGTTATGAGCTGGCACAGGCGGTAAAAGACGGTTATCTGGTGGATTTCCTTTCGGTGGAAACAAAGATGAAATTTCTGGAAGAGGGCATTGCGTACGATGAGCTTTCGGACGAAGATAAAGAAGCATACGAGAACACCTTTGTGGATGAAAACGGACAGGTTGTGGAGCGGATCCAGTCCTCAGCACTAAATACCTGGATTTTCAATGACGATACGATCAGACAGGTGCTGGACATTCTGATGAGACATGGAATCCATACAGACTACGGAGAAAAGCTCGGCAAGACGATTATTTTTGCGAAAAATCATGCTCATGCGGAAAAAATATTTGAGGTGTTCAATAAAGAATATTCACATCTGCCGGGTTATGCAAAAGTGATCGATAATCGTATCAGCCATTCCCAGAGCCTGATCGATCAGTTTTCGGAGCCGGATAAACTGCCGCAGATCGCCATTTCCGTTGATATGCTGGATACGGGAATCGACGTGCCGGAAATTTTAAATCTGGTCTTTTTTAAAAAGGTAATGAGCAAGGCAAAATTCTGGCAGATGATCGGGCGTGGAACGAGGCTCTGTCCGGGACTTTTGGATGGTGAGGATAAGCAGAAATTCTATATTTTTGATTTTTGTGGGAATTTCGAGTTTTTCCGGATGCAGAAGGGAAAAGAGACAGCAGTCCGGCTGCCTTTGCAGAGTGCGATTTTTAACCTGAAATTTCAGATTTCGTATAAATTGCAGGATTTACAATATCAGACAGAAAGACTGATCGCCTATCGCAAAAACCTGGTTGAGAGTATGCAGGGAAAAGTACAGGAACTGAGCCGGGATAATTTTGCGGTGCGTCAGCATTTGAAATATGTGGAATATTATTCCAATCCGGAGAATTATCAGAATATCCGTTACGAGGATACGTTGACCGTTCAGGAGGAGGTTGCACCGCTGATCATGCCGGATCAGGAAGAGGCGTCCGCCGTTCGTTTTGACGCACTGCTTTATGGGATTGAGCTTGCTTATCTGATGGGAAATAAATATGGAAAAGCGAGAAAGGATCTTCTGAAAAAGGTGCGTGCGGTGGCAGGTGTTGCCAATATTCCGCAGATCAAAGCACAGGAAAAACTGCTGAATCAGATCCTGCACACGGATTATCTGGAGACGGCCGGTGTGGATGAATTTGAACATATCCGTGAAAATCTGCGGGAACTGATCAAATATATCAAAGAAAAAGAAGGAAAGCGGTATGATACCGATTTTGCGGATGAACTTCTGGCGATGGAATGGAAAGAGTCGGAGCTGGAAAATGATGACCTGAAAAATTATAAAGCGAAAGCAGAATATTATGTCCGCAGGCATCAGGATAATGAGGCGATTGCCAGGCTGAAGAATAATCAGCCGCTGACAGCGGCGGATGTACAGCTTCTGGAAGAGATCCTCTGGGGAGAACTGGGGACAAAAGAAGAGTATGAGACGGAGTACGGGCAGAAGCCGCTCGGAGAATTTGTCCGTGAAATTGTCGGCTTGGATATGAACGCTGCAAAAGAAGCATTTTCAGAATATCTGGATGAAAACAGCCTGGACAGCAGGCAGATTTATTTCGTAAATCAGATCGTGGAATACATTGTGCAAAATGGCATGATGAAAGATCTGTCGGTACTTCAGGAGGCACCATTTACGGATCAGGGAAGTGTCGTGGACATTTTTACGGATCTGAACGTATGGATGGGAATTCGGAAAGTGATCGACCAGATCAATGCAAATGCCGTAGCAGCTTAGGAGATAAATAAACTATGAATTTTTTTGATTACATAAAGAACGAGTCGTTTTTTAAACCGCTTACGTTCAAATACCGCAGGATTTATTATGACTGTATCCGGATTTTGATCGACCGTTCGAAGGAACTTCCGGTTCTCTACGAGTCGGATGCAAAGGACAGTATCACACTGTATCTGAAAAACGAAGAGATTCAGCGACTGATCGAAGAAGCGGATGATGAGAATGAGGCGGTGCAGCTTCAGGCGGCTGAGATTCTGGCCATTTTCCGTGAATGTGGATGGATCAAGCCACGGCAGATCGGACGCAGCGGAGAATATGTTGTAAATCTTTCGACGGATTGCCGAAGAGTGATTGATTTTCTGGATAAACTGACTGAAAAGAAAAATGAAGGTACGATGTCAAACCGCATTCTCTCAATGTATGAGATCATGAAATCCGCATCGGAAGAAGGCTCGGTGCGAAAAGAACGACCGTATTCAAACATTCTGGTGCCGATGATGGAAAATGAAACCGAGCTTCGTAATGAGCTGGCTGATTTAAAAGACAGTATATCGGATATCATGAAAACAGTCATCGAATTTCAGGACATGAACAGTTTCGGGCAGTTCATTATGAAAAATGAAATGTTGGACCGGTTTTTCAGTGAATATTTCTTCGTAAAAAACAACGGACTGATCCCGACCCAGCTTTCTTTCATCCGTGACCGGATCGAGGATCTGCGTTATGGGGATATGTATGAGAAAATGGTCGAAGAATGTGGAAAACGTCTGCGTTGCCCGAAAGAGCAGGCAATTTCCCGTGTGGATCGTTACATGGCGGAACTCCAGTATTTCCTGAGTGTGGAATACGAAGAAAATATGGAACTGATTGATACTCGCATCAACAGTTATTATAATCTGGCAAATACGAGGATCATGCAGATGGCGAGCAGCCGTGTCAGACTGGAGAATCTTCTCGGCGATTTCCTGGACCGTGTTTCCAGGATTTCAAAAGAAGAGCAGGATGCGGCGATGGAAAAAGTGGAGAAATGCACTCGTGTTATCAACCAGAAATACGTTGGTTACAAATCATTCGAGCAGAATCGGCGTATCCGCAACGAAGGTCAGAATATCGCATTAAACACCAATGCGATGTCGGAAGAAGAGATGCAGAAACGGACGGAGAATCTGTTCCGCAGTGCACCGAACCGATATGCTCCGGCCCGTGTCGGAGCATATCTGGATGAGGCACTTGGATTGGATGTGAGCATGGAGCTGAAAGAAAAGGGTGTGCAGACAAAAGAAGAGGCACTGATGATCGCAGCGGCGATGCTTTATGCGAAAAATGCAGAATTTCCATACGAAGTCCGTATCAAGAACGAAAAAGTGAGCACGAAGATTGCCGATATCAGCAATGTGGTGATCTCGAGAAAATAAAGATGTCAGAATTGTGGATCACAGGGTACGAAAATATTTACAGGGCATCTTTTTGAACGCAGAGAAGCGGATTGTGAATGTCCGCTTTACAAATACAATGAGGTAAATTTATATGCAGGATTTAAGTTTTATAAGCAATATGAGCGACGAGGATGCGTATCTGTTCAAACGCTGTGTGCGGCGGCTTCTGGATACGACATTTCTTGTAAAAGACAAAGAAGAAAAGCTCTATCAGTTTGTGGCTTCCGAATCTAACCGCTACGACATGAACCAGTATCTGGCAGTGATCGGCTACAAAGTGGTTGTGGAAGAACAGATGGGTGTGGCGATGCTGCAGCCAAATGATGATGATAAAGAAACGGTTGGACTGAAACGCCTCAATCTCTATCATTTTGACCAGAGACATATGAAGCTGCTGCTGGTATTGTGGCTTTTATTTCTGGAGCGGATGGGATATGAAGAGGCAGTCTATGTGACGGTCGGTGAGATTATCGACAAATGCAGACTTTATGATATAGAACTGACACCGGTCGAGTTCAAAAAAGCATATGCGACCTTCCGCAGGTTCTGCCTGATCGATTACAGTGACGATATCACAAAAGAGGACGGGGCTGTGCGTCTCTATCCTTCTTTGCAGTTCTGTATGGATATCGGACAGTTGAAACAGGTGATGGCAGAATTTGTGGAACAGGAAGATTTCGAGGCAGCGGACATGGCAGACCTGGAAGAGGCAGAAAGTGAGGAGAGCGATGAGTAAAATAGTTTTACGCAATGTACAGCTGATCAACTGGTATGGATTTACCAACACGGTCGTTCCGGTTGCAGAAAATCTCACCCTGATCTCCGGAGAAAATGAGTGCGGAAAATCGACGATCCTCGATGCCATCAAATATGCCTACACCGGTGATACGCAGTTTAATAAGGCGACAAGCGGATATAATACAGGCGTGGGCAAGCGAAATCTGATCTCGTATACACGCTGTCTGGTTGATGCAAGTGCCGGCGTGTATGCAAGACCGGCAGAGAAGATCCCGGTTGTGTACAGCCATATCGCACTGGAATATTATGACCAGATCAACGAAAAATCCTTTGTGCTCGGCGTGATCATCGAGACAGCCGTGACGGATATCCGCGGCACGTACTGGTATGCGATGGAAGACAAACGTCTGTCGGATATTTCCTATGTCTATGAAGACGGTTCTGCCTTAAAGCCGTACGATGCGTCCGGATTTCAGAAACGTTACAATGTCAAACTCCGCAAGAAACAGGATGGAGTGGCATTGTTTATGCAGATGGTCGGACTGAAGCTTCCGTATCAGGAAGTGTTTCGTTATCAGAGAAAACTTCGAAATATCATGGCATACAATCCGGCGGCAAAGATCCAGGAATTTATCCGGGAATCGGTTCTGGAAGAACACGATGTCAATTTTGAAAAATTAAAAGATGCCAAGAAAAATATTGAGCAGATCAACAGCCGTTTGGAGCTGATCGAAGAAGAGATCGGTGATCTGGATGCGATCCTGAAGGATTATGCAGAATACGATGAGCGTGTCATGCAGCTGAAAGTGGATGATATTAAATTAAAATATCGAAATATGCTTTCCTGGAAAGAAAAACGCTGTATGGCAGAAGAAATGATCCGCAAAAACAGCATTGAAGTAGAAGCACAGATCAAAACAATCAAAGAACTGAGCACGGAGATCGATGCACTTGACCGTTATTACATGGAAGCAAAAGCCGCACTGCGGGAACTGAATGTTTCCAAAGCAATCGACAATTCCAGACAGCAGATCACTGCTTTCGAGAAACAGCTGGAGAAGCGGAAGAGTGAAAGGGAAGAGTTGGAGCAGTTCCGGAAACGTCTGCTGCATGTGGCAGAAGAACTGAAAAAAATGGAATGCGAGGTTTCTTATTTTGAAACACTTGAAAAACTGACGGCAGTGGATCTTTCCAATTCTGAAAAGCAGGAAGCCATTGATGCACTGCGGGCGGAAATCCGTAAAAAACGTGACAGTATTGTGCGGAGCAGAGCTTATCTGGATCGCGAGCTCAAAGAAGTGCAGCTGGAACGCAGCGAGCAGAGCAAGATCATCGAAAACTGCGATCGCAACAAAGCGGATTATTCGCATGTGCAGGAACAGACGCAGCTGATCCGGGAGATCAACAAAGAACTGAAAAAACAGGGCATCGATGAAGAAGCCCGCATGGCGTGTGAATATGTATCGGAACTGAAAGACGAAGCATGGCGTGATGCGATCGAAGCTTTTCTTGGTGTGCACCGCTATGCGATCCTGGTCTCGCCACAGGCCTTTGATGTTGCCAATCAGGTTATGGACCGCTCCGGACATCGTTATGTGGAGCTGGTCAATACAAAGCGTCTGGCTGAACGCAAGATCAAATGTGAGGAAGATTCGGTCTATCATTATCTTCAGATTCAGAATGAGACAGCAGCAAAGTATTTCCAGTTTTGGCTGGGAGCGATCCATGCAGTCGAGCTGGACGAGGTTGCAAAATACGACAATGCCATGTCAAAAGAAGGAAAACTCGGCAGAAATATGGCAGTTACTTACATCAACACGAAAAAGATCAAGAGCTACTGCCTTGGCGGGGCGGCGATCGAGCTGAACCGCAAAAGAGCTGCGAAAAAACTGGATCAGCTGGAAAAACGGGAAAAAGAGATTTTGAGCAGCAGACATACGATGCAGAATCAGGATGTCTTTCTGCAGAGTAGTCTGGATTATTTCAAAGATTACAATCTGGAAGCCAACAGAGAATGTGAGCATTTAAATGCAGAGCTGGAAGCAGAAAAGGTGCGTTATCGTGAACTTCTGGAAGCCCAGAAAAACAATGCAGAATTTATGGCACTTTCGCAGCGTGTGACCGATCTGGAAAAACAGCTTCGCAATAAAACACGGGAGAAAGATGAAGAGAGCAAAAAGCGTTACCGACTGGAAGCGGAAATCGAACAGAAAAAGAAAGACAGCGTGATGTATCAGGCGAAAGAAGCGGAAGAGCAGAAACATCTGGAAGAAGAACAAAAGCTCAATCGTTCTGCAGCAGAGCAGGCGATCACAGAATACGACCGCTATCTTGCCGGAGAAGATAAAAAAGGCGGCATCATGCAGCTTTCCGAGAAAGAGCAGATGGAAAAACGTGTCAGCAGTTTTGCGGCAAATATCAACGGACAGCAGCAGGCGTACAACAACCGCAAGCAGGAAGAAGAACGTCTGCCGATCGGTCTTGAGTACGAAAAAAGCTATCACCAGAGACGCGGAAAGATCTGGATCGATGACCTTCAGAATCTGCAGCAGAAATTAAAAGAGCAGACCATGCGTTATGAAAGCATTTTCAAAAGAGAATTTGTTCTGAATATTTACGAGACGGCAAGGGCTGCAAGAAAAGACATCGCACAGATCAACAAAGAGCTTCGCAAGCTGAAATTCGCGACATGCTATCAGTTTGATGTGAAATTTTTGAATGACAATTCCGACTATGCCAAAATTCTGCGTTATGCAGAGTATCTTCAGCAGACCGGAAATCTGGCGGACGGTCAGATCGCCCTTACAAAGCTGATGGGTTATGAGGATGACGAAGTAGAGAGACGGGAGCGGGAGATCAAAGATATTATTAACCGCATCATTGAAAAAAATGATCTGGCGGAGATCCAGAAATTTGCAGATTACCGCAATTATATGAGCTACGAGATCATCATCAACAACGAGGAAGTAAAAGACGGAAAATTATCCAAACAGGTAGGATACAATTCCGGTGCCGGAACGCAGATCCCATATACGCTGATTTTGTCGGCGGCACTCTCCATGCTCTACAATGTGCGAGTCAATTCCGTAAGACTGATCTTTATTGATGAGCCGTTCGAAAAAATGAGTGACCACAATATCAAACTGATGCTTGATTTCTTCAAAAACCAGGACTTTCAGGTTATCTTCTGTGCACCGCCAAATAAACTGGAATCGATCGGAAGTGAATGCGGTGTGATCATCCCGGTTCTGAAAAATGCAAACGACGATATGTTGATCGGAAAGGTGAAATTTCATGACACAGTTAATGGAGCAAATTAAAGAAAAAGATGCACAGGCATTTACCCACAGCGGAAAGTTTCATGCGGACGATGTATTTTCGTCTGCACTTCTGCTGTCTGTCAATCCGGAGATCACGATCCACCGCGGCAGTCAGGTGCCGGAGGATTTTAAAGGGATTGTTTTTGACATCGGAAGAGGGAAATACGACCATCATCAGAGGGATAGCAGAATCCGTGAAAATGGTGTGCCGTATGCAGCTTTCGGACTTTTATGGGAAGAGTTGGGTGCTGAGATTTTAGGAGAAGAACTGGCAGAAAAATTTGACGAGGCTTTTGTGCAGCCACTGGACAACAATGACAACACCGGCGAAAAAAATGAACTTGCCACCCTGATCGGCAATTTCAATCCGCCATGGGATGCACAGGGCGGAAACGATGCGGCGTTCTTTAAGGCGGTCGGTGTGGCCGGCATGATCCTCGATAACAAACTGGAGCGTTATCGGGGCAATGAGCGTGCCGACAAACGTGTAGAAGAAATTTTAAAACAGCATCAGGAAGAGATCGCTTCCGGCAAAAAGCCGGCGGATGAAAAGCAGATTCTGGTGCTGCCGGATTATGTTCCGTGCCAGAAATATCTTTCCGAGACAGACATTGCATTCGTGATCTTTCCATCCAATCGCGGCGGCTACTGTATTCAGCCTCAGAAGCGAGAATACTCCCTGAATTATAAATGCAGTTTTCCGGAAAGCTGGCTTGGTCTTGAAAAAGAAGAATTAAAAGAAGAGAGCGGTCTTTCCGGTGCAGAATTCTGTCATAAGGGCGGATTTCTTATGACGACAAGTACGCTCGAAGATGCCATAAAGGCATGCAAGATCAGTCAGCAGCAGTTCCATGAGCAGGTTGTGATCGTAAATCTTGGCACAGATGAGGCAGCCGATGCATTGCTTTTCAAACTTCCGCAGTTTTCCGGTGCCAGAATCGTGCACATGGAGCTGCCGGATCTTCCGCCGATGGAGTGGGACGGCATTTACGGTAAATCCACACTTGAAAAGCAGGAATGGAAAGCACAGATCAAAGATCAGGTGAAAAAGATTCTGAAATCCAAACCGGAAGCAGTCTATGTGCAGGGAGATCTTTTTGCGGTGTATCCGCTGATCCATGCACTTCGTAAACGCCATATGCCGGTGCTTGTGATGACAGAGATGGAAGGGGAACAGAAAATTGTGCGGATTCCGTCCGGCTCATAGTGCGATTTCAGACTTTTGACCCTGGCATTAAGATGCCTGCGAATTGCTCCGTTACAAGTAACTCTCGCAATTCTATAAACATTCGGAATTCGCATATTTACTGCGTAAATAGCTACTTCCTCATGTTTAGCGGGTCCCAAGTTCAAATGTCTTATCTTGCAAGCAAGAACGACATTTTGATCTTTTGACCCTGGCATCTCAAAAAGTGCACAAAAAGACAGGTCTGAAAACAGGAAAAAAGTAGAAAAATGTATTATATTCTTGCAATTTAGTCGGATTTTAGGTACAATGTAGTTCTATGATGATACGGAATTGCAGAAGCTGAGGGAAAGCGGAGCAATTCATAAGGATTATTTTAGGTGATAATGATCCGGAGATGGAAGAGGGCGGATATACGAAGGTTTTCGGATCGTTAAAAGAAAAAGTATGAAAGGAAAAGGAAATGAATAAGAAAGACGAATTCAAACCGTACATTCCGGCAGACAGAGTCATGCCGGAGCTTACTGTGACTTCCATTATTATGGGTGTTTTGCTCGCAGTAATTTTCGGAGCAGCCAATGCATATCTTGGACTCCGAGTTGGTATGACTGTTTCTGCTTCTATTCCGGCAGCAGTTATATCTATGGGTGTTATTCGCATTATCATGCGTAAGAATTCCATCCTTGAAAGTAACATGGTACAGACCATCGGTTCAGCCGGTGAGTCACTTGCAGCAGGAGCGATCTTTACGATGCCGGCACTGTTCCTCTGGGCAGAAGAGGGTCTTTGCTCTATGCCGAGCCTTGTCGAGATCACACTGATCGCACTTTGCGGTGGTGTTTTAGGTGTACTTTTCATGGTACCGCTTCGTAATGCCCTGATCGTGAAAGAACACCAGACACTGCTTTACCCGGAAGGAACTGCATGTGCAGACGTACTTCTGGCCGGCGAAGAAGGCGGAGCAAACGCTTCTACGGTATTCTCCGGTATGGGACTTGCAGCAGTATTTAAATTTATCGTTGATGGTCTGAAGGTGATCCCGGCAGACGTATCAGCAGCTTTTAAATCTTTCAAAGGTGAGATCGGTATGGAAGTATACCCGGCCCTGCTTGGTGTTGGTTATATTGTAGGACCAAAGATCGCATCTTACATGTTTGTTGGTTCTGTATTCGGATGGCTGGTTATCATTCCGCTGATCTGTCTGTTCGGACCTGATACCTGGCTGTATCCGGCAAAAGCAGGCACAACAATCGCTCAGCTTTATGCAGGCGGCGGTGCAGCGGCAATCTGGAGTACTTATGTAAAATATATCGGTGCAGGTGCCATCGCAACAGGCGGTATCATCTCCCTGATTAAATCACTGCCACTGATCGTAAGAACATTCAGCGACTCCATGAAGAGCGTAAAAGGCGGAAAAAATACAAGTACCGCACGTACCGCACAGGATCTGCCGATGCAGTTCATACTGGTCGGAATCGTTGCTATGGTTGTTATCATCTGGGCAGTACCGGCTATCCCGGTAACTCTGCTTGGAGCAGCACTGATCGTAATCTTCGGATTCTTCTTTGCAACAGTATCCTCCCGTATGGTAGGTCTGGTAGGAAGCTCTAACAACCCGGTATCCGGTATGGCAATCGCTACTCTGCTGATCGCTACTATGGCAATCAAAGGAAGCGGCAAGACAGGTATCGACGGTATGACAGCAGCAATCGCAATCGGTTCTGTTATCTGTATCATTGCAGCAATCGCAGGCGATACTTCGCAGGATCTGAAGACCGGTTATCTGCTGGGTGCCACACCGAAAAAACAGCAGATCGGTGAGCTGATCGGTGTTCTTGCATCCGGTCTGGCTATCGGTGGTGTTCTTTATCTGCTGAATGCAGCATGGGGTTACGGCGGAGCAGAAGTACCGGCTCCTCAGGCAACTCTGATGAAGATGATCGTAGAAGGTATCATGGGAGGAAACCTGCCATGGAATCTTGTATTTGTAGGTGTATTCCTGGCACTGGGACTTGAGATCCTTCGTATCCCGGTAATGCCGTTCGCAATCGGTCTGTATCTGCCAATCTACCTGAACGCAACCATCATGATCGGTGGCGTTGTACGTATGGTAATGGATGGACGTAAAAACGTCGATGAAAAGACAAAAGAACAGCAGGCCACAGACGGAACACTGTACTGTGCAGGTATGATCGCCGGAGAAGGTCTGGTAGGTATCCTGCTGGCAATTTTCGCAGTATTTGGTATCAACACAAGCATCGGAGAGAGTGTAAACTTTGGCAACATCGGTGGTGTCATTCTTATGGTGCTGATGATTGCATCCCTGCTTTACTTCTCTCTTAAGAAAAAGAAAAAAGCATGAAAAAAAAGAAACAGGAACAACAGATAAATTATCTGGATCTGATTCCGGTAAAAGCCGAAGGCCTGAAGTGGCACAAAGACTTCAGGGATCGCGTGATACTGGAAGTAAAAAATGAAGGTTTTTTTAACGGGATCGCACAGAAAGTATTTAACCGCCCGGAAGTCACAAAGATACATCTGGATGTACATGGAAGTTATCTTTGGCCTTTTATCGATGGAGAGAGAACCGTCATGGATCTGGCTGCTCTGGAAAAAGAGCGGTTTGGTGAAGCGGCAGAACCCCTTTATCCACGAATCGTAAAGTATTTTCAGATTCTTGAAAACAATCATTTTGTAAGTTTTAAATAATAAAATCCCTTGCGGCGGGCAGTTTCTGCTGTAAGGGATTTTTTACCACAGGGGGATTCTTTTTATGTGCACAAATAAAAAACATGCAGAAAATCTCTTGCACGCACGGGGAAAATTTTCCGGTCGCATCGGTTATGTGCTGGCAGTTGCCGGCTCTGCGGTTGGACTTGGAAACATCTGGCGATTTCCGTATCTTGCGGCAAAATATGGCGGAGGTATGTTTCTGCTTGTCTATCTGATTTTAATGGTCACTTTTGGATATGTTATGATCGTATCCGAAACAGCACTGGGACGTATGACGAAAAAAAGCCCGGTTGGAGCTTTCCACAAATTCGGAAAGAGCCTGCCGTTTCACTTGGGAGGCTGGATCAACGCAGTCATCCCGATGATGATCGTTCCTTATTACAGTGTGATCGGCGGCTGGGTTCTGAAATATCTGTTTGAGTATATCAGGGGCAATGCAAACCTTGTTGCACAGGACGGCTATTTCAACAGTTTTATCACCTCTTCTATGGAAGTAGAAATATGGTTTCTGATCTTTGCGGCACTGGTATTTATTGTCATTCTTGCAGGTGTAAAAAATGGAGTAGAACGTGTTTCAAAGGTTATGATGCCGCTTCTGATCCTGTTGGCAGCCTGTGTGGCTGTTTATTCCATCACAAGACCGGGAGCCGTGGAAGGCATCAAATATTTCCTGATCCCGAATCTGGAGAACTTTTCCTGGATGACGGTCGTTGCGGCGATGGGACAGATGTTTTATTCCCTGTCGATCGCGATGGGTATCCTGTATACGTATGGATCTTATATCGGGAAAGATGTAGACATCGAAAAAAGCACCACGCAGGTTGAGATTTTTGACACCGGTGTCGCACTTCTGGCCGGTCTGATGATCATTCCGGCAGTGTTTGCATTCTCCGGCGGAGATATGGAAACGCTCCAGGCAGGACCGGCACTGACGTTCATCACCCTGCCGAAAGTATTTGCGAGTATGGGAGTTGGCACGATTGTCGGCATCGCATTCTTCCTGATGTTTCTGTTTGCGGCACTGACCAGTGCAATCTCACTTCTTGAGACCAGCGTTTCCACCCTGAACGATGAGCTTCACTGGAGCCGTGGAAAATGCTGTCTGCTGATGGTTGTCGTGATGCTGGTGATCGGAACGGCATCCTCTTTTGGATATGGTATCTGGGACTCTGTGAAGATCCTTGGTATGCAGTTTTTGGATTTCTTTGACTTCCTGACCAACTCGGTCATGATGCCGATCGCAGCACTTGCTACCTGCATTCTGATCCTGAAAGTCGTCGGATTTAAAAGAATGGATGCGGAGATTGAACAGTCATCTGATTTTAAACGCAAGAAATTATATCATTTCTTCCTGAAATATCTGGCATCCGCCTGCGTTATCATTATCCTTCTCAGCTCCATTGCAAATGTACTGGGATGGATTTCGATGTAAAAACAGAAAACTTTGAAAAAACTCAGTTAAGCATTGTAAAACTGGCCGTTTGGCTAGTGTACAATGCTTTTTTAATTTTATATAATGGTTATAGAATGATGTTGGGGTCAAAAGATGCCATACGAATTGTTCCATACTTCGTACTCCCACAATTCTATCCAATATTCGCATATCGTGAAGCTTACGCTCCACTTTTATGCTCATATCGGGG
>NZ_JAJEQE010000021.1 GCF_020687205.1 Hominisplanchenecus faecis
ATTCTATACTAATAACCTGCAAAATTCAACAGTTGTTTATATACTTTTATAAGTTTTATTCAGCTGTTCTTTACCTCTTATTCTTTGAACAGCAGGAAATCTCCACATGCCCGCTCTGCTCCGTCGGATGGATGGTTCAGCACCGTTCCGCGGTAAGCAAGGGTTGCTGATCCGCCGCCGTCCATATTGTAGGCGTAGGTACAGCCGTAGCTTTTGAAAATATTCTGCATCTCGGTTCTGGTAAGTCCGAGGGAACCGCCGATCCCTCTTCCGTCTGCAACGAGTAGAATGTAATGGCCTTTCTCTACCATACCGACGGCACTTCTTGGATCTTTATAGAACATCAGTGACCAGTCGTTTGCAGAATTTGCCATATTGTATGTAACTTTTTTGCCGTTTTCGATCAGCGGCGGTCCGAAATTGTAGCTGTCTTTTACGCCCATTTCCACCAGATCTTCGGCGGAAAGATGTACTTCCGGCGTAAACATGGTTCCGTCCCAGAGAACGGCACAGTTGGAATAGCTTGTACCGCCTGCACGGTTGTAGATCTTGCCTTTCTGGATCTTCACTGCATCAAAACAAGGTCTGCCGTCCGAATAGGAAAAAGCACTGGCATTGATGCCGATGATTGATTTGGTGCGTTTTACCGCATGCGAAGTCGTCTCTCTTGTTCCGCCATACGTCCCATAGGAAAATGCTGAAAACATCTGGTTTGGATTGTTGATCTTAATATCCGCAGTCCAGTAGCAGGTGCTGTACGCTCTGTGTTTGCGAAGGATGACTTTGAGCGTGGAAGTGCGGTACTCGATCTTGGTTGCTGTCAGGCGGCTTCCTGTGTTCATACGCTCGCCTTTGTACACCGAGCCGGTCGTGCTGGTCGGGTAATACCAGCCGCCTTTCTTTTTCCAGGAAGTACTCCGCTGTTTACCTTTTTTCGTAAAATAGTAGGTGGTATTCTTGATCTTCTGCCACTTGGTCAGACGCACACCGTTTTTATCCAGATAGTACTTATTGCCTTTGTACTTTAACCAGCCGGTTTTCTTTACGCCTTCTTTTGTATAATAATACCACTTTTTGTTGATCTTATACCAGCCGCCCTTGAATTTCTTGATCCACTTTCCGTTTTCACCGACAAAATATTTGCCGATCCACTTGTTTTTTTCCAGGGCTCCGTTGTCGCCGACGTGATAATTTCCAACCCATTTGTTGCGGATCAATCTGCCCAGCTGGTCAAAATAATAGTAATTTTTGCCGATCAGCTGCCATTTGCCGCGTACATTCTGCAGAGTAGATGGATCACAGTAGTACGTCTGCCCTTTTTCCTGTATCCAGCCGACCTTTTTGCCGTGTACCGTGCCTGCTGCCTGTGCCGAAAGACTTGCCGGAAATGCCATGCATGCCGCAAGTGCTGCCACAAGCAGTCTTTTTTTCATTTTTCCCCTTTGTTTATTCCCCATGTGGTTCCTCCTGATGCTTATATTACCTGTATTTATTTATGCTTTCTCCTGTTTCGCGAGTCTGAAATCCATGACGTTCTGACCCACATATTATTTTATTCTAACAGAATCTGCCACTTTCTGCAAGTCTATGCTCTGACTGACCGCCGTGACTGCCTCCCGGCTGTTATATCCAAAGATCGAACTGCCGCTCAAATGAAACTGCAAAAACAGTGCCAGCAGCAGCATTGCCGCCAGAAGGCGTGTAAAAAAAGAACTCCCGTTCTGTGAAAGTTCTTCTGTTTTTTCTGAAAAATCATTCACTTTTTCTGCCGTTTTCCGGTAAACCGGCATACGGCCGCTCTGCCGCCGCATCTTTTCGATCTGCCGTCTCTGCTCTTCACTTAAGCCTGTATGCATAAAAATCCCGCCTTTCTGCTATACGCTATGCAAAAAGGCGGGGTTTTATTCGGTTATATCAAAATCATACCCTTAGCGGTTTGCAAGCTCTCTGGTGATATCATCCCAAGTCACACCGCGTTCAGACATCAGTACCATCACATGGTACAGAAAATCGGAAATCTCGTACTTGATCTCCTCCGGATTCGGGTTTTTCGCTGCAATGATGATCTCCGTCGCTTCTTCTCCGACTTTTTTGAGGATCTTGTCAATGCCCTGTTCAAGCAGGTAGTTGGTGTAAGATCCTTCTTTCGGATGCTGTTTGCGATCCTCGATCAGCTTATAGAGATGGTCGAAAACGATCGCCGGATTGGTCTCATGGTAATCTTTCTTTAAGATCTCACGGTAGAAACAGCTGCGGTTCCCGGTATGGCATGCGGCACCGATCTGCTGCACCTTTGCCAGGATGGTATCGTTGTCGCAGTCGATGGAAAGCTGTTTGACATACTGGACATGTCCGGAGGTCGCACCTTTCTGCCACAGTTCGTTGCGGCTCCTGCTCCAGTAGGTCATCTTTCCGGACTCCACAGTCTTTTCAAAAGCTTCACGGTTCATATAAGCGACCATCAGCACTTCCAGATTTTTGTAGTCCTGCACAACAACCGGGATCATGCCGTCGGAGTTCAGTTTCAGCTCATTCCAGCTCATCTTGCTCTCGAACGTATTGATCTCAACGCCATGCTTTTTCGCTTCCAGCTTGGCTGCCATCAGATCTTCATTCAGATCAGAGAATGTATCTCCGCAGACACCGCAGATATTGTCGAGCATCAGAAGCTTCAGCAGGCCGTGACGGTCTGCACGTGTGGAAACCGGAAGTACCGGCACTTCTACAAGGCGGGCAGTTGTACGCACATCCACTTCATCGCAGAGCAGGATCACACGGGAGGTATATTCATTTACCCTCGCCTTGTTTGCCTGCAGCTGTGCAAAACTGTCTGTACAGATCGCGATTTTTTCTTTTCCGAAACGTTTGGATACTTCTTCTGTCAGGTCGATATTAGCTGCTTTGGCATAATTTAAGAAAACCTGCTGGCATCCTGCGTAGAGAAGCTTTTTCACATCTTCCAGATTTTTAATATGGCCGCCACCACTCATCGGGATATCGATCACCCGGCTGATCTGGCGGATCAGATTGAGAGACTGCTCGTGATCTGCATCGTCATCCGACAGATCAAAGATCAGAAGCTCATCTGCCCCGTTGTTGCTGTAATGCTGGGCAATACTCATCACATCGCCATCTTCAAGCAGTTCTTTTCCGTCAAATCCGGTCACTGCTTTCCCGTTTTTCAGATACATATGTACCACAATTTTCTTCTGCATTATAAACTTCCTTTCGTCGAAAGCACATCTGTAATGCGGCTATCCATTCCAACCGCCATGTCCAGTGCTTTCGCAAATGCTTTGAACATTGCTTCCATCATATGATGATTATTTCCGGGTGTCAAGACTTTTATATGCAGATTCATTGCTGCCGCATAGGAAACAGCATAGAAAAATTCACGTACCATTTCGGTGTCCATATCCCCGCATTTCGGTACGGTAAATACATCATCAAAGGATAAATACGGTCTTCCGCACAGATCGACGGCACACACGACCAGGCACTCATCCATCGGAAGAATGAAATGTCCGTAGCGTTTTATGCCTTTTTTGTCACCGACTGCCTCGCGGATCGCATTGCCGAGCACGATCCCGGTATCTTCGATCGTGTGGTGGGAGTCCACATAGAGATCTCCTTTTACGGAAAGTTTCATATCAAACAGCCCATGTCTGGTAAATCCGTCCAGCATATGATCAAAAAATCCGATGCCGGTACTGATCTTGGATTTTCCGCTTCCGTCAAGGGAAAGCGTCATTGCGATATCCGTTTCTTTTGTTGTCCGGGTGATGGTGGCTGTCCTACTCATTGGCATCTTCCTCTTCAAAACGGACACGGATCGAATTTGCATGTGCCGTCAGTTTTTCTGCCTCGGCAAACTGGATGATATCTTTGTGGATATCTTTGAGTGCCTCTCTTGAATAATAGATGATGCTGGAACGTTTGATAAAGTCATCTACGCCAAGCGGGGAGAAGAATTTTGCAGTTCCGTTGGTCGGCAGTACGTGGTTTGGTCCGGCAAAATAATCGCCCAGCGGTTCGCTGCTGTATTCTCCGATAAAGATGGCTCCGGCGTTGCGGATCTTCATCATTACTTCAAACGGGTTGGCCGTCACGATCTCCAGATGCTCAGATGCGATCTCGTTTGCAGTCTCAATCGCCTCGTCCATCGTCTCTGCAATCAGTGCGTAGCCATAATTGTCCAGTGATTTGCGGATGATCTCGCTTCTTGAGAGAGTTTTTAAATAGCCTTCGATCTCTTTGGAAACTTTATCTGCAAAGTCACGGCTTGTCGTTACCAGGATCGCAGAAGCCATCTCGTCGTGTTCTGCCTGAGAGAGCAGATCGGCTGCCACATAATGCGGATTGGCTGTCTCATCTGCCAGTACCAGGATCTCGCTCGGTCCGGCGATGGAATCAATGCTGACATGTCCGTAAACAGCTTTTTTGGCAAGTGCCACATAGATGTTTCCAGGACCTACGATCTTGTCTACTTTTGGTATACTCTCGGTTCCGAATGCCAGAGCTGCAATCGCCTGGGCACCACCCACTTTGTAGATCTCATCGGCTCCTGCCTCCATAGCGGCAACAAGTGTGGACGGATACACTTTTCCGTCCTTTCCGCAAGGGGTCGTCATGATGATCTTCTCCACACCTGCCACTTTTGCCGGTACAACATTCATCAGAACAGAAGAAGGATAAACTGCTTTTCCACCCGGAACATAGACACCGACTTTTGCAAGCGGCATGACTTTCTGTCCAAGCATGGTTCCGTCCGGTTTGCTGTCAAACCAGCTGTATTTTTTCTGTTTTTCGTGATATTCACGAATGTTGACCAGTGCTTTTCGGATAACATCCAGAAGAGACGGATCAACCTGTTCGTAAGCTTCGTCAATCTCTTCTTTTGTCACTTTGATGTTTCCGGCGTTGATATCGGCACCGTCAAATCTTTTCGTATATTCAAACACTGCCGCATCTTTGTTGTTTCGTACATTCTCAACGATCTCTGCCACAGCATCCTCGAATTCTCCATAGCTGCTCGGGCTGCGTTTCAGCAGATTCTCAAGCACGTTTTTTCTGGTTTCCTCTGTAAGTGCTATTGTACGCATTCTTTTATGCCTCCTGTTTGATCACAGATTTCAGATCTGTCAAAATCTTTGTAATTCTTTCATTTTCCATACGCATGCTCACCTGGTTGACTACCACTCTGGCAGATAACGGGCATATTTCTTCGAGTACGACCAGACCGTTTTCGCGAAGTGTGGAACCGGTCTCCACAATATCGACGATCACATCGGAAAGTCCGACGATCGGTGCCAGCTCGATAGAACCGTTCAGTTTGACGATTTCTACTGTCTGGTGTTTTTTATTATAAAAATAGTCTTTTGCAATATGCGGATACTTGGTTGCCACGCGGATCTGCTCATGATGTTTCAGAAGTTCTGCCGCAGACTGTGGTCCGCAGACGCACATCCGGCATTTTCCGAATCCAAGATCCAAAACTTCATACAGTTTCCGCTGTTCTTCCAGGATGGTATCTTCGCCTACGATACCGATATCAGCCGCACCGTATTCGACATAAGTCGGCACATCCGGTCCTTTTGCAAGAAAGAAACGCAGTTTCAGCTCTTCATTGACAAAGATCAGTTTTCTGGAATCTTTGTCCTTCATCTCCTCGCAGGTGATCCCAATTTTCTCAAACAGCTCCAGTGTTTTCTTTGCGAGCCGTCCTTTTCCCAGTGCAAATGTCAGATATCTCATTCTTTTTCCTCCTGCGGTTTCACTGTCTGTACGTTTCCGTCCGCTGCAAAATAAACAACCTTTTCCAGTGCATTGCGTTTCGCATAGGCGCTGTAGAAAGAAAGCGGATAACCTTCTATTCTTCTCATCAGAGCTGCCTTTCCTCCGTCCCTGCGGATCTGAATGGATGCTTCGATCGCCTGATCACGGACGAAACTGTCATAGAGAACCAGCGTCGGTCCTTCTTCGACCGGAACCGCAATCTTCTGTCTGGAAAGTGCATTTAAAAGCTCATCTGCCTGCACGACAAATCCGATCGATGCTGCCGGCTTTCCAAAGTATCCCATCAGCTGATCATAGCGACCTCCTTTTACAACGGCATCTCCCGTTCCGAACGTGTAGGCACGAAACAGTACGCCGGTATAATAACCGTAGCTTCCAAGCATACCAAGGTCAAAGGAAATATATTTCTCATATCCATATTTGCGGATGATCTCATACAGTTTACGCAGGCGGGCGATCGCCGCCAGAGCCTGTGTATTATCCGTCATACTCTCTGCCTGATCGAGCACTTCGATGTTTCCGAACATCTGCGGAAGGCGTTTGAACAGGTTCGTCAGCTTTTCATTCATGTTCCGCTCTTCGAGCAGTGTCTCGACACCGAAATTGTTTTTGTTGGTGATCAGTCTGCGAAGTTCCTGCTCGGTAGCTTTGTCAACACCGGCCTCTGCAAGCAGGCTCTGGAAGAACTCTACATGTCCGATGCTCACCTGAAATTCGGTAAGTCCGGCTGCCAGCAGCATCTCTACGATCATTGCCGTGATCTCGGCATCGGCTTCCACGCTGCCGTCCCCGATCAGCTCCGCACCGAGCTGTGTCATTTCTTTTAAATGTCCCTGAAGGCTTGAGTTGTTTACAAACGTATTTCCCATGTAAGAAAGTCGGACACCCAGTTCCTCATTGGAAAAATATTTTGCATAGGCTCTGGCGATCGCCGGTGTCATATCTGGGCGAAGTACAAGGGTGTTTCCCTCGCGGTCAAAAAATTTATACAGATCTTTGGACGGAGTCGTTCCGATCTCTCTGCTGAATACATCAAAATATTCAAAGGTCGGTGTCTCAATATCACAGTAACCGTAACCCTCTACGACTCTGTGCAGTTTCTGTAAAAGTGCTTTCTTTCTGGCGTACTCTCCGCTGTAAATATCACGCACGCCCTCCGGTGTGTGCAGCAGTCTCTGTTCCATAGGTTCCTCCATTCTCCTCTGCCCTTGCTCTTTGTGAGAATATGCAATAATCCCGTCATGTAAATATCGGCATTACCGTATAAAATCATGCATTAGATCCTTCAAATTCTCCATCTGTTTCACTTTATTGTATTAACGTGTTACCTAATTATCATGCAAAATCAGATGTTATTATATGCTCAATTCTGATTTCTGTCAATCCCTGGCATCCAAATCTTTTTGAATCGCTTCCAGATACGGTACAAATACGCCGTGTCCGGCTTCAATCTGATAGGAAAGATCTACTTCTTCAAAACGGAAACTTTTGCGTCCTCCATTCTGTGCCCGTTCCCAGAAGCGTATCATATCCCTGAACGGAAGATATAAGATCAGATTTCTTCCGGTATAATAGATCAGCAGAAAGGCGATCCCGCCCTGTTTTTCAAAATCCTGCATAAAAGCGACCTGATGCGGATGGATATTCTGGAGAGCAAAGGTATCTGACGCACATTCTTTTGCATCAAAGCAGACCGGGATCCCCTGCACTGCCCCGATATAATCGACCGTACTTTTCTGATCAAAATACGCCAGCGTGATATGACGCTTTTCTTTGTCGATCTTGATCGGCGTGATCGGAGTCGGGATCTTCTGGATCAGTGCCAGCCCTTTCTCGCGATACTGTTCGTTCGTGCGGTTGATCAGTTCCTCAAGTGCGGACCCTCTTAAACCTCTGGAATTCCATGTTCCCATGTTCCAAGTCCTCTTTTCTGTGCAATACTCACAAACTGCTTCGGTGCCGGAGCGTAGATGCTTTTACCGGAAAGTCCTTCAAAATCACCGGAAAGCTCTGGAAATACCAGATGCCAGGCATGCAGAAGCTGCATGTGAAGTCCGTACCCGGAAGTCAGTTTTTTATTCAACACTGCGTCTCCGTATTTCGGATCACCGAAGATCGGATGTCCCATATAGGACAAATGGGCACGGATCTGATGCGTGCGTCCTGTCAGAAGCTCGATCTCCAGAAGCGTCTCCTGCCCATTGTCTGCAAGCGGACGATATTTTGTGTGGATTGGTCTAGCATCCTTTGTCTCGTTTTTGAAAATTCTGACCTGGTTGGTCTTTTCGTTTTTCAGAAGCCATCCTCTGACATCCTGTTCTTCTTTGATCACGCCTTTTACAATACAAAGGTAATATTTGTGCAGGGTACGTTCTTTGAAAAGCCCGGAGAGTATCTGCAAACCCTGCAGCGTCTTGCCCGCTGCCACGATTCCGCTCGTATTGCGGTCCAGACGGTTGCACAGGGACGGCCGGAATGTTTTTAACATTTCTTCGGTCACTTCGCCGGTATCCAGAAGATGGGAAATCAGATGCTCCACCATGGAAATATCGCCTTTTTCCGCCTTCTGCGAGAGCATCCCTGCCGGCTTGTTGATCAGCATGACCTGCTCATCTTCATAGAGAATATCCAGCTTTGCCCCGGTATGTACGGCTCTTTTTTTCTTTTCCCGGAATCCTTCGATCGTCTCTTCGGAGAGAAACAGTTTCACTGTATCTCCCTCTTCCAGTTTTTCATTTCCTGCTGCTTTTTTACCGTTCAGCGTGATGTTTTTCTTTCGCATCATCTTATAGAAAAAGCTTTTCGGTGCCAGTTCCATATATTTTGCGAGAAATTTATCAAAACGCTGCCCTGCCTCGTACTTTGAGATCACAAGTTCTCTCATTGCTTTTCCTTTCCCGGTATTTTACTGTTGTCAGGCGGATATTCGCAATCCTCTTTGCTGCCTGATTTTGTTAAAGTACGATCGCACGCAGCACGTCGCAGATATATTCTGCCTTCCGGCTGCCCGTCGTCTCATGTTCACTCTGTTTCTGGTTCATCTGCTTTAACTGATCCAGAAAACGTTTTTCCTCTCGGAACAGTTTCACACCGACCGATTTACATTTATTGTTCTTTAAAATCTCCCGGATGTGTTCTTCTCCAAACGAAAGATCCGCTTTTTCACTGCTCACATAACCGATCACCTGCGTCCCGCTCACGGCAACTGCATCGACCGGAACTGTTTTCTGATAAGCAGTAAAGGTCATATCATATAAGATCCGTACATTTTCGTTTACCTGCTCGATCTTTTCTTTTAATGCTTCCGATGCCGGTTTTTGCATCAGCATCATGATAAACCCGGTTGCTGCTCTGGCTGCCGGGATACACCCCATGATCGCCACAAAGGTAAACATATTCAGCCTTGTCTTTGTGATAAAAAGCCCGGTCAGAAAAATGATGATCGGGATTGCGAACATCACCAGCGTGATCAGTCCGCGTTTGATTTTCTGGGATTTGATATACCCAAATTCTCCTTTGTCTCTCTTCATGATTTCCTCCAGTTGTTTCCGATTCACAGTCGGTCCTTTCACAGAGTCTGGCTGCCGGTTGCGTTATGGTTTAAAAAATATGGCAGTCAGGTCAATAATCAGACGATGCGGCAAAATCTTGCACGCAAGAAACAACGCTTTCATCGACCATCCGTAAATGGACAATGCCCGCCCGCAGGCCGCATCATAAACGGCCTTTTCCACGACAGGCTTTGGATCTGCCATAGATTTTTTCTTAAACAGCGGCATTTTATGGTATTTCTCGGCTCCTTCAAAAAAAGCCGTGTCCACCGGTCCCGGGCACACACAGGTCACGGTGATACCTTTTTTTCGCACTTCGCTTCGCAGTGCTCTGGAAAAGCTCAGCACATAAGCTTTTGATGCTGCATAGACGGCAAATCCCGGCTGCGGCACAAACGCCGATGCCGATGCCATCTGAATGATATGGCTGCCTTTCTCCATATAAGGAAGGCACAGATACGTGACGGTCATCAGTGCTTCGTCGTTCAGCCTCGTCGTCTGCTGATGCTCCGGAAGTGTGATCTCTTCAAATGTTCCGATCCGTCCCATTCCGGCGGCATTTACCAAAATCTTGACCCGGACATCCTCCGCAAAGAGCCTGCATCTTAACCGCTTCTGCTGTGCTTCCTGCAAAAGATCCAGCGGCAGAAGCACGATCTTTGTCCCAAAACATTCCTGCCACATCTCTTTTTGCAGATGCCTTGCAATCACCCAGATTTCATCGAGTCTGCGGTACTTGTCCATGATCTGCTGTACAAATGCTCTTCCCATACCGGAAGAGGCTCCCGTTACAATGGCAATCTTTTTTCTTTCTGACATATCACTTCTTCTTTCTGTTATGCGTGTTGCGGATTGTCTTCTTTTTGCCTGTCGGACGCTCTTTTGCAGTATTTCGTCCATTTTGATTGCTGCTGTTTCCTGTATTTTTTCTGCCTGCGTTTTTGCCACCCATGTTTCTGTCATCTTGTCCCCGGCGATTTTTATCCGTGCCCTGATAATTTTGACGATTTTTATCCGGACGCGGGCGGATCAGACATTTGGCGTCAAATCCGATCAGGTCGCTGCGGTGTGCCTTTAACAGTGCCTCTTTGACCAGCTCATAATTGGCCGGATTGCGGTACTGGATCAGAGCTCTCTGCATCGCTTTCTCATGCGGATTTTTCGGAACGTAGACCGGCTCCATCGTCCGCGGATCGACACCGGTATAGTACATACAGGTCGAGATCGTGGACGGTGTCGGATAAAAGTCCTGCACCTGCTCCGGCATATAGCCAAGATCACGGAGATATTCTGCCAGTTCCACAGCTTCTGTCAGGGAACAGCCCGGGTGAGAGGACATCAGATACGGCACCAGAAACTGGTTCATACCCTCCTGTCTGTTGAGCTGTTCATATTTTTTAACAAATTTCTGATAAACAGCATGCTCCGGTTTGCCCATCTTTGCGAGCACTTTGTCCGCCACATGTTCCGGAGCCACTTTGAGCTGTCCACTGATATGGTATTTGACCAGTTCCCGGAAGAAGCTCTCATCCTTATCTGCCATCAGATAATCAAAGCGGATACCGGAACGGATAAACACTTTCTTGACTTTCGGGATCTTCCGCAGTTTACGCAGCAGGATCAGATAATCTTTGTGGTCTGCCCGCATATTCTGGCACGGTTTTGGAAACAGACATTGTTTGTTCGGACACACGCCCTTTTTCAGCTGTTTTTCGCATGCCGGATGGCGAAAGTTGGCGGTCGGTCCGCCGACATCGTGGATATAGCCTTTGAAATCCTTATCTTCCGTCATCTGTTTCGCTTCTTCGATAATGGACTCATGCCCTCTCGTCTGGATGATCCGTCCCTGATGGAACGTCAGTGCACAGAAACTGCATCCGCCAAAACAGCCGCGGTTGCTGACCAGGCTGAATTTGACTTCCGAGATTGCCGGAACGCCGCCCCTGGCATCGTAGGACGGATGCCAGGTTCTTTTATAAGGCAATGCATAGACATCATCCATTTCCATCTGCGTAAGTGGTTTTGCTGACGGATTCTGCACAATATAAAGATGCTCTCCGTAAGGCTCCGCAAGCCGCTTTCCGGCAAATGCGTCGGTATTACAGTACTGTGTATAAAAACTTCTGGCATACCAGAGTTTGTCTTCTTTTAATTTTTCATAGGACGGCAGCACGATCGTATCGACGGCTTCATCCAGCATCCTTGTTTTGTAAACGGTTCCCGCAATAAACGTGATATCGCGTACATGGATTCCCGCATCCAGTGCTTCCGCAATCTCTATGATGCTGTGTTCTCCCATCCCATAAGAGATCAGATCTGCCCCCGAATCCAGCAAAATGGAGCGTTTCAGGCTGTCCGACCAGTAATCATAGTGGGCGAGTCTGCGAAGACTCGCCTCGATCCCGCCAATGATGATCGGGGTATGCTTGTAGGTGCGGCGGATCAGGTTGCAGTAGACGATCGTAGCATTGTCCGGGCGTTTTCCCATCACACCGCCCGGTGTGTAAGCATCTTTCTGTCTTCTTTTCCTGGAAACCGTATAATGGTTGACCATGGAATCCATGTTTCCGGCCGACACCAGAAATCCAAGACGCGGCTTCCCTAAAATGGAAATACTCTTTTCATCCTTCCAGTCGGGCTGTGAAATGATCCCCACCCGGAAGCCATGTGCCTCCAGAAGCCGACTGATGATGGCATGTCCGAACGACGGATGGTCCACATAGGCATCTCCGATCACATAGACAAAATCCAGCTGCTCGATCCCTCTCTCTTCCATATCTTTTCTGGAAACAGGCAAAAAATCTGTGCTCATTCTTTTTCCTTTCTTGGCGGCTGTAAAAGTGCCGCAATCTCTTCTTCGGTCAGTTTGCGGAACGCTCCTTTTTCCAGAGCCGGATCCAGCTTAAGGCTTCCCATGGAAAGTCGTTTCAGATAGATCACTTTGCAGCCGATCGCCTCAAACATCCGTTTGACCTGGTGGTAACGTCCTTCGCAGATCGTGACTTTCGCTTCGGAAATCTCTCCCGACGAGAGGATCTCAAGGTCCGCCGGAAGAGTCTTCTTTTCATCTCCGATGTCCAACCCTTCCTTGAATCTGTGGATATCTTCTTCATGGATCTGCCCGGTCACTCTCGTAAAATAGCATTTATCCACATGTTTTTTCGGGGAAAGCAGACGATGAGCCAGCTCTCCGTCGTTTGTGACAAGAAGCAGTCCTTCCGTGTCTTTGTCCAGCCTTCCGACCGGGAACAGATCCTTTTTCTGCTGCAAAGTAATCAGATCCATGACGGTCTTTTCTTTTTTATCTTCGGTTGCGGTGACCACACCTGCCGGTTTGTGCAGCATCAGATAGCAATGCTCTTCATAATATACTGGTTTTCCGTTTAGCGTGATCTGCTCGTTCCCCAGTACTTTTCTCTTTGCCTGCTTTTCGGTGATACCGTCCACCTGGACAAGTCCCTTTTTCAGGAATTGTTTCACCTGGGAGCGACTTCCCTCGCCGGCAAGTGTCAGATACTGATCCAATCGATAACTCATGACTGCATTCTCCATCCTGCATAATACTTGTTTTTTAAGATACCGCCGGCCGCTTTGCCCCAGCCAAGCCCGTAACCGTCCACGCAGACCAGTACCCAGCCTTTTTCGTTTTCCGCCTCTGTGTCGGATAAATCCAGGGTCTCTCCTTTTAAGTAACGGATCACACGCTCATCGTCCCCTTTAAAAGAGACGCTCTTCTTAAAATCTTCTGCTTTTAAGCACATGGCAAGAGCCTGCGACGGCTCAAACCGCTTTTTCTTCTGATCTCCAAGATAAAGCCCGGTGCGAAGATAACGGATACCCCGTTCGATCTTCGTCCCTTCCGGAAGCAGATAGATGCGTTCTTTCTGAACTTCCGTTTTTCCGGATAAAGGCTTTGTTATCTGCTGCATAAATACTGCAAATTCCGGGCAGTCCTTGAGGTCAGACACCGGTGTTTTTTTGCTTTTCGCCGGTTTTTTCAGACATTTTTCACTCTGTTCTTCGCCGTCGGTGCGTTTTCCAAGCAGAGCCGCAAAATGACCTTCGCCCGGTGCCAGATGCGGGAAAATGCGGATACAGTTCTCAAATCCTTCTTTTTTTCCATGGGAGAAATATTCATCCCATTCTGGCATCAGAAGTTCCATATCCGGCCGCTCCTGCAAAAGATAAGCGATGTTTTCTTCGTTTTCTTTTACAGAAAATGTACAGGTCGAATACAGGAGCATTCCGCCCTTTTTCAGCATATCCGCCGCATCGAGCAGCAGCTTTCTCTGGATCGGCACATAGTAATCCGGTCCTTTTTGCAGCCAGTCTTTTACCATTGCCTTATCCCGGCGGAACATCCCTTCTCCGGAACACGGTGCATCGATCAGGATCTTGTCAAAATACGCCGGATAAGCTTTTTTGAGCTTATCGGACTCTTCACTTGATACAAACAGATTCGAAATGCCAAAAAGCTCCAGATTCTTTAAAAGCCCTTTGGCCCTAGAATTGCTGATGTCATTTGCAAGCAGCATGCCTTTTCCTTTTAATTTTGCACCAAGCTCCGTCGCCTTGCCGCCCGGAGCCGCACAGAGATCCAGCACAAAATCGCCCGGCTCTACCGGAAGGTGTGATGCCGGGATCATCGCACTTGGCTCCTGCACATAATAAAGCCCCGCATAATAATATGGATGCTTTGTCACCGTCTGCTTTTCATCAAAAGCAAAGCCGTTCTCACACCACGGTACACATTCAAGAGAAATATCTGCCTTCTGCCTGAAGGTTTCCGGTGCGATCTTCGCGGTATTTACACGAAGTCCCTGTCTGGTTTTCTGCTCAAAACTTGCAAGATATGCCTCATACTGATCACCGAGCAGTTCTTTCATCTCTTCTAAATAATTTGAAGGCAGTTCCATCTTTTTATCCTTTCTTGTTTCTTATTATTTGCTTTTCCTATACCACATCTGCTCAAAAATGCCTCTGACATTCTTCATACATCAAGATCACTTAAATGCCTGCACATGGTAACCTTCTGTGATATTGTCCAGATCGCTGTGAAAACGACGCAGCTGTTCCAGATCCTTTGTCTCATAGATCCGGTAAAACTCATCCTGGATCTTGACAAGTTCCCGTTTGTTGGCAATCGTATACAGATTCTGGATATTATTTAAAATATCTTTGACCAGATTCGTCTGGATCTGGCAGGAATTCTGTGCATCCATGATCTCGCTGCGTACCGTTGACATCTCATTGTCCAGCACAATGATCGCATCGGCAACGCGGCTCAGTTTCTCCCGGATGTGATCCGGCATATGCTGTTTATATTTATACTGAAGCGAATGTTCGATCGTAGACCAGAAATTCATCGCCAGAGTACGGATCTGGATCTCCACGCGGATGGTCTTTGTTCCGGAAAAGGTCTCCACCGGGTAAGACACGATCATATGGTAACTGCGGTAACCGCTCGATTTCATATGATTGATATAGTCCTTTTCCGTAACGACCTGCATATCGGAGCGGTTTCTTATAAGATCTGCCACCTTCTCAATATCCTCCACAAACTGGCAGATGATGCGGATGCCTGCGATATCATCCAGCTGTTCTTCAATCTTGTCAACTTCAATGTTTTTCTTCTGTGCTTTATCTAAAATACTGGAGATCGATTTGACTCTGCCGCAGACCTGCTCCATCGGCGAGTACATACCCCGATCCTGGTACTCTTTGATCAGATGATTAAATTTTACCAGCAGTTCCTCCACCGCCAGCTCATATGGATTTAAAATATCCTTCCATAACTGTATTTCCATAAAAACCACTCCTCCTACATTACTTACCGTCCTTCCTCAGTCAGACCAGTATAGCATAATTTTTCCTTTTTTCCAACTGTCACCTCAAGGTTCTCCCTCCAGACCTTTTAAGATCCAGTAAGGATCGACACTGACTTCCTGCCCGTCTGCCGTCTGTATGTAAATGCCAAAATGCAGATGTACGGCAAACTGACCGACCGTGCCCTCTTCTCCGTAACCGCTGTCCCCCATATAGCCCAGCATTTCGCCGGCTTCTACTGTTTTCCCTTCTTCCATCCTCGGTGCATATTCCGAGAGATGGGCATAATAAAAGTAACCGCCCTGTTCACTGCGGATTCCGATCCGCCATCCGCCCTTTTGAAGCCATCCCATATGCTCAACCGTCCCGGCTGTGGCAGAAAATACCGGATAAAACCCTCTCTGATTTGTCGGCGGCATCAGATCCGTCCCCTCATGCCCCCGTTTGCCGCCGTAGGTGCGTTCTTCCATCCAGGAATCCTCATAAGATACCCTGCATTTTACTGGAAAGCAGACAAGATCATCCCATACCGCACAGAACGCATTTTCCAGCATCTCATATTGTTTCGGGCGATAACGGTACATCCACTTCGCCGTCTGCTGCAGCTCATCGATCGTCGGCATTTTCTTTGGAAAAGACGCCTGAGCACCCGCAAAAGCAAGTGCCAGCAGTTTTCCTTTCGAAAGTCCGCTCTGTTTCTGAAGTTCTGCTGTTTCTTCCTGCAAGCTGCCGCCTGCCTGCATAGAACGGAAATGTTCCATTTCAATGACTCTGTCATGCAGAGCATATTTTCTCTTTTCATGATGGAATATCGCCATTCCGACAAAAAGAACAAGCACTGCAAGGAACAGAAAACAGATCCTTTTTCTAATCGTATCATCCGGTCGCTTTTTCTTCATCCGAAGCTCCCCTCACAAATGCTGTCTTATTTTTATATGCATATGTTTTTGAATTGATGCATACGATACGCAAAAAGAGGAATTTTTTATGAAATCTTTCTTTTCTTCGCTTCTTGGTGCTACCCTGTTTGTGATTCTGCTGTTTTTCCCTGGTCTGGTCTTTGAAGGTGCAAAAATGGGACTGAACCTGTGGTTTTTCACTCTGGTTCCCACCCTTCTGCCGTTCATGGTCTTTTCCAACATCCTGATCCAGAGCCGCCTGATTGAACATCTTCTCTTCCTGCCCGGACTTTTTACCCGAAAATATCTCCATCTCTCCCCGGCCGGGCTTTATGCGTTCCTGTGCGGCTTTTTTTTCGGTTATCCTTCCGGTGCCAAAATTCTTGCCGATCTTTTAAAAACCGATCAGATCGATCCAAAGGAAGCTTCCATGCTCTTCGGTTTCTGCAACAACGTAAGTCCGGCTTTTCTTATCACCTATTTTCTGACACTGCACTTAAAACACCCGGAGAAAGCCGGGATCACCGTCTCTTTTCTGTACATAATACCTGCTTTTGTCTGTCTGATGGCATTTTTCTTTTGCGGCAGTTCCTTTTCTCTCCGTGAAAAAAAGACATCGAGTCCCGTGCTTTCTCTTACACTGCTTGATGCCTGCCTCCAAGATGCCCTCTCAGTCCTGTTAAAGCTTGGCGGTTATATTATATTGTTTGCTGTCTTATCCAATGTGATCACACACATACCCCGCATACGTGCAGAAAGTGCCGCTTTTTTCTCCTGCTTTCTGGAAATTACAGGCGGAATCCCTGCCGTCACTGCCGCATTTGCTTATCCGCAAAGTTATGTGATATTGCTCCCGTTTCTGGCTTTTGGCGGTCTTTGCTCTTTCATGCAAACAGGGAGTGTCATAAAAGACACCCCCTTATCTCTTCGTAGCTATTTTTTTACCAAAATACTGCTCGCTCTGCTGATATTTCTGTGTGAAATACTCTGCATTACGCTGCTTCCGGGCCTTTTTTAAGCCTCGTCGTCATCGTAATCCGCATCCTGCTGCGGTGCTGCATAAGATGCAGGGTTTCCGCCCGGTGACAGCTCGCGTCTGTTCTTGTTTACGATATCGTAGCAGGACTGGATCGAATTGATGAAAGTATTGTATTTCTCGCCTGCTGCATCGATCGTATGGCTCATGATCTTTTCCAGATTTGCCAGCATCTCATCGGTGTACTGCAGTGCACCCATACGGATGTTGTTGGCATCGGTTGTTGCATTGTCCATGATCTCCTGTGCCTGCTGGTTGGTGTTCTCCAGCAGCTCATTGGACTGTGCATATGCCTGCTGCATAACTTCACTTTCCGTAACCATCTGCTGTGCCTGTGTCTTTGCGTCTGCGATGATCGCATCTGCTTTGGACTGTGCGTCTGCCAGGATCGCATCTTTGTTGCTGATGATCTTCTGGTAACGTTTGATCTCATCCGGTGTCTTCATACGAAGCTCACGCAGAAGCTCTTCCAGTTCTTCTTTATTTACCACGATCTTTGTAGAAGAGAGTGGCTGGAATTTACAACTGTCTACATACTCCTCGATTTCTTCAATAATCTGCTCAATTCTGCTGCTCATCGTTATCACTCCTATTTTTTATTCTGATTTCTGGTTCTAGTTCTAATTTAAAGATGCCTTACGGATTGTTTTGTACTTCGCACTTTCTCAATCCTGCTTTGACACTTCCATTTTTTGATATATCTTCTCAATCACCGACTCCGGCACAAATTTGGAGATATCGCCATGGTAGCTGGCGATCTCTTTGACCGTTGTCGAACTTAAGTAGGCATATTCCAGACTGGTCGATAAGAAAATCGTATCAATATCTGAGCGCAGGATGCGGTTGGTCTGCGACATCTGCAGTTCGTAATCAAAATCGGTGATCGCCCGCAGACCCCTCACCATAAACTGTGCTCCGCAGTTCCTTGCAAAATCTACGGACAGACCATCAAATGCCTTTATTGTCACATTTCCGATATCCTTGGTGACATCAGCTAATATATTAACACGTTCTTCGGCAGAAAACAACGGCGTTTTTGCACTATTTGTCAGCACACCGACGATCAGTTCATCCACCAGAACAGCGGAACGACGGATGATATCAAGATGTCCGAACGTAACCGGATCAAAACTTCCAGGGTAGACAGCTCTTCTCATAACTCCTTTTTCTCCTTCTCTATAAACATATGAACATTTGTCTTATATTCTTTGCGTTTCAGTACACGGAACCCAAATTCCTTAAGATAGGAAAAATCAGTCTCCAGAGATGCCTCTATAATGATCAGGGTACGCTCATCTGCCACTTTGCTGTCTTTTAAGCAGGAAAGGACTCGCTTTTCCAGCTCCTGGTTGTAAGGAGGGTCCATAAAAATGACACCAAAGCTCTCCTTGCCGTCCTCGATCTCACGTCTCAGACGATCCAGTGCAGCAAAAACATCTGACTGCACAACAAAAGCATCCGCGTCCAACCTAGTAAACTTCAGGTTTTCGCGGATGCAACACACTGCGGCAGGATTTTTTTCCACAAAGACTGCTTCCTTTGCTCCTCTGCTGAGTGCCTCAATTCCTATCGCACCGCTCCCGGAAAACAGATCCAGAAAACGGATACCGTATAGTTCATCCTGTATCATATTAAAAAGCGTTTCTTTAATCCGGTCCGTGGTCGGTCTGGTCTCCATTCCGGGAACCGTCTTAAGTGCCAGTCTCCTGGCTTTGCCTGCGATAACTCTCATAATTTCTTCCTTTGTTCTGTGTTTTTTCTATTATAAAGGTTTTCACACTTCACGTCAAGCCGAAAAAACAGGAAAACAACGGAAGCAAGCAGCATTTGTGAGCTCATGTATCAAAGGATTCTTTCGTTTTTGATGCTTCCGGTCTCTTTAAATACTTCCCACTCTGAGATATTGACTGCATGGTCACCGATACGTTCCAGATATTTTGCAACCATCAGAAGATCCACACAGGCATCGGTGTCTTTTTTGCCTTCTTTCAGGCAGGCAACCAGTTCCTCTTTCACCTGGTTGAAAAGGTCATCAATCTTATCGTCTCTTTTATAAAATTCTTTTGCCTGCTCTTTATCTCTTGCCATAAAAAGCTCTACCCCATCACAGAGGATCTTTCTGGTCTCTTCGAGCATCTCCGGCATGGACGGTGCATACTCTTTGTAGCTGATACCGTTCAGACGCACTGCCATATCTGCGATATCCGCTGCATGGTCACCGATACGTTCCATGTCACCGACTGCTTTCATAACAGAAGATACGATACGCAAATCACTTGCCAGCACCGGCTGCTGCCTGGTCAGAAGCAGCAGACATTCTGCTTCAATCTTACGCTCCATCTCATTGATCTTACGGTCATTTTTCTGGATTCTGTCCAATTCTTCCAGATCATTAAGTGCAATCGCTGAGAGCAGATCTGCAAAAGCCTGCTGAATCCCCTTTCCCATGGCATCCATGTTTTCGCGAAGAGTCTCCAGTTCGTGTTCAAAATTCATTCTCACTGACATTGTTTTTCCCCCAATCAACCAAAACGTCCTGTAATATAATCTTCGGTCCTCTTATCCTGCGGTCTCGCAAAGATGTCATCGGTATGGTTAAACTCGATCACTTCTCCTACCAAGAAGAATGCGGTGTCATCCGATACACGTGCTGCCTGCTGCATGTTATGGGTGACAACAACAACCGTATATTTTTTCTTCAGCTCTACCATCAGCTCTTCAATTTTTAAAGTAGAGATCGGATCAAGTGCCGATGTCGGCTCATCCATTAAAAGCACGTCCGGCTGTACGGCCAGTGCTCTTGCAATACAGAGACGCTGCTGCTGTCCGCCGGAAAGCCCCAGTGCTGATTTTTTCAGGCGGTCTTTTACCTCATCAAAGATCGCTGCTCCACGCAGACTCTCTTCCACGATCTGATCGAGTGTCGCTTTATCTTTAATGCCATGGATCCTCGGTCCATAAGCGATATTATCATAAATGCTCATCGGGAATGGATTTGCCTGCTGAAATACCATACCCACTTTTTTTCGAAGCAGTGTGGTATCTGCCTTCGGACTGTAGATATCTTCTCCGTCAATCAGGACTTTTCCTTCTATTTTTACGTTCTCAACCAGGTCATTCATACGATTTAAGCACTTCAGAAAGGTGGATTTACCGCATCCGGACGGACCGATAAATGCAGTGATCGCATTTTCCCGAATCTCCATATTGACATGTTTTAACGCATGATTCGTTCCGTAGTGCAGGTTCAGATCCTGCACACTGATTTTTGTATTTTCCATGGTGATGCTCCTCTTTCTTTTATTTCATCCGCGTTACATCGAAACGCTTCGCCAGATATTTTGTCAGGAAATTGATGCACAGTACGATCACAAGAAGTACAAATGCAATTCCAAACGCTACATTATATTCCGCTTTTGAGCTGCTAAGATACAGCTGGATCGTCAAAGTTCCGCCCGGCTGCAGGATCTTGGAAAGCCATCCTCCCGCTTTCGGGAGCAGATAACCGCTTCCAGCCGTAAAGAGCAGGGCTGCCGATTCTCCGACGATACGTCCGATCGCCAGAATCACTCCGGTGATGATACCGGGCATGGCAGACGGAAGCAGGATCGTGCGGATCATATGCCATTTTGTTGCTCCCATGCCAAGTGCTCCGCTCCGGTAAGAATCCGGAACCGTACGCAGAGCTTCCTGCGTGTTTCGCGTGATCAGTGGCAGGATCATAAGGCTCAAAGTCAGAGCACCGGTCAGCAGAGAATAACCAAGGTGCAGCGTTGTTCCAAAAAATACGCTTCCGAAAAGTCCGAAAATAATCGACGGGATACCGGAAAGTGTCTCGGTTGTAAATTCAATGATCCTTACAATCTTGCCCGGTTTGGCATACTCATTCAGATAAATGGCACTTCCCACACCGATCGGCGTTGCGATCACCAGCGTGATCACAATGATATACAGCGTATTGACAATATTTCCGGCAATGCCGACCGTTCCTTTTCTTGCACTTGTTACCGTTGTCAGAAACTCCAGGCTTACACTTCCGATTCCTCTTACCGTTACATAACAGATGATCATCAGAAGAACAGAAACTGCTATGGCTGCTGACAGATAAATGCATCCGTACAGGAACTTGTCCATGCCATGTGTTTTTTTATTATAAATTGAATTCTCACTTTGCATCGTCGTCTATTCCCTTCTTCAGTATCCGTGTCAGAACCACATTGATCAGCATGATGAATACAAACAGCACCAGACCGATCGTGAATAAAACCTGTCTGTGTAAATCTGCTGCATATCCCATTTCACTTACGATCGCTGTTGTCAGAAAGCGAACCGAATTGAATGGGAACGGCGGATTTACCGAACTTCCTGCTACTAAAGTGATCGCCATCGCTTCACCGATCGCTCTTCCTGTTCCAAGTACGATGGCTGTAATGATACCGGATTTTGCCGCCGGGATCATCACCTTGAAAATAGTCTGGATATGGGAGGCTCCCAAAGCCAGCGATGCTGATTTCAGATTCTGCGGTACTGCTTTCAGTGCAGACTCACTGATATTTATTACCGTTGGGAGGATCATAATTGCCAGTACGATCACAGCTGAAATCAGGTTCGCTCCTCCGGTGAACTGGTGTGTTTTTGAATTTTGAAAGAGAAACAGCTCCAGTTTGTACATTACCGGATTGAGCACCAGGATGCCGACCAGTCCGTAAATAACCGAAGGAATGCCTGCCAGAAGTTCCACCGCCGGTTTTACAACGGCTGCCAGTTTTTTCGGTGCAGCTTCCGCAAGAAAGACTGCGGTCAGAATACCGATCGGCACACCGATCAGGATGGCAAGTGCCGTTCCTACGATCGATGTGAGGATAATGTACAGGATACCGTAGGATGGCGTTGCCGCCGTCGGTGCCCAGACACTTCCAAAGAGAATGTCAAGGAGACCGACTTTGAAAATCGCAGGGGTTCCGCTGATGATCATGTAGAGTGTGATCGAAAAGACTGCCGCAACTGCAACGACCGAACATATGGTAAATATGATCTGTGCCGTTGTTTCTACCGCCGAGCGGGATCCTTTTGCACTTAAAATACTGAATTTGCTTTTCTTATCTTCCATTCTTTACACCAAGCCTTCGTTTTTTCCAGTTAGTCTACAGTGATCAGACCTACGGAGCTGATCAGATCTTTTCCTTCTGCGGAAGAAAGATAGTCAAACAGTGCCTGTACCGGTTCGCTCTGTTCTGAGATCTCTCCTTTTGTCGCCATAACAAACGGGCGGCTCAGGAAATAATTTCCTGCTTTGATGTTTTCTGCTGTCGGCTCTACACCTTCCAGTTTCAGGGCTTTTACCGTGTCATCCAGGACATCCAGAGATACGTATCCGATGGAGCCCGGTGTGGAAGCTACTTTTGCCATAACAGCTCCGGTGCTGTCCAGTTCGCTTGCATATGTACATTTATCTGCAACATCCAGCAGTTCTTCAAAAGCTCCTCTCGTACCGGAACCTGCTTCACGTCCGATCACAACAATCGGCGCGGAGTCTCCGTCTACATCTGCCCAGTCTGTGATCTCACCTGTGTAGATCTGTGCCAGCTGTTCTTTTGTCAGATTCTCTACTTTTGTATCCGGATTTACTACAACTGCAATACCGTCGATCGCTACGATGTTTTCTACTGCACCATTCTGTTTTTCACTGTCTTCCAGTGCACGGGAAGAGTTTCCGATATCTACGCTTCCGGAAAGAAGGGATTCAATACCTGCGGAAGATCCGGTAAATTCTGCATTTACGGTTACATTCGGATATTTCTCCATGAAAGCTTCTGCAACGGCGTTTGCCAGTTTCTCCATAGAAGTACTTCCTGCCATGGTAATGCTGCCGCTCAAATCTGCGGAAGCTTCACTTGCTGCCTGTGTATCTTTGGCACTGTCTGCAGTGCTTTCAGCCGCCTGGCTTCCTGCCTCTGTCTGTGCTGCGTTTGTATCTGCCTTTGTCTCTGTTGTCGTGCCTGACTGTCCGCATGCTGCCAGACTTGCTACTGTCACTGCACAAATTCCTGCTAAAGCTGTCAATTTCTTAAGGTTCTTCATAATAATAATCTCCTCTCCTGACCCGCTGTGCCGTTTTCGTTTTATTTTTACCAGTTTTTCATTCGGCATCTGTCAGTTTCTGATTTTTCTGTTCTTTGTGAACAACCTTAAGATAACACAAAACCAGCCCACAAAAAGCATGGGCTGGTTAATCCTTGGTTATGTTTTTGTAAAGAAAATCTGCAATTGTAAAGAAATCGTAAAGCTTATCGGAATACGATCTCTCCGGTTTTTTCATCCATACTCTCTACGATAGCGAGAGATTCCAGGTGTACTCCCTGATCACGCAGGGCATCGCCGCCTGGCTGGAAGCCTTTCTCGATCACGATACCGGCTCCGACCAGCTGTGCACCGGAATCTTTTACGATCTGGATCAGTCCCTCCATTGCCTTTCCGTTTGCCATAAAGTCATCGATCAGCAGCACTTTGTCATCCGGTCCGAGAAACTCCCTGGAAACGATGATGTCGTAGATTCTTCCGTGAGTATAGGACTCCACCTGTGTGGTATAGACATCTCCTGCGATATTTTTGGTCTGCGTCTTCTTTGCAAAGACAACCGGAACGTTGAAAACTTCGGCAACAACACAGGCAATACCGATACCGGATGCCTCGATCGTCAGGATCTTTGTGATCTCTTCCCCTTCAAATCTGCGTTTGAACTCTTTTCCGATCTCACGGAACAGGGATACATCCATCTGATGATTCAAAAAGCTGTCCACTTTCAGCACATTGCCTTCTCTAATCTTACCGTCTTTTCTGATTCTGTCTTTGAGTATCTGCATTTCTTTATCCTCCATCATCGTTTCGTTCATTTTATTTTGATATACATCATCAGTTTTTTCAATTTTACCCTCTATAGCCTTAAATGTCAATGTACAGAAAATGTATTTTGATCCACAACGGTGAAGCCACTGAACAATTACCAGAATTTTACAAAATCTTCTGACCTTCTGCCAGCAAAACTTTCAGAATACCGGCCAGAAACATAACGGTCACCGGATTCATTTTACATTTCCGAAGCAGCACGATGCAAAGGCCGAACAGAATCACCATGCCCCAGTCGGTATCCGGCAGACGGATCACAGTCTGTCCGTTCCAGAAGGCAGAAACCAAGATGGAAATGCTGGCCGATGCGATCAGTGCGATCACTGCCGGACGCAGGGAAGAAAGAATACCATGAAGTGCTGCGAGCTTTTGATATTTTAAATAGAAGTAAGCAATAAATGTAACCAAAATACAGGACGGCAGAATACATCCAAACGTTGCAATCAGAGCTCCCGCAAGCCCTGCCGTGTTCATTCCGACAAACGTAGCTGCATTTGTGGCGATCGGACCAGGTGTCATCTGCGAGATCGTGACAAGATCTGCGAACCCTTTCCCATCTAACCAGTGATACGTGTCCACTACCTGGTGCTGTATCAGAGGCATTGCCGCATAACCGCCTCCAAAACTGAACATTCCAATCTGAAGAAATGCAAAAAATAATTTCAGATAAATCATGATATTTTCCTCTTTCCGTACTTTGAACGTAAAAATCCCAACAGACCGCTTGCGATCACAATGTATACAACATTGACTTGAAACACCGTTGCCGCCAGAAAGGCAGCTGCCATAATGATCCAGGAAATGGCATCTTTTTGTTTTGCCACCTCACCCGCCATCTCATATACCACAACAGCGATCACTGCCCCGACTCCGGCCTGCATGCCAAGCAGCATCTGGCTTACAATAAAATTTTTGCAGAAGATCTGATAACAGACCGAGATTGCCGCAATGATTACAAACTGTGGAAGCAATGTCCCAAAGACGGCTGTCACCACGCCGGTAAGCCCTGCCAGCTTATAGCCGACTGCGATTGCTCCGTTCACTGCCACAGCTCCCGGTGCCGACTGTGCGATCGCCACCAGATCCAGCATCTCATTCTCATCGATCCAGTGATACTCATCAACAAATTTCTTTTTCATCAGACTCACGATCACATAGCCTCCGCCAAACGTGAATGTACTGAGATAAAACGTAGACAGAAAAAGTTTCCATAAGACAGTTTTTTTTGATTTTGACTCCATATCTATACCTCTTTTGTGCTTTTTATGCTTAAAAGGATGTCACAACGAAAAGTCTGAAATCACGATGTACCTGTGCAGAAATAATGTTATGACTTGATGACCTGATCAGGCATCCCCTGACAATTTTAGCACATCTTCTTTGCAAAATACATCTTTTTACATAATCTTTACGTTTCCCTTCGTGACGGATCATTCCTCTTTTTCCTCTTTTTCACAGGGTATGGTCTGAGAATGTTTCAGCCCAATGCCAACAAAATATAAAACCAGTGCCACTGCCAATAGCTCTGGTTTTATATAATCGGTGCTCTGCACACTTGAAGCGGGGGAATGCTTCTCTGCGTTCAAAATAACAGGCACTCTCCTTTACGGAAAGTGCCTGTTATTTTCATTTAAATAAAACTTTTTTGTTTATTTTTTAGAATTTACCAGCTTTTGCTGCTTCCTCGATCGAAACTGCAACTGCAACAGTCATACCAACCATTGGGTTGTTACCTGCACCGATCAGACCCATCATTTCTACGTGAGCCGGAACAGAAGAAGAACCTGCGAACTGTGCATCAGAGTGCATACGTCCCAGAGTATCTGTCATACCATAAGAAGCTGGACCTGCAGCCATGTTATCCGGATGCAGTGTACGTCCTGTACCACCACCGGAAGCTACTGAGAAGTATTTCTTACCTTTTTCAAGACATTCTTTTTTGTATGTACCTGCAACCGGATGCTGGAAACGTGTCGGGTTTGTGGAGTTACCTGTGATAGAAACGTCAACGCCTTCTTTCCACATGATAGCTACACCTTCCGGTACACTGTTTGCACCGTAGCAGTTTACTTTTGCACGAAGTCCTTCAGAATAAGCTTTTCTGGATACTTCTTTTACTTCGTTTGTGTATGGATCATACTCTGTCTCAACGAATGTGAAACCGTTGATTCTGGAGATGATCTGTGCAGCGTCTTTACCCAGACCGTTCAGGATAACACGCAGCGGTTTTTTACGAACTTTGTTTGCTTTTTCTGCGATACCGATCGCACCTTCAGCAGCAGCGAAAGATTCGTGACCTGCCAGGAATGCGAAACATTCTGTTTCTTCTTCCAGCAGCATTTTTCCTAAGTTACCATGTCCCAGACCTACTTTACGTGTGTCAGCAACAGAACCCGGAATACAGAAAGACTGAAGACCTTCACCGATTGCAGCAGCAGCATCAGCAGCTCTTCTGCAGCCTTTTTTGATTGCGATTGCAGCACCTACTGTGTAAGCCCAGCAAGCATTCTCAAAACAGATCGGCTGAATGCTCTTGACCTGAGCATATACATCCAGTCCAGCATCTTTTGTGATCTTTTCAGCTTCTTCGATAGAAGCAATTCCGTAACTATTTAAAACAGAATTGATCTTGTCAATTCGTCTCTCATATGATTCAAATAAAGCCATTTCCTGTTACCTCCTCTAATTATTCTTTACGCGGGTCAATAATCTTAACAGCATCAGCTACGCGGCCATACTGACCTTTGGATTTTTCCCATGCAGTATTAGGGTCATCACCTTTTTTGATGAAGTCTGTCATCTTTCCAAGGTTTACGAACTGGTATCCGATGATCAGATCATCAGCATCCAGAGCGATGCCTGTTACATAACCTTCTGCCATTTCAAGGTAACGAGGACCTTTCTTTAATGTACCGTACATTGTACCAACCTGTGAGCGAAGTCCTTTACCCAGGTCTTCCAGACCAGCGCCAACTGCCAGACCATCTTCAGAGAAAGCACTCTGGCTTCTTCCGTATACGATCTGCAGGAACAGTTCTCTCATAGCGGTATTGATAGCATCACAGACAAGGTCTGTATTCAGAGCTTCCATTACAGTCAGACCCGGCAGGATCTCAGCAGCCATAGCAGCAGAGTGTGTCATACCGGAACATCCGATGGTCTCTACCAGAGCTTCCTGGATGATACCTTCCTTTACATTCAGGCTCAGCTTACATGCACCCTGCTGAGGAGCACACCAGCCTACACCATGTGTAAATCCGGAAATGTCTTTAACTTCTTTTGCCTGTACCCACTTTGCTTCTTCTGGAATTGGAGCAGCGCCATGATGAACGCCCTGTGCAACTGGGCACATTTCTTCTACTTCACGTGAATAAATCATTTTAAGACTCCTTTCAAAAATAAATTGCATATAGTAATTAGCCGCCTCCCTTTTTTTGCGATCACAGGAGGCTGCAAAATACTTTCACATTATTTTCTCATAAATCGACGATTTCGTCCAGTCTTTTTTTAACAAACCGGATTCTTTTGTCTTTTTTTGTCCGGAAATGCCTCTAAGATTTGGCTTCTTCGCTTCGCCAGGATCCTTTCAGGCCTTTTCTGCGGACGCTGAAATGACAGTACATGGCGGTAACAGCACTGACGATCAGCAGAAAATAGAAATTCAGACCTCTTGTCAGGCACATGGACGCCGGAAGCAGTGCCCCTTTAAAGACCTGTCCAAAGGATGCTTTGTACATAATCTCTGTGATTCCCTGTGCTCCCGGAAGCGGCAGCATATCAACTGCAATATAAACAGATGCCTGAAGGATCATGATACTGAGCACAGATTCTCCGGTAAGCCCCATGCCTTTGTAGATCAGCCAGGTCATAAAAAACACACTGCATCTCTGGATAAACGTCAGGATCAGCACAAATGCGATCTTGTTTTTATGCCCGATCAGAAATACAACTGCTTCATGGTACTGATCTGCCATCTCGATCAGTTTTTCTTTTCGTTTTCCTGATTTTTTGAGAATGTGCAGTTTTTTGAGCACTGCTTCGCCGCCAAGTACCAGACTCTTAAAGCAGCGTGGGCTGATCATGACAAACAGCAGGATCACCACCAGTGCCGTATTCAGAAACAGTCCAAGATAATAAAGATAAATATAGTTTCCAAGATATCCCATCAGCTGCGTGCGGTAAAAAAGCAAAATGGCAACGCCCATAAGGGCCAGTACCAGTTTGTATACCACCGCCACCGTCATAAGCACCACGCTGCTGTCCGATACTTTATGCCCTTCTTTCTGCATGTAATAAAGCTGCATCGGCTGTCCGCCTGTTGCAGACGGTGTGATACCGGAATAAAAAAATCCCACAAACGAATATTTGATGCAGGAAAAAAGAGGGGTTTTCCCCTCCAGACTGTCAAGAAGATACCAGATCATAATGCCTTCCGCGGATGTAAAGAACAAAGCCGTAAGAGCTGCAGCCACCAGATAAACCGGGCTTAAAGTCTGCATGGCAGCAACTACGGTATTCATATCATTTCCCTGAAAAATAACCACAATGGTAGCGGTCAACAGTAGCAGGAAAAACGCCGCACTGATCAAATTTTTACGATTCATAAGCTGCTCCTATCATTAAATAAACCTTTCTGTTAAAATCATGCAGAGATCCTTCGAAAATGGTTTCTGTCTGTTCCAGTTCGTAAAAATCCCTTGGTGTCACAAGCGAGAAATGCTTCTGGAAAAGCGAAATGCCATTCTGCTCCAGGATATTCGTCACAAAAGAAGAACAGGTATAATGATTCTTCTGATAAAACGGTATCTGAAACAGGATGAAAGGCAGTCCGATAATACAGTAGTGATATCGCTTTCTTTGTTTATAGCACTGCAAAAGCTGTCTTGCAATACTTTTTTTCTGTTCTGCCGTACACTGCATACGGACTACTTTATATTTTGCATGCGGAAATACTGCCTCGATCTCCAGCGTATTTTCTTTTTCAAAGCCGGCGATCAGCGGAACGGCCGGATTCCTTCTACCCACACTGTAGGCCTCTCTTAGATCGGCATCCATCGAAAGGACCACATGCACATAAGGGATCCCGATCACCCTACGGATGATGGACGCAAAGAATCCCGGTGTATCCACAAAAGCCAGATAAATCTGTTCCATAGCTTCTCTCCTTCCGATCAGTTAAAATGATAGCACTGTTTTGCCAGGCGATAACCTGCCAGTGTAAGTGCCGTCCCTGCTTTTCCAGGCAGATAAGTAAAACCGCTCACGGTCCCGAAGCGAAGCTTCCAATAAAGACCGTTTCCTCTTCTTCTCATATACTCCCACAGTTCGTTTCTTTTTTCCATTGCCTCTTCCGTTCCGATCAGCAAAAGATGAATGGAAGAAATCGACAGCATGATTGACAGATTCCGTACCAGATAATCCGCCAGTTTTGGATGTTCCTTCTGTACTTGCTTCAAATCCGCACACCCGGAAACCATTTTTGTGACCAGAATCTGTTGGTCGATCCTTTTCATCAGCACCTGCTCATTGACCGACTGATCCTCTCTTCCAAGGAAATAATGGTAGAGATCCAGATCCAGGTACAGGATCGTCTTTACAAACGGAAGCGGCTGGTTGGCAAACAGATCGTCCACATAAAACGTATGCCGCGGCAGGCGTACGCCTGACCTTCGAAGTACTTCTGTCCGGCAGATCTGAGCGTGCATCACAAGGTACTGCGATGGATGAAATTTCCCGATGGTATCCCAAGTACAGACTTTTCCATCGCGAAATACATTCTCATAGCCCATCCGTTTCTGTTTTCCTTCATATAAATGGTCGTACAGATAGTTGCAGATGATCAGATCCGCTAAAGCCCTCTGTCTCTTTCTTTTTCGGATCTCCGTCAATAACTTTTTCAGAGCTTCCTCATCCAGCCAGTCATCCGAATCCACCACTTTGAAATATTCTCCGGCTGCCAGAGACAGTCCTTTGTTCACTCCGGCTCAGTGACCACCGTTTTTCTGATGTACCGCTCTGACTGTTTCCGGATACTTTTCTGCATAGCAATCTGCGATTTCACCGGTCCGATCCGTGGAGCCATCATCGATCACGATGATCTCTACCTCCTCGCCTCCCGCCATCAGCGACCTCAGGCATCGCTGCATGTAATCCTGCGAATTGTAGCATGGCACTGCAAACGTGATCAATTTTTCTTTCATCTATTCATAAATCCCTTCTTAATAGTTTTTGTGTTCATCTTGGTATCATGATACCTGTGAATTGCTCCGTTATAAAGTAACTTCCATCTGATATATTATACATAGTATAATATGCCGCCGCAACGCCCGCTTTCTTAAACTTTATTTAATTTCTTATTGCATTCTTCAGAAACCACAGCTTCCCGGATACGCAAAAACAGGAGATGGAACATGGAAAAACGGTGCTCCTTCTCCTGCTTTGGTTTTAAAATATGATGTTATGTTTCAAAGATGTCCTGCCATTACTTCATGCTTTATAGCTTCAGATCCGGCATCTCAGATATTTAAGAACTGTTTTACGATCTTTGGCATATCCTCTGTCTCTACCACATTCTTGTGAAGAACCGGTGCGGTACGGATCTCTTCGATCGCCTGCGGAACTTTCACACCGGACAGTTTGCTCAGTGCGTCTACCAGTTCGAAATCACCCATGCCTTTGTACTTTTCTGCATCAAGGGCATCCATAACACTTCTGGTGAATTTATACGGACTTGCTGTTGATGCGATCACGGTCTTGGTCTGATCACCGGTCTCTGCCACATACTTGCGGTATACTCTGGAAGCAACAGCGGTATGTGTGTCCATAATATAACCTGTTTTTTTGTAAACTTCTGCGATTTCTTCGGCAGTTTCTTTTTCATTTGCATAGTTGCCGTAGAAATCTTTCAGCTGAGCTTTCATCTCATCTGTAATCTCATATTTGCCTTCTGCTGCCAGATTCTGCATCAGAGTTACATCTTTTGCTGCATCTGCACCTGCGATCTTGTAGATCAGACGCTCCAGGTTGCTGGAGATCAGGATATCCATGGACGGAGATGTTGTCAGAATAAACTCACGATTTCTGTCATACGTTCCGGTGCGGAAGAAATCATAGAGAACCTTGTTGTCGTTGGAAGCACAGATCAGCTTGTCGATCGGCACACCCATGTTCTTTGCATAGTAGGCTGCCAGAATATTTCCGAAGTTTCCGGTAGGTACTACGACATTGATCTTTTCTCCCTTTGCCACTTCACCGTTTGCATACATTTTTGCATAAGCATATACATAGTAAACAACCTGCGGAACCAGTCTTCCGATATTGATGGAGTTTGCGGAAGAGAACTGGTATCCTGCCTTGTCCATCTGTGCTGCCAGTTCTTTGTCACCAAACATTTTTTTCACGCCTGTCTGTGCATCATCAAAATTGCCATGGATCCCTACTACAAAAGTATTGGCACCTTTCTGTGTTACCATCTGCTTTTCCTGGATCGGGCTTACGCCGTTTTTCGGATAGAATACAATGATCTTTGTTCCAGGTACATCTGCAAATCCCGCAAGTGCTGCTTTTCCGGTATCTCCGGATGTTGCTGTGAGGATCACGATCTCATTCTTCACCTGATTTTTCTTTGAGGATGTGGTCAGAAGATGCGGCAGAATGGACAATGCCATATCCTTAAAAGCAATCGTCTTTCCGTGGAACAGTTCCAGATAATAAGCCTCATCTTTTTTTACAAGCGGAGCGATCTCCTTTGTATCGAATTTCTCATCGTATGCTTTTGCGATGCAGTCTTTCAGTTCCTCTTCCGTAAAATCGGTAAGAAACTGACGCATAACTTCATATGCAGTCTCCTGGTAGCTCATCCCTGCAAGGGTGTCCATATCTGCTTCCAGTGCCGGAAGACTCTCCGGTACAAACAGACCGCCATCATCTGCCAGTCCTTTCAGGATTGCCTGGGATGCAGTTACTTCGACATCGTTACTTCTGGTACTTTTGTATAAAAGATTCATAACAGCCGTCCTTTCCTTCAAACGCCATATTTTGCGATAAACTTTACGGGAGTCACCTTACATCTGATGCAGTCTCTCCACGCTTAATTCCAGATTATAACATACCTTTTTTCACTGTGCAAGAGCAAAGGAACGAAGTTGAGAAAAACCGGAGACACTTCTTACCATGCCCCCGGTTTTTTCTCATGCAGCGGATCATTCATCCGCAAAACAGAAAAATTCGTGTCCGCCATATTCAAACATCTGCACCAGATTCTGGTCAAACCAGACCATATTCTGGGCTTCCGCACTGGCACGTGCTGCAAAGAACAGTGCCCCCTGCGAATAATCTTCCCCGGCCAATGCCCGGTCTACCGCCTCGATCGTATCATCCGTGATCGAGACCGTATAGATCCTGCCGTCGTCGGTAGGGGAAAACTGCGGCGAACCGCCCGCCGTCTGCCAGACAACATCGTAGATCGTATCTGGAAATCTGGAATCCTTTACACGATTGAGCACGACATTGGCGATCAGGATCTTACTTTTGATGTCTCCCCCTGTCGCCTCCGCTTCTACGATCTGAAGAAGTGTGTAATAATCATTCCCATCCATCTGATTTTCCAGCACTTTCTGCTGTGCATAATAGCCGATGCTTCCGATGTTTTTTGCACACTCCTCCACGTACTTCTGGTAGAGGGCATTTTTTCTGATTCGTGATGTTCCGGCAAGGATCTCCTGATTCGCCGTCTCAAGATCAACGCCATCCGCTGCCTGCGAGTACGCTTCCAGCTTGTTTACGCTGGCAACAATTCCCATCAGACCTGCCTGAAGCTCCTCTTCCTTCACATCCTCACCCTCACCTGCTTCTTCTGCATTTCGGGAGGCTTTTACAGCATATACCTGATTCTTTCCTCCTCCGGTAAAACTGCCCGCTGTAAAAACCAATACAGCCACCACAACTGTACCTGTCATAAGAACTGCACAGTTGCGATAAATCTGTTTGCTGAGTGTACGTGAAAAACATACCTTAAAAAAACCACAGATATTATCTAAGATCACTCCCAGCAGCCACATAATGCCATTCCTCCTTCCGCAGTTGATGTACCTGCATTATAAGTGAAGAATTTGTTACATGTCAAGGTAAATGTTACAGATTCGTTACATTTTACAACATATTTTTTTCAGTCACATACAATTTTATGAGATGTTTCCATAATTTTATCACATTTCAAACATTATTTGTTGCAATATGTATAACCTGTTTTCTTGATTTTTGTCATTTTACCCAAGTAAATTTTCGGCATTTTTCAACTTTTGAACAATAGATGTTTCATTTTCGTTTACTTAATTGTTGATTATGTCATTTTAACATTTTTGAAATATTTGTAATATTTTGTAGTTATCCACATTTTCCTCTGAGCAGCTTATTCACTTTCTCCTTTACAAACAAATTCTTCCATTATATAATGACTGCCGGGAATGAGGTTCTCCCTGGTTTTTAACCAAACCGCTTGTATATAAGCTGATGACTTCTGCGATTTCGCAGGATCACCAGCTTTTTTTATGCGAGCAACAAGCCAAAGTCCGTGCTTGCACGAGACCTTGGCGACTGCCGCGATAACTTGAGAAACCCGCAAAGCGTGTTTCTCATAGTTTCATTATAATAAAGGAGGTCTTTATGTTAACATCACTTGCACTCATTTTTCTGACCGGCCTGCTCCTGGCATCTCTTTTTGAGAAGCTGAAGCTGCCCCGTATCATCGGTATGCTGCTTGCCGGCATTTTGCTTGGTCCGTATGTGCTGAACCTGCTGGATGATTCCGTATTATCCATATCATCCGATCTGCGGCAGATAGCACTGATCATTATCCTGATCAAGGCCGGGCTTTCTCTGAATCTTTCTGACCTGAAAAAGGTCGGTCGTCCTGCGATTCTGATGTCCTTTGTTCCCGCCACATTCGAGATCATCGGATATGTTCTGCTGGCACCGACTTTGCTCGGCATTTCCAAAATCGAGGCAGCAGTCATGGGATCTGTGCTCGCTGCCGTTTCCCCTGCCGTCGTCATCCCGCGTATGGTCCAGCTCATGGAAACAAATTATGGCACCGAAAAAAGTATACCCCAGCTCATTATGGCCGGGGCATCCTGTGATGATATTTTTGTCATTGTACTGTTTTCTACATTTTCGAGCATGGCTCAGGGTGGTTCTGCAAACATCATGGATTTCGTAAACATTCCGGTATCCATCCTGCTTGGCATCGTGATCGGTGCCATGATCGGTTACCTGCTCGCCCTGTTTTTTGAAACCTGCCATAAACAGGAGCATAGCATCCGCAGCAGTCTGAAAGTCCTGATCCTGCTCAGCCTTGCTTTTCTCTGCATGGCACTGGAGAACCGCCTCAAAGGAATCGTTGCCATTTCCGGACTTCTTGCCGTTGTCAGTATGGCATGCGTGTTAAAGCTGAAAAGTCCCATCGATGTCACCAATCGTCTGTCACTGAAGTTTGGCAAGCTCTGGATCGCTGCCGAGATCCTGCTCTTTGTACTGGTCGGTGCCGCTGTAGACATCCGCTATACGATGCAGGCCGGAATCGCCGCAGTCGCCATGATCCTGCTGGCTCTTGTTTTCCGTGCCGTCGGTGTCTGCCTGTGCATGACAAAAACTTCACTGAATTTCAAAGAACGTCTTTTCTGCGTGATCGCCTATCTTCCAAAAGCAACCGTTCAGGCTGCGATCGGTTCCGTCCCACTTTCCATGGGACTTGCCTGCGGACAGATCGTGCTCTCTGTCGCAGTGCTGGCGATCCTGATCACCGCACCGCTTGGAGCGATCGGTATTGACCGGACTTACAAAAAGCTGCTTGTCCGCGAGGATACGCAGTGATTCTGAGAAGAATATGTCAGCTTTCGCTGACCAGAATCACGCACCAAGTCTCACGTGCGTTCGACTTGAATTTTGCCGCAAAAGCCAGATGCCGAGAACAATCCCCGCAACTGCAAGAACGGTGACACCAAGCATCGGAAATTCTGTCAAATAATACAGGAAATTGGTATAGGCACTTCCTTCTGCCATGAAAATCCATTCCTGATACATTTTTGCAAACAAAGGAAGTAAAAGGGTCAGAATGATACCGCCTCCAAGGCATAACATTCCGCTCTTTCGCTTCCTGTCTTTTTTTCCGTTCTCTTTTGGATATCTTTCTCTTCCTATTAAAATATAGTCCGTTGTTACCTCATACAGATTACTCATCGCAATGATATTATCCAGATCCGGAGCAGTCTGTCCATTTTCCCACTTTGATACCGCCTGCCTGGAAACCTGAAGTCTCTCCGCCAGCTGCTCCTGAGAAAAATGATGCTCTTTTCGAAGTCTCTGCAAACGTTCTGCCATCGTCATATCCATCCCTCGCTTTCGTTTTTCTTTATCATACCAGCCGTGAGGAAAAATAACCAGCATAAAGCGGTTGCAGAGGAGAAAAACTACATTATAATCCGCTTTCAGCTTCCCAAAAATCTCTTGATCAGTCCGCCAAGCAAAACCGTACTATTCACCGTATATACCATAGCTGCTGCACCAGTCCCTGCCAGTGCAAATGTAGTCTCACCGGCAAGTACCGGCAAGAAAAAGAAGCCAGCCATAGGAACAATTCACGATCTCTACAGACTCTTTCACTTCTTTAATCTCAGTCAGATGGTTTTCTTTCGGTTTTTGAGGTTTTCCATAGATCACCCTTTTCCCAGCCTCTAAACCAACGTTTTTGACAAATGTTCCAACTAATTCCATCCCTGCTTTTTCTATAAATGATGCCGGCATAATCATTTCCTCCTTGTCCAGAACTTCTGCCAGACTTTCATATCCCATATAATCTGCCTTATACCATCTGTCTCCAACTTTCCATTTTCGCTGATCTCCTTTCGAAGTATGACCTGTTTTATGAAATGGAGAATGGTTATCGAGATTCAGTCTTTTCATTTCATTCCTCCTTTTTCAGAATCATAATCCACTGGTGATCTCCTTCCATACGCCCCTGTGTTTTCTCTACAATCAGCAGTGGATCATAAAATGGAAGATTCATTTCTCTTAAAATTTCTTTTGCATGGTCACGAGTCCTTGGAAAACAGCGATCTTCCAGAAAATATTCAAAATCTTTCCAATCCGGATTTTCTATAACTCCAAAAGCTCTTAACAAAATCTGTTCTGTATAATTATGGATTGTGATCTTCTCATGTCTAAAATCAATATCAATGGTAGTACATAAATCATTATGATTCATAAAGTTCATTCTCATTTTGACATCTGGATCTTCACTGAATCGATGGGCACGTTTTAGCTGATTATAGATTGTCTGACGTGAAACCTGATATTTTCTTGCAAGATCTGAGATACTCTCTCCATGACTATATAATGCCACCATTTCTGCTGCTTGTATCTCTGTAAAAGAATTCTTTCTTCCGGAAATATTTCTCTGCTTTTTTTGATTATAAGATGCCACATCTCTTGAAATTTTCTTCAGCTGTTCCAGATCTGTTGTTCCAAAAATTTCCAGTATTTCATTTTCAAATGTTGTCCCCATGTGACCATTCCTCCTTTTTTCAAGTATAACATGCTTTACATGAATGTTAAGAAATTATTATTTGACACTTATTGTCTCCAAAAGGCATAAAAACCCCCGGTGTGCCAGCACCGGGAGTTTTTTCAAGTATAGTTCTTTTTATTATTTTTTATTCACAAAATATTTTTTTATTTCTCTTAACTTTTTCTCCTGTTTTTCTTTCCTTTATGCTACGGTCTCCAGATAGGTCTGACCTGCTTTGCCCTGCACGGCATCTACGATGTTGATACAGCAGTTGCCCATTCGGTCAATATGGTGGATAATGCGGTTGTATGGCTCGGTAAGTTTTGCTTTGCATTTTCCTTCACCAACACGTTCTACATGGGATTTTCGCATCTTGATACCAAGATCGAGGATCTTTTCTTTCTGTTGCAGAATATCTTTTGCAGCCTCCGTATTTCCGGTCGCCATCATCTGAACGGCTTTCGTAAACATTTCTTGGATTAGCTGCAGGCTGTGCCGCATATCACGCATGGCATCTTTGGAATATTTATATTTTTTCTCCTCTTTATCTTTCAGGGAGAGACAGACTTCTCTGCAAAGGGCACTCATACGATCCACATCACTTAAAATATACATGATACCTGCTGTCTGGTTTGCCTGCTCTTCGGTCAGTCCGCCGGATGCAAACAATTCGGAGAGGTATTCGGTGATTCGTTCGTAAAGTTTTCTGGTATCTTCGGAGTTCTGGATCACTGCTTTTATTTTCTCGCTGTCACTTTCTGTGGATACTGCGATCAGTTCTTTTAAGTTGTCGCTGACCAGCTCGATACATCTTGCCACTTCTTTTACGACCAGCTGAAGTGCTGCGGTCGGCTGTGAAACCAGTTTGGAATCCAGAAACTGCGGTTCTGCGTTGCTGTAGACTTTTTTCTGTCCGTCCGGAATGATTTTCATAACGATCTTGACCATCAGCCAGATCAGCGGTACCCAGATGACCGTCATGGTAATATTAAACAGGGTATGTGCATTTGCAATCTGTCTGGAAATAACTGCAATCTCCGGTCCTTTCGGAGAGATATACTGGATCAGGGCTGCGTATGGTTTTACAAACCAGATAAACAGAAAACATCCGGAAATGTTGAAAATGCAGTGTGCAAGTGCGGTTCTTTTTGCATCTTTGGTCTGTCCGATACTTGCAAGCAAAGCTGTAATCGTGGTTCCGATGTTATCACCAAGCAGAATCGGGATTGCTCCGACAAGACCTAGGATACTGCTGACGCCGTCCGGTCCAGGCTGTTCTGCAAAGTTCTGTAATACTGCGATCGTGGCACTGCTGCTCTGTACGACAAGTGTCATCAGGGTTCCTACGGCTACACCAAGAACCGGAATATGAGAAACCTGCTCGATCATGTCTGTAAATATCGGGCTGGATGCCAACGGTTTCATGACGCTTCCCATCGTCTCGATTCCAAGGAACAGAAGGCCAAATGCAAAAATGGTTTGTCCGATGTTTTTTGCACGTTCGGATTTTACTACAAAACTAATGATAAATCCGATAAAAATAATTGCATAAATATAATCACTTAACTTAAAGGCAATGATCTGTGCCGTCATCGTCGTTCCGATGTTGGCTCCGAGGATGATGGAGATTGCCTGCGGCAGATTCATCAGTCCTGCACTTACAAAACCAATCGCCATAACGGTTGTCGCACTGCTGCTCTGCAGAACGGCGGTTGTCAGTGCTCCTGCCAGAACGCCAAGGATTGGATTCTTGGTAAGCAATGCCAAAATCCGTTTCATTTTTTCGCCTGCTGCCTTCTGAAGGCAGTCGCTCATCATATTCATTCCGAAAATGAACACTGCCAGACCACCGAGCAATCCAAATATTACCTCTAATGTACTGTTCATGATTTCTCCTTCTTCGCTTTACATACGTTTTTCATTTCAGATTCGTTCTTTATTCGGTATGCAGCACATTTTTTCAGGGGCTTGGAACTTTCGCCCCGCACCCCCTGCATCACCAAAGCATCTACAGTATAACGATGCAATGTAAAGTCCACGACAGTGTAATGTAAAATCTGTGTAAAGTCTCATAAGGACAAAGCCACTATTCTTCAAAATTTTTCTTATCAAGTTTATGTAAAGCAGGCAATGGTATGCTTCTGTATGCATCAAAAAGATCACATATCAAAATGTTTTTATGCATTTCAGTATGTGATCTTTAAGGTATGTATATCTTATTTCAAGTCGAACACACGTGAGATTTGGCAGACAATTCTGGTCAGCTTTGCTGACATTTATCTACTTTGCAGCAATATCTGTTTTTACATAATTTTGCGGAACAGATCTTTCAGGTCTTCTACGCTTGCATCTTTGGGATTGCCCGGTGCACAGGCATCTGCATGAGCAGATTCTGCCAGGAAATCAAGGTCTTTTTCTTTGATTGCTTCCAGTTTTGTCGGGATTCCGACATCAACAGAAAGTTTTCTTACGGCATCGATTGCTGCTTTTCTGTATTCTTCTACGGACATATTATCAACACCTTTGACTCCCATCGCACGTGCGATCTCACGGTATTTCTCGCCTGTGCAGTCCTGATTGTATTCCATAACGATCGGCAGCATCATTGCACATGCAACACCGTGCGGTGTATCATAAACAGCACCTAAGGTATGTGCCATGGAGTGTGCGATTCCAAGTCCTACGTTTGAGAATCCCATGCCGGCGATGTACTGGCCAAGTGCCATGCCTTCGCGGCCTTCCTTTTTGTTTTCTACTGCATCTCTTAAAGAAGCGGAGATCAGTTTGATCGCTTCCAGATGGAACATATCGGTCATTTCCCATGCAGCTTTTGTAGTATATCCTTCGATTGCATGTGTCAGGGCATCCATACCGGTCGAAGCAGTCAGTCCTTTCGGCATGGAGGACATCATTTCCGGATCGATCACTGCGATGATCGGCATATCGTGCGGGTCTACGCAGACAAACTTACGTTTACGCTCTACATCGGTGATAACATAGTTAATCGTAACTTCTGCTGCTGTTCCGGCTGTGGTTGGTACCGCAATGATCGGTACACATGGGTTTTTGGTCGGTGCAGTTCCTTCCAGACTTCTGACATCTTCAAATTCCGGATTGGCAATGATGATACCGATTGCTTTTGCAGTATCCATGGAAGAACCGCCGCCGATGGCGATGATATAATCTGCTTTGGAATCTTTAAATGCCTGAACACCATGTTTTACATTGTCGATGGTCGGGTTCGGCTTGATATCAGAATAGAGCTGGTATGCAAGTCCGGCTTTTTCCAGCAGATCTGTCACTTTTGAAGTAACGTTGAATTTAACCAGATCCGGATCAGAGCATACAAATGCTTTCTGAAAACCGTGTGCCTGTGCTTCGTTTACGATCTCTGTGATCGCACCTGCACCATGAAAAGAGGTTCCGTTTAAGTTGATTCTGTTTGCCATAGTTATTACATCCCTTCTGTAAAATTTTAACGTTTCCGGCAATGATTTTGCTGTATCTATATAGCTGTGCATCATCATTCCGTTTCACTTTGTTATTATCTTAACACTTTTGCACAAAAAGAAAAGTGACAAAACAGACTAAATGTAACATTTATCAAAAATACTTTGCAACGAAATCACAGGCAGATATCTGCCTGTCAGAATCCGGGACAATCTATTGTTTACCTGACCATATCCAGTTTCTCAAACAGTTCTTTTAGTTTTACCGGCATCGCTTCTACCATCAGTTCTGCCAGTCCTTCTGGTGCGGCCATCTTTTTCCCAAGCACCCATTTTACGGTCATATAGACAGAACTTCTGCAATACATTTCCAGCAGATCATGCATCTCTTCTTTCATTTTACATCCGGTTTTTTCCTGGATCAGATTTTCATAAAATGCCAGAATCAGTTCAAAATCATGTTCCCTCAGAGAATTCTGTTCATCATAGCGGAACGCTGCAGCAAAAAACTGTTTCTCCTGCTCAATGTAGGTAAATTTCCGCACAAGTGCATCGTAAACGCTTGTTCCTCTTCCCATATGCTCAAACGACTGATCCAGGATTTTTCCAAAATACCAGTTGATAAGGTCAAATTTATCCAGAAAATTGCGATAAAAGGTCTGTCTGGTCAGACCACATTTTTCTGCCAGCTGCTTTACTGTGATCGCATCCACTTTGGAAGTCTTCATACATTCCTTCATGGCTTCTGCTAATTTATACTTGGTTTTTTCGTTTTTCTCCATCTCCATTCCCTCGTCTTCAAATACTGAGGTGGCGGCTTTATCTGTTTTTTACTTTTCTGACTGCAGACCATGCACCGAATTTTTTCGTTCCGTTTATCTTCTGATAAGCCCGTATCCTTACATAGCATCCTTTTTTGTTTTTTAATTTCTTATTCTTTACGACGAGTTTTTTCGTATTTTTCGTTATGTACTTTGTTGTTATTGCACCTTTGTTTTTCTTTGCTTTTCCTGAAGTCGGATAGACTTTGATCTGATATCCGGAAGCTTTTGACACTTTTCTGGCAAGCGTTATGGTCACTGTCGGGGACGCCTTTCTCTTTTTTGCACTTTTGATACTCGCTTTTCCGAGCTTTATGCTGCTTTGTGTATCCGGCTTTCTGTCAGGCGTCTTTTCATCATCTTTTCCGGTTATCGTTTCCGCCTTTTTCTGCACCACTGTAACTTTGCAGTTCGCTTTGATATTTCCCGCCTCGCTTACCGCTGTGATTACAGCAGTTCCTGCGGCATGTGCTGTAATTTCTCCACATTCATTGACGGTTGCGACTGCCGGATTTGTGCTTGTAAAATAAATCCTCTTATTTCTGGCATCTTCCGGATGTATGATCGCTGTCAGTTTTTCCGTGCTTCCCGGCGTCAGCTCCATACTCTCCTTATCAAATAAAATCTGCTGCGGTTCTTCCTTTCCATCTGAAGAAAGATATGCTTTTTCATATACCGTTCTGTAAGTATAGGAGGCATCTTTTCCATCCCGGTCATTCAGATGCTCATAAGTGATCTCATAGACGCCGCCCACTTTAAAAGCAATGGAATTGTCCGCATATGAGATCAGCGTACCATTGACCTGATATGCCTGAGAATCCAGAAGATTCGCCGGATCAATTTTCCAGACTGCTCCACTGTTCAGACATCTGACCGTCACTGTCGTATCTGACGTCGGTTTCAGTCCATTGTAAAACTGGCATGTCCACATTCCGGACGGTGCAAAACCACTCTCTGAAATGGTAACTCCTTTTGCCGGCCATGCCACAACTTCTGCATCATAATCCTGTGTTCCTGTCATTTTGTGGCATCCCTGCTGCAATGTATTTCCTACACCGATGTATTTCCATGACGGATTCAGCAGATTATAGCGATGTCCTCTGCTATAATATTGCCCGGTTCCATAACTGTCGTCCAGGGCATTACTGATACTTCCAATGATGTTTGTGCTGAGAATGCCGCACATAAACAGATTTTCTCCGGAACCGCTCTGGCACTTTGCATAGTATTCATCGCTTAATCCGTCCAGTTGAGGCGGAAAATGCGGATTTGGATTGCTGATCTTGTTTTTGGACAGATACACCGTATAGGTTGATTTGCACTGTGCATCTGCGGATAACTCTTCTGAATACTCCAATGGATTCAGTCCACCGCCTGCACGGATCGCATTCAGAAAATCCACTGCCCCTTTTGCAATTCCTTCGCTTAATTTTCCTCCTTCTATTGTATCCAGAGAATCATAGGACGGTTCTACTTCATAATAAGATTTTTCTGCATTAAATTCTTCTACTGATTTTGCATAATAATCTCTCGCCTGTTTCAGCTGCTGCTTTTCCTGTGCCGTGTACGCTACAGGATTCCATTCTGCCAGCAATTCCTTATTGACAAATCCATTGATCACCCAGTACTGGCTCTTGTCGCTTCCTTTTGGATAATACATGAGTCCTATCGCATTTCCATTTTTACAGGTATAATTTTTCCCTTTTTCTGCAAATTCCAGCGGATTTGGATAGCGATATTCCGGAAAACTGATCAGGCTGCTTCCCATCAGCTGATAGCAGGCACTCTGCCCAGTATCATTACAATAATCATATACCGTGCTGTAATTATCTGCAAGCTGTGCCCCGACATTAAACAATTGTTCGTCAAAACAGGTCGGCGTGTCATATCCATGCAAATAAGATACTGCATTCCACATCTCTGCCGCATGTTTATTGAGATTTCGGTTATTTTCCGTCAGATTTGCCCCAAATCTTTCGTAGGCATCCGAATGATACTTTGTATAATAAATCACACCATATAAATTATCATCATAATCTGTGGCTTCATAACCCAGGCGTACATAATGGTCTACCTTATCTTCATAATTATATACATTCGTCTCAAATCCCGGGCTGACGCTTCCATAGCAGACGATCACACCATCCGCATCTGTCTCCAGATACAGATAGTCACTGTACTTATCCCCGTAAAACGTATAAGCATATCCGCCCCAGTAAGATGGCGTTGTAAGCTTTGGTTTCCCAAACAGCTTTTCTACCTCTGCGATCTTCATGCCACTGTTTACTGTTTTTCCTCCTACTGTGATCAGTCTGCCTTCTATATTTGCTGCAGCACTTACAGTCACAGACATTGCAGGAACAAACGTCATGATCAGAAGCATCACTGCCATAACAAGACATCCCGTTTTCTTTCGCAAATTTTTCATTTTGCTCTCCTCCTTTTGCCAAATATCCGCTATTGTGAAGCTTTTTAAAAATTATAGCATCTGCCGGTTATTTCTTCAATAGACAGGTTTGCAAAATACCATGAAATAGTTTCTCCGAAAGGTCATTCTAGCGTCTTTTAATCTTTTTGTTATCTTTGGAATATAACTTTCCGGTATTTTCAAGGCTTCCGACAGTTGTGCCGCCGTGACAGTCTCTTTTCGCAAAGCCAGGTAATATACGATCCTTACTGCATAATCTGTTGTAATTTTTAACTGCATAATGCTGCCCTCATTTCTGTAATCTTCCTTTTTTTCGTCTCTGGTTTTCATTTATCAGAATGCCGAAATAGATGGCTGAATCAATGCATAAAATTCTGCTCCATGGTCCTTGCCATTAAAAAACAGATTCCCGTATGGATGTTCCTCGAAATATGTTTTGTCGGTAAACATTCCTACATCTCCAAACATCTTGTGTTTTTCCATATGGTGCCCATAGATCATGGTATTAAAATCGGAAAAATCCGGCTGATTGGCACAGTGCAGAAAAATCGAACTACTTAAGGAATATTTCCCCTCTGCATCTGTGTTCATGTAAGTATCATCATCTTCTGCCTGCAATAACGGATAATTGATGTTGGTGTCATTCACCCGGATCCAGCCGATGATGTCCGGATTGATCTTCTGTAATTCTTTAAAAGATTTTGTATGTTTTTCTGTCGGTATATAAGCTTCATAATTTCTGGCATCTGCCGCCTGATATACCTGGTTTGAATCCCAAAGCATATAGCAGGAGAGGAACATTACCATAAGGATCAATAATAATGCCGTAAAATTTACCAGATGATCGAGCATTCTGACTATGAACTTTGCCGTTTTTTTCATATAAGCTATTCCTGTAAGATCCTTTCCTGTCTGTTAGATTTTGTATCTGTCAGATTTTGCATCTGCTGGATTTTGTATCTTTTATATGTTTGGAATTTCGTAATAGATTCTCCTTGCCTGTCGCAAAATTCCAAGCATACAAATTCCGTTTTTTTTGATAAAAGGGAATGCGATGGAGTTTCGCCGCATTCCCTTTGCTGTTTCTTTTATGCTTTTATGAAATTATTTCTGTACTTTTTTGCGTTTGAAAGCAACGAATCCAAACAGTGCCGCACCGCAAAGAGCGATCATCAGAACGTATGGAAGATTCTTACTGCCATCTACCAGATGCTGTCTACCGGTGAGGAGTGGAATCCGAGCAATCTTTATAAAATCGATATGCCTGTAGCTCTTGTTGAAAAACAAAAGGCAAAAGCTATCAGACAGGCAAAGAAGCTATTACAACGTGAAGGAACACTTCCACCTGATAAGCCATTAGCTTCTTAATCTATTTTTTTAACTCTATAACACTTCAAAAAAGTTGCCTGCCTTAGACAGCTTATTCAAGTGCGCCAATTTATGGCTTGTTTCTACTTTCTTTCACACTATCTCCCTCTTAATAAACTTATTAGAGGCTACCTTTTCGCAGAATACAAGACATACATGACATGTCCAACTCTTGAAAAGCTAGCCTCTTTAATTACTTTTTAATTATTTAATTTTAAGTTTCTTCTTAAACAACTTAATGGCTTTCTTATTTCCTTTAAGTTTAGTCTTCTTAGACTTAATATTTTTCTTTGCTTTCTTGCTAAATGCATTCTTCTTTACAGTCTTAAGTTTGTCACCTTTGAATGTAATCTTCTTAATCTTGTTATCTCCTATAAATGCCTTAGAACTTATTGTCTTAACTGCTTTTCCAATTACTACTGTTTCAAGTTTTGAGCAGTTCTTAAATGCATTTTTTCCGATAACAGTTACCTTGTTACCTATTGTAAGCTTCTCAAGGGCCTTGCAGCCGGCAAACGCATTGTTACCAATTGTTGTTACATTTAATCTATATCCCTTACAATCTGCTCTGTCCGGAATTGTAACTTTCTTTATTTTATTCTTTTTAGCAGCTACTACACCAATAACCTTTGATTGTCCTACTGTTGCAGTATCAATTGATGTAATCTGGTATATTAAATTTCCTGCCGTATATGTCATTCCAACGTATACGCCGTAGCTATTGGTATGGCTGCTGCCTGTTGCGGGGATCGTTGCGGTTTCAAGAACCTTCTTGCAGACGGTGCATTCCTTATGCTTAGCGCCTTCTGCGGTTTCGGTAGCTGCCGTGTCAATGATCCACTCGCTGGTGCTGTGAGCCGCTTCGTCATTTTTGTCGTGGCAACGAGAACATTCATGCCAGTGGTTAGTATCATCAGACTTCCATTCTGTGCCTGCGGTATGTCCGGGAGCCGGAATCTTCACACTGGTTTTATCGGTAATTTCTACCGATCCTGTTGCATCTGCGAACCACTTGTCACAGCCATCGCAGGTGTAGTATGCGGAATTGCCCGCAGTAGTGCAGGTGGCAGCTTTCGCAGCAACCAAAGTCAGATTGTGAGTGTGCGGTACAGTTTTGTAATATCCGCAGGTGTCGCAAACATTGTCAGAACCGTAATCGTGAGCCGCTTCGTCCTTTTTGTCGTGGCAACGAGAACATTCATGCCAGTGGTTAGTATCATCAGACTTCCATTCTGTGCCTGCGGTATGTCC
>NZ_JAJEQE010000022.1 GCF_020687205.1 Hominisplanchenecus faecis
TGTCTCCTAATCGAACGGAAGCTCTTCTTCGATTCCGTCCGGTATGTTCATAAAGCCGTCTGCTCCTGGAACCGTTTGGCCGCCTCAGCGTCTACCGCACGCTCCAGATGATTGTAATGTGCCCGCCGCTTGGCGTTCTTCTCAGATGCTTTCATCGCACACATCACTCCAATCCTGTGCCTGTCCGCACAATGGACAGGTCGAGCTATTTTTTATAAGTACGACGCCGCAGTTTCGACATTCATATCCCACCACACCAAAATTTCCAAATACAGTCAGTGGTTTCCTGGGCAATAACTCATTCACTTCTGCACGCGACAGCCAGTGTATACCATGGTGGCTCTCTCGTCCAACTGCCACCAATCGCAGCGTCTCCTGGCTATATTCCGTTGTACTGTACTCAGTTACCTCCATTGTTGGGATATCCAGGAATTTTCCGCACAGAACAGCTGTAAATGCTTCCAGCATCTTCTGTTCAATACTTGCATTATCTTTTTCCGGATCCCGGTATATTCCTGTGCATTGTCTCAACGGTTCCCCACTAATCTGTTCGAACACCGCCCATACATCCGTACTACAGGTTATTCCTCTGGAATAATATTCCAAACGTTCCTCTGGGGATTTGGAATCGTCAAAGAAGCAGAATCCCACAGAGTCCGTCTTATCTCCTCTATCTTTCCAGACGGTATGATTTTTCAGCTTTTCTCCTCTCAAATACTTGCCCAGTTCTTCAATGCTCATAAATCTCACATATCTCATCTTCCCGCTCCTCTCATGAACCTGTCCAGCACCGACATTCTCCAGTCATATTCCATTTTCAACTGATAGCAATCACAACAATGTGTTCCTGTTGTTACATCACTGAATTCTTCGCTTCTTGTGCATCTGCATGTTCCATTCTCACTATGGTATCTGCATGTGTTACAGTTTTTATTATCGTTCATTCTTTTTCTCACCCTTCTATTTTTATATCCCGCAAATACTCCAGGATATCTTTTTCTTTCAGTTCGTCCTGATCGTACAAGATAGCTGTCAGTGTCGTTGCTTCGCTTTTCCAGTACACCTGCTTCGGAAATTCAGGATTAACGAACGGTCCTTGAACTTCATACTCATAATCTAAGTTCATCGATGTGGAATCAATTGCTTTTACGAATCTGTCATTTAACACTTCTACCCGTCCGTCTGCTGCCTGTAATACCCTCATGGCTTTTCCATTTGGATATCTTTCCAACACAATCGGCGTCACGGTTAATTTCTCCTCTTCCTCTCGGTTCTCTGTTCTGTCTATCATACCCCAGCGGACCTCGCCGATTTCGTACTGGTTCTCTTCCTTCGTTGCCTTAAAAGCTTCTCCTTTTCCAGGAAGCTCTCCCGTCAGTTCAATAACTGCTGCCAGCTGCTTTTTATCCATGGATTCTTTTTCTGTGGCAATTACCCAGCCAGGACCGCCAAGCAGCACATCATCCCCTCTTCGTGCCACGCACAAGCCTACACCTGTGTAGGCTTGTTTGAGCAGTCTTTTAAAATCTTTCAAATGTATAAACATCGTATCATCCTCTCCTTTACAACAATTCGCATCCCAGGATGCAGTATCCGTCTTCCAGTCCCTCAAAGTTTTCCATCATGTACACAATACGCTTACTACACTTTCGCCCGGTTTTCTTTCCGTCTTTTACTTCTTCCATCTCTAATACATCGCCTTCTTTGTAATTGCGATCGTTCTTTCTCAGCTCAAAGCTCTTTCTTCCTGCTGCTGCATCGTCGAAGAATTCCGCCACCAGTTTGATCTGATGGGTAACTTTCGCCTCTGTTTCAATTACGTTTTCGCTTATTTCCGGAACGTCTTTCTCAATTTCAACCACATCTTCCATGATTTTCGGAACGCTTTCCCCAGTTTCAACCACATTTTCCATGATTTTCGGAACTCTTTTCTCTGTTCTTTTCTCGGATTTTTTCGCCGGCGAAATTACTGTTTTTTCCGGCTCTTCGACTTTCGGATCTGGCTGTTCAATTCGCTCTGGTTCATGTTCCCCGCTTTCAGGATCTTCTCTCTCAACTCTGCTATCTCTTTGCGGTTCTGCTGCCAGTTCTTCCACTTCTCTTTCAGGTTCGCTATCCGTTCTTTCATGCCCAGCTTCTGTCACCTCTTCCATTGTCTCTTCTTCCGGTTCACCACCAAAAGCATCCAGGATCCGTTCAAAAAATTCACGGTACTCCATTCTCTGCGGTGTTTGTCCGTATTTCTTATATTTCAGGCAGTCTTCATGGAACATCAGGAAGAACAGCCCTTTGCGGTAGCTCCTGCTGCCGCCCGGGTTCACGATCTCAACCAATCGGTTGATATTGTCATACAGGTTATCTGCTATGCCGCACTGATAGAGTTTTTCCAGGGTCTCTGCGTTGTCCTCCCCAAAGTGCCGGATCAAATCCGTTACATCATCCGCAATGCCCTCCTGCGGTTCTGCCTGGTTGAATTTCTTAATGTCACGGATTTCTTTTCTTGCCGTGTCCGGTGTGACCATCTCCCGGTCTGCTTCCGGAAGCTTCAGCATCTCTTCCAGCTGGGAACGGTTAAAGTCTGCATATTCCGGCTTCAGGCGTTCGGAATAGCCGTCTATGGAATATTCCCGGTTGATGCTCATAAATCGTGATACCGTGGAACCTTCCAGTCCATATTCGGATTTCGCGAACTCTGCAATGCTCTTGTATCCGTCCTGTTCGTACAGTTTCGCATCATCGATCTTTCGAAGTGCGTACCCGATCCGGACAAAGGACTGTTTCACGCCAAGCAGTTCCTGTTTCAGCTTCTGTTTCATCTCCATCCAGTCATTCAGTGTGATCTGTGTGTACTCCATATTCCCTCCTTACGCCACGCTCTGTGCCCTCTGCTTTGCTTCTGCATCTTTCTGTTTCAGATGCCCCACATAATCATCCAGCCACTTCTGCATGTGCTTTTTATCTGGTTTGCGGTCGTGTGCCCCGTACCACTGGATGAGCTGGTGCGTATCCCTCTCGATCTCTACGGTTATGTACGGTATCTCCGGTTCTTTTGCGGACCGCAGCATCAGAATGTAGCTCTGTCCATCATTGTGTTTCCTAAGATAGCTGCCCCCGCCAACGCAATGGTGCAGGATCCTGCCTTCCATAACGATCTCTTCCGCTGACCTTGCCGGCCGGATGATATATCCATCATCTTCATAGAAATACCGGTTTCTGAGCTTCCGGTAGCTGTCCCGGATGCCTGCAAATTTCTTTTTTACTTCCTGCAGACGTTTGTCTGCCTCTTTCTTGTTTTGTTCTGCTGCCATCTTATTGTGTGCCGCTTCCAGGTCCCTCGGCTGTTGGTATACCGTGTTCGTCAGGTCGTACCCAAGTGACAACCGCATACTCAGATAATCCGTGTAGGTTACTGCCGTGTGTCTGATCCGTTCCTCTGCACGCAGGCAGGTGCTTTCGTATCTGCATCCGGCATATCGTTCTATCCGGTTCAGAAGCTTCTGTATGCCCATGTACTGTAATGCCTGTTCGACCTGTCCCCGTTTCAGTCCTGTCACTTCCAGATGTTCGATCTGTTCATCTGTCCAGTTCTGTTTCAGATTCTTTTCCATCTTCATAACTTCCAGGAGTGCACAGTTGCCCTTGCTTTTAATCAATTGCTGTGTCCGCTCTTTCCGGATCCCCAGGAATTTATCCAGCCGTTTTGCATTTGTGTCTGCTATGATGCCGCACTCACACCGGACGATGGACGCCGCGATCTCGCTTAATCCCATTTTTACAATCATTTCCAACTGTGGGATATACAGGCAGCGTTCCAGGTAGCTGACCGGGTTGACTTCCGGGACCATTTTTTCATATTCCTGCAGGGCACTGTACTGGAATATGGTTCCCTGCATTTCACGGTAGGTATGCGGCAGGATCCGCCCTGCATGGATCGTGATGTTGGCATTGCCGTACAGGTTGCAGTCATCCCAGTAATTTTTTCCGTCAATGCGGTTACACTTATGGTAATCAATCTGTGTTTTCTCTCCCGGTGCAAAATAGGCCCTTGCTATTTCGATACCGGAAATTTCTTCACTGGCATTATACATGGCCGTTTCTTCCCCGTCTTCTACCAGCCCGAGTTTCCATTCTTTTATCAGCTCTATGTAACGGAATACCATGCCTTTTTCTTTGTATTTCTGTCCAAGGAATGCATAGATCCTTTTGCTATGTGAACCTTTGACTTTGCCCTGACATTTGTACTCGCCTATTTCCCCACACATCGGGCATTGTGCAAGATCACCCTCTTTCGGCGGGTCCACCCATTTCTGGTACTGACTCTCGTAGCTTATTCCGCCTTTCCATCTCGCTTCTGTCACACCTCCGCATTTGGTACAGGCGATCCGCACCCAGCAGCCGCGTTTTTTATAGTACAGGAAATGTTTTTGGTAGAAATAGAACCTGTCTGCCATCTCCAGGATCTCCGCTTCCGGAAGTTCCGGTGTGTGCTCCTGGCGGTCTTTCAACGCCTGCTGCCGTCTTTCATACTTTCTGTTTTCCCGCCGTCTTCTTTCCTCATACACGATAGAACTCTGAAACCGGTATATGTGCTCCCACCATTCGCTTTTGTACCCATTTTCCCCGCAGAATTTTTCGATACGCTGCATGTCTTCTTCCGATGCAAGGATATTGGATTTTGCTCTGGCATTTCGTTCTGTTCGTCCTCCTGCCTTATCCCAGACTAGTGTCGCACCGTAATAATAGTCCTGTGCTATCTGTTCTCTGGTCCAGGTATCTTTGTCAGGGTAGTAAATGCCAAAGTCTTTCTTTGTCAGGGCGATCCGCACGACCGGAATATCCATGGATCCTTTTTCATTTCTGTACATTTCCAGGAACAGATGCTTTTCGTGTCCCACGGTTTTGACCGCCGTTACCCCGATATATTTCACATCCTGCCCTCTGCTGATCCGTTTCAGCCCCAGGTATGGGATCTTTTCGATTGCCTTCTTTTTCATTTCTGCCGCCTACTTTCCCATATAGTACTCTGTGATCAGTTTCTTTGCGGTTGCCATTCCCGGACACATGCCAAGTTTATAGCTCCCTTTGATTCCTGTTGCCTTCATCACATCCTTATGTACAGATACCCGGTTCGTATAGGACCATTGCAGTAACGTCCCGATGCATCCAGCCAGGCTCTTTCCTTTCTTTCGTACCTGAAACGCAAGCATCTCATTTTCCATACACTGTCCTCTCAGGTATTCCACCCAGTCCAGCATGATCTCCTGCGGCTTCAGCTCTCTGACCTCGACATCGATCTTTCCCAGTGCCGCATCCATCGCCTCGCAGAGCTGTGGGATCTCGCCCTGCAGGTACATTTCTGTCATATCTTCCGGAATCCCGTTCTCTGTTGCCATTTCTTTCAGGCTTTTGATATCGCCCTCGTTGAACAGGTTTTCCGCCAGTTCATTGATCTCCTTGTAGGAGTTCATTTCGCCAAATTTTGTGAACATCATATCTTCTTCCTTTCTCCTTGCCGTAATTCAGATCAGTTTCTATGCAAACGGCAGTTCTTCGTCAATACCGTCCGGTATGTTCATAAATCCATCTGCATCTACTTGCGGCTCTGGTTTCTGCTCAGATCTGCTGTTTTCTCCCTGTCCTGCTGCCGCTTTGCTTTCCGCAAATTCCTGTTTCTCTACGGCTACATCTGTCGTGTAAACCTTGTTGCCGTCCCGGTTGGTATAGCTTCCTGTCTGGATACGACCTGTGACGACTACTTTCAGCCCCTGGCGGAAATACTTCTGGGCAAACTCTGCACTGCGTCCGAACGCCACACAGCTGATAAAATCAGCACCTGTTTCGCCATCACGCTTGTATCTGCGATCCACTGCCAGTGTATAACGTGCAACTGCTGTACTGTTCTCGCCAGCAGAATGTCGGATATCCGGGTCTCTGGTTAATCTTCCCATCAAGATTACTTTGTTCATTCTGTTTGCCTTCCTTTCTCTTCAATGCTTTCATCACTTTTGCCGTTGTCTCCGGCCATTCTCTCAGCAGATCCCGCTTTCCGTATCGATTATGCAGGATGCCCCACTGCTCCTCGAACTGTTTCTGCCATTTATAGTTTGTAATTCCGCCCAATCCGCTCCATCCACTCCTCTCTGGTGTGTGTCTGTTCATACGTTTCCTGAGCGTCTGCCTGCAAAATTCGTGCCATTTCATGGTTCACGTGCACTGCGTCTGGTCCGTGTTCATGGTGCTGGTCACACAGGTAGACGGTCAATCCCAGCTCCTCTGATATCTGCCTGTTTCCCCACCCGAAGACTATGTGGTGCTTCTGCACAGGCTTTCGCCCATAGTCTCCGTAGAATCTGGCACACAGATAGCAGTATTTCCCTGCCTGCATGATGCTTCTGCCATGTTTTTTCCGCTTTTTCTTCCTGCCGTTTTTCGGCAGCAAGAAGCCGTCCCACTCGCCGCTCATGCCGGTATCTCCAAATCATGAACATATTCTGCTCTGAATGCATGCGGTTCAAAACGCACTTTTTTCCATTCTTCTGCGTATTTCACGCGTGCACCTCCTACAGTTTTCCATCCGTTCTGCTTCCACTTGCCCAGGAAACCCCGGTTAATATAATTGGCAATGTTTATTTCATTGATCTTCAGGTCAAACATCACGCCTCGTTTCATATGTCCCAACATGTCTGCCAGAGCTTCTATTGCTGTCAGCTTCCGATTTACGCTGCAACTGCTGCCTTCTCCATCGCCATAAAGCCGTCCCCCTCCACATTCCAGCATCCAGGCATATTTGTGACCGGTAACTTTTATATATGCTTTTACGTGTTCTTTCTGTTCTGCCACTGGTTTCTCCTTTCTATGGACTCTCTTTTATCTCATTTTTACCAATATTCTCGATAATTGTACACATTTTATGCACACTGTCCACATTTTTTGTCTTTATTTATTATTTTCATGGGTTATTCACCTATCTTATCGTGTCTTTATTCACGTCTGCACATCCGGATATATATGTAGAACAATCCATTAAAATCATTGAAATACACTTCTGACCGAGTGTATTCATAGTCCGGATGCCAGATTTTCACTGTTTCTTCTATACTGTCTCTGTTTTTGACCATCCCATGAACAAATGTTCCCACTTTCCGGTACCGTTTCGGTGCGGTCGGTTTATTATGGACTTTCTTCTCGATCGGCTTTTTCAGTCCTTTACTGCTCGCCCATCGTTTCTTTCCTTTCGGTGCCTTGGTCACATAGTTCGCCATTCCAGAAAGCCCGTCCTTGTCATACTCTAAGCGGCGAACCTGATTACGTTCCCCATGCTTCCAGATCTTCTCGACGGTATCCCGATCCAGAAGACCATCCATGATTATGTGATGGTGCCAGCGGATCTTTGCGTGTGGATCGTACTCGGTCACATAGATGTATTTCACATTTGGCAGTCCCATCTTTCTTCGGCGGTAGTTGAGCCTGTCTATGTAATTTCGCATGTTCCGCATGGCTTCTTCCATGCTCTGCGGCTCCTGCCCGCTCCGGTATACCAGCGTTGCCCATATATCACTTGTGTGGAAATTGGCATTGATCAGACGCTCCAGATACTTCCTGGCATTTTTATCATTCAGGTTGTCCTGAGCTTTCTTATTGCGTTTTTTCCTTCCAGCCTCTGGTATATCCTCTTTCCGGAAGAACTCCGGATACAGTTCAATCTCCAGCTGCCCTCCGGAATAGATCTCCTTACACGCATACAACCCTTTCCGGTTCTGCTTTGCGATCTGCTCCAGGAAGTACTCGTCCAGCATCTCTATACTGTTCTGATATGCTGCTTCATAGTCATACTCTAATGGACGCATCCCTCGTTTCTTTCTCTTCATAGCATGGTTCCCTTTTCCCTGAATTGTTAATATCTATTACAAGCCCGATAAATACCGCCTGCGGTGTTAAAAAAATAAGGCAAATGCCTTGAATGTCGTCTGCTGCCATGCTATACTATCCATGGTTGTGGTTCGTATGCATGGCATCGGACTTTTGGCACATCTCGGAATGAGGTGTGTCATTTTTTTATTGTCAATCTACATGATGCTCGCATCTGCCTTGCTGATCCTCACGGTTTCCCCTGTCTTCCAGTTCATAGCATCCAGATATGTTTCTTTGTTTGTTATTGCTATGTACTGTGCAGGGTTCAAACCTGCTTGTCTCATCAGTTTAATACCCGCTGGATCGCGTTCCGTGCTCACTCCGATCATTTCTCCTCTTCTCCTTTCTTTTCTGCCCACAGCATGATGCGGATCACCACCGCACACCATACAGCAATAACCGTTCCGGCTACGTCTCTCTCACACAGTACACTGTACATTGTCAGCCACCAGAACACGAACGCTGCGGCCGCTGTGGCTACGATCGGGGCAATCACGCTCCCGATCAGGCTATACAACTCTCTTTTTCTCATCTTTTTGCTTCCTTTTTACAGCTTTCAAAAATTTTGCCGTTGCTTCTTCCAGATTCTTCTGGTTCACATTTCCATGAATGTGAACCGTTATGTTGCCAATCTTGTATATGGTCATTTTCCCTCCTTAATTTCAATCTCTAATTCGTTAGTTGTGCCTCCGATGCCAACTCTATTGTTGCAGAATCTGATTACTTCTTTTTCTTTCAACTTCTCAAATTCTTCATTTTGATTTCCTTTCAGTCCTTCTGCTGCATAGCATGTTTCAAACATCAAGCCACATTTTTTTACTTTTATTCTGATATAAGCAAAGTCCTCTGCTGCTCTTAAAACTTCTCTTAATGTCACTGTATTTTCCTACCCTGCCTTTCTCACATCTTCCGCATCTCCGACCATAATCCCCAAATCAAGCGGCTTTTCCTTCTTAATCGCTTCGTTCAGATCCTTGATGCTATGGATTCCAATCTCTTTTAATGCTTCTTCGATTCTTTGCCGTTTCTCCATACTCTCTCCTCTACTTCAGATCCCCATTATAAATCGCCAGATGCAGCATTTTCTTTTTGGCATATTCTGCAATCTGCGGATTTATCCATCTTGCTTGTTCATAGAATTCCATGATTCCACTGTAGATTTTCCCAGTCTCTTTTATCCGCTGGTATTTCTTCTCTACTGCTTCATCTAATGCTTTAAGTAGATCTTCCAAGTTCTTTCACCTCCTACCCCACTTTCTGCTCTGCTTCGTCTGCGAACTTCTCTTTTTCCAGACGCTTCATTACTGCCATTCCTTCTGCGATACCAAGAATGTAATCTTTCTTTTCTTCCGGTACTGCCTCGATTGCTTCAGAAAGTCTTTTGATTCTCTCCTGCTTCGTCATCTAATCACCTGCCTCTCTTAGTTTTGATGTTTCACATCTTAGATGTATATTATCACTACTAATGCGTGATGTCAATAGCTTTCTACAACTTAGTTGTATTTTTCTGTTGACTTGCATTATTTTGTGGTATATACTAAGAATCACAGAAAGGAGGATATGATGCAAACAATTAACGATAGAATAGCTATTGTATTGGAAGAATCAGGTAAAACCAAAACCGCTTTCGGCGAGTCATTAAGTGTTTCGCAACAATACATTTCGAAATTGATTAGAACTGGTAATCCTAGTGCCTTATTAATAGATGATATATGCGAAAAGTACAGAATCCGTAAAGAATGGCTTACGGAGGGCAAGGGTGATATGAAAGCACCTATAGATAGAAATGACGAAATTGCCCGCCTGAGTGCTGATCTGTTTAAAAGCGAAAGCGGATCATTTAAAGAACGTCTGCTTTTTGCACTGGCTGCATTAGATGAAAGCGAGTGGCAAGTTCTTGAGGATATCGCAAATAAAATTACAAAAAAAGACTAGGCTTTCGCCTAGTCCAGAAGTCTCAGAATTATTTTCAATACAAAATCCAATTCTGACGGCTTCAACTTATCCAACAGACCTATAATTTTATTTTTTACCGTTTCCATCCTATGTACCTCCCGATTACGTTTTTTCAAACATTTGTTCGAAAATCTTTGGTTTTATATTATCACAAAAATATTTGTGATGCAACTGTTTTCGAACATTTGTTTTAGTAAAATTTTCCTTTCATCTTAACAAACGTTTCAGGAGGAAAAAAGTTGTGCGTTGTCCGGAATCCCGGACGCTTTTTGAAAAATCACTTATACTCAGACTCATAAAGATCTGAAATAGTGGTTTGTAGTCCCTTGGCAAGCTGTTCCATTGTTGCCAGAGTTGGACTTACATGGTCGGTCACTATGTCACCGATCGTAGACCGGGGAACACCGGTCATAATTGCCGCCTGCCTGATCGACAGGTGGTGCTGTTCCAAGAATTGAGATAATAATATTTTCATGGTGTTATTATCTCCCGTATTTTAGAACAATATACTAAGGATTAAAGGAAGTGATCTATTGAATATTATTTGCCTTGACATAGAAACGACAGGATTGGATCCAGATTCTGATGAAATTCTTCAGCTTTCGATTATTGATGGTGCCGGAGAAATTCTTTTCAACGAATACATCCTGCCAACTGAGCACGATTGTTGGCCAAGTGCTCAAAAAGTAAACCACATCAGTCCTGCTATGGTGCAGGATTGCAAACCGCTCCTGTATTATGCTGATACCATTCAACGCATCTTGGAAGATGCGGATGTAATCGTCGGATATAATATCCGCGGTTTCGATTTACCTTTTATTTTTAATGGCGGTATTGGATATGATGCGAAACCAGGTGCTATTGTTGTCGATGTTATGATTGCATTTGCGAGAATTTACGGTAAGCACGATGATTATCATGGTGGTTATAAATGGCAAAAACTACGAACCTGTGCAAGTTATTATTCATACTACAAGGGAAAAGCACATAACTCTCTTGATGATGCAAGGGCAACCTTATTTTGCTTTTACAAAATTTTTGGTGATCCACCTAAGTTATCCAGACGTTTGACCGGCGTTTACCGTTCAACCAGTAACTTCGTCAAACGTAAATCACCAAATCCTGTTAAAACTGTTTCAACTCCAAAAAGTGGAAATCTCATGATTGGTTTTGGATTCTTTGTACTTTTAGTTTTCTTCAGCAGTTTTGATCCTTTCTGGCTTGTAATTGCTGTTTTGCTTTTATATTTTGGTTTTAAACGTCACAAAATATATAAGATTTTCAAGCAGGATGAAGTTTCTAAACAAGCAGATTGATTTGTGCTGCTAATCTGTAATTTAACTTAATAACGCAAAAACCGCCCCGGTATTGGCGTACCGAAGCGGATCAGCGAATCTATACAGGTCTGAGAACCAGTATAATCCATCCTTGAACAAGATGATTATACCACAATCCTCCGGCACCTGTACAGGTGTATTTTTTGTACTCATTTTTAAGGAGGTACCTATGAAAATCGAAAATTATGCATTATATCTGCGAAAAAGCCGTGCGGATATGGAAGCGGAAAAACTTGGTGAAGGTGAAACGCTGGCAAGACACAAGAAGATCTTGACAGAACTTGCCGCACGCAAGGGGCTGCATGTCGGAAAGATCTACCATGAGATCGTATCCGGAGAAACGATTGCAGCACGCCCGCAGATCCAGCAGATGATCCAGGACTGTTACAACGGTCTGTACAGAGGAATTATCATCGTAGAGGTTACGAGGCTCTCACGCGGCAATCAGGGCGATGCACAGGCGATTCTCGACTGTCTGCGTTATGGTAATAACAATAACGGGATTCTGGTTGTTACGCCAACCAAAACTTACGACATCGCCCATAATCAGGACGATGAGGAATATATGGAATTTGAGCTGTTCATGTCCAGGCGTGAATACAAGATGATCCGGAAGCGTATGGAACGCGGACGCATCCAGGCAGTTGTTGAAGGAAACTATATGGGATCTTACCGTCCATATGGTTATGATATCTTGAAAAGCAAGACCGGAAGAACGCTCCTCCCGAATCCGGAAGAAGCCCCGGTTGTGCAAAATATCTTCACCTGGGCTATAGAAGAAAATCTGACTCCCGGCAAGATTGCAAAGCGTCTCAGCTCTTACGGTGTGCCTACTTACTCCGGTGATCCGGAATGGTCTGTTTCAACAGTCAAAACGATCCTGACTAACCCGACCTACACCGGAAAGGTACGATGGAACGACCGCATGCGTATCAAAACCATGGTTGACGGAAAACTGGTCAGCAGCCGTCCACGTTCACATCACGGTGATCAGTATATGTTATATGACGGAAAGCATCCGGCACTTGTTGATGATGCTACTTTCTTGGCAGCTTCCAAACGTTTCCATTCTGATAAGACTAAATCCGGCCTGAAGCTGATCAACCCGCTTGCCGGTATTCTGGTATGTGCAAAGTGTGGAAAAGCCATGTGCTACCAGTCTTACCCTGCTCGTCCTGAAACCGCTGCAAGGTATACGCATAAGTCTTCTCAGATCTGCAAAGTAAAGTCTGCTGTTGCAAGTGATGTAATGGATGCCGTTGCATATTCTCTTGAAAAATATATTTCTGATTTTGAGGTTAAAATCGATAATCTTCCAGAAGTGTCAGAAGATACGATTCTGAAGCAGATGGATGATCTGCAGAAAGAACTGATCCGCCAGGAAAAGAAACTGACCAGGCTTTTCGATGCCTGGGAAGACGGATTGATCGCCGACAATGAATTTGCCGACCGCAAAGCAATAAACAATGACCGGATCGCATCCATCAAGAATCAGATGGATCATCTGGAGGAAAGCATCCCGGTAAAAGAAGATTATGAAGAAAAGATCATGAGTTTCCATGATGCCCTCGGTTCCCTGCTGGATGCCGATCTGGATGCTGATATTAAAAATGCATACCTGAAAGGCATCCTGGACCGCATCGAGTTCAGCAGAGAATGTAATTCCGAGTTCATCCTGGATGTATTCCTGAAAGAAGATTAGAGGTCTATATCCAGTTCTACCGGGCAATGATCGGAACCCATGATTCCTGTATGGATCCTGGCATCCCGGATCTTGTCCTGCACAAAATCGGAAGTCAGGAAATAGTCTATTCTCCATCCGGCATTTCGTTCCCTGGCTTTAAAGCGATATGACCACCAGGAGTACTCGATCTGATCCGGATGCAGATAGCGGTACGTGTCTGTAAACCCGGAATCCAGAAGCGTTTTAAACTTTTCTCGCTCTTCCAGAGTAAATCCGGCGTTTTTTACGTTGGCCTTCGGATTTTTGATATCCAGCTCCGTTGCGGCAACGTTAAAGTCGCCACACACGATAACTGGTTTTTTCTTCATTTGTTTAGATGATGGCTGTGATTCTTTCAGATCTCCGCAAAATACAATCGGCTTTTTCTCTTCCAGCCCTTTCAGATAGGAAAGAAATGCATCTTCCCATCGCATACGGTAATCCAGTCTTGCAAGTTCACTCTGCGAATTTGGCGTGTAGACCGTCACCAGGTAAAATTCTGCAAATTCCAGGGTGATCACGCGGCCTTCCTGGTCATGTTCTTCGATACCGATGCCGTATGCCACGGACATTGGCTCTCTTCTGGTAAAGATGGCCGTTCCGGAATAGCCTTTTTTTATCGCATAATTCCAGTACTGATGATAACCTTCCAGTTCAAGGCTGATCTGCCCTTCCTGGAGTTTGCTTTCCTGAATACAGAACATATCCGCATCCAGCTCCTTAAAAATATCTAAAAATCCTTTCTGTACACAGGCACGCAGCCCGTTTACGTTCCACGATATCAGTTTCATCCATCATGCTCCTTCCTCTGCTTTCTTTTTATCATATCATCTTTTCTTTTACAAATCTACTTGCATTTCTTGTACTTGTCTGTTAAAGTGGAGGAAGTGTTACAGCGAATCCAAGAATGCCTGGGCATTCTTGCTGCAACGAACAGTAGCATAACTATAAAGAAATGAGGTAAATACGAATGAGCGATTTTGAAAACGGATGTGCTGGTTCCTGCGATGCATGCGGTTCCAAAAGTGACTGTGAAAAAGCAACCGTTACTCTGACACTGGACGATGGTTCCATGATGGAGTGTGCGATCCTGACGATCTTTGAAGCAGATGAAAAAGAATACATTGCACTGCTTCCGCTGGATGAAAAGGGCAATGCTTCCGAAGAAGGTGACGTGTATCTGTACCGTTTCCAGGAAGTAAACGGAAATCCGACACTGGATAACATCGAAAGTGACGAAGAATATGAAATGGTTGCGGATGCATTCGATGAATGGCTGGATAATGCAGAATTTGAAGATATGGAAAACTAATCTTTTTCATGGAGCAATTTTTCTGTGTATGTTAAAATCCCCTGCAGTTTTTTGTCTGCAGGGGATTTTTTAACTCCTTTAAAAATCATTTCTGCTGTTTTCCGTCACAGTTTGACAGATGGCTTATTTTCTGTTGTTTTTGCGTCGTATGCCGGATACAAACAATGCGATGAGTGCTGCAAGAGACGCTGCAAGCACGATTGAAAGTAAAACAATCGGGGAATTGTCACCGGTTACGGCTGCCACCCGGACATTCGAGTTTGAACCAGAAGCACCTTTGTTCGTGCTGTTGGTGATTGTATTGCCGGTCACATTCAGCTGTACTGTCTGTACATCGGCATCCCCTTTGGCAATCCACTTGCCGTCTTTATAGAGCTGACGCTCATATGTCACATTCAGTGTATAGGTTCCGGCTGTTGTAAACTGGAGTGTTCTGGCATAGGCGTTTGTTTCGTTCAGATCTCCTTTTCCTGTTCCGCAGGTCCAGGATACCGGAAGATAACGCACATCTCCTTCGATCGGTGCTTTGTTATCCATCCGGTCACCAACTGCCTTGAAGGTAATGTTGGCACCGGTCGCATAATTGCCACCATTTGTCAGTCCTTCAATCTTATTGTTGTCTGCTTCTCCGATCAAGTTGATCTTTGGCAGTGTCTTGGTCTCTTTCTTCTTGCATATGCCACACTTACGTTCTTTTTTCCCCTTCTTCTCATGCGTTGCTTCGGCTGTGACTTTCCATTTACTCCAGGTATGAGCAGCCAGTTTGCCTCGTGTGATCTTGCAGCGTTTGCAGGTGCTCTTTACTTTGCAGGTTGCTTTTGTCCAGTCATGCCCAAGAGCTGCTGATCCTTTGATGCCGCAGCGTTTGCAGATGGCCGCTTCTGTACAGGTTGCTTCCTTCCAGTCATGCCCAAGAGCCGCTTCTCCTGTTACCCCACAGAGCTTGCAGATGGCTGCCTCCGTACAGGTCGCTTCTTTCCAGTCATGTTTGCAGATGGTCGCCGTAACTTTATATTCTCTTGTCACGGTTTTTCCGTCTTCTGCGGTTCTGCTAAGTTTATAGATGACCGGTATTTTATCCGATGCAGAGAAATCTACTTCTTTTTCACTTGCCGGATCTACGGTCACACCTGCCGGAACCGTGATCTTCGGTGCCAGTTTTTTCAGATCTGTATCGCTCTTCTGCATAAGAACGGTGATTGTCTGTTTTTCCTCATCGATCGTCACTTTGGCATCTTTCACTTCAAAAGCAGTGATCTTCAGATTCGTATTTTCTGTTTCAGATTCTTTTGTTTCCGATTCTTTTGTTTCCGATTCTTTCGTCTCAGACTGTTTCGTTTCGGATTCCTTCGTCTCTGACTGTTTTGTTTCTGATTCTTTTTCAGACTCCGTTGACTTCGCATCTTTTGCTTTTGCATCTGCTTTTGTCTCCGGCTGCTTCTGTTCTGCTGCCTTTGTTTCCGGCTGATTCTCACTGATCTTCGTCTCAGGCTTCTTTTCCGTTGCCTTTGTTTCCGGTTTCCTGACTTCTGTTTCTTTTTCGGTTACCTTTGTTTCCGGTTTCTTCACTTCTGGCGTTTTTTCGGTTGTTTTCGTCTCAGGCTTCTTTGCTTCGGTTGCCTTTGTCTCTGGCTGATTCTCACTGATCTTCGTCTCAGGCTTCTTTTCCGTTGCCTTTGTTTCCGGTTTCCTGACTTCTGTTTCTTTTTCGGTTACCTTTGTTTCCGGTTTCTTCACTTCTGGCGTTTTTTCGGTTGTTTTCATCTCAGGCTTCTTTGCTTCGGTTGCCTTTGTCTCTGGCTGTTTTGTCTCTGCAGCTTTTGTCTCCGGCTGTTTTTCGGTTGTCTTTGTCTGAGCTTCTGTGATCTCAATCGTCAGTTTCGGAAGCACCACATCTTTTGCCAGCTTATAATCATCCGTAATCTGTGCGGTAAAGGTATACTTACCTGCTGTGGAATCCTCTTTATAGTCTGTTTTCCATGTAACATCTTTGATCTTGATATCCTCTGCTTTTTTGCTGTCTTTCTCTTTATAGCCTCTGGCAGAAAGCTTATCCGGAAGTTTCATATCTTTGACCTTTGTTCCCCTGGCAAAAGAACCTTTTTCCAGTTTCGGATCCGTAATGCTGATTACACGGATCTGCTCTTTTTTCTCTGCTTTTTCTGTTCCGGCTTTGGCAGAGACTTCCGTTGTCTGTCCGTCCACCGGTGCTGCTATCGCACTGCCCGGCATCGCAGTTGCCATAACTGTGACTGCCAGTAGCACTGCCAGTATGTTTTTCCTTCTCTTCATAATATCCACCTCCTGATTCTTGATCACGGTTTTTATTCTACAATATCCCTGATATTTCGCTGTGATTTTTCTCACATCTGCGGTAACTTCACAAACCCCCTGTAATCATTTATTGTCAGGTCTCACATGCGTTCGCCCTGAATATTCCCACCATAGCGAATCCCGATCAGTGTCAGTCCTTCCGGTCTCGCTGTCTCCCCTGCGAGCGTCCGGTCTTTTGCCTCAAGGATTTTTTTGATCTGCTGCGGCTCGATGAATCCGCCTCCCACGCGGATCAGTGTGCCGGCAATGATGCGGACCATGTTGTAAAGAAATCCATTGCCTGTGACACGTATTATAATCATATCACCTTCTTTTATCACATTCAGAGAATAGATTGTGCGAACTGTATTTGTTACTTCCGGTTTCTCGGTACAGAAGCTTTTAAAATCATGTTCTCCTACCAGATACAACGATGCTTCCTGCATCTTCACTACATCTAATGGATAATAATAAAAAAAAGAATTTAATCTTCTGGTCGGATCCGGAAATCGGCGGTTCAGGATGCGATATTCATAGGTTTTGGTGGTTTTCTGAAAACGCGGATGAAAATCAGACGGCACTTCGCAGGAGTCCTGGATACGGATGTCTTCCGGCATCCTTGTATTTAATGCATAAGAAATCTTGTCGGCAGGCATGCGTGCACTGGTATCAAAAACAGCCACGTTTCCCAGAGCATGCACACCTGCATCGGTGCGGCTCGCCCCGATTACTTTGATTTCTTCTTTTAACAGTTCTGATAAATGATGATTTAAGACTTCTTCTATGGTAACTGCATTTGGCTGTGTCTGCCAGCCATGATAATTTGTTCCGTCGTATGCTACAATGAGTTTCACTCGTTTCATATTTTTCTCCATTCTGCCATCTGATATGGCTTTTATTTTAGATGTATATCAGCCGAGCTGACCAGAATCGCATACCGCATCTTATATGCGTTCGACTTGAATTCTGTTCTTTTCTTTATTAAAAAGCCCTGTTTCACGAAATAATTTTCATGAAGCAGGGCTTCTTGTCAAGCGGATATTCGCGATTGAAGCAGAGGACTTCCTTGATTTGGTTAAAATGCTATGATATTGCCCGTTGCAATAATACATACCAGATAAGTCAGCAGTATCACATATGCAACATGGTCTCTTTTTTTATAGATCAGCGGCTTCATCTTCGTTCTTCCCTCACCGCCGCGGTACCCTCTGGCTTCCATCGCCATCGCAAGGTCATTTGCCCGTCGAAATGCCGAAATAAAAAGCGGAACAAGCAGCGGTACCAGGCTTTTTGCTTTCTTGATCAGTCCGCCGCTCTCAAAATCGGCACATCTTGCCATCTGAGCTTTCATGATCTTGTCTGTCTCATCGAGCAAGATTGGGATAAAACGAAGTGCGATGGACATCATCATGGATATCTCATGCACCGGAACTTTGATGACTTTCAGCGGGGAAAGGGCTTTTTCCAGTCCGTCCGTCAGATTATTCGGTGTCGTAGTCAGCGTCAGCACTGAAGATCCAAGGATCAGATAGGTCAGGCGCACAGCCATAAAAGCAGCCTGCCGGATACCTTCCCAGGTAACTTTTAATTTCCGGATCGCAAATGCTGTCGTTCCCGGTGTCAGAAACAGATTAAACACAACGGTGATCATCATCAGCACAAAAATCCCCTTCAATCCCTTGACCATAAAAGAAAACGGCACTTTTGAGATCATGATCACAGCAGCCAGAAACAGTGTTGCCACAACATAGACACTGATCTTCTGAAACAAAAACAGTGAAATAATAAATACGATCGTCCCAAACAGTTTGACGCGGGGATCCATTTTGTGGATTACGGAATCAGACGGATAGTATTGTCCTAATGTAATATCTCTTAACATATCTTTTCCCTTTTCTTGATTGCCAAAAGAATGGCTTCTTTTGCCTCTTCTACCGTGGTTGCTGTCGTGTCAATATCCCAGCCTTTTTCTTTCAGAGCCTTTACCACATAAGTGACCTGAGGTGCTGCAAGTCCGACGCTTTCCAGCTCTTTATAATGCTGAAAGACCTGTTTTGGTGTATCATCAAACAAAATCTTTCCGTCATTTACTACAATAATACGATCTACATATCTGGCAACATCTTCCATGCTGTGCGACACCAGTATAACTGTGATCTTACGTTCTTTCTGAAGCAGTGCTACCTGATCCAGGATCTCATCGCGTCCTTTCGGATCAAGGCCTGCGGTCGGCTCATCCAGGATCAACACCTGCGGATGCATCGCAAGGATACCTGCAATCGCCACACGCCTTTTTTGCCCGCCTGAAAGTTCAAACGGTGATTTCTTATAATAGCTTTCATCCAGGCCAACCTGTGTCAGTGCTTTTTTTGCCCGCTCTTCCACTTCTTCTTTGGATAATCCCAGATTTTTCGGTCCAAAGCAGACATCAGAAAAAACATCGACTTCAAAAAGCTGGTGCTCCGGATACTGGAAGACCAGACCGACCTTACTTCGCAGGGTACGCATGTCGTAACCTTCCTGATAAATATTTTCTCCATCATAATAAATCGCACCGGAAGTTGCCCGAAGCAGTCCGTTTAAATGCTGGATCAGCGTAGATTTCCCGGAGCCGGTATGACCGATGATCCCGATAAACTGTCCGTCCGGAATTTCCAGACTGATCTCATCGAGTGCTTTTTTCTCAAACGCATCGCCCTCACTGTAAACGTAGCTTACTTTTTTTAATTTCATTGACATAATGCTTTTACTAACTCCTCCGTACTTAGTACACATTCCGGCAGATCAACACCGGCTTTTCTCAGTTCGTGTGCCAGAAGAGTCACCTGTGGCACATCCAGACGGTATTTTTTCAGAGTGTCCACCTGAGCAAAAATCTCGAACGGTGTCCCCTGCATAACGATTTTTCCATCATCCATCACGATTACTTTATCTGCATAGATAACTTCTTCCATATAATGCGTGATCAAAATGGCAGTTACTTTTTCTACCTGATTTAACGCACGCACGGCACGAATCACTTCTTTTCGGCCGTTCGGATCCAGCATCGCGGTCGGCTCATCCAGAACGATGCATTTCGGATGCATTGCAACCACGCCGGCGATCGCCACACGCTGTTTTTGTCCGCCTGAAAGTTTGTTTGGAGAATTTTTGCGATATTCCCACATGCCGACACTTTTGAGACTCTCTTCAACTCTCTCCCAGATCTCCTCGGTCGGTATTCCCATGTTTTCCGGTCCAAATCCGACATCTTCTTCGACCACCGTACCGATGATCTGGTTGTCCGGATTCTGAAATACCATCCCGGCCGTTTTACGTACGTCCCAGATATTCTTTTCATCCCGCACATCCATACCGTCCACATATAAGGTACCGTCTGTCGGTGTCAAAATGGCATTGATCTGCTTGGCAAGCGTGGACTTTCCGGAACCATTATGCCCCAGAACTGCCACAAAATCGCCTTTTTTCACATCCAGATCCACACCGTCCACGGCACGGATCGTCTCTTCGACTTCCCCATTTTCGTCATACTTTTTATATTCAAATGCCAGCTTCGCCGCCTCAATGATTCCCATGGTCCACCATACTTTCCTGTATTTTTAAGATACTTTTATGCAAGTTTTCGGAGTGCTTTTTTGCACTCGCATTTTATTGTAAAGGATTTAGATGTTAATTACAAGTCTCTTCCAGCTGTTTTTTTAAATATCTTCCGACTACTGCCGAAAAATTATCAATTCTGCGGATATAGGCAAAATCTTTGCCGAAAATTCTCCGCTCCGCCTGAAGATCCCCTTCCTCCCCAGTAAAAACACCGAGTACGGATACACCCGCATTTCGCAGATGCCGTACTTCCATTGCCGTATCTTTTGTGCCATAATCACCGAAATAAGGCCTGGGATTGCGGCTGTTCGGGCGATTGACTACAATATCATTTGGTCTTCCGTCACTTAACACGATCAGGATTTTGTTTTCTTCGTCTCTTTTCAGAAGCCCTGCGGCTGCAGCACGCACAGCCAGTCCGTCCCGGTTGTTGGAAGAGCCGTAAAATTCAAAAATACGCAGGTTTGCTTCTCTTCCATCCTCGTATTCCCGAAATCTCCGCATGACCGTATAATCCCAGAACGTGCAGAAACTCATAACCCGGTGTGGGATTCCAACATTGGTGAGTGCCTCACTGAGCATAAAAGCCTGCAGTGCCACATGGCTCTGTCTGCTTCTCTGGGAACCGCTGCCGTCGATCAGCACTTCAACCACAAAATCGGTATTATAACGCCTGCTCTCCTGCAGAAACAATTTTCTGTTCTCTGTCCGTCCGATATTCCAGAGGCGATTTGGCAGGATTCTACCAGATTCTCCCACATAGGTTTCTTTTTCGTTCCTGGCTACCAGTGCACGTTTTAAAACATTAGTCAGCATATCAATATTCTGTTTTGCCATTCTGCGGTTCTGCTCGTATACACGCCAGTTGACTTCTTTCGTCCTTCTGGCATACTCTGACTGGGCGTTGACTTTCACCATATTTGCAAGGATCCCATCTGTAAAATATAAAGTACAGTCTGCATGTGCCCCTGTGCAGATCTGATGGTTGATGCGTTCTGCCTCCAGCGGTGTCAGGTAACTCCTGCCATAATTGAGTTCAATGTAACTGTTCATTTTTGCAATTGCTTCATCATCCAGCCCGATCACCTGCGTACCGCCCTTTTGCTCCTGTTCCTTTTTTTGCTTTTCCTTCTCAGAAAAAGAAGTCATGGCATCTGCCAGCTGATGCTGCATCCTCCGATAAGCATCTTCCGCCGCTTCTTCTTCCAGAAAATCCTGCCAGTCAAAGCCAGATAATTCTTCTGTGCTGACGGAAAGGACTTTTTCCAGATCTCCGACTCTCTTTTCAAACGTCGGATCCACCATCTGATTGTAAAACCAATCAACCGCCTGCACCAGTTCTTCCGTTTTCTGTGCCTGTTCCAGCCTTTTCAGCTGTTCAAACGGGCGGATCACGCGGCTGTCCGCCGGAGCACTCCCGGTCAGTGCTTCTCTCATATAGGCAAGTTTGACTTTTCCGGTATACGTGTCCAGCATTTTTTCAAAATCGTGGTCCATGATCGCCTCAAAGGCTTTTTTGCGGATATCCGGGACACCGGGCCGCTCCTTTGCGATCTTGTCATGGCATGCCGCCTCCACACAGATCTGTCCCAATGTCACAAGCTGACTTTCATCTGCCCCGAGATACACTTTTTTCAGAAGATAGAGTGCAAAAGCATCCTTGTCAAAAAACCTGGAAAAAGCTCCCTGCTTGATGGCATCGTAAATAGAAATGTATTTTGATTTGTAAAAAGATGTCACATCCGGCTTCGTATCCAGATCATAATCTTCGCTGATCGTCCACATCAGGTTGCGGATGCGGTTCTCAATCTCAAAACTGCCATGTTCCAGCTCTTCGTTTGTCAATCTTCAAACACCTCCGCTGCTTCAAGCGATGACGGGATTCTGGTCATAATGATATCTTCTACCATCTCCCTTTCGAACAGGTCAAAGCTTTTGTTGCCCACGCCCATATGGATTGCCCGGATCGGAGAAAGTCCGATCTTCATCAGCCCGATCGCCGCCAGAAGCCCTCGAAGATCCAGTGCTTTGGCAGAAATCTCGCTGTTCTGAGCTTTTGTCTGAAGATCCAGAAACAGACCGACAAACTGCTCTGCCGCAGATTCTTTTAAGGTTGGATACATGCTCTTTAAAATATGATTCAGAGTTTCCTCATCCGGTGACGGCATATTGATAACCACAAATCTGGAAACAAGTGCTTCGTTTAACTCTTTTGTGCCGGCATAGCCATAGTTCATTGTACCGATAAAACGCGTAGCCGGATGAAGTACAACTCTTTCGTATCCCGGCACATCAATTGCTCTGCGGTAATCCAAAGTTGCATGCAACACCGATACGGCATCGTTTTTTGCCATGTTGATTTCATCAAGGATCCCAAAACCTCCGGTTTTTGCACACTGGATAATCGGACCTTCCCGCAGCTGGACTTCGTTGTTGCGGAACGTATCCGTACCGATCAGTGTACTGCTGTCTGTATTGACATGAAAAGAAATATTATAAGTTGGCCTTCTAAAAAGCCAGGCAAGATTTTCTGCAAGAATATTTTTCCCGGTGGCCTTTCCGCCGCAAAGCAGCACGTTTTCGCCCGCTAACAGAGCCGCGATCGCCATTTCCAGAACCTCTTTTCCGAAAAACGGGATCTGCGGACGGATGCAGCGTTCTTCTGCCGCATCGCCCGTATCATTTTCTCTTCGAAATTCCATAAGTTCTTCTAAAATATGCCCGGAAATGCCCTGTTCTTCCAGCCTTTGTATCTCTTCTTTTAAAATCTGCAAACTTTTCTCTGTATTTGATGTCATATCGTCTGTCTCCTTTTTTCTCCCTGTCCGGGTTTTGGTGTGCCGTCTCCTCGCAGTTCTTCAATAAATCTGGAACAGGACAGCTCCTGCCCATAGCGTTCTTTTGCATAATACAGATAGAGCTTGTCTTTTGCCCGCGTCATGCCCACATAAAACAGACGGCGTTCTTCCTGGATATCTGCATCCATCACTGCTTTCCGGTGCGGCATATTGCCTTCCACTGCATCCACAAGAAATACCACCGGAAACTCCAGACCTTTGGCACTGTGCAGTGTTGTAAAAACAACCGCCTTTGCTTCTTCTTTCTGCTCACTGCTTTTTTTCTGCAAAGCTTCTTTATATTCTTCCATATGGACACACCAGGCATCAAAAGTATCAAAACTTCTGGCTGCTTCCTGAAGTTCATCTAAAACCTCATACAGCTCTTCCGGCTTGATCCTGCGAAACTGTGCATATTCTCTCAAATATTCTTCATATCCTACCGCATGCCTGATATAATTAATCGCCGCATAAGGCTTCATTTTCGCAATACAGGAAAGATCATATTCCAGGCGGTCGATCCGATCTTCCATCCAGTCCCGCCCCTGACATTTCTGCCGCAGTCCTTCCAGTGTAACCGTCTGGGAATCCAGATAATCACGGCTGATATAACGGTTCGGACGGTTTATGATCTGCAGAAAATCTTTCCGGCTGCGATTTCCGTTTGCAATGCGTATGTAGGTAAACAGATCGTTTGCGATCCAGTGTTCGTAAATATTCGGCAGTCCGTCCCGCATCCGGAACGGGAGGTTGTATTCCATGAATTTTTCCAGATAAATACGTGCTCCGGTATTCGTCCGGAACAGAACTGCGATCTCCTGCGGCTCTCTTCCGTCTCGCAGCATATCCTGCACTTTTTTGACAACCGCCAGAGCCTCCATTGCCTGATTCTGAAAGAAAGAGATTGTGATCTTCTCTCCGTTTCCGCGGATGCCATGTGTGCTTTTCTGAAAACGGTTGGTGTTGTGAGCGATCACCCTGCCGGCTCCTTTGATGATGCACTCCGTCGAACGGTAATTCTCTGCAAGCTGGATCATCACAGCTTTCGGAAAATCTTTCTGAAAATTCAGCATGATCTCCGGCTTTGCACCGCGAAAACGATAGATGGACTGGTCATCATCGCCGACGATAAACAGATTGTTTCCAGGCTGTGCCAGAAGTTTGACCGTCTCATACTGGATCGCATTGATATCCTGAAATTCATCGATCAGAATATAGCGGAAACGTTTCTGCCATCCCCTGCAGATATCCGGTCTTGCTTTTAACAGTTCGTAAGTGCAGACCAGCATATCATCAAAATCCAGTTTCCGTTTCCGTATCAGAGCCTGCCGATATTCTCTGAAAATACTGCGGAACACATCTTCCGGGCAATTAGAAGAATAATAATGTTCAAGCGATATCCGCTCGTTTTTGATCAGACTGATCTCCTCTGTGACACCCAAAAGAAACTCCTTCTCATCTTCGATCTCCAGATCCATCGGTTCCAAAATATCACGCAGGATCGTATATTTCTCTTCTTCTCTTAAAATATTTTCTGCCGTATAGTGATAGGCAGCTTTGAGGATCGTAAAAAAGACCGCATGAAAGGTACCAAAAGTAACCGGTGCATAACGTCCCTTCATTGCATTGTGAAAACGCTCCCGCATCTCGATGGATGCTGCTTTGGTAAACGTGATGACCAGGATTTCCGATGGGCTGATCCCCTGCTTTTCGATCAGGTATTTTGTTCTCTCGGTGATAACGGTGGTTTTTCCGGAGCCAGGCCCTGCAAGACAGATGCAGGGACCTGCTCCATGGGCGACTGCCCTGGACTGAGTTTCACTCAAACTCATAGATTATTTCTCCAATTTCTCTATTGCCGCATGGATGCGTTTGATGGATTCTTCTTTTCCAAGAATCTCCAGGATCTCGGTTGCACCTGCCGGTGTTGTCTGTTTACCGGAAAGAGCAGTACGAATCGGCCACATGATATACCCGGTCTTATATCCATGTTCTTTACCGAATGCTACCAGTGCCTCAAACAGTGCATCGTTGCTGTAATCATCCTGTGCCTCAAGCAGAGGAAGTACTTCTTTTAACAGGTTCAGAGAAGTTTCCTCTGTTGTTTTCATTTTTTTGTGGCAATACATCTGTGTATCATACTCCGGAACTTCTTCATAAAAATCGATCAGCTCTTTGATCTCCGGGAATACTTCGATACGTGTCTTAACCTGAGATGCGATCTTTTTCAGATCCAGATCTTTGTGGATCGCTTCTTTCAGATATGGCAGTGCACGCTCGTAGAATTTATCAAAATCCATCGCCTTGATATATTCACCGTTCATCCATCTTAATTTGCCCATATCAAAAACAGCCGGTGATTTATTCATATGATGATAATCAAAAGCTTCTACCAGCTCCTCCAGAGAGAAGATCTCACGGTTGTCAGACGGACACCATCCAAGCAGTGCCACATAGTTTACAACTGCTTCTGTCACAAATCCCTGCTCGATCAGGTCTTCGTAAGAAGAATGACCGCAGCGTTTGCTCAGCTTTTTATGCTCTTCGTTTGTGATCAGCGGGCAGTGCACATAAACCGGAACATCCCAGCCAAATGCCGCATACAGACGATTGTATTTCGGTGAAGATGACAGATATTCATTTCCTCTTACCACATGAGTGATGCCCATCAGGTGGTCATCAACTACATTTGCAAAATTGTAGGTCGGATATCCATCAGATTTAATCAGAATCATATCATCCAGCTCTGAGTTCGGAACTTCAATCTTTCCGTAAATCTCATCTTCGAAAGAAGTCGTTCCTTCATTCGGGATGTTCTGACGGATAACATACGGAACGCCTGCTGCCAGTTTGGCTTCTACTTCTTCTTTGGAAAGATGCAGACAGTGTTTGTCATAAACAATAATTTCTTTTCCGGCAACTTCCTGTTTTAAAGATTCCAGACGCTCTTTGCCGCAGAAACAGTAATATGCTTCCCCTTTTTCAACCAGCTCTTTGGCATATTTCAGGTAAATGCCCTGTGCCTGACGCTCGCTCTGTACATACGGACCAACGCCGCCATCCAGATCCGGACCTTCATCATGAACCAGACCTGTTTCTTTGAGTGTATGGTAAATAATATCCAATGCACCTTCCACGTAACGCTCCTGGTCGGTGTCCTCTATACGGAGAATAAAGTCTCCTCCTTCATGTTTTGCAATCAGATATGCATATAATGCAGTTCTTAAATTTCCTACGTGCATCCTTCCTGTCGGACTTGGTGCAAAACGTGTTCTGACTTTGCTCATATCTTTCCTCCTCATCCTTGGGCTTTTCTATGCTTCCCAAAACGTCATTTCACTTCATTATATACTCTGTTTTGTAATTTGTACAGAGAAAAAAATCCCCGGAATTCTGAAAACAGACAGATATCTGCATTTCCAGAATTCCGGAGATTTTACTTTAGTTCTTCCATAATGTCCGCCACATGCTCCAATTTTTCTGCCTTCCAGGCATTTGCCCCACAGAACAGCAGTGCTTCGTCCAGATTTCCTTTCGCCGCCGCGATCAATGCACGTGTGATACAGTAAGGGATTTCTTTTGGATTACAGTGCTCCAGGCAATGGAGACATTTTTTATCAATTTTATGCGAACCATGTTTGATAAAGGTATTGAAAATAGCACGACCCGGCATGCCGACAGGGCTTTTGACAATACCGATCTGTTCTTTTTTACAGTCGATGTACGCCTGTTTATAAGACAGATCTGCGTCACACTCGTATGTCGTGACAAAGCGTGTCCCCATCTGTACGCCATCCACGCCAAGTGCCAGAGCCCGATCCATATCGGCACGGTCATAGATCCCGCCTGCCAGCACGACCGGTATATTTTTGTGGCTGTCCGCTTCGATTTCTCTTACCACGGCCAGGATTTTTTTTACTTCCTGTGCATAGGTCTCATCCGTAAACATTTCCAGCTGTTCCCGGTGAAAGCCCAGATGTCCACCTGCTTTTGGCCCTTCGATCACCAACAGATCCGGCACAACATTGTATTTTCTTTTCCAGATCCGCAGCATCACTTTGGCCGCTTTTTCTGTGGAAACGATCGGTGCGATCTTCGTGTTGCTGCCTTTTACATATTCCGGGAGTTTTTCCGGAAGCCCTGCCCCGGAAATGATCAGATCCGCCCCGGCTTTTACAGCAGCCTTCACGTAATCTGCATAATCTTTTGTGGCAACCATGATATTAAATCCGACGATTCCGCCGCCTGCAAGTGCTCTTGCCTTTGCAAGCTGGGACTGTATGGCACGCAGATTCGCTTCTTTTGGATGTTCTTCAAAATCTGGCTCGCGAAATCCGATCTGTGCGGCAGAAAGGATACCGACACCGCCATTTGCCGCCACACTGCCTGCCAGATGCGAAAGACTGATCCCAACACCCATTCCGCCCTGGATCACCGGAATCCTTGCAGTTAAGTCTCCGATTTTTAATGGTTTTCTGTCCATATATATTCCGTCCTTTTGTACGATGTCAAAGTCAGACATCTAATACCTGCGAAAACGCTCGTAGCGTTCTATGGCAAGCTGATCTTCGCTTTTTTCTTCCTGTTTTTCCAGGAAACAGAGCATATGTTCTTTCATGTTTCCTGTAATCGTTTCCAGATTTTTCTTCTGTGCCGGCTCGACTTCCGGAACGATCCACTCGATCACACCAAGTTCTTTTAAATCTTTTGCCGTGATCTTCATGATCCCTGCCGCTTCTTTTGCACGTTTTCCGTCTTTCCAGAGAATCGATGCAAATCCTTCCGGCGAAAGGATCGAGTAGGTAGCATTTTCCATCATCCAGACTTCATTTGCCACGGCAAGGGCAAGTGCCCCTCCGCTTCCGCCTTCTCCGATCACAATGCTGAGTACCGGAACTTTCAGACCTGACATCTCACTGAGATTTTCTGCGATCGCTCTGCCCTGTCCGCGTTCTTCTGCTCCGATCCCGCAGGCAGCCCCCGGCGTATCTACAAAACAGATGATCGGACGATGGAATTTTTCTGCCTGTTTCATCAGACGAAGGGCCTTACGATAGCCTTCCGGAGATGCCATGCCAAAATTGCAGCGGATATTTTCCCTGGTATTTTTCCCCTTCTGCTGTCCGATGACTGTAACCGGAATACCCGAAAGTGTGGCGATCCCGCCGATCACAGCTCCATCATCTCCAAAGCAGCGATCCCCGTGAAGTTCAGTAAAATCTTCAAAAATCTGATCGATATAATCTCCCACCGTGCATCTTGCCGGACTGCGTGACAGTTCCACCCGCTCCCAGGCACTTTTCTCCTTTTTATTTTCTTTATCAGAGTGCTTTTCTTCTATAGGATCTGTCTGGAACATGCTTGCTTTTGATGCAAAGGTTTCTGCTGCTTTCTGATTGTGAAGCCTAAGTAATTTTCCAAGTTCTTCTCTCATACTTTTACGCTCAATAATCGCATCGATCATGCCTTTTTCCAGCAAAAACTCCGCTCTCTGGAATCCGTCCGGCAGTTTTTCTCCGGTTGTCTGACGGATCACACGCGGACCCGCAAATCCAATCAGGGCTCCTGGCTCTGCAAGGATCACATCGCCAAGCATGGCAAAACTTGCCGTCACACCACCCGTTGTCGGATCCGTCAGCACCGGAATGTAAAGAAGGCCTGCATCGCTGTGACGTCTGATTGCCGCTGCTGTTTTTGCCATCTGCATCAGAGAAATAATCCCTTCCTGCATTCTCGCCCCACCGGAACAACAAAACAGGATCACTGGCAGTTTTTCCTCTGTCGCTTGTTCAAATGCCTGCGTGATACGCTCTCCTACTACATATCCCATGCTGCTCATCAGAAATCTGGCATCGCACACACCGATTACCGTTTCCCATCCACAGATGCTTCCTTTTCCGATCGTAACGGCTTCCTTTAATCCTGTTTTTCTTCTTGTATCAGAAAGTTTTTCTTCGTATTCCGGAAAATCAATCGGATTTTTCTCTTCGATATCCGTTCCCCATTCCTGAAAGCTTCCTTTATCAAGCAGCAGGCGAAGTCTGGTCTTTGCCTTGATTCGAAAATAGTCACCGCATTTCGGACAGGTGTAAAACTTTTCTTTTACATCTTCCCGATAGACCATTTTTTTACATTTTGAGCACTTCAGCCACATACCATCCGGTACAGACGGTCCCTTCTCTTCTGGCTGCGATCCAATTTTTATATAGCCTGTCTTTTTAAACATGGATTTGAAAATTGCCATGCTTTGGCCTCCTTATTCTTTTTCCATCTGAAACTTTTTCTCTATAAAAGAAGTATCAAAATTTCCATTGATAAAATCCTCATCATCCAGAATCTGAAACTGAAAATCAAGATTTGTTGTGATCCCTTCCAGAACCAGTTCGCCAAGGGCACTTCTCATTTTCTGGATCGCCCCCTGTCTTGTCCTGTCATGAACAATCACTTTTGCCGCCATTGAATCATAGTAAGGCGATATCTCACATCCACCGTAAATAGCAGTATCAACCCTCACGCCAAAGCCACCCGGCAAATGTATCTGACCGAGCTTTCCAGGACACGGCATAAAATTCTTCTTTGGATCTTCGGCGTTGATGCGACATTCCAGTGCATGACCGCGTAACGTGATCTCTTCCTGCGTCAGATCAAGCGGCAAACCGGCTGCAATATAAATCTGTTCCTTGATCAGATCCACGCCAGATACCATTTCGGTCACCGGATGTTCTACCTGGATCCGGGTGTTCATCTCCATAAAATAATAACGCTTCTGCTTATCCAGAAGAAATTCAATCGTTCCGGCATTTTCGTAAGCTGCCGCTTTTGCGGCACGCACTGCCACCGCTCCCATTTCTTTTCGCAGTGTTTCATCCAGCACGCTGCTTGGAGATTCTTCAATCACTTTCTGATGATTTCTCTGAATGGAACAGTCACGCTCCCCAAGTTGAATGACGTTGCCGAATTTATCGGCAAGAATCTGAAACTCAATATGTTTCGGCTCTTCGATATATTTCTCGATATACATGGAATCGTCTCCGAAACCGCGGATTGCTTCCAGCTGTGCTACCTTGAAATTTTCCAGAAAATCTTCCGCTGTCTGCGAAAGCCGCATGCCTTTTCCTCCGCCTCCAAGTGCCGCTTTTATCATGACCGGATAGCCAATCTGATCTGCCGCCTCTTTTGCTTTCCCGGCATCGGTGAGTGGTCTTTCGGTTCCCGGCACAACCGGGATGCCGGCTTTTATCATGGTATTTCTGGCTTCGGATTTGTTTCCCATGCGTTCGATCACCTCTGCGGACGGACCGATAAAGGTGATCCCGCATTTTCTGCACATATCTGCAAATTTACTGTTTTCCGACAAAAATCCAAATCCCGGATGAATGGCATCTGCTTTTGCTGCAATACAGGCACTTAAAATACGTTCCATATCAAGATAACTCTCCGCTGCGGCAGATGGTCCGATACAGATGGCTTCGTCTGCCAGTTGAGCGTGCAGTGCTTCCGCATCCGCCTGTGAATAGATGGCAACGGTACGAATGCCAAGTTCTCTGCACGCACGTATGATCCGAAGTGCAATCTCCCCCCGGTTGGCGATCAATATTTTCTGAAACATCTTTCTCTCCTTTTTATCCGATTGCAAAGGTCAGCTCTGCAGATACGGCTACTTCCCCTTCAACCATTGCCACGGCTTTTCCGATCCCGATCGGACCTTTCTTCTTGATCATTTCCACTTCCAGCATCAGGACATCCCCCGGAACCACTTTCCGTTTGAATTTTGCCTGGTTGATGGCACCAAAATAAGCTGTTTTCCCTTTATATTCCGGACACGATAACATCACAACTGCACCGACCTGAGCCAGAGCCTCAATCATCAGTACACCAGGCATAACTGGTTCCTGTGGAAAATGACCTGCAAAATAGGGCTCGTTGTAACTGACACACTTCTTGCCAATTCCATGCTCGCCCGGTGTCAGTTCTTCAATCGTATCGATCAGAAGCATCGGCTGTCTGTGTGGGATCACTTCCATGATTTCTTTTGCTTTCATCACTGACATTTTTTCTTCCTCCAAAGACGATATTATTTAATACAGAATAGTGGCTGTCCATATTCTACCATCTCACCGTTTTCCGCAAGTACTTTTTCTACGGTACCGTCACACTCTGCCACAATTTCATTCATCAGTTTCATTGCTTCAATGATGCCGATTGTCTGACCTTTTGTCACCGTATCTCCCGGTTTTACAAATGGATCTTCTTCCGGAGACGGTGCCAGATAGAACGTGCCGACCAGCGGTGAGCAGACGAGATTTTCCTCATTTTCGATATTCCCTGTAAAAGATTCTTCCGAATCATGGTTTGCAGGATTATGGGATGCGACGCTGTTTTTCCCTGCTTCCATAAAAACCTCGCCCTGCTCTGCTGCGGTATCTTCCGTGCAGATCTTTACGACTTTTTCTTTTTTCATGCAAAGCTGAAGATTGCCTTCTTCTAAAGTAAATTCAGTCAGCCCGGATGCAGAAACTTTATCGATCAGCGTAAGAATTTTTTCGATCTCCATATCTGATTCCTCCTAGCGATACTTTTTGATCAGAATACTTGCATTGTGTCCGCCAAATCCGAAGGAATTGCTTAAGGCATAATCAAACGATTCCCTGATTTCTGTATCTGGCACATAATTTAAATCCATCTCTTCTTCTGCTTCCAGAAATCCGACGGTCGGATGGATATAACCTTCTTCCAGTTCTTTGACGCAGGTGATAAATTCCACCGCACCGGCTGCACCGAGCATATGACCGACCATGGATTTCGTGGAATTGATGCGGATGTTGTACGCATGCTCTCCAAAGGCTTTTTTGATCGCTCTGGTCTCAAAGAGGTCGTTGTGATGTGTGCTGGTTCCGTGTGCATTGATATAGGTCAGCTCTGTTTTATCAATGTTTGCCTCTGCAACGGCATCACTCATCGCTCTTGCCGCACCCTCACCGTCTTCCGCCGGTGATGTAATATGGTAAGCATCGCTGGTACAGCCATAGCCGACCACTTCCGCCAGAATATTGGCGTTTCTTGCCTGTGCATGAGAAAGTTCTTCTAAAATAACAACACCTGCACCTTCCCCCATCACAAATCCGCTGCGGTCCTTGTCAAACGGGATGGAACAACGTTTCGGATCTGTCGCAGAAGACAGTGCCGTCAGAGCGGAAAAGCCTCCGACACCCATCGGACAGATGGCTGCTTCTGTACCGCCTGCCACGATCACATCGGCATCTCCGATCTGAATACTGCGGAACGCTTCGCCGATGGAATGGGTTCCGGTCGCACAGGCAGTCACCACATTCAGGCTTTTGCCTTTCAGTCCCAGCTGAATGGAAACATTTCCGCATGCCATGTTAGAGATCATCAGCGGAACAAGAAGCGGATTGATCCTGGATGCTCCACGCTCCAGCAGTCTTTTATGCTCCCGTTCCATTGCCTGCAGACTTCCGATACCGGAACCGACATAACAGCCCACACGGTAAGGATCTTCTTTTTCCATATCAATGCCCGCATTCTTCATTGCTTCCGCTGCAGCCGCCACTGCATACTGACAGAACAACTCCATACGTCTTGCTGCCTTGAAATCCATAAATTCTTTCGGATCAAAATCTTTGATCTCTGCCGCCAGGCTTGCCTTGAACCCTGTGGTGTCAAATTTGGTGATCTTATCAAATCCGGTTCTTTTTTCTTTGACACTGTTCCAGAAATTCTCAACACCGATGCCAATTGGTGTCACGGCTCCCATACCGGTCACTACAACTCGTCTCATATCTTGCCTCCTGTTTTTACATTACATCGCCATGCCGCCATCCACACAGAGCACCTGACCTGTGATATAGGATGCCGCATCAGATGTAAGAAATGCCACTGCTTCCGCTACATCTTCCGGATGCCCGAATTTTTTCATCGGAATCTGCTGTGTTGCCTGTTCTCTTATAGTATCAGAAAGTTTTTCTGTCATATCTGTCTCAATAAATCCTGGTGCAACGGCATTTACCTGAATATTTCTGCCTGCAAATTCGCGGGCTATGGTTTTGGTAAGGCCGATGATCCCTGCTTTTGCAGCTGCATAATTTGCCTGACCGGCATTTCCAAGCACACCGGATACGGATGCGATGTTTACGATTTTTCCGCTTTTCTGGCGGATCATCTGTCTTGCCGCTGCATGGATCGTATTAAATGCACCTTTTAAATTGACTTCAATCACACGGTCAAAATCTGCTTCGCTCATCCGCATGATCAGATTGTCTTTTGTAATTCCGGCATTATTGATGAGAATATCCAGCCGTCCATATTGCTTTACGATTTCTTTGACCATATCTTCTGTGGCATAAAAATCTGAAATATCACAGCCATAAACCACGGCTTTTCCTCCCGCATTTATGATCTCTTCTGCCGTCTGCTCTGCTTTCTCTTTTGAACCGCTGTAATTTACCACAACAAAAATATTTTTCTTTGCCAGTGTTTTTGCGATCTGAGAACCGATCCCTCTGGATGCACCGGTCACCAGTGCGATTTTTTCTTCCATTATCGATTACCTCTGCTTTCCAGTACTTTTTCCAGATCTTCCGGTTTTTCAATGGAAAATCCCTTGACACTGCAGTCGATCTTTCGAAGAAAACCAGTTAGCGTTTTCCCAGGTCCGATCTCCACAAATGTATCAACGCCATCTGCGATCATACGCTCCACACTCTGTTGCCATAACACAGAAGATGCTACCTGCTTTGCAAGAAGTTCTTTGATTGCTTCCTCTTCTGTCACATATTCTGCTGTGACATTTGTCACATATGGGATCACCGGTGCCTGTACTGTTACCGTTTTTAAGACTTCTGCCAGTTTTTTTCCTGCCCCTTCCAGCATTGGAGAATGAAACGGACCGCTGACCTTGAGCGGCAGCACCCTTCTTGCACCGGCTTCTTTTAAAGCCATGCCCGCTCTCTCAACAGCAGTATCTTCTCCTGTGATTACGACCTGCCCCGGACAGTTATAATTCGCCACCGAAACTCTGCCTTCTGTTTCCTGACAGATTTTCCGGATCTGTTCTCCATCCATACCGATCACAGCCGCCATCGCTCCGCCTGTCGGAACTGCTTCCTGCATAAAAATGCCTCTCTGACGCACCACGCGAAATGCTGTTTCCATATCCAGCACACCGCTCGTGATCAGTGCACCATATTCTCCGAGGCTGAGCCCCGCACTGACATCCGCAGCAAGCCCTGCTTCCCACACTGCTCCAAGGATCGCTGCTTCACAGGCGAGAATTGCAATCTGCGTGTACTGCGTTTCGTTCAGTTTTTCATTTTCTTCAAAACAGAGTGCCGGAATGTCCAGCCCGGTCGCTTTCGAAGCGAGGTCAAAAATCTCTCTTGCCTTTTCACTTCTCTCATAAAATTCTTTTCCCATGCCGGCATGCTGTGCACCCTGCCCCGGGAATACAAATGCAATTTTGCCCATCTTCTATGCCTCTTTCAGAAGTTTTTTTGCCTGATCCATGATCTCTTCGATCATCTCACTGCAAGTCTGTTCCTGTTTCACCAGACCTGCACTCTGACCTGCCATAACGGTTCCTCTTGTCACATCTCCCTCCACAACTGCCTTACGCAGTGTGCCGAGCGTCATCAGCTCCAGTTCTTCAAACGAAGCCCCTTCTTTTTCCAGTTTCAGATATTCTCTGGTCATCTGATTTCTCAGACAGCGGACAGGATGTCCGGTGCTCATGCCGGTAACTTCCGAATCGATATCTCTTGCTTTCAGCACACGTTCTTTATAAGCTTCGTGAACAATGGATTCTTTTGAAACGATAAAACGTGTCCCCATCTGAACGGCATCTGCTCCAAGCATCCTTGCTGCTGCAAATCCTCTGCCATCAGCGATGCCTCCGGCTGCGATAACCGGAATGTTTACCGCATCCACAATCTGCGGAACCAGTGTCATCGTCGTCTGAGCACCGATGTGTCCGCCGGATTCCATTCCTTCTGCAACCAGTGCATCGGCTCCGACGCGTTCCATTCTTCTTGCAAGTGCCACGGAAGCTACCACCGGAATGACGAGAATACCCGCCTCTTTCCACATCTTCATATATTTTTCCGGACTTCCGGCACCGGTCGTAACCGCTTTTACGCCTTCTTCTGCAACTGCCTGTGCCACTTCATCCGCATGCTGACTCAGCAGCATGACATTGACACCAAACGGTTTGTCCGTCAGTTCTTTTGCCTTGCGGATCTCATCACGCACCCATTCGGCTGGTGCATTTGCAGCTCCGATAATACCAAACCCTCCGGCATTTGACACCGCTGCCGCAAGATTATGTTCTGCCACCCATGCCATACCGCCCTGAATGATCGGATATTTTATTCCAAGAAGTTCTGTCACTTCTGATTTCATGTTATACTCCTCCATCTGTTGTTACGGATTCCAAAACAGGCTTTTATGCTTTTCCTGCTATTTATGCTTACGCTTCTACGCCCTTCTGTTTCAGGTAATCCACAACACTTTCAACCGTCGTCAGCTGTTCCAGTTCTTCAGATGGAATTTCCACACCGTAAGTATCTTCCAGGGACATCACAAGTTCAAACAAATCCAGGGAATCTGCACCCAGATCCTCTTTAAAAGAACTTTCCATTTTAATCTCCTCTGCCGGACAATTTAACTGTTCTGCGATTAATTCTTTCATTTTTTCAAACATTTTGATTTCTCCTTTATTTTTCATGGTTTTATTTGCATCATGCCAGGGACTTGCATGCAAAGCATCCTTCTTGCCCACAAGATAAGATTATTTCCCTGACATCTTGTATTTTATTATGCATCTCAAATATTTTGACTTTCAAAGTATAATGCAAGAAAAATCATTTGTCAAGAAAAATATTTTGATAATCAAAGTTTTGTTTCAACCGGCAAAGATTCTTTCTCTATATGTGGTAAGCAACTGTTCTTATTTTGTAATTTTTACGCTTGCTTTCTGGCCTTTTTTCTTCAGCAGTCGCTTATAAGCTGTTAACTTTGTTTTCGGAACTTTAATCGTGCATTTTTTATGGATACCTTTCAATGCATTTTTTCCGACGCTCTTCAACAATTTTGATTTTATCGTGATCGCTTTCAGATTTTTCGCCCCGCTAAATGCACCGGCACCAATCTTGGTTACTTTATTTCCAATCGTAACTTTCTTCAGCTTTCTGTTGTTTTTAAATGCATTCTTGTCAATTGCGGTTACTTTATAACGTCCATCCGCAAGTTTTACACTTGCAGGCACGTTAAAAGATGTATTTTTATCATTCATCGGTTTTACAAATGTGACTGTTTTCCTGGTTCCGGTGATGCGGTAAATGCCTTTTCCTGACTTTTGTTCACTGCCAACCGTCATTGTGGAACCCGTTGTCGATTCCTGGTTATCCGGAACAGACGGTTTCGGTGCCGGTGTTGGATCTGGTTTTGGATCTGGATCTGGCGTTGGATCTTTTGGAATTTCTACCGTAACGCTGCAGATTGCCGTCTTATTTCCGTCTACCGTTGTAACCGTTACAACAGCTGTTCCGTCTGCTTTTGCGGTAACTTTCCCTTCTTCATCCACGGTTGCCACCTCTTCCCTGTCACTCGAAAAGCTTACCTGCTTATTCGTTGCATTCTTCGGTGCTACCGTTGCTGTAAGCTGTACGGTCTGTCCCCTTTCTGTCAGTTTTACTTCGGATAGATCCAGCGTGACATCCTTAACTGCAATCGCAGACTCACCGATCACATCTGCCAGTTTAAATTTTGCCTGTTTGATGTAGCACAGGTCTGTCTTGACATTATAGCCGCTGCCGTCACTTCCCTGCCAGCTCTGTGAAAATTCTTTATCCCAGTGTCCGTAAGAATCCATGACAAAGGTTCCGTCCGATAAGACAACAAATCCGGTGTATCCGGTATCTCCGGAGTAACGGTTGTTGGCCCAGTCCTCACAGAGCAGGATATGACACTGTCCGTCATTTTGTTCCATCAGATCTTCATAAGTTCCTACCCATGCAACCCAGTCACCTGCCATCCAGTCGTTTGCACCGTCGAACTGATTGTTGTTATTGAGATCAAACTGTATTTCACGGAAGGTGATCACCAGCTTGCCGCTGATCGGATCGTACATTGCTTTATGGCGTTCTCCGGCAAGAGATCCCGGAAGATCCATCGGTTCAGACCAGTTTTTTCCTTCGTCATCTGAGTAAATCAATGTGGACGGATTGTTATGGGACTGACTTCTTGCCAGACCGACAATACGTTTGCCGTCCGGCGAGCGGAACATTCCGATCTCACACATCTGATATTTGCTCTCTGTTGTGCGATATGCACTCAGATAAGGTTCCGGCTCTGACCACTGTTCCTTTCCGTTTTCGTCAAAAGTCAGATATGTTTTATAATTGACATAATTTGCATCATGATAAACGCCCATCCATTTCTGGATATCTTTTCCGTTTTCATCTTTTAACTGCACAAGACTTGCCATCGCAACGATAGTGTAGTTTGTGGTTCCGTCTTTTTTCTTTTCATGCCAGTTTTTGTATTCGGTCCATGTCTTGCCGCCGTCATCTGAATAGGAAGTATTCCATCCGCCGATGTGACCATTCGCATCTGCCTCCCCGGATCCCCAGTTTGGCAGACCGGTGATCAGCATCAGCCTCGTCGTTCCATTCTCCAGATGCAGTTTGTAAATCGTCGGTGTTTCCAGTGATTTTGCCCAGGAAGACGGAATATCCGTCTTTTCCGTCCAAGTCTCTCCGGCATCCTCACTTACCTTCATAACCAATTTACCATGTCCGTGTCCGACCGGATAGACAGTGATCAGGGTACGATTGTCATCCAGCATAACCATATCTGGCTGTCCAAGGTAACGTCTTCCTTTTTCATTGCTTTCGTCTTTATCAATATCAGACAGTTTGGATTCATTCAGCTTATAAACCGGAACTGTGTTGTGGATCGTAATCTCTTTGATAACACGGATCTCTACCGTTTCTTCATACCCGGACGCTGCATTTTTCACAAGGATCTGTGTCGTACCGCGTTTCTTTGCCTGTACCATTCCATCTTCGCTTACGGTTGCAATCTCCGGATCTGAAGAGGTATAAGTGATTGTTTTATCTTCCTGATCACTGATCAGATTTGTCACGACCTGCCAGCTCTCACCAACTTTTAATTCTTTTTTCATTTCCTGAATATTCAGGCCTTTTCCCATCATACCAGCCAGAATTTCATTTTCCGTGAGTACGCGGTTATAAATTTTCAGTTCGTCAATCTTACCTTCAAATCCACTGCCGCCGAAAAGATCAGCCGGGCAAGGAAAAGCATTTGTTTTTGTCCAGGCATTTGTCTGAACCACTGTTCCGTTGACATAAAGAGACAGACCGTTTGTCTTATCCTGTGTCCATGTCATATGTACCCATGTTTCTGCCGGAAGTGTATACTGGAAAGTCAGAACATCACCGCTTCCCGTCCCTACATGTACACCGGTTTTCAGATTGGAGGAACTGATCGCAGCATCAAACGAATATTTTCCATCACTGCTCATCAGAACAGAGCTTCTCTCTGAAAGAGCTTTGCTGTATATCCAGTAACTGACTGTCCATGCATCTTCTGTAACAAGTGCGTTCGAAACAGAAGCTCCTGTTATATTTTTCTCAATCTCAAGTGCACTGCCGAATTTTCCGCTACTGATCTTTCCACCGGAAAGCACTGCATTTCTGCTGCCCCATTCATCTGCAATCTGATCATCGCTTACATGATCAAAAGAATAATAAGATATTTTATCTGTACTCGGTACTTCGGCAAGTTTTACCTGTACTTTTATGATTGCCTTCTTTGAGCTGTCCAGTTTTGAAACTGCTGTTATGGATGCCTTACCAACTTTTTTCGCCGTCACAAGCCCCTGGCCAGAGACGGATACCACATTTTCATCATCAGATGTATAGGTAAGGCTGGTATTTAATACATTTTCCGGTGTAAAGACCGGCGTCAGTTTTTTCGTCTCACCTAAGGACAATATGATCTCACTTCCTTCTGCAAAGGTAAGCTTTGTGATCTGATCGGTTCCACCCGCTCGCTTTGTCACATATTTTTCTGTGATTTCTGCGATTCCCTGTTTAAATGCAGTCATCTCTGCAGACAGTTTTGTCTTTTCGGTATCTGTCAGATATCTTCTTCCTGTTCCTGCTGTTGTTGTTACCTTGGCATAAAGTGCATCGATATCCTCTGCAAGAGACGGAATTTCCTGCTCCATCAAACGAAGTTTATTGACATCTCTTACTCCTTCTGCCATCCGCTCCAGACGTACAGAACTTTTTACTTCTTTTGCTGTTGCATTTTTTTCAGACGGATAAAGCAGGAAACAGTCTCCCGGTTCAAATGCATTGTGTGTGGCATCTTCCAGTGGATTTTCTATCCATGCATCGTATGCCCAGCGTAAGAATCCTGCTGTCTCCAACTTTCCTGCATTGATGACTGACCAGTAACTTTCTGCCGGCATACTCAAAGAGAAATTACCGGGGATATGCTCCGTACAGGAATAAAGGGTAGTACGAAATCCTTTCTGTTCTCTTTCCTGCAGCAATTTTGCAAATTCTGTCGGATGTGCCGCTGCCGCAGAATCTCCGACATTCAAATCCGTCACCCGCATTGCCAGATCTTTTTTGTCAATAAAATGATCCATCGCTCCGGCTGTTTTAAGACTCTGTCCATGAATATTTTTCACAGAATCAACCAAATCAAAGGCTGCCGCTGAAAAACCACGCTCATCAATACCAATATAAGCATCGTCAAACCATCCTTTTGTTTCCAGATGTGCAACTAGGTCTGTCAGAAAATTTGTCCAGGTCTTTGTATATTCTGCACTTCCTGCTGTAAAGGACTGATATTTTAAAGTGGCATTCTCCCAGTATGCAAAAGAATTATGCCACGGTGCAATGCTGTACAGCACAATTTTGTCACCAATTCCAAGATTTTTATTAAATGTCACCCATTTGTCAAAATTGGTGTAATCATAAGAAAAAGTGCCATCTGCATTTTTCGTCCATTTCACCATAGATGGATAATGAACTGCGTTTTTACTGTAAGTCTGGCCATTCCATGCCTCTTCGACAATAGATGTAGTAATTGCATGACCGCCGATCTCTTTGTACTTTTTCATGATCGGCTCCAGGATTTTCAGATGCTCTTCCGAAAACGGTGTCACTCCATAGTATTCTGCACTGGTATACGGGTACTGCCACAGTTCAATATCAAATGTATTCTCGAATTCATCTGCATCCGGCAGAACTGCATCCTGTACTTTTACGGTATAATGAAATACCAGCGGCGTTTCGATTCCGTCTGCTGTTGCTGTCACTGTCCCTGTATAAGTTCCTGCTTTCGCATCTTTTGGGATATTGAATGTCACCCATACCGGCTGTAGTTGATTCCATGAAATATTGACCGGATCTTTTCCATAAAGAATATCCGAAGATTCACTGCGGTTGCTTCCGTTATCTGCCGGAACTGCACGATCCTTGCTTCCATATCCCAGATAACTTCCGTTATAAGCTTTTGTTGATTTTACAAAAAGAGTCTGCACATGATCTGCTGTGATTTTTGACGTTCCGTTTGTAAGATCACTTGCCGTAACTCTGACATTCTCAAGGCTGCAATTTTTGGAAAACAGAACCAGTTCACTGTTTGCTTTGTCATTTTTCCAGGCTGTCACTTCTGTTTCTGTCGCAGTTTCTTTTGAAACAGCTGCATACTGATCCTGCGTATACTGATCGTCTGTGCTCTTAACCGTACCTCCAAGATCCGGTGTCCCGATATATGGCTGATGTGTCACTTTTGCATATGCAACCTGATTGACCACCTTTGATCCTGTTTTTTCATTTAATGTCACTGCTTTTAATGTATGACTGCCTTCGGAAAGCCCCGTGATCCGATATACACTGACTGCACCGGATCTGGATGACTGATACAGATCCACCGTCTGGCTGTATTCTCCGTCAACCATATACAGAACCTTTCCATGTGCAGGTGCTTTTACGGCATAGATTTCAACCGCACTTCCATTGAACATCAGTTCATAATAACACTGCCCGGCATTTGCATCCGATGTACCAAGATCAATATATGCCTCTTGTTCCTGATTCACGATCCAGCTTTTTCCGGAATAAGCAGTATATTTAAAATAATTCATCTGATTCGTATCCGTCACGTTTACTTTTACTTCTTCTGTCACTTCGCTGCCTGTATCATTTGCTTCGACCCGCAGTGTCTGTGTCATAAACGGACAGATCAGCAAAATTGCCAAAAGCAAGCCAAATATTGACTTTTTCATGTTCTTTTTCATTCATTTCCTCCATTTTTTCTTTTTCATAGTGCTCTCTGATTGTCTGTTATTTTTATAGTCTTATCCGATATACACATCCTTTCTTGGTAATTTCGAACAATATTTCTCGCTTATAATAATCTTTTTTGAAGAAAATGTAAATATTTTTTATTCTTCCCAAACATTTTCTGACTGAAGAAGTGACGCAGAAATCAAATCCATTTTTTTCCTCGGTAATCTCAAAAGTACCCTTCGAAATCTGTTTCATACTGCGACAGGTTTTGGCCGGTCCTTTTCTGACCGGAATGCTGCCGGTTTTTACCTGTACTCTATATGGTAATTTTACAGATACGTAAACTTTTTTCCCTGAAGTATTGTATACACGATACCCGACATACTGATCCGCATTTTTCTCCGAAATTCCTTTCTGAAAGGTTTCCCAGGTATTTTTTCCTTCATTATATACATAAGGGTTTGGACAGATTTTTCCGGTCACATCATAATGACGTATCACATGATCTGCCGAGACATGATATTTTTTCATCAGATACCGGACCAGCTCAATGGTCGACCGCAGCGTCTTATTTTCAAAATACCAGTCCCGGTCGGTCGCTCCAAGTGTTTGTGTTCCCCTTTTTCGCACGCACATTTCAATCCCGATACTGTTGGCATTTCTGCATTCCAGATGTTTATAGCTGCTCGCCCCGCAATGCCAGGCAATGTTCTGGTCTTCCACACACTGCCAGATCTCACTGTCAATCCCGACAAAATAATGTGCCGATGATCCACGATCCCGCCGCCATAATAAATGCAGTTCTCCTTTGCCCCTCCCAGTGCACCAACATAGTGAATAACAATATATTTAATCCTGGAACTGTTCCCTGGAGTATAATTATATTTTGAGATCATGCGATTGATTTTGTTCATATTACATATACAATTCCTTTTTCTTTAGTGTATGCAGCTTTTTTGTAAAAGCTTATTTGGATGTTTATATGCATAAAAATTCTTGGAATCCAATTTTTGTATACAAAAAGAGAGTCTGTTTCCAAGCCTTATAACATCTGATTTCGTTTTCTTAATTTCCCGCAACTCGGGTAGTATTTAACCAAATCAAGGAAGTCCCATGCTTCAATTGCGAAAAGCAATAAGATATCCTATATTACAGAACAGTTAAAAAACTGCAAGGAACTATTTATAGCATTTTTCATAAACTTATATTGAACTGATTATTTAATAGGAGGAAAAACAGTTGCAGTATCAAAATTTTTGCTGTCAGAAATCAGAAAAAGAATCTTGCCTGGAACAGTATCCACTTGCTATGGCATATGTTCCATGGCAAAAATTTGATAAATCGTTTTCTTTATGTCATGCTTTAAAGGCCGGTACCATATTTCCATGTCTTGAAAAACCATTTTGCGGAAAAGGAGGCAGATGTCAATGAATGGCTGCAATCATTACAGAATGAACAATTCCTGTATGCGAAATACAAACAACCGACAACCGATGCCTAATCGGCAGCAGATGGATATGCAGCCGGACAAAAATACGGAATGCGGAAGAAGACGGCAGCCGGACAAAAAAAGTTTACTGAATGAAATCAATGAATGTAGTTTTGCTGTCAATGATATGCTCCTTTATCTAGATACCCATCCGTGTGATGAAGCAGCCCTTTCCTATTTTATGGAACACAAAAATCGTCGAGTTGCCGCATTGAAAGAATATGCAAAGTATTATGGACCGCTTACCATTGATACCGCAGACGATGAAGCAAGTGAAAGCTTTTTATGGGTAGAAACACCTTGGCCATGGGAAGGAGGCGGCTGCTGATATGTGGAATTATGAAAAAAGATTACAGTATCCGGTTAATATTAAAAACCCGAATGGAAAAATCGCCCAGATTATCATGAGTCAGTACGGAGGTCCGGATGGCGAGATCGGTGCTTCTATGCGTTATCTGTCCCAGCGTTTTACCATGCCGAATCGAAAAATCATGGGAATCTTAAATGATATCGGAACGGAAGATTCTGTTCCACCATGTTGTCATTTAGTCTATACCCTCTCCACTTTCTTAAGATACACCCAGCCGGCACCGCTTTTCAGCTTGCCGAATCCGTTCTTTTCTTCTACGATCTCGTACTTACCTGGCTGCAAAAATGTTCTGGCAGCACTGTATGTTTTGGCCGGTCCTGTCCTGATTGGAACATTTGCGGTTTTCGGCCGCACCTTGTATGGGAGTTTACTTGATGTGTAGACTTTCTTTCCTGCATCGTTGTATACATGATACCAGGCGTGCTGATCCGCACACTGCTTTGCTTTCTTCATCGTTTTAAATGCCCCGATCTGACTGCTGGCGTTTTTCCAGGTCTTGCGGACACGGTACCATGGTTTGTCAGTCGCTGGCAGAATGTCGCCATTCTGTCCGGAAATAGCTTTCTTGAACGCATCCCAAGTGTACGTACCTGTATTGTATACATACGGATTCGGGCAAATCTTTCCAGTTACATCATAGTGGCGAATGACATGATCTGCAAGGATGTTATATTTCTTCATCAGGTATCTGGTCAGCTCAATAGCCGACTGTACTGTTGTCTCTTCGAAGTACCAGTCCTTGTCGGTTGCCCCAAGACTCGCCGTATTCTTCTTTCGCACACACATCTCAATCCCAATGCTATTAGCGTTTCTGCATTCCGGATGTTTGTAACTGCTCGCCCCACAATGCCAGGCGATATTCCGATCTTCCACGCACTGCCAAATTTCGCCGGCGAAACCGACAAAATAGTGTGCAGATGCCTCACGGTTGCCACCACCATAGTATGCACAATTTTCCTGTGCTCCGCCCAATGCTCCGACGTAGTGGATCACGATGTATTTGATTCTGGAGATATTGCCGGGATTATAATTGTAATTTGAGATCATGCGGTTGATTTTGTTCATAGTTTCTACCTGCCTTTCTTTTTTTGTATACAAAAAGAGAGCCTGTTTCCAAGCTCTCTCGTTATATCTGTTTACTGATTCAATTCTTTATATAATGCCTCTATTCCCATTCTGACGACATCCGTTTTACTTGCCCCTGTTTTCTCCATGCAAAAGCGTATTTTCTCCATGTCATTTTCTGACAACCGGAAGCTTTCACGGTAGCTTTTGGGTGCATCTGTCGGACGTCCCATTTTCTTTTCTATTTTTATCACCTCTTGACTCTTGCCATTTTCCCTGAACTGTGTTATGTTCTTATTGGGTGCAGGCGGTGGCAAGTACCGCCTGCTTTAATTACTGCCTTGCTTATTTATTAAGCAGGGCTTTTACTTTTTCCTTTGCTTCCTCAAGTGTTTCGCAAGTATTGAGGATTTCAAGGATTTTTCTTGTCTGGTTTTCTTCCGCCAGATCTCTGAGCTGTTCGCCTAAGTTCATATCTTCTTCCATTTGTTTCTCCTTTCCGGCACCTGCCACCTTATTCGTTAAGTCTTCCTTAACTGTCTTTATTATAACTTATGTCATGACATAAGTCAAGGATTATTTTCATTATTTCAGAAATTTATTCACAAAATACTGCTGCCCTTTCCCTGTCACCAGCACGGTCTTTGTGATCCGCACACTGCCGTCCGGATTGTTGATTGTCCGTTCTTTGATTTCAAACAAACCGGCTTCCATGCTTCTCTGTGTTGGCATATTGTAATCTGTCCCTTTTCTGCTGATCAGGAACCTGTTTTCACGCATCCATGTGAACAGCCTGTTCTGTCCGATATCCACACCGTTCTGTTTCAGGATCTTTGCCAGTTCCCCGATCAGGATACAGGTGTTCGACACGCTGACGGCATCCGCAAACACTTCTTTCGGTCTCATCCGCTGTATATTTTCCACAAGGCTTGCATTGTTTGCTTTGAGTTTCTCAATCTGCTGATCTGCCATCTTCAGGGCACGTGCAAAGATCTGTTCCGGTGTGTTCCATGCTTTTTCCAGGTCAAGGAAGTACTGGCGGTACTGTCTGCCTTTTTCGTTTCGCTGGATCATGCAGATCTGTTTTGCCATGTCGATGGAAATTTGATAGTCAACGGCTGGTCTGCCTCCTGTACTTTTGCTCATTTCTGAGCTAAAGTCTTTTCCTGCCTCGAAACCGTATTCTGTCATTCGAGGAAACCAATCTTTAAAAGCTGTTTTTATTTCTAAAGCTTCGTGCAAGTCTCTCGCCGATACGGTCGGCTGTTCTGTCTCATAATTGATTTTTAATAATCCGTTCATCCTACTTTCCTCCGTTCA
>NZ_JAJEQE010000023.1 GCF_020687205.1 Hominisplanchenecus faecis
CGGGGCGGGTCCCAAGGTCTTTCATCCACCTATGAGCAAGCTCATGTGGATTTAGACCTTTTGACCCTGGCATCATATTAGTCCAGATACAGAAACGGATCTTCTGCTGCTCCGTCTTTTTCCATGGCAAAATATAGATTTGTGCCTTCTTTGCAGTAGTATTTGGTCGGCTGTGCCACGTATCCTAAAAGTTGTCCTCTCTCGACTACATCGCCTTCTGCTACGGCTACATTCTCAAGCTGGCCGTAGATCAGCGTGTACTGATCTCCGAGATTCATGCGGATCGTTGTTCCTGTTTCGTCGTTTGTTGTGATGGAATCAACGATTCCTTTTGCCGCAGATACGACCTGTGCTCCTTCTTCCGCCCCGAAGATCAGTGCCGGATTATATTTATACTGATCCAGCGTTGCAAAATACACGGTAGAATCCATGCTGTAGTCCATGAGCACTTTGCCGGCTACCGGCCACTGAAGTTCCTGTGTGGACGCAAAGCTGACCGTCGGACTGACCACTGCGTTGACCTGTCCGGAGGAAACTTTTTCGGTCTCCATGCCTTCTGTCTCTGCTTCCGTTTCCTGCCCGGCTGTTTCCTGTTCTGCCCTTATCTGACGATTGCCGCCTGCCAGTGATGCCGGATCAACATCCATCTCATTTGCCTGAGAAGCCAGATTTGCTTCCGCTTCTGATGAAATCACCGCCTCAGCTTCTGTCTCGACAGGACTTTCATTCAGATCCACCATATGCTCTTTTGCCGGTTCCTGTGCCGTATCCGACAGATCAACAGCATAGTAGGTCGTTGCCGCAGCCGCCCCTACAAGACATAAAGTCAGAACCAACATCGCACCTTTTTTTCGCGTAAACCATTTTCCATCCTTCTTCTGCATATCCCTTCACCTCATAAATTCAGATTTGCAACCAAACAGTTACCTTATTCTCATTTTTTCCGATTTTGGGTTTTTTATGCGAAGTGAATATGAAAGAAATAAATTGTAACTGTTCAGAGCCAAGCAAAATTTCAAAAGACAGGTATAAAATGCTTGCATTTTTAAAACTGTTTTTGAAATTTTATTTGGCGGATACGCCACACCGACGAAATGCGTAGCATTTTGGAGGTTGGCTCTGAACAGTTACAATAAATTTAAATATAAAAAATCAAGAGCGGAACATTTTTCAATGTGCCACTCTCTACAAAGGCTTTCGCTTTTCAATTATGCTATACATTATATGTTTATTTTACTAAATTGTCAATTACTTTTTTATGAAAATTATATACTCCGACTATCTTACTGTTGCTCTGAAAAAACTGTTTATTCTTAACCACACGACCATTCATAAATTCTTGGATTTCTTTATAACGTTTTTGTTTTGGTATTTCATTCATTAAACTATCATATACATACAATACCGTTACAAAACTATTGGTAAATTTATAGCTTAGATTATTAACTCTTGAAGTTTTTGATATATTTTTCATTCCAATAATGAAGCTTGAAATTTCATTATTTACCTGTTTGGTTGAATCAATTTTTTCTGTCATTTTATTTAACAGACAATTACTATGTGCTGCTGCATTTCTAACATCACGTACCGTATTCATCAATTTGTTATTTATAATCTGAACTCCATAAATTTTTTCATAAAAAGAACAGAAATATAATAAATCACCAAATGAAATTAGTTCCACAAAAACCCATACTGGAAAATATGGATAGTATTTTTCAATAAGATCTTTACAATATTCACCTGATTTATGGCTTCTGATATTTTTCAATATTCGCAGGTTATCATCCTGAGCAATAAATTTACGTACAATATCATATCCATCTTCCGACGGGTTATTTGTAATATTTTTAATCAATCGTACTTTGATTACATGTTCGATGTCCAAACACATATCCATTACTATGTATCTCAAATACATATCAATAGTGGATAATTCCTTTAAATAACCAAAATCTAATTTTTTATATTGCCCTTGTCTTTTACCTGTATCGCATTTGTCATAATTAGCTCTGTACGCAGCCAATTTCATATAATAATTATTGTTTTGCAAAAACTGTTTGGCATCATTTTCTGAAATTTCATTAAATGTAATACCTCTGTTTTTCATATGTTGAATTAACTCCTCAATAGATAACAGTTGTTTCATATTTCACCTGATTTCTTTCGTTATATAAAATGATTTTATCATAAAAGAAACCATATTTCTATGATGTTCTTTCTTTTTTATAAAAACAGGCAGTTGGCTTTTTCATATCCAACTGCCCATTTTTGCTATTTCTTTATCATTCTTTTATGCTTCTACGGTCACTTTATCCAGATGCCAGATTTCATCTACATACTGCTGGATGGTACGGTCTGATGTGAACTTGCCGCTGCATGCGGTGTTCATCATTGCCATTCTTGCCCAGCCTGTTTCGTCACGGTATGCTTTTTCTACTCTCTCCTGAGCTTCTGCGTAAGACTTGAAGTCTGCCAGGATGAAGTAAGTATCTGCTCTGTCGCTGCTGTTTGTGTTCAGCAGAGAATCGTAGATATCACGGAATCTTTCTGGATCATCCGGAGCATATTCTCCATTGATCAGCTGCATCAGGACACGACGGATATCCTGGTCGTTGTTGAAATAATCCATCGGATTGTAGCCGCCGTTGTTCTCGTAGTTGATAACTTCCTGAGCGGACAGACCGAAGATAAACGCATTTTCTTCTCCAACTTCCTGAACAATCTCTACGTTTGCTCCGTCCATGGTTCCCAGTGTCGGTGCACCGTTCAGCATGAACTTCATATTTCCGGTTCCGGATGCTTCTTTACTTGCTGTGGAGATCTGCTCGGAAACATCTGCTGCTGCAAAGATCCATTCTGCATTGGATACACGGTAATCTTCGATAAATACAACTTTCAGTTTTCCGTTGATGCTCTTATCGTTGTTGATCACATCTGCAACAGAGTTGATCAGTTTGATCGTCAGTTTTGCACGACGATATCCGGCTGCTGCTTTTGCACCAAAGATGAAGGTTCTTGGATAGAACGGCATTTCCGGATGATCTTTGATCTTATTGTACAGATACATAACGTGCAGGATGTTCAGCAGCTGACGTTTGTACTCATGAAGTCTCTTAACCTGTACATCGAAGATAGAACGAGGATCTACATCGATACCGTTGTGCTCTCTGATGTATTTTGCCAGACGCAGTTTGTTCTGGTATTTGATGTTCATGAACTCCTGCTGTGCTTTTTCATCATCCACATAAACTTTCAGTTTGGAGATCTGAGCCAGATCTGTGATCCATTCATCACCGATATGTTCGGTTACCCAGTCTGCCAGCAGCGGGTTTGCATGAAGCAGGAAACGTCTCTGTGTAATACCGTTTGTCTTGTTGTTGAATTTCTCCGGCATCATCTCATAGAAGTCTTTTAATTCCTGATTTTTCAGAATTTCTGTATGCAGTGCAGCAACACCGTTTACAGAGTAACCTGCACAGATAGCCAGATGTGCCATTTTAACCTGTCCATCGTAAATGATAGCCATCTTGCGGATTTTCTCCTGGTTGCCCGGATATTTTTTCTGGATCTCTTCCACAAATCTGCGGTTGATCTCCTCGATGATCTGGTAGATACGAGGAAGCAGTCTTGAGAACAGCTCGATCGGCCATTTTTCCAGTGCTTCTGCCATGATGGTGTGGTTGGTGTATGCACAGGTCTTTGTGGTAACTTCCCATGCTTCATCCCATTCCAGACCTTCTTCGTCAAGCAGGATACGCATCAGTTCTGCTACTGCAACAGTCGGATGTGTATCGTTCAGCTGGAAGGTTGCTTTCTCATAGAATTTGCGGATGTCAGAATGATTCTTTTTATATTTTGCAACAGCTGCCTGAACACTTGCAGAAATGAAGAAATACTGCTGTTTCAGACGCAGTTCTTTACCTGCGTAGTGGTTATCGTTCGGGTAGAGAACTTCTACGATATTTCTTGCCAGATTTTCCTGTTCTACGGCTTTCTGATAATCACCTTTATCGAAAGAATCCAGCTGGAAGTCGTTGATTGCTTCTGCATCCCATACACGCAGTGTATTTACTACATTGTTATTGTAACCAACGATCGGAATATCAAACGGGATCGCACGTACAGACTGATATCCTTCCTGGATAAATTTGTTGCGTTTTGTTGCTTCATCGTATTCTACACGGATATAGCCGCCAAATTTTACTTCTTTTGCATATTCCGGACGACGCAGCTCAAATGGATTACCGTCTTTCAGCCAGTTATCCGGCACTTCTATCTGATAACCGTTTTCGATTTTCTGTTTGAACATACCATAGCGGTAACGGATACCGCAGCCGTATGCTGCATAACCAAGTGTTGCCAGAGAGTCAAGGAAGCATGCAGCCAGACGGCCAAGACCGCCGTTTCCAAGTGCTGCATCCGGTTCCTGGTCTTCGATCACGTTCAGGTCAAAGCCCAGCTCTTCCAGAGCTTCTTTTACTTCTTTGTACTCTGTCAGGTTGATCATGTTATTTCCAAGGGCACGTCCCATCAGGAACTCCATGGACATATAATAAACCATTTTCGGGTCTTCTTCTTCGTAAACTTTCTGGGTTTCCATCCAGTTGTCAATGATCGTATCCTTGACTGCATAGGATACTGCCTGAAATACCTGCTGTTTTGTTGCGTCAACCAGTGTCTGACGGTACAGTGTTTTCAGGTTGCTTTTCACACTCTCAATAAATACTTCTTTGTCAAATCTTTTGCTCACAGCAAATCCTCCTTATTTCTGTGTCTTTTCAACACCCATGCGTACACTTTCACCGTTAATACTCCATTCTTTTTCGTATCCGGCAACACTTCCAAGAACAATCTCATCTGCAAGGACTTCATCCTTGATCTCATCCATATGATCGTTCAGGACGGTAAGGATCTTTTCGTTATCAGCTGCATACAGGCGGATTCTGTCCATCACCTCAAAACCTGCCTCTTTACGCATGGTCTGGACTTTACTGATCAGTTCTCTCACAAATCCCTCCTCAATCAATTCCGGAGTAAGGTTGGTATCCAGAACAACGGTAATATCGTTATCCTGCTCAGATACATAGCCTTCGATCTGTGCTGTATCAATCAGTAAATCTGTCTCATATAATACAACTTCACTGCCATTGATGTCAAGCGTGATGGAGCCTTTGTCTTTCAGCTCATCCATTGCCTGATTGCCATCAAGTGCAGAAAGTGCCTGTTTGATACCGCCAAGCAGTTTGCCGTATTTTGGTCCTACGGTTTTCAGCTGCGGTTTGAAGCTGTAAGAAGTAAAGTCTTTTACATCCTGTGTAAAGGTGACTTTCTTGCTGTTCAGCTCGTCACGGATAATGTCTGCGAAGTATTCCGGCAGTTCTTTCGGAGCTTTTACAAACATATTTGCAATCGGCTGTCTGTTCTTGATGTTTGCAGTATTTCTGCATGCACGTCCCATAACAACGATCTTCAGTACTTCATCCATGTTTGCTTCGAGTTCTTTGTCTACGTGAGCCATATCTGCCTTCGGGAAATCACACAGATGTACGCTTTCCGGTGCAGTCTTGTCAATGCTGCATACCAGGTTGCGGTAGATGTCTTCTGTCATAAACGGGATCATCGGTGCAGCTGCTTTTGAAACATTTACCAGAGCGGTGTAAAGTGTCATGTAAGCATTGATCTTATCCTGCTCCATGCCTTTTGCCCAGAAACGTTCACGGCTGCGGCGTACATACCAGTTACTCATATCATCCACAAATTCCTGAAGTGCTCTTGCAGTTTCCGGAATACGGTAATTTGCCAGGTTGTCATCCACGGTCTGAATCATGGTGTTCATCTTGGAGAGCAGCCATTTATCCATTACGGAGAGTTTGTCGTAGTCTAATGTATATTTTGTTGCGTCAAATTCATCAATATTCGCATACAGAACGAAGAATGCATAAGTATTCCACAGAGTTCCCATGAATTTACGCTGTCCTTCCTGAACGGCTTTGCCGTGGAAACGGTTCGGCAGCCATGGTGCACTGTTGATGTAGAAATACCAGCGGATCGCATCTGCTCCGTAAGTCTGAAGTGCATCAAACGGATCAACGGCATTTCCTTTGGATTTACTCATCTTCTGACCGTTTTCATCCTGTACATGTCCAAGAACGATAACGTTCTGATACGGTGCTTTGTTGAACAGGATCGTGGACTCTGCCAGCAGAGAATAGAACCATCCTCTTGTCTGGTCAACTGCCTCGGAAATAAACTGTGCCGGGAACTGTTTCTCAAACACGTCTTTATTTTCAAACGGATAATGATGCTGTGCGAACGGCATTGCTCCTGAGTCAAACCAGCAGTCGATCACTTCCGGTACACGGTGCATCGGCTTTCCGCACTTCGGACACTTGATCGTGATCTCATCGATGTACGGACGATGCAGTTCTACGGTTTTTGCCTTTTCATTTCCACTCATTTCGAACAGTTCCTGACGGCTTCCGATCGAATGCTGATGTCCGCACTCACACTCCCAAATGTTCAGCGGAGTTCCCCAGTAACGGTTACGGCTGATACCCCAGTCCTGAACATTCTCCAGCCAGTCGCCAAAACGTCCTTTACCGATGCTTTCCGGAATCCAGTTGATGGTGTTGTTATTGCGGATCAGGTCATCTTTGACAGCTGTCATCTTGATGAACCAGGATTCTCTTGCGTAGTAGATCAGCGGAGTGTCGCATCTCCAGCAGTGCGGATAGCTGTGCTCAAACTTCGGTGCATCAAACAGAAGTCCTCTCTCATCGAGGTCTTTCAGCACGAGCGGATCTGCTTTTTTTACAAAGATACCGCCAAACGGTGTATCTTCCGTCAGGTTACCTTTGCCGTCAACCAACTGTACAAACGGCAGTCCGTATTTACGTCCGACTTTCGCATCGTCTTCACCAAATGCCGGTGCGATATGAACGATACCGGTACCATCTGTCAGTGTTACGTAAGTATCACAAACAACATAAAATGCTTTTTTGTTCTGTTTTTCTGCATGAACGGCTGCACAGCTGTACAGTGGTTCGTACTCTTTATATTCCAGGTCGGTTCCTTTGTAATTCTCCAGTACATTGTAAGCATCTTCGCCGAGCACCTTGTCAGCCAGAGCCTGTGCAATGTAATAAACACGACCGTCTTCTTTCATCTGAACTTTTACATAATCCTCATCCGGGTTTACGCAAAGTGCAAGGTTAGAAGGCAGTGTCCATGGTGTGGTTGTCCATGCCAGAATGTAAGCGTCTTCGTCTTTGACTTTGAAACGTACAACAGCAGAACGTTCTTTTACGTCCTTGTAACCCTGTGCCACTTCCTGGGCAGAAAGCGGAGTACCGCAGCGCGGGCAGTAAGGAACGATCTTGAATCCTTTGTACAGCAGGCCTTTTTCCCAGATGGTTTTCAGTGCCCACCATTCAGACTCGATATAGTTATCATCATAGGTAACATACGGATTTTTCATGTCAGCCCAGAAACCAACCGTTCCGGAGAAATCTTCCCACATGCCTTTGTATTTCCATACGCTCTCTTTACATTTATCAATGAAAGGAACCAGTCCATATTCTTCGATCTGATCTTTTCCGTCCAGACCGAGCATTTTTTCTACTTCCAGCTCAACCGGCAGACCGTGTGTATCCCATCCGGCTTTACGCGGAACCATTTTGCCTTTCATGGTCTGATATCTCGGAATCATATCTTTGATAACACGGGTCAGAACATGTCCGATATGCGGTTTGCCGTTAGCTGTTGGCGGTCCGTCATAAAAGGTGTAAGTTTCACCTTCTTTACGGTTTTCCATACTCTTTTCAAAGATGTGATTTTCTTCCCAGAATTTCTCAACATTTTTTTCTCTGCCTACGAAATTCAGATTTGTCGAAACTTTTTCGTACATAAGTAACCTCCTGTCCTTATTATAAGGAATAAATCAAAAAGCTGCCATCCTGTAAAAGGATGACAGCCAATACTCTCATAACCACCTGTTACAACATACCGACAAAATGCGATATGCGTTCCCGATAACGGGGGAATCCGGCACGACTTACTTTCAGCGATGCTATAAAACAGCTTTCAGTCTGCAACTCCGAAGTGATATTCCGCCTGTGTTACTTGTACTCCTTCCCACCCACCGGAGCTCTCTGTGTCTTTTACGACAGACGTACTTGTCTTCTTCTGCGTTATTTTCCTGTTAGTCTGTCCCTATTATATAGTAGAAATTCCGGAAAAGTCAAGGCAAAAAAGTTGTTCAGCTATAAGAGTTGCCTGACAAACATATTCTTTTTCTATTTGTCATTTTCTCAATCTTATATTTGCCAAAAGGTACTAAATATTTCATATATCATCATTGAATTTTCAGTTAAATATGCTATGATAAATTTGAATTATGATGCCAGAGTGAGAGGGCCCATCACTTTATAACGAAGCAATTCGCCGGCATCATTTTTATTCTCAACATCTTTAATATTTATCTTATGAAAGGAGAGAAAAGAAATGAAGAAGAACACACTCAAACGCTTTATGGCTTCTGCAATGACAGCCGTTATGTGTGTCAGCTCACTTGGAACATTAGCTGTAAATGCTGCTCCTGCTGACCCGGCTGCTGAAACCTCTGTTGTCGACAATCTGATGAGCAAAATGACGCTCCGCCAGAAGATCGCCCAGATGATGATGCCTGATTTCCGTAAATGGCAGACAGAATCGGACTCGGGACAGAAAAATTTCCAGGTGATGAACGATGAAGTGGCTCAGATCATCAAGGATTATGATTTCGGCGGAGTTATTCTTTTCGCTGAAAATGTAGCTCAGACAGATCAGACACTGAAACTGACAACGGATCTTCAGGAAGCTGCCACAAGCGGAACGGACGGCAGCAACATCCCGCTGCTCCTGACAATCGACCAGGAAGGCGGTATTGTTTACCGTCTCGGAAGCGGAACAGCTCTTCCTGGAAACATGGCTCTCGGTGCAACCAGAAGCACGGACGCTGCAACACAGTCCGGAGAAGTGATCGGACGCGAGCTGAGTGCCCTCGGCATCAACGTAGACTTTGCACCTGTTGCCGATGTCAACAGCAATCCTTCCAACCCGGTTATCGGCCTTCGTTCTTACGGAAGCGATCCGGAACTGGTAGGAAGCATGGCAACTGCTGCCATGAAAGGTATGCAGGAGTACAACATCGCTACTGCTGCCAAACATTTCCCGGGTCATGGCGATACCGCTACAGACTCCCACACAGGTCTTCCTTGTGTAGACAAATCTCTGGACGAACTCAGACAGTGTGAACTCGTTCCGTTCCAGAAAATGATCGACAACGGCGTAGACATGCTGATGACAGCACACATTCAGTATCCACAGGTTGAAAAAGAAACTGCCATTTCCAAGAAAGACGGTTCCGAGATCCGTCTCCCGGCAACGCTTTCCAAAACCATTCTTACTGACCTTGTAAGAAACGAAATGCACTATGACGGCATCATCGTAACCGATGCCCTGAACATGGATGCGATTTCTCAGAACTTCGGCGAAACCGATGCCTGCATCCGTGCCATCAAAGCCGGTGTTGACATTTGCCTGATGCCGACTATCCTCAGAAGCAAGGCAGATATGCCGAAAATGGATGCAATCCTGGACGGCGTAGAAGCTGCTGTTAATTCCGGAGAGATCTCTGTGGATCGCATCAACGAATCTGTTAAGAGAATCCTTTCTCTGAAAGAAAAGAGAGGCATCCTGAATTACACAAGCGATACTCGTACTTACGAGGAAAAACTTGCCGTTGCAAACGAGCAGGTTGGTTCTGAACAGAATCGTGACATTGAGAGAAATATTTCTGCCCAGGCTGTTACCGTTATCAAAAATAACGACAATATTCTGCCGCTGAAACCGCAGGCAGGACAGAAAGTGCTTCTGCTTGGTGCATACAACAACGAAACTCCGGGACTCGCACTTGGTATGAGACGTGTGATCGCAGATCACATCATCAGCGGAAAAGTAGATTATGAGACATTTCGTTACACTTCTGCAAACCTTGACCAGGTAAAACAGAAAATTGACGATGCAGACTACGTGATCGTTATTTCCGAAGTTTCCACAAACTTTTCCAACTGGCTGACCACACAGCCGACCGCTATCACAGAATACGCAAAAGCACAGGGCAAGAAATCCATCGTTATGAGTATTTCCAAACCTTATGATGTTGCAAACTACGCTGATTCTGATGCGATCGTAGCTGTATACGGAAACAAAGGTATGGATCCGACAGAAGCTCTGAAACCGGATAATGCATTTGGTCCGAACATCATCGCCGGCGTAGAAGTTATCTTTGGTCGCTTCGCTGCATCCGGTAAACTTCCGGTTAATGTTCCAGTTATCGAAAATGGTCAGATGACATCCGATATCAAATACGCTTTCGGTTATGGTCTGACTTACGATGCAGTCGAACCAAGTTCCTATTATGCAGTTGAAAACTCACTGCTGAACTTCTACAATACATGGAAAGACGCTGATCTTTCTGTTTATACAGCAGATTCCGCAGCTGCACTGAAGAGTGCTTTAACTGCTGCAAAAGCTGTTCTTGACAAATCCAATGCTTCCATCACAGAAATGGACAGTGCTGTGTCCGCTCTGGTCGATGCAGTCAACAACCTGGCATACGGTGTTCAGAAAACACATCTGAACGTTGCCATCGTTGCTGCTGACAAGCTTCTGGAACGTGCTGCTGATTATGAAAACACCGAAGATCTGACAGCTGCTCTGACAGCTGCAAAAGCTGTTTATGCAAACACATCTGCTACTCAGACAGAAGTTGACCGTGCTGCTTCCACACTGCTGGATGCACTGGCTGCTATGGCTGAAAGAGCTGACCTCGCCGCTCTGAAAAAACTGGTTGCTTCCGCAGGCGGTCTGGAAGAAAAAGACTTTACATCCGACAGCTATAAAGATCTGAAAGATGCAATGGATGCTGCAAAAGACGTCATTGATGACCTGAACCGTACACCGGAGGCGATCGGCAAGGCATATGCTGATATCATCACTGCGATCACCAATCTGGAACGTGTCGGAAACAAAGCTGCTCTGGTTGCTGTCATCGCAAAAGCAGAAGCCATCGTTGCTGCAAAAGACAGCTATGTATCTTCTACACTGAACGGTCTGGAAGAAGCTCTGGCTGCCGGAAAAGCAGTGAATGACAACCCGAATGCACTTCAGGATGCAATCAACAATGCAGTTACCTTGCTGACCGAAAAAGTTGCAAACGTTCGTCTGCTTGGCGACGTAAATAACGACGGCAGCGTAACTACTGCCGACAGTGCACTGCTGCTTCGTTCTGCCGCTGAACTTGATACTCTGGACGATGCTGCAACCGTAAGTGCAGATATGAACCAGGACGGTATTGCAGACACTTCCGATGCCGTTCTGATCCTGCAGACAGCTGCTGAATTCTGATGCAGAAGTTTTTACCGATCAAAAAATCGATTTTTATAGTTTGTCTTGCCATGATGCTGTGCTGGATTCCTGTCACAGCACATGCCGCAGGGCACAGGGAAGCACCAACATCTCCCACACGCATTTTATTTGTGGGAAACAGCTATACACAGCGAAATCATATGCCAAATATTTTTCGGAAACTGTGCAAGAGTTCCGGGCAGAACGTGATCGTAAGGTCACTCACCAATCCGGGACATTCCCTGAAAAATACAAGCAATCCTACAACTGCCAACGGCAGAAAACTTTACCGGCTTCTGCGTATGCAGCGATGGGATTACGTCATTTTGCAGGATCGACGCTATTATCCGATTTCCAAACCACAGCGTATGAAAAGAACCATCCGCAAGCTGGCTCCTTATATTCAGGCCAGCGGTGCAAAGATGGTCCTTTATCAGACATGGGCCCCGGGGAAATGGCATAATGATTATAACCGGTACGATTCCGTGTCAAACCGCTCTGATTACCAGAGTATTCTTAACCGTACGATTGCGGAGATCGCCGAAGAGCACAATGCTCTCGTCGCTCCGGTTGGCACAGCATTTCTGCTCTGCAGCCATTCTTCGTATGGGATCAAACTTCTGATGGGTGACTATTCGCACCCGACCGTAGAAGGAAGTTACCTGGCAGCATGCGTCATTTACAACACTGTTTTTTCGAGATCCTCAATGGGCATCCCCTATACCGGAACTCTTGATGTGATGACTGCATTCAAGCTCCAGAAACTGGCTGAAACTGTATGTTTTGCATCTTAACCGGAGCAGTATTTTCAACGAAATCACTCCGCAGATATATACAGTGATCCTGCCGCAAAAAAAATCCGGAACAAAACAGTTTTTACTGTCCGTTCCGGATTTTTTATTTCTTTCATTTATTTGTGTTTCTTTTTTACTGCTGTTTCTCTTCGATGATCTTCTGGCTGTCGCTGTTCAGAATCTCCATAAATTCTTCTCCGGTGATCGTCTCATGCTCGTAGAGGAATTTTGCGATCTCATGCAGCTTCATAACGTTGTCTTCCAGAATTTTCTTTGCCTTCTGATGCTGTTCTTTGACCAGCTGAACGACTTTCTGGTCGATCAGCGTCTGTGTCTCCATGGAGCAGGTCAAAGAGCTGTCTCCGCCAAGATACTGGTTAGAAACGCTTTCCATGGCTACCATATCAAACTCTTCGTTCATACCGTAACGTGTGATCATGGCTCTTGCAAATTTCGTTGCCTGCTCGATATCATTGGAAGCTCCGGTTGTGATCTCACCAAAGATCAGTTCTTCTGCCGCACGGCCGCCGGTAAAGGTTGCGATCTTGTTTTCCATCTCTGTTTTGTTCATCAGGAAATGCTCGCCCTCTTCTACCTGCATCGTATAGCCGAGTGCACCGGAAGTTCTCGGAATGATCGTGATCTTCTGAACCGGTGCGGAATTAGTCTGCATGGCAGCAACCAGTGCATGACCAACCTCATGATAGGAAACGATCAGTTTCTCTTTATCCGACAGGATACGGTTTTTCTTCTGATATCCTGCGATAACAACTTCCACGCTCTCCATCAGATCTGCCTGTGTTGCAAATTTGCGTCCGCAGCGTACAGCATGAAGTGCTGCTTCATTCACGATATTTGCAAGTTCCGCTCCGGATGCTCCGGATGCAGCTCTGGCGATCGCATTGAAATCTACGTTATCCGCAAGTTTGATCTTTTTTGCATGGACTTTCAGAATATCCACACGACCCTGAAGATCCGGCAGTTCCACCGGAATACGGCGGTCAAATCGTCCCGGACGGAGCAGTGCCGGGTCAAGAGAATCCGGCTGGTTGGTCGCTGCCAGAATGACAACACCCTTGGAACCGTCAAATCCATCCATTTCCGTGAGCAGCTGATTCAGCGTCTGCTCACGCTCATCGTTGCCGCCGATGCGTCCGTCACGTTTCTTGCCAACCGCATCGATCTCGTCGATAAAGACGATACACGGTGCTTTCTCGCTTGCCTGTTTGAACAGGTCACGCACTTTTGCAGCACCCATACCGACAAACATCTCAACAAACTCAGAACCGGAGATCGAGAAGAACGGTACATTCGCCTCACCTGCAACTGCTTTTGCCAGCAATGTTTTACCGGTTCCCGGAGGGCCTACAAGCAGTGCACCTTTTGGCATCGATGCTCCGATTTCCTGATATTTGCCGGGATTGTGAAGGAAATCTACGATCTCTGTAAGCAGTTCTTTTGCTTCTTCCTCTCCTGCCACATCGGAGAATTTGATGCCGCTTGTGGATTTTACATAGATCTTGGCATTGCTCTTTGTGCCAAACATCATGGAGTTCATCGGGTTTGCCCCGTCACTCATCTTGCTCATCATCTTTTTGGAAAGCCATCTGCCAAGTGCAACAAAAATAAAGATTGGCAGTACATAGCCGAGCAGAAGATAAACGATCGGAGACATTTCTTCTGTGATCTCCGTGGAAAAAGTTGCACCTGCTTTGTACAGACGGTCTACCAGTTCCGGGTCGTTGATCACGCCGGTTTTGTACATCTGCGAATTGTCTTTGTTTGTAAAGAAGATCTCAGAATCGGTGATATTTACCGAGCCGATCTCCTGATTATTTGTCATCTGCATAAAAACATTGTAGCCGACTTCCTTTACCTGATGCTTCAGCACATTCGGAAAAACAAGTGTGTTGAGCAGTATCATGATCGTTGCCGCAATGATCAGGTAATAGATAAACGGCTTCTTTGGAGTTTTTATTTCCTGCATAATGTTCCTCCTTGTAAATACTAGGGTTAAACGATGCCATAAAACCACTCTTGTGCAAGCACATCGTGGTTTCATGCTTCTGACCCTGGCATCTTTAAATCTTAAATCGATATCCCACGCCCCAGATTGTCTCGATATACTGTGGCTTGGCTGTGTTAAACTCAATCTTCTCACGAATCTTTTTGATATGTACCGTAACGGTCGCAATATCTCCGATCGACTCCATATCCCAGATTTCACTGAACAGCTCTTCTTTTGTGAATACATGGTTTGGATGCTCCGCAAGGAAGGTCAACAGATCAAATTCTTTTGTGGTAAATGCTTTTTCTTCTCCATTTACCCACACACGGCGTGCTGTCTTGTCGATCTTGATGCCGCGGATCTCTACGATATCATTCTTCGGCATATTTGTGCTGACCAGACGCTCATAACGTGCCATATGTGCTTTGACTCTCGCTACCAGTTCACTCGGGCTGAACGGTTTGGTCATATAGTCATCTGCTCCAAGTCCCAGTCCACGGATCTTATCAATGTCATCTTTCTTTGCAGAAACCATCAGAATTGGCGTATTTTTGTGATTTCTGATCTCTTTACAGATCTCAAATCCGTCCATTCCCGGCAGCATCAGGTCGAGAATGTAAAGATCAAATTCTTCTTCCAGGGCACGTTTGAGTCCAACGTCTCCCTTGCTCTCAATTTCAACTTCAAATCCGCTCAGTTCCAGATAATCTTTCTCCAGCTCTGCAATACTCTCCTCATCTTCTATGATTAGTATTCTGCTCATTTACAGGCACCTCCTGATATTTTCTAAGGACAAAGTACATCACTGTACCACATCCGAGTTTACTGTTTGCCCAGATCTTTCCGCCGTGATCTTCGATGATCTTGCGTACGATGGAAAGACCGATTCCACTTCCTCCTTTGGAAGAATTCCTGGATGCATCCGCCCGGAAGAACCGGTCAAAGATTGCCGGCAGATCTTTTGCCGCAATACCTCGTCCGTTATCTTCGATCTCAACCTGGATGAAATCACCCACATCTTTGACACGGATGCTGATATAGCCTTTTGGCTTATCCATATATTTGATAGAGTTTCCGACAATATTGTTAATGACTCGCTTCAGCTGCTCTGCATCGGCGATCACAAGCACATCATTTTCAACTGAATTAAAGTAAGACAGCTCAATATTTTTGGATTCCAGATCCAGTCCGACCTCTTCCACACAGTCATCAAAATACTCACGGACGTTGATCTTATTGAATGTATATGGAATACGGTTTGTATCGATCTTTGAATAGAACGTCAGCTCATTGATCAGACGATCCATATCATTTGCTTTATTATAAATCGTGCGGATGTAACGGTCCATTTTCTCCGGCGTATCCGCCACACCATCCATGATCCCCTCCGCATAACCTTTCAGGGCTGTGATAGGAGTTTTCAGATCGTGTGCAATGTTGCTGATCAACTCTTTATTCTCCTTGTCGTACTGTATCTTTTCCTCAGATGATTCCCTCAGTCTCTGCCGCATTTCCTCAAAATCGCGGCACAGCTCACTGATCTCATCGTCACCTTCTGCATCCAGAACAAACTCCAGATTTCCCTCTTTGATGTTCTGCGTTGCTTCCTTAAGCTTTTTCAGCGGAATGTTGATTCCATTGTAAATCCACATCGTCAGCATACCTGCTGTCATGATCAGAATGATCACGATAGAAACAAGCATATCTCTTGTAAGAGTCCTCATCTGACGCACCATCGTCAGGCTGGTGATTACAAAAACACTGCCTTCTGTCTGATCTGAAAACGTCAGATCCATCTGCTTGACGAACGCCTTCACATCCTTACCGATATAAACGCCGCTGTCCGACTGGCTGACCACGTCACTATACTCCGGCAGTTCCGGAAACAGCTTATTCACGCTCTCATCACTTCCGGAATAATAAAGACTGTCGCCCTTTCTTACGATCAGAAAAGAATATTTCTCTTTCAGCTCATCATTCAGCTGATCCAGATAATCACGATTCAGAAATGCATCCGGATTTTCACTGCCCTTTGCTTTGATCTGTTCAAAATTGGAGTTCGTCGCTTTGTTCAGAACCTGCACCGAATCCGACATATTTTCATAAGTCACACCGGAAATGCCGAGATGATCCTCCAGATTACGGATCTGATACGTAGAAAAACCAACCAGCGATACTCCTGCAAGCAAAAGAGGCACACAGATAATAACAAAAAAGGCTATGATAAGCCTCGTTTTTAATTTCATAAAAATCGCTCCTTGCCTCGGTTTTAAATCCCTTTCAGTATAGCATATCGCTGTTGGATATACACATAAAGTTTTTCTAAAAAAAGACAAAAAAAAATTATCGTTTTTTCTTTTTCAGTGTAAAAGAATGGGATGAAGGTGTTATAAAGTGCTGGCTTCCAAAAATATGCATGTGCAAATGAACGAATTCTCCGAAGGGCACGTAAAAGTGCCTTCGGAGAATTCGTTCATTTGCACGTTCACAACTCCTACTCCTCCTTGCGAAGCCCCCTGGTATTTTTCTCCACTTGTTTTCTCGGTATCATGATCTGATGTGAGCATCCCATACACTCCAGTCGGAAGTCCGCTCCTACCCTGAGGATCCTCCACTCTTTACTTCCGCACGGATGCTGTTTTTTCAGTTTCACGATATCGCCTACTTCATAATCCATCCTGTCCCTCCCAATCTACAAAATGATCTCATATATTCTTACAGATCGTTATATGTTCAGATGCCGGCAAATACTTTTCCGATTGGTTCCTGGATCACCAGATCTGCATTTTTATCCTGCGATGTAACACTCATATTGATCACGACCAGTTTATTTCCTCTGTAATAATCAATCAGTCCGGCTGCCGGATAGACGATCAGGGATGTTCCGCCGATGATCAGCATATCTGCATCCTGGATCGCCTGAATGGCTCTTGCCATGACGGTCATATCAAGCCCTTCTTCGTAGAGCACCACATCCGGTTTGATCCTTCCGCCACAGGAACAGGTCGGCACACCTTCTGCATGAAGCATATATTCTGCATCATAAGATTTTCCGCATTTCATACAGTAATTGCGATGCACGCTTCCGTGAAGCTCCAGCACTTCTTTGCTTCCTGCCGCCTGGTGCAGTCCGTCGATATTCTGCGTGATGACTGCCTTTAATTTTCCGGCCTTTTCAAGCTCTGCCAGCTTTTTATGTGCCATGTTTGGCTTTGCATCCAGGCAGAGCATTTTATTTTTGTAAAAACGATAAAATTCTTCCGGGTTTCGCATGAAAAAACTATGGCTCAGAATGGTTTCCGGCGGATAATCATACTCCTGGTGATAAAGTCCGTCCGTACTTCGAAAATCAGGAATCCCGCTTTCTGTCGAGACACCGGCCCCGCCAAAAAATACAATATTATTGCTTCTATTGATGAGTTCTTTCAGTTTTTCTGTGCCATTCATACAAATCACCCTTTCATACCCAAATTATATGATGCCAGAGGCAAAATCTCTTACACTGCCTTGTAGGTTTCGATCAGCTTGCCCTGCACGAGAAATCTTGTCTCGGAATTTCCGGTACAGGTAGAAAGTGTCACGATTTTATCATCGCTTGTCACTTCGATGTCACGTTTCAAAACGGAACGTTCAAAACAGGAATCAATATATTCTTGAAATTTCTTTTTGTCGGAAAACTGAAGCTGATAGGTTTCGCTTGTCGCACCGACTTCCTGGCAGGAGAAAATTTCGTATTTATAAATCTTCTCCGGCGTATATACCCAGAAATATGCATCCGAGTCAAACACTGCCTGATCGCGGAATTGTTTTAATTTTCCGAACATGGAAAGATTTCGCATATTGTGTCCGTAAATGATCGTGTTCGGATCGGAAAAATCTTTTTTGCAGCCGTGATCCATAAAAATACATCCGGCAATATTCGGCTGATTTTCAAAGGTATTGTGCAGATAGTAATCGTTATCCTTGCCCTGCGTGACCGGATAACTGATATCGATCGCACCGACCTTCAGCCAGGCGATAATATCCTCATTCACGGCTTTCAGTCCGGTAAAATCGATCGGATTTTTCATCGTCGGCTCCGCCGCATCCGTGTTGATTTCTTCAAACATACCCTTTTCATCAATATATTTATTCTCCAGTGCATGATACTCATCACTGCCCTTTTTATATTCCTGATAAATCGAAAGCAGCTGATAGCCGGAATAACAGAACACGCCAAGTGCCACGATCATGATCAGCGTCCGGATCACATCTCCGGCGGTACGCTTCTTTTTCTTGTTTTCTTCCATTTAAATAACACCTCCCGATTGCCGCTGTCCCTTCGGCAAAAGTCGCTTCAGACGCACCACAAAACGGGTGGACTGAATGTCACTAAAAGCTTCGATCGTTCCTTCATGCAATTCCACGATCTCTTTTGCCACCGAAAGTCCAAGTCCGGCTCCTCCGGTCTGGCTCGATCTGGAATTGTCCGCACGGTAGAACTTTTCAAATACGGTCTGCAGTTTCTGTTTCGGGATCGGCTCACCCTGATTAGAAAATACGATGACAACGGCAACACCTTCCCCGTATGCACGCACATCAATGTTTGTGCCGCGGTAACTATAGGCAACCGCATTTCGCAGAAGGTTATCAAACACACGGGCAAGTTTGTCCGGATCACCTTCTACCATAAGATCTTCTTCCGTATAAATATTTCCGGTCAGATTGTTATCGGCAAACACGGCATAAAATTCATCCATGATCTGCTCCAGCATCAGTGAAAGATTGATGGTCTCTTTCTCCAGACGGATATTCTGGAGATTGAACTTTGTGATCTCAAAAAATTCGCTGATCAGTTCACTTAGACGGATCGCCTTGGTGTGTGCGATATGGATATATTTTTTGCGTTCTTCCGGCGGCATATCCGGTTTTTCGTCCAGCATACTTAAATACGCGATCACAGATGTGAGAGGCGTTTTGAGATCGTGTGCCAGATAAACGACCAGATCATTTTTCCGCTGCTCACTTTCCTGTGCCATGCGTTCTTTCCGTGCCAGCGTCATTTTCATGGTATTTAATTTCTCTGCGATCGGCTCCAGTTCTGTTTCCAGCTCGATCGGCTGTTTTGAATTTGATAAAACATTGTCGATCCCATCTCCGATGTTTTTCAGATAATTAGCAGTCTTTGACAGTGCCGCATAATATCCGACCAGAAACAGCAGCATAAATCCGATCCACTGAAACACATCCCGGTTTGCCCGAAATATATTCTGATAGATCACATCTGCTTCTGCCTGCGAAAGATTCATTTTCATCAGAATACCGATGATCAGGTTTAAGAGCTTTCCCTGAAACAATCCGTCAAGGATCAGTGTGACGATCATTTTTCCGACCACCAGGCTCATCATCATAATGCCCATCGTCTGCAGCATCATTTTCCATTTCAGCCTGCGATATTTATTTTTCAACGCGGTATCCCACTCCCCATACGGTCTTGATAAAATTACTCTTGCCGGCCGGTCCGCTCATCTTTTCTCTCAGGTGACGGATGTGGACCATAACCGTATTGTTGCTGTTTTTATAATATTTTTCTTTCCAGACTTCTTCAAACAGCCGCTCAGAACTGATGACCTGCCCGCGGTTGTCACACAGCAGCCAGAGGATATCAAACTCAATCGGTGTTAAAGTCAGATGCTTTTCATTGTAAATACACTCATGCGTGGTACGGTTCAGAAACATATTTCCAAAATCAATCACATCTTCCTGTGCCCTTCCGCCTGTATTGTACTTGGTAAACCGACGCATCTGTGCTTTGACACGTGCAATCAGTTCCAGCGGATTAAATGGCTTTGCCATGTAGTCATCTGCCCCGAGCATCAGACCGTTGATCTTGTCCATATATTCTGTTTTTGCCGTCAGCATAATAACCGGAAAATTATATTTTTCACGGATTTTCTGAAGAACCTCAAATCCATCAATATCCGGAAGCATCACATCCAGAAGTGCCATATCCGGTGCTGCTTTCTCAATCGATACAAGTGCATCTTTTCCTGTATAAAACTTTTCGACCTCAAAGCCTTCGTTTTTCAGATACAGTTCAATAACATCTGCGATTTCCTTTTCGTCATCAACCACTAAAATTCGGTTTCCCATTTCTGTACTTTCCTCCTGATACAGCTTGCACCCACTTTTCAAGTCGAACACAGGCAAAACCTGGTATGCGGTTCTGCGAAGCCTTAATTGTGCAAGAGTCTGAACTCCACCCAAGATTACAGACACCCGGCTCTGTCAAGAAAACCGGGTGCCGCCTGTAAGACTATGCTTTTATTAAAGTTCGCAGTTTCCTACTGTTCTCGGGAACGGGATTACGTCACGGATGTTTGACATACCGGTCAGGTACATAACGCAACGTTCGAATCCAAGTCCGAAACCTGCATGTCTTGTAGATCCATATTTTCTCAGATCCAGATAGAATCCATAATCTTCTTCCTTCAGTCCCAGCTCATTCATGCGTGCGAGCAGTTTTTCGTAGTCGTCCTCTCTCTGACTTCCGCCGATGATCTCACCGATACCAGGCACAAGACAGTCCATAGCAGCAACGGTTTTTCCATCTTCGTTCAGTTTCATGTAGAACGCTTTGATCTCCTTTGGATAATCTGTTACAAATACCGGACGTTTGAAGATTTTCTCAGTCAGGTAACGCTCATGCTCTGTCTGCAGATCACATCCCCAGGATACCTTATATTCAAATTTATCGTTATTTTTCTCAAGCAATTCGATTGCTTCTGTATAAGTAACGTGTGCAAACTCGGATTCCACTACATGTTTCAGACGGTCAATCAGTCCTTTATCGACAAAATTGTTGAAGAACTGCATTTCTTCCGGTGCATTTTCCATGACATAGCGGATCACATATTTCAGCATGGACTCTGCAAGGATCATGTCATCTTTCAGATCAGCGAATGCGATCTCCGGCTCGATCATCCAGAATTCTGCTGCATGACGTGTTGTGTTGGAGTTCTCTGCACGGAAAGTCGGTCCGAATGTATAAATGTTGCGGAATGCCTGTGCAAAGGTTTCGCCATTGAGCTGTCCACTTACGGTCAGGTTGGTCTGTTTTCCGAAGAAATCCTGGCTGAAATCTACGCCGCCCTGCTCTGTTTTCGGGATGTTATTCAGATCCATAGTTGTTACCTGAAACATTTCGCCCGCACCTTCGCAGTCACTTCCGGTGATCAGCGGAGTATGCACATAAACGAAATCTCTCTCCTGGAAGAATTTGTGGATCGCATAAGCGGTCAGGGAACGTACACGGAACACTGCCTGGAACGCATTGGTTCTCGGACGCAGATGTGAGATGGTACGCAGATATTCAAAGCTGTGACGTTTTTTCTGAAGTGGGTAATCCGGTGCGGAAGCTCCTTCTACCACAACTTCGTCTGCCTGGATCTCAAATGGCTGTTTTGCTTCCGGTGTCGGGATCAGCGTACCGGTAACGATAACGGCTGCTCCTACATTCAGTTTGGAAACCTGTGCAAAGTTTTCCATTTTATCGTGGTATACGATCTGCAGTGTCTCAAAGAAAGTACCGTCATGCAGCACTAAAAATCCAAATGTCTTGGAATCTCTGACGCTTCGAAGCCATCCTCCTACTGTAATCTTCTGATTTAAATATTTTTCCGTATCACGGTAAATTTCTCTTACTGTTACCAATTCCATTTTATAAACTCCTTTGTTTTCCATTTTTACAGCAGAATCTGGTTCTGCCGTTTTCTTACTGCTCTCAGTATATCCTAATCTTTCCGACGGTGCAAGCAGGATATGGAAAAGCTTGCGTACATTTCGCTTTGTTTTTGCCTCCAGACCATGAAAAATGTTCAGCATCTTCATCATTTTCTGTAAACGGTTCTGCGTAAAATCCATAACCGTGTCTGCCTGAGTCGCTTCAATGATCTCAAAAAGGGCATCCACGATCTCCTGCTGCTCCTCAGGAGAATACGATGCGATCCACTCATTGATCTGCTGATTTTTCTTTTCGGTCGCCGGGTTAATCTCTTCTTTGTATACAAAATCCCCTTCTTTTACTACCCAGGTGAACATATCATGCTGCAGCACACCTTTCCCGGAACTTTCCACAACCTGATAACTTCCCGCAGTATGCAGAAGCATGCCCACAAAGGAATCCTGCGGAACCATTTTGATGATCTTCTTTTCGATCCGAAGATAACCTTCTTTCCGGTAAATATCTTCCCGGAAACCCGGCCCGTCAAAACAGTATACGGCTCTGATCCGGTCCTGGATCTGCGGTTCTGTCTCCATCGCTGCAAAGACTGCCTCATTGCCGCCTTTGGAATGTCCGCCAATCATCAGCGGGGCATCGCCGGTGTATTCTGCAATGTGCCGCAGATAGAGCCTTGCCGCCGTCTGCGACGGAATCGGGCTTTTCAGTGCCATATCAAAATCTTCTCTCCAGCCGACGATCGTCTCATCTGTCCCGCGAAATGCCACATACACCGTTCCGTCTTCCAGCAGAAATGTAACTGCCGAGAACTGCATCTGCATTTCTTTGTCCGTGAGATTGGTGTAATAATTGAGCCGCATTTTTGCAAAACGCCTGCTTCTGGCAACCGCCGCATAGAGCCTGCGATTGTCTTTTTCGTACCAGTCTGACACATACAGACTGTTGTATTTCGGATGTTTGCGAAGAGAACGCATCGTCACTCCTCTGATGTCATTTCCATCCATTTTTTCGACAAGATCCGGCACCAGATCCTGAAATTTAAAATAAGACAGCTGACACAAGATCAGACTGTCTACGTGGGAAAAAGGTCTTTCCCCGAAAGAAAGACCTCCATATTCCTTTAAATATTTTAATGTATTATCCGTAAGTTTCATATTCTATCACCTGCAGATTTTAAAGATAAAAGCTTTCCGTTCACCGATTTCTGTGAACTGCCGCTGTCAAAGTTCCAGTCTTCCGACTTCTTTGTAATCGTTTGCCATGTCATAAATACGGATCTGTCCGCCGCCGACCAGATAAAAATTATCGCCGATAAAACAGCCCCGGACTTCCTGAAGTCCGTTGTAAGAGTAGCCATAGTAAGAATCTCCGAGATTTTCCGTGAAGACATTTTCAAATCCTTTTTCTTCATCATAGCAAAAGACCATATAGCTGGAATCACACATGAAGCCAAAAACATTTTTTTCCGTATCAATCATCGCCGCTTTGTAATTGTAGAACAGCGGGCAGTCGTAAGTGTCTTTGATCACAAACTTGTGCAGCTGTTTTACGTTGGACGGATCGGATACATCAAACATCGCAAGTTTGATACCTGTATAAGCTCCTGTCTCCGGATCAACTTCGTTGCCCACACCGAGCAGTTTGTTTTCTCCGTAAAAATGCAGATACGAGGAAAATCCTGTGATTTTCAGTTCTCCAAGTATTTTCGGATCAGACGGATCGCTTAAGTCAACCGAAAACAGCGGATCTGTATTGCGAAATGTCACAAAATATCCGATATCACCGAGAAATCTTGCGGAACGGATGTCTTCTCCTTCTGCCAGATCTCCAATGTTTCCGCAGACCTGCATCGCATCATCCAGCACATAGAGTGCATTTTTCTGTGTCTCCCCACTGTAGTCTGTCAGAACAACTCTGAGATAACTGTTGTACTCATTCATAGAAAAACTGTCGTTCAGAGAACCTTTTAGATCTGCCGCACCTTTTGCCTGGATCTTCCCTTTCTGGCAGGAGAATTTCAGAATCTGTGTCATCGTCACATCACTGCTCCAGTTTGTGTTGCTGATATAAATATTATTCTCACTTACATAAAAATTCTCCGCTGCAGATACAACTGCTTTCTGATCTATGATCGCATCCGGTTTTCCGGTGCTCACAGAAGAGATTACCAGGCAGGAAGTACTGTTCTGATACTCCGGAAGAAAAATATCCGAGGACTCCATTCTTGCACCATTTACTGCCGGAATGTACTCATCAATTTCCGATGCATCGCTGACCTGCGGATCAAACTGCGTAAACAGATAAACGATATCGCCGTTTTTTCTGGAAGTGCTGTAGTGTCCCTGCTGCTGAACCACACCGGTGAGCTGCGGCTGGGAACGATCGGAAATATCATAGGTGTAAAGTTTTGTATAATTTTCCGTATCCGCCGTGTAAGTATCTTCTTCAGCATCACTGTTCAGCGTAGTCTTGCTTCCGGTCACGATCAGGCTCAGTGTGTCGCCGTCCACGTACATTTCCTGCGGTGTCTCATTCAATGCATCCAGCATGATCGTTCCCTCTGTCTGCAAAGCCTTGTCTTCTGCACGGATCAGACGGACACTGCCGGTTGCTTTCATCACATACAGATATTTACCGTCTGTTTTGACTACATCTGCTTCATCCACGCCTGCTTCCTGCAGATTCGTCTTCGAATAAGAAAGTCCCGCTCCCGCATTTGTCTCCGAGTTTCCCATATCCATGGCCGTCATCGCCGAATCTTCCACAATATGCTCGTTTGTCGTACCTCTTGCCAGCTCTGCTGTCTCATACCCGCCATATCCGCTTTCTGTTTTTTTCAGGGCATCAAAAATCTCCTGATAACTCTTTGCACCGGCAAAAGCATAATTACCGGATTCAACATCCGCTGACGTCTGGGCCGTCGTTGTTTTTTCTGTTGTTGCTTCCGTTGTATTTTCTGTTGTAACTTCAAAAATTTCTGTCTCACCTGTCGCTTTTGTACTCTGCGATGCGTCTGCAAGCGACATCGTTCCGGCTTCATTCTGGCTGTTTTCGCCATTTGTGCCGGAAAGTCTGGTAAGACCCGTCACCCCTCCGATGATCGCCAGTGCGAAGACTGCCGCAACTGCTCCCCACTGGGCATATCTTCGAAACCGGCTTTTTTTATCCACCGGCTGTTCTTCCAGCAGACGTTTAATCTGCTCTGGATGGATTTCTTCCGGTGCATCGACATTTTCACCGGATTTTTTTATCATATCCAAAATCTTTTTTTCATCCATACAATCCAACTCCTCTCACTCACTAAGCATCTGCTCCATTTTCTTAAGAGCACGGCTTTTCAGAGAACGCACGGTATTCTCATTCATTTCCAGCATGGCGGCAATCTCTTTTCCGGTATATCCGCCAAACAGACTGGAAGAAAGTATCAGACGTTCTTCGTCATTTAATTTATAAAATGCCGCCCGCACATCCATATCTTCGCTCGTGTCACGTTCCCGCCATGCCAGATCGGCCGGAAGCTCCACGGCACGGTTCAGATAGGATTTCAGCTTCTGTCTGCATTTGTTGGCAAGAATCCGGAAAATCCAGGCACGAAAAGCATTTTCGTCTTTTAACCCTTCAATCCCCTTCCAGGCATCCAGTACTGTCTCACTTACAACATCTTCTGCTTCATGCCTGTTTTTCAGGGTATATAATGCAAATCGAAACATATCCTGATATACTTTCTCGTATTTTGCAGCAAAATCTTCTGCATTTCGCTCCATATGATCACCCCATTCTTTTTATGCTCAGGAGGCGTTCCGTCTGCAGCCTTCCCGCCTCTCATCTATACAGTGTCATTTTTTTCGTGTTTTGTTGCATGGAAAATTTTTTTCTGTTTTTACTCCTCAAGCGGATCAAAATACGTGATAAACTGATTTCCGGCTGCTTCAAACATATCGGCACTTTCTTCCAGTCCGTAATAATAGGTCTCGGCTTCTCCCGGTTTTAACAGAATCGTATTGTACTGGTCATATCCGGCAATGATCACAACGCCGTCTGCTGTTTTTGCCAGAACCGGCGTGCCCTCGCTTACATAATACAACACACTGTCGAGTGTACATCCGGTCAGGTCAAGTACCTGTTTGCCGAGATTTTTTGACAGTTTTTTGATGTTCATCTTACCGCTTAAAATCACATCCGGAAACGTACTGATATCCAGCTTGCAGGTGGTCTGTTTGTTGCCTCGCTCCCAGATCAGCTGCTGTTTGTTGTTTACCACAACGCCAAGTTGATCATCTGCTCTCTGTACCGCCTCACTGATCGTGGTGTACATGCTGTCGAGATGACCTTTCGCATAGACATAGTAAAGTTCTTCTGTCTGTTTTTGGGCCGGAATCGATACTTCTGCAACCTCTTCGCCTTCTGCCTTGACCTGTTTTGCATAAAGGATCTGCGGTGTTGTACCTTCCTCGATCGTCTCACCCGTTTTCAGAATGGTTTCTGTCTGTTTTTTGTCGCTTTCTGCATACGCAAATCCATAAGCCGCTTCATCGTCCGCACTGCTGTTTACGATGTGATCCTGGCTGGTCTCTGTATAGCCGCGTTTCGTTTTCTTGACACGGTCCAGCGTCAGCAGTTTGTCATTTACGCTTCCGCCGATCACGTAACAGCCGTCCGGCTCATAAGTCTTTAATGTCTCTCCCGCAGAATTTACGATCAGTACTTTGTACATCGGGAATACTTCGCTTCCTTTGTCTTCTGTGTCAATATCCGAACCCTTCGCCACGCCGTACACCAGGTCAGAATCGATAAATCCGATTGGCTGCAGACGTTCATCACTGTCGCAGGTAAATGCAGTATCGTTTCCTGTTTCCAGATCACGCAGATTCAGCGTAGAAGAATCGTATTTTTCATTTTCCTGAAGCCATGCAAATTTTCCTCCGGTGGAAGAGCCGACATAACATCCGCTGCTTAAGTTGGAAAACTGTTCTGTCACTGAATTATCTGTGATATTGATATCGTAAAAACTTCCTTCCAGTGTCAGATAAAAATGTGTCCGATCCGCTGACATATAACCCAGATTTTCGACATCTTTATCCAGCAGGGAAAATGCTTCCTGTGTTTCCACGTAAAGTCGCTCCGTGATGCTCGTTGTCGCTGCATCGTAAGTATAGACCGCAACGCCGCACTCTCCTTCATGTTTGCCACGGTTCATATAACCGCACAGAAGGAAGGTCATATTTCCGCTGGAATCTATATTTATGATGCGGATATTATTTTCATCATAAATATCTCTCGCATCCAGCTTTCCATTCTGAAGGAAACTGAACACCTGCGTCAGCTTTTTCGTCCCCGTTTCATAAAGCCACAGGGAACCCTGCTGTGCAAATGCAAAATATTTTTTGTCGGTATCACTTTTGTAGGTCAGATCCCGGCTGTTGATGCCAAGGCGGATACCATTTGTCACAAGAATCGAATTTTCCGGATCAAAAATCTCATTTGTATCACGCTCAAAATCAAGCAGCATGACCTGCGATTCTGCGTATCGCATACGGTAATATTCTGTCACATGATACATTTCCATATCCTCGGTATCACCGGTGGCTGTGATCACATAATCCATTTCCAGTGTTGCCGTGTTTTCGTTTAATTCCTTGATGCTCGGGATTGGTTTTAAATATGCCTGCGGCGTGAGCTTTCCCCACATCAGCTGTGCACCGGAACTGTGGATGTCCATATGGGCAAGCGTTGTGTTATCGGCATCTTCATTTGGCTCGATCGTCTGTGAGATCATTCCGTCTTCATCATTCCCGTTTAAACATCTCTCATAAAATCCGGTTGCAAAATTCAGGTAGTTTTCTGTATTCAGGTTCGCCTGGTTGATAATGCGTGTGTAATAATAAATATCCCTGACACCGGCAGTCACTTTGATCTTCATGATATATTCTGTGTTGATCAGGATCTTATTATTAACTTTCAGTTCTGCCGTCACATAATCATCCTGGTTGCCAAGTGTCGTTACCAGCGTATTTTCCAGTGATTTGCTGCCATCCGCAGACAGTACTTCGTAGCTGACGCTGCTGATCTGGTTTTCAAACGGCTGGATCTGTATATTTACTGTTTTATCATTACTGAGCGGTGTCAGTGTATCCCGCATGGCAATGACATCCATTTCCTGTGCATAACCATGCATACAGTTGATCTGTTTTCCGTTCAGATCAACATAAACCAGCGGAAACGTAGCCTGTGCCATCACTTCAGAGGTATCTGCCATTTTTTTTCCGAGGATTTTGGATGTACCAAAGACAGCCGCCGCAAAAACAAGCACCAGAACTACGATCCTTATCAATATTTTCTTCATTTACATTTCCCCTTTTTCTTTTCTCAAACGTCCAAGCAGCGGATCAACACCAAGAAATTTCTCACAGGCATCCAGTTCTTTGATCTCATATGGTTTTCCGGTTTTCACTGCTCTTATAAGAATATTTTTCGGAGTATGCTCCATATCAATAAACTCAAGGATCTGCACCTGATATCCGGCTTCTTCCAGTCTTCCTGCCCGGAGTGCGTCCGTCACAAGTGCAGCGATCCGCTCCTTGATCAGACCATATTTCAGAACTGGTTTCAGAATCTCATTTTCCATCTGTTTATTCAGTTCATGCTGACAGCAAGGCACAGACAGGATTACTTTTGCATCCCATTCCAGAGCCTTCTCCAGGGCATAATCTGTGGCCGTATCACAGGCGTGCAGCGTCACAACCATGTCCACTTTGGAAACGCCCTCGTAATCTGCAATATCTCCGGTCAGAAAAGTCAGTTTATCATAGCCGTATTTTTCCGCAAGGGCATTGCAGCGTGCGATCACATCTTCTTTCAGATCCAGTCCGATCACACGGATATCATAGCCATTTAAAATCTTCAGATAATAATAAAGTGCAAACGTCAGGTAAGATTTGCCGCATCCGAAATCCAGAATCGTAAGCTCTCTGCCCTTTTCCATCTGTGGCAGGATATCCTGCACAAACTCCAGGAAACGGTTGATCTGGCGAAATTTGTCGTATCTGGCATGCACGATCCTGCCCTCTGCAGTCTGCACTCCAAGATCAATCAGAAACGGCACCGGAATCCCTTCCTCCAGAATGTAATGTTTCTTACGATTGTGCATCAGAACCGGTGCATCCAGTTTTGTCACACTCTTTTTACGTTTGATCGTCACTTTTCCCTTTTTGCTGATCAGAACTGTGATCAGCTCGTCCTGCATCTGGATCTGAAGCTGCCGGAAATCCTCTTCCATAAATTTCAGAACATCCCCGATCAGCTCATCACGATCGCGGTTGCTGTGAAACTCCTGCTTCCCCTTGCGTGCTGCAGACTGAAACATCAGACTTCCTTTTTGCAGAACCGGCCGGATACGCACTTTGGAAATGCCATCCTTGTCCCTCGCCCCGCTTGCTGTCATATGTATCAGCTTTTCACAGACACACTCCTCCAGCAATATTTTTAATTCTTCCATATATCCTGTACCCTTTCTTTTCAAGTCGAACGCACGTGAGACTTGGTGCGTGATTCTGGTCAGCGAAAGCTGACATATTCTTCTCAGAATCACTGCACATACTCGCGGAGCGTTTATCTCAGTCGGAGATGAGAACTGCTGTATGACCCCAGCAGTCCCCTCCATTGTAATGTCTTTGCTTTAAAACCACAACTTAAATTTTTTTAAACTGACCGCAGTATCCCAGGTTCCACGTGCGTTCGACTTGAATTCAGTATCTCCTGCAGCAATTTCGCCGTCTGCAGCGTCTGCGGTACATTTCCTGATACAACAGCACCTCGATCATATCCCCCAGCCAGTTTTTATGCGGCGGATAACGTCTCCTTACCTCCTGCTGCATGACCATCGCCTGATCCCGGTCATCCTCCTCTTCGACCGGATATTTCTCCTGAACCTTATCATAAATCCGGTTTTTGATCCGCTCAAACATCACCTTATCCGGATACTCATCAAACATCATGCTGCCGTCGTACTCCATCTGGTCACACTCATCCTCCACCACACTTAGAACATCCTTCGCCACCTCCGGATAAAGTTCCTTCATCTTCTTCATGTCCCGCTCATTTTGCATCTCATCCAGATACGCCTGCGGATACATGTTTGCCGGATAAACAGGATAACCACCTGCCATGCCCATCCACGGTGCCATCGGGCTTTCCACCGGCATCATCGCTCCCGGCATCGGATAACCCTGATGATATGACATAAAATTCCACGGAAATTTTTCTTCAAAAGAATCCACGATTGTCTCACTCCACTCGCAAAACATTTGCTATAAAATATGCTTTCCCCTGTGCAGACGTGAAAAAAGTGGTACAATATGATTATTTAGAGCCATGCAGATTTAACATGAATGGACTTTGGGAGCTTGCTCACAAAGGACTATTCTGATAAATCTATATGGCGAAAAGCCATACATGAGCAAAAGGAAAGCCTCTACAGAGGCGATTTTGCGAATGATGTGGCTCTAAATAATCAAAAGCAAACCGAGGTGTCCCCACATGCGTACGATCTTTCATATTGATGTAAATTCCGCTTATCTAAGCTGGACGTCTGTCGAAAATTTAAAAACAGGAAACGGTCCGGATCTGCGAGAAATCCCTGCCATCATCGGCGGCGATCAGAAGACACGCCACGGCGTTGTCCTCGCCAAATCCATTCCGGCAAAAAAATTCGGCATCCACACAGGCGAACCTGTCGTGAATGCCTTAAAAAAATGCCCAAATCTTGTAATGGCACCGCCCAACCACGACCTTTATCATGCGTACAGCTGCCGCATGATGGACTTTCTGCACAGCCTGACTCCTGATATTGAACAGGTCAGCATTGATGAATGTTTCCTGGATTTTACCGGGATTTCCCATCGCTATCCGTCACCTTACGCCGCTGCCAGATACATCAAGGACGAAATCCACGGCCGCTTTGGCTTTACCGTAAATGTCGGTATTTCTTCCAATAAACTTCTGGCAAAAATGGCATCGGATTTTGAAAAGCCGGATAAAATACACACTCTGTTTCCGGACGAAATCCCGCAGAAAATGTGGCCTCTTCCGATCGGAGAACTGTTCATGGCAGGCAAATCTTCCGTGAAAGCTCTGAACAACCTCGGCATCCGCACCATCGGAGAACTTGCTGCCTCAGACCCGAAACTGATCACGCTCAATCTGAAAAGCCATGGAACCATGCTCTGGAATTACGCAAATGGCATCGATAACAGCCCGGTCTGTTCCACCCCGGCGGAAGCAAAAGGGATTGGAAACTCTACCACTCTGTCCTGTGACCTGACAAAAGAATGCGAGGCTGTACCGATCCTGCACTCCCTTGCAGAAAGTGTTGCATCCCGCCTGCGAAAAGCACACAAAAAAGCCGGCAGCATCTGTGTGGAAATCAAATACTACGATTTTCAGTCTGTTTCCAGACAAACCCAGATTGATATTCCAACAAATTCTACCGACCTGATCACTCAGACCTCTAAACGGCTCTTCCACGAACTCTGGAATCAGCAGCCCGTTCGCCTGTTAGGTATCCGCACTACCAAACTCGTTGATGAAAACGAGCCCGTCCAGCTTTCCTTGTTTGACCTGGATTTTTCCGATATTTCTGCAAACAAAACAAATGCCAATGCCGATTTTCCGAAAAAACCATCCCCGGAAAAACAGAAAAAACTGGATGCAGCACTTGATTCTATTCGCAAAAAATATGGAAAAAAAGCGGTGACACGAGCAAGTGAGATGGAGTAAAAAACTACCTCTCCACTTTCTTCTTTCTTCTCTTCTGTGGCTTTTTCGTCTTTTTCTTCACAGAATACCCGAACGTCCCAATCTCTTTTCCGAGATCCAGATATTCTCCGTGCGAATATGCGATCAGCCCGCTCTTATTGAGCTGAAATTTTCCATTCTTATCAAGATATTTTTCATCGACATGAACTGCCAGTACTTCTGCGAGGAACATATGGTGCGAACCGAGTTCTTTCTTCTCGGTGATACGGCACTCGATATTGACCGGTGCTTCCGCGATCAGCGGTGCTTTGACCTTCGTTGCTTCCACCGCAGTCAGCCCGGTCTCTTTGAATTTATCGACATCCCGGCCGGAACGTACGCCGCAGTAGTCAGTTGCCCGTGCCAGCTCTTTTGTTGTCAGGTTGATGACAAATTCTCCTGTCTCATCCAGAATATCATACGAATAACGCTGCGGTCTTACCGAAATATAAACCATCGGCGGGTTGGTACAGACGGTTCCCGTCCACGCCACCGTGATGATGTTTGGTTTCTCGCCCTCCCTCTGACAGCTGACCATCACTGCCGGAAGCGGATAGATCATATTTCCCGGTTTCCAGATTTGCTTTGCCATAATTATAATTGCCTCCTATTGCTGCATTGCCGTCATAAAGCTCGGGATCAGCTGTTTCTTTCTGGAAACAACACCCGGCAGGATCACAGACTGCTCGCCTTCCTGCGGCTCTTTGTGGAACGCTTCGCTTACCACATTTTTGCTGTCTCCGCCGTAGAACAGCAGCTCTGTGCTTTCGTTGATAATATCTGTCAGCATAAAGAACAGCATGGATTCTCCGTGGCTTCCCAGAGCCTTTTCCATATATGGAAGCAGTTCTTTCTTGATCTCGGTCAGCTCATCCTCATTTACAGAAGTGATCTGTCCAACGCCAAAGCTGGATTTATTTAACTCAAATTTCTTGAAATCCTGATAGAAGATTTCTTCCGGTGATTTATTCTTTAAGTTGCTTCCCGCTGCAAACATCTCGGATGCCAGCTCTTCGCATTTGACACCGGCGATCTCCGCCAGCTTTTCTGCCGCTGCCTTGTCCATCGCCGTACAGGTCGGAGAACGGAACATCAGCGTATCCGAAAGAATCGCAGAACAGAGCAGTCCGGCAATATTTGGTTCAATCGTCAGATTTTTTTCCTGATAAACCTGATACAGAATCGTTGCCGTACATCCAACCGGCTGATTGCGGAAATAAACCGGAGCCATCGTCTGCAAAGATCCGATCCTGTGGTGATCGATGATCTCCAGAATCTCTGCACTTTCGATGTTGTCAACCGCCTGCGAAATTTCATTGTGATCCACAAGGCAGAGCTGTCTGCGTTTGATACCCAGCAAGTTACGTCTGGAAACCATTCCCACATATTTTCCGTGTTTATTCAGAACCGGGAAATCTCTGTGACGCAGTTTTGCCATGACTTCTTTGATATCATCCGTATAATCGTCAATACTGAATTTCACCAGATTCTCACTGGTCATAAAATGTTTCACCGGCATACTCTGATTGATCAGTCGTGCAACCGTATAAGTATCATGCGGAGAACTGATCACAAAACATTCTCTCTCCTCTGCCAGTCGGCGGATCGTCTTCGAAATCGGAACGCCCATACAGACGATGATGCAGCTCGCCCCCATCTCGATCGCACAAAGCTGAGCTTCATAACGGTTTCCCAGAATCACCAGATCATTCTGCTCCACACTTTGTTCCATCACTTCCGGGCTGGATGCCGCGATCAGCACCTTTCCATCCGTAAAATGTGCATGCTCATTTCCAACGATCATCGTTCCATCTACTGTTTCCAGAATGTTGCGATACGGCGTTCTTGCCTCAGAAAGTGCTGCATTGTTGTAAACATCCATGTACGATTCTGTAATGTCGTTTGTCGTGATCAGACCCTCCAGCTCCTGATTCTGATTAAGGATCGGAAGGGTAAATACATTTTCATTCCGCATCAGCGTCCATGCTTTTTTCAGAGAAATTTTACTGTCCACTCCACCGACTTTACGTACATCCATGTCTTTGACACGCGTACCGACATTCGGCATATAGCCCGGTGTATTCATCTGGAAACGTTTCAGCACATACAGCGTTTCTTCGTTGATCTGACCGGCACGCTTTGCCTCGTAAATAGGATTTTCCTCCGTTCTGTTTTTGATATCTGCATAAGCGATCGCAGAACAGATCGAGTCCGTATCCGGATTCTTGTGTCCGATCACATAAATTTTCCTCTTATTGTTTTCCATAATAGCCTCCATATGATTATAACGTAAAACGCTCTGGCAGTAACTGCTCCAGTGTATAACTTTTCCAGTTTTCCGTATCCTTTGCCAGCAGAATCTCAAAATCTGCTTTGCAGAATTCTGCCATCACCTGACGGCACACGCCGCACGGCGGACAATAATCTCCGGCTTCGCCCCGTTTATTTCCGACAATCGCGATCGCCGTAAAATCCCGCCTGCCTTCTGACACTGCCTTAAAAAATGCTGTCCGCTCCGCACAGTTGCCCGGCGAATATGCCGCATTCTCAATGTTGCAGCCCTGATAGATCTTACCGTCTTCCGTGAGCAGTGCCGCCCCGACCAGAAACTCTGAATACGGTGCATAAGCCTGCTGCTGTGCCAGAAAAGCCTGTCTTACCAGCTCTTTTCTATCTCTGTCATCCATCCTGCAAATCCCTCCGTTATTCAGGTGCGATTTCAAGTGCCAGTTCCATCATATCACGAAAACTCTTTTCACGTTCTGCTGAGTTTGTCGCCTCTCCGGTAACAATGCTGTCCGAGATCGTACAGATCGCAAGAGCCTGTTTTCCGGTTCTCGCCGCATTCATATACAATGCCGCCGCTTCCATTTCCACGGCCAGTACGCCCATTTTCCGCCAGTTCACATCCAGGTTGGAATCGCTGTAAAATGTATCCGAAGAAAGCAGATTTCCGACCATATAATGCAGACCTTCCCTTTTTTCTGCCGCTTCTACTGCTTTTCTCAAAAGTGGAAAAGATGCCGTTGGAGCAAAGCTTCCCGGAAGCTGATACTGTGCCGCAAAATTCGAATTTGTGCAGGCACCGATGCCAAATACCAGATCCCGCAGATGCAGATCTTCCCTGAGTGCACCTGCCGTGCCAATCCGGATAATATTTTCCACATCATAACCATTGAACAGCTCATAAGAATAAATGCCCATTGAAGGCATTCCCATGCCGCTCGCCATCACAGAAACTCTCTTGCCCTTATAAGTTCCCGTATAACCTGACATCTGGCGCACCGAGTTGACCAGAACTGCATCTTCCAGATAATGTTCCGCTATAAATCTCGCCCGCAGCGGATCACCCGGCATCAGTACTGTTTTTGCAAAATCACCCTTTTTTGCCTCTATATGAGGTGTCGGAATATTCATAAGTCCATCCTTTCCGCAGACACCCGTCTGCTCCTGTTTTTATTATTTTAGCATTTTTGAATGTCATGGTCAAAAGTTATTTCCCAAGTTGCTTTACAAATTCATCGCAAAAAGGTATATTGGAATCATATTTTACAGACCCGGCAGCAAGTCTTCCGGTCTGCATCTTTTTGCCTTAACACCACAAAATCAACAGGAGGTATTACAATGTCAGAAGAATTAAAAACATCTGAAGAACTCGCAGCAGAAGCCGAAACTTCGGCTGCTGAAACACCGGGAACCACCGAAACTGCCGCACCGGAAGAACCGGCAGAAACCATGGCTGATTACGCTGAAGAACTGGAAGCTTCTTTCAAACAGATCCATGAAGGCGATATCCTCACCGGAACCGTAATCGGTGTTTCCGAATCTGAGATCACACTGGATCTGAAATACTACACCGAAGGTATCATCCGTCTGGAAGATTTCACAAGCGATCCTGGATTTAATCTCAAAGAAGATGTTCACATCGGTGATGAGATCTCCGCAACCGTGATCCGCAGAGATGACGGAGAAGGCCACATTCTGCTCTCCTCCAAAGAAGCGAATGACATTCTCGCATGGGACAAATTCAAAAAATACATGGAAGAAGGCACCAACCTGACCGTTAAGGTCGGTGGCATCGTAAAATCCGGTGTGGTTGCATACCTGGACGGCATCCGCGGTTTCATCCCGGCATCCAAGCTTTCCCTGAATTATGTAGAAGAAGACGCTCTGAACGACTGGCTCGGCAAAGAACTGGAAGTCCGTGTCATCAATGCTGATGCTGAAAACAAACGTCTCGTCCTTTCCGCAAGAGAGATCCTGCGTGAGAAAGCAGATGAAGAACGCAAAGCAAAAGTTTCCAACGTTCAGGTCGGACTCGTTACCGAAGGAACCGTAGAGACTATCAAACCTTACGGTGCATTTATCAACCTTGGAAATGGCCTGTCCGGTCTGCTGCACGTTTCTCAGATCTGCGAAAAACGTATCAAAACACCGGCAGCTGTTCTGTCCGAAGGTGATACTGTAAAAGTCAAGATCACTGCGATCAAAGACGGAAAACTGAGTCTGAGCATGAAAGCCCTGAACGATGTAGCCGCAGAAGAAGTCGAAGAAGAGACTTTCGAACTTCCGGAGACAGAAGCCGCTACCACAAGTCTTGGCTCCCTGTTCAAAAACATTAAGCTTTGATGTTACGATGAAAAGATGCATACGAATTGTTCTGTACTTTGTACTCCAACAATTCCGTCATGTATTAGTACATTCCAACAAAAAACAGGTCTGTTCAAGACCTGTTTTTGTTATTTTCACACACTTTTCACAGAGCGTTCATATTCTATTCATACATCATTGTTACTATGTAAACAGTTCAAGAGCGAAAGCTTTTGATACACTTTACACAAAGCAATAAATTTTTTCATAATAGCCTCCAATGTACCAGACATTGGGGGCACTCCTCATTTTACGGATATTTTTGTGCCGGATTTCACACACTCTCCGACACGTTTCTATTTTTCAATCCCCATTCTGGATGCCTGACCCTCATCAAACGGATGCTTGATCTTTTTGATCTGCGATACATAGTCTGCCGCAGCGATCATCGCCTCGCTTGGTGTATTTCCGGTCAGGATCACTTCCAGCTTGTCCGGTTTCTTTTTCAGAAAGTCAAGTACCAGCTTTTCATCCAGCAGTCCCGCACTGATCGTATAGATCGTCTCATCCAGAAAAAGCACATCGAAGTCTTCCTCCACCGCTTTCTTTGTCACCTTCTCAAACTGACTGTTATAGAAAGCAAGACGTTCTTTCTTTTCCTGTTCCGTCATCTGAAAGCTGAATTTCTCCTGATCCAGTCCGTTTACGATTGAAACATTCTCTATCTTTTCCAGAATGTTTCGTTCACTCGTCTTGTTGTTTTTCATAAACTGATAGATCAGTACACGGTAGCCATAACCGGCTGCCCGCACACAGAGTCCCATTCCTGTTGTTGTCTTTCCTTTTCCGTCCCCGAAATAAATATGGACAAGCCCTGTTCCTTTTCGATTCATAATTTTTTTATACCTCCTGCATATTTGATCAAATCAGATGCATAGGAAATCTGATACATGATTCTGTCGGAATCACTTTGCAGGAGGCTTAAACTCACTCCTACAGTTCCAGTTTCATATCGCCGTCTTTGATCCAGCCTTTTTTTCTCATAAATTCGGATACTGCCAGTGTGATCACTGCCGGCAGCACAATCTGGAATACCACAATGATGATCATCGTCATGGTACCTCCGATTTCCGGTGCCATCGTCTGATAGGTCATGATCTGCCCTACAAATCCTGCGGTTCCCATACCGGATCCTGTTGCATTGCTCGTCATTTTGACCAGCATTGTGCTGACCGGTCCCAAAACGGCACTGGAAACAATCGCCGGAATCCATATGATTGGTTTTCTTACAATATTCGGCACCTGCAGCATAGATGTTCCAACGCCCTGTGCCAGAAGTCCGGCAACTTTATTTTCACGATAGCTTGCCACCGCAAATCCTACCATGTTACAGCAACATCCAATCGTCGCCGCACCGGCTGCAAGTCCGGAAAGATTTAAAATAATACCCAGAGCCGCAGAACTGATCGGCAGTGTCAGGATCATTCCCATCAGCACGGAAACCACGATTCCCATGATAAATGGCTGCTGTTCTGTTCCCCAGTTGATGATTGCACCAAGTCCGGTCATAAATTTGGAGATCGGCGGTCCTACGATCAGACCGACTGCACATCCGGTTACGATCGTCACGATCGGTGTTACCAGAATATCTACTTTTGTCTTACCGGAAACCAGATGTCCCAGTTCAATTCCTGCAAATGCCGCTACAAATGCACCGAGCGGTTCTCCAGGTCCTGCCAGAACAACGCTTCCGTCAACCAGAAGTGAACCTGCCAGAATCTTACTTGCAAATCCTCCTGTCATGCCGGCCGTTGCCGCAGAAAGCACCACCAGCGGACTTTCCTGATAACGGTGTGCCACACCGACACCGATACCCGCACCGGTCATCGCTGCTGCCATCTTTCCCATGATAAAAAGCATGTCTCCAATGTTTCCACCGATCAGGTTTCCAATCTGTTGGATTATTGTACCAACAATCAGTGTAGAAAACAAGCCCAAAGCCATGCCGCTCAAACCATCAATAAAAATGTGGTTCAGTAATTTTTTCATGCCTTTCTTTCCTCCTCGATAAAGTTTTCCCGGTCAGACTGCCTGTATGCACTTCCCGGAGTGAGTTTACACCTTTATATTGATTCTTCAACAATGTCATTTCAGGTGTCTTGTCACCTTGAGAATGTAGCATATTTTCCAGCATTTATCAAGAATATTTTTCTGTCTGAACTCTTTACAGAACGGAAAGTTTATTGTATGATTCAGAATGATGTCAGAGCATTGGCAGACATTGTCTTGTATCTTGATCCATCAAACTGTTTTTCAGGAGAAAGGATGTAGCATGACCTCTAAGAAACTGAAAAAAACTTTTACTGCTGCCTTTTTGTCCGGCAGTATTCTTTTACAGAATTTTCCTGCTTTGGCAGCTGCTTCTGATACAACAGACTGGCTGAAGGAATCGCCGTTCCGACAGGATATAACAACTGAAAAAAGTACTCAGACAGAATCCGTTCCGTCCGAAACCGAAACGGTATCCCCTGAAACATTAAGCACTTTTCAGACCGAAGCGGAAACGGAAATCCCGGAAGAAAGCAAGTCTTCCAATAACACAGCTTCTTTTCTTATGGCTGATAATTCCGATACCTTTTCACAGATTCTGCAGGAAGCCACTCTTACACCTTCCTATACTTTTGATTCTCTGAATCAGGATTTTTCCTGGAAAGAGCTGAAAACAGAGCTTACCAGACGCATCAACAGCTATTCTTCCAAGTGGTCTGTTTATCTGAAAGACCTGACCACCGGAAATGTGATAAGCATCAACGAACGTGCCCAGGAGTCCGCAAGCCTGATCAAACTTTATGTGATGGGAGCCGTAATGCAGGAAATCCAGAACGGCAATCTGGAAATGAATGACACGACCAAACATCTTCTCGATGAAATGATCACAGTCAGCGATAATTCTGCCACAAATGAGCTGGTCCGTTATCTGAACAAAGATCACGACCACAAGAAAGGCATGAAGAAAGTAAATGCTTTCATAAAAGCACAGGGATTTGAATATACGCACGAATACAACGGTCTGGAGGACACCAGTCTGTGGTACGACACTGATACCAAAAACACAACTTCCGCCAAAGACTGCGGCCGCCTTCTGGAACGTATTTACCGCGGAGAATTTGTCTCTCATCTCGCTTCCCGCCAGATGGAAGAACTTCTGTTAAATCAGCAGGTTACCTACAAAATCCCATCCACGATCCCGTCGGAATCGCGTGTTGCAAACAAAACCGGTGAGACTTCCGACTGCGAAAACGATGCAGCGATCGTCTACACACCAAAAGGCGATTATATTTTATGTATCATGTCCTGCGAGGTTTCCAGCAAAAATTCTGCCGTAGATTCTCTTCAGGAAATGTCCTCCCTGATCTACAGCTACTTTATGAACCGTGACACCTCAAAAGTCAGCCGCCAGGTGGAGGCTACTGCGAAAGAAACCAATTAGATTTAATATACGAAAACCCTCTGATTGCTTCATAACTTTCCTTTACTTTCATTTTAAAATCCGCTATACTTGAAATCGATTACTTCTGCCCTTTATGGCAGCTTTTATATGGAGGTAGAAATGTTATGTTCCGTTTATGGGGGAAAATTTTTAAAGACAACCATATGCTTCGAGATACCGTCATAGAAGATGACCGAAATGACACACGCACACACAAAATCTTTGATTCTTTAGATCAGATCTGCTACGACTTTGATCTCGGCAAACCGATCTGGCTCGATTCCAATATTCAGGAATTCAAACGCCACAGCAAAACTCGTTTTTACCAGGATAGTTTTATAGAAGAAATCCCCTTCGACTACCTTGAACTTCAGGTAATCGAAGAGGATTGACAACTGTTTCAGCTATGTGCATCCTGTGATATCGAACTGTTTGGTATCACAGGATTTTTTTGATATTTTCATAGACTCCGTCCAGCAGTCTTTCACGAGTCTCTTTCGGTGCCCAGGCAATATGAGGCGTAATGATCAGCTTGCCGCTGTCCTGGATCTGCCTTAATGGATTGTCCTCCCTCATCGGCTCTCCGTCCAGCACATCCAGAGCCGCTGCCGCAATCTTATTTTCCTGCAAAGCCCACGTAAGTGCTTCCTGATCCACGATCGCTCCGCGTGCCACATTGATAAAAATTGCGGACTTCTTCATCTTCTCAAAAGCCGCTCTGTCAAAAAGTTTTCTTGTGGCCGGGTTCAGCGGTGCATGCACCGATATCAGATCCGAACGTTTCAGCAGTTCTTCAAAACTTACGCTCTCATACGGCTGATCCGTATTTTTCCCGGATGTTGAATAATAAATAACGTTGCAGCCAAATTCCTGTGCATGGGATGCCACACGTTTTCCGATCGCTCCCATGCCGACAATACCCCAGGTCTTTCCGTCAAGCTCTGAAAATTTCTGCTCAAAATGAGAAAACTGAACGGAGGTACAATACGCACCTGATTTTACATAGTGATCATAATAGGCCAGTTTATGCAGAACATAGAACATCAGTGCAAATGTATGCTGTGCCACTGCTTCCGTAGAATAGCCGGCTACATTCGCTGACAGGATGCCGTGGCTGTCTGTATATGCCCGGTCAATATTGTCCATTCCCGTAGCCGTTACGGCTACCAGTTTCAGATGCGAAGCACCTGCCAGCGTTTTTTCATTCATCGGAATTTTGTTGATTACAACAACATCTGCATCTTTTACCCGCTCCGGCACCACTTCCACCGGTGTGTCTCTGTATTTTGTTACATGTCCCAGTTCGTCAAATCTGTCCAGATTTATGTCATCACCAAGCGATATGGTCTCCAGAAATACAATCTCCATAGCAGTTTCCTCTCTTTCGTAATGCTAGTCTGCAGGGGAAATCCCTGCTCCATTATGACAATAACTCTTTCAGAACTTCCCGTATCACACGTTCCTGCTCATCCGAATCCATCTGCCGCAGAATCTTCGCCGTCTGCTCTTTAGGTGTATCCGCCGCAGCTGCTGTCTCACGGATACCCTCCCGGATTTTTCCGAGATTCTCCTTCAGCTCCTGCTTGTCTCTGATACCATCCTTGCTGTTCTTTACGCTCTTCTTTTTCCGTCCCGGCATGGAAACCATTTTTCCGAAATGTCCGGATACGTCTTCCGACTCAGCAGAAACTGCCACTTCTTCTGACGATGCATCGCATTTTGCCATTTCCACCTGATTTGCCGGTTTTGAAAATTCCGCCAGTATCGGCTGCACCGGCTCCGGCTGTTTCTGTCTTGCAACAGAAGATTTTGTAGCCTGTACACCAGAAGAAGCATGAAGCACCAGCACATTATCCAGCTCGTCCTGCAAAGTAATCTCCAATGACTGTTTTGCAAATCCTGTATCCAGAACGCCAAAGACCAGAAGAAAAATTCCCTCCATCAGCAAAGTGCCTGTCAGATAAGTCTGACGCATGCCGCCAACCGCCTGCGGCTGGCTGATATACCATCCGACCGCTCCCAGTGCCGCACATAATATGGCAGCCATCTGTGCCATCCGTTTCCAGGTATGCAAAGATCCTCCAAAAAGACGGTACTCCAGCAGATTTTTGCGTATAAATGCTTCCGTGTTAAAAGCATTGACCGTATTCTGTTTCATTCTGCATACGTTCTGATAACGCTGGCGAAGCTGTTTCATAAACTTACCTTTCGCCATGCCCTGCCTTCTGACATCTCTGAGCAGGTTTCCATACATCGAACGAAGTACCACCTGGCTGATCACTCCCCAGGCACAGATCAATGCCATTGTGTAGAACAATATTGTCTGCTGACTTAAAAACTGTAACATGGATAATCCCCCTTCTGATCCTGCTTGTTTTCATTTCACGTTTCGCTGCTGCAGCAGTCACATTCTCCGGATGAATGTTGCAGGCACATTATAGCCTCAGAATTTGCATTTGAAAAGCAGAATCGTTCGACAATTTCTGCTCTTATGGCTCGAAAATCGGGGGATTTTTTTATGAAGTTCTTCAGTTTTCGTTCTTTTTTCTACGCTTCTTTTGCAGCCAGATTCTTCATCATGCCGCGAACCAGTCTGACGCTGTGAGCAACTGCCTGCTTCTCAAACGTCGGATAATCCATGGATGCACTGTCATCTGCCTTATCTGAGATCGCACGCAGAACAACAAACGGCACTTCATTTAAGTGTGCAGTCTGTGCGATCGCAGCACCTTCCATCTCGGTACAGTATCCTGCGAAAAGTGTCGAAATGTTCTCTTTGGTTTCTTTGTCTGCGATGAACTGATCGCCGCTGACAACTCTTCCGTGAAATACCTGAATTTCCGGATTAACCTCTTCACATACTTTCTCAGCCAGATCCGCAAGTGCCTTGTCCGCCTCAAAAGAGAACACATCCATCTGCGGAATCTGTCCCTTCGGATAACCAAAGCTTACTGCATCCATATCGTGATGAACCAGATCGCTGGAAATAACCAGATCACCGATGTTGATCTCCGCTTTCAGAGAACCGGCGATTCCTGTATTGATCACTGCTTTTACATCAAACACATCGATCAGGATCTGTGTGCAGACCGCCGCATTTACCTTCCCAACACCGCTGCGTACCACAACAACATCCTGACCTTCCAGAATGCCCTCGCAGAATTCCATGCCTGCTTTTGTCAGCTGACGTGTAATCTGCATCTGCTCCTTCAGCTCTTTTACCTCAACTTCCATTGCTCCTATAATTCCAATTGTACCCATGTCTGTCTCCTTCTATATTAATGAATTTGGCACTTATAAAATCCATTCATTTTTCTGTAATTTAAGATTTTTATTACAACACTTCTATTTTTACCGTAAAATCAGGTCTATGTCAAGCTGAGCAAAATTTCATATCAGTGGGATTTTTTGCAGAATACAATATGTCTTGCATCCGCCTGATAAAATGCGTATAATCAAGTCAAAGCATCAGGAAATCTTGCTCCGTGAGATGACAGGTATTTCCTAACTCGCATAAAAAACAGGAGGTATTTAAAATGCAGGTATATAAAACAAGAGGTGTCTGTTCTCAGGCAATTCAGTTCGAACTGGACGGAGACACCATCAAACACGTAAACTTTATCGGCGGATGTTCCGGAAACACACAGGGCGTTGCACGCCTGGTAGAAGGCATGAAAGTAAAAGATGCCATCGCCAGACTGGAAGGCATCCACTGTGGTCCAAGACCAACTTCCTGCCCGGATCAGCTGGCAAAGGCATTAAAAGAAGCAATCAATGCATAATTTCCGGATTATATTCTTATAATATGATGTGGGTGTCAAAAGTCCCCAATAATGATTGCAATCGAGTAGGAGGCAGTGACTAACCGCCGTCCTCTCACACCACCGTGCGTACCGTTCGGTACACGGCGGTTTCAATAGTTGACGTGCACGGACTGATAGGCTGTGGCTAAATCATAGAAGCCACCGTTTATCAGTCTCTCTTTTGTCATGGCTTTCTTAACTGTTGTCAGATTCGCACAATACCAGTGTCCTCTTCGGCAGTTTGCCGCCATATTCGCATAGTATTCGTGTACTCCCATCTTTATCAGATTTCTTTTCTTTGTTTTTGGAAGTTTCCACTGTTTCCATATACACATACGTATTCTGTGGTAGAGCCATCCGTTGATCTCTTCGATGTTGTTCTTCATGCTTGCTATTCCGTAATAGTTCAGCCATCCTCTTGCATATATCTTGATTTTCTCAAGGCTTGGCTTGATTGACTGACATCGTTTACGGGAAGACAACTCTTTCAGTCTCGACTTAAACTTTCTCCATGACTTTGGATGAACGCGAACATAAATACCCGTTCCATTCCTTCCCAATGCAAAGCCTAGATACTTAAAATTTCGGATTGCAAACACACTGACAGTACGGCTTTTCTTTCTGTTGACTGTAAGTTTCAGTTTCTCTTCAAGGTATTTCGTACTGCTTTCCAGAAGTCTCTCCGATGCCCGTTTGCTCTTCGCAAGGAGCACGATGTCATCTGCATATCTGACGCATGGGACTCCTCTCTTCAAAAACTCCTGGTCAAACTCATTGAGATAGATATTCGCCAGTAGTGGGGATAGATTTCCTCCTTGTGGCGAACCTTCCTCTGTTTCCATGACTACTCCGTTCTCCATTACCCCGCTTTTCAGATATCGCTTAATCAACTGCACCACCCGTTCGTCCTTTACATTCTTACGGAGTAAGTTAAGGAGAATTTCATGGTTCAGTGTGTCGAAGTATTTTGATAAATCTAAGGATACTGCATATGTGTATCCTTGTTCTGCATACTCTTTCACTTTTTGTATTGCGTCCTTCGCACTTCTGCCCGGACGATAGCCAAAGCTACCATCTGCAAACAGCGGTTCATAGATTGGCACTAACTCTTGCGTGATTGCCTGTTGGATTGTACGGTCTATCACCGTTGGTATGCCAAGCTTTCGCACACCACCCTCTGGTTTGGGAATCTCAACTCGTCTTACTGGAGACGGAGTATACTTTCCACGATAAATGCGGTCGGTTATCTCTTGTTGATGCTCCTTTAGATATGGAAGAGCCTCTTCAAT
>NZ_JAJEQE010000024.1 GCF_020687205.1 Hominisplanchenecus faecis
ATGTGCAAAATGAACAATTCCCAAGAAGGCACTTTTACGTGCCCTTCGGGGAATTCGTTCATTTGCACATGCAATACGATTTATTTGCAAACAGTATTTTAAAATGTGCGGCATTTCCATTCCTTACACCTGCCAGGAAACCACCGACAACTTTTTAATTGGCACTTGAAAAGATTCCACGGAATTTTTTCTTGTAAGCTGTCTTTTTATTTCTTGGCACTTTTACTGCCGCTTTCTTATGGATTCCCTTAAATGCCTGTTTTCCGACTTTCTTTAAAGTGGTTGTTTTCACAGTGATCTTTTTCAGATTTTTGCATCCGGAGAATGCTTTTACACCGATTGTGGCAACATTTTTGCCAATCGTTACGCTGGTGATTTTCTTTTTGCCTTTCAGGGCATTTGCCTTGACGGAAGTGATGCGGTATGCAGCATTGTTGATCTTCACGGAAGCGGCGATCGATACTTTTTTCACATTCTTATCGGCAAGACCTGCAAAGGCAGCGGTTTTCTTTGCGGTATTCGTGATCTGATAAGAGTACTTGCCAACAGCAACGATGTCTCCCTTTTTCAAACCCTTTGTTGTATCGGAAGTGCCAGGGTTGGACGGTTGATTGTCTGTCGGCTTATCCGGAGTAGGAGTTGGTGTTGGATCCGGAGTAGGATCTGGTTTTGGTTCCGGATCTGGTTTTGGTTCCGGATCTGGAATCGGGTCTGGATCTGGAATCGGGTCCGGTGTGATCTCTTTTGTAAGTTCAGAAGCGAACGTTACTTGTTTGCTGTTTGTTTTATCAGTTCCGGTGACACGAAGGGTGTAATCTTTTGTTTTATCCAATGTATCCAGGGAAACGCTGCCGTTTGCATCATAAGCTGTTGTTTTGGAAATGGATGTTCCGTTCTGGGCGGTCAGTGTCAGAGTCACATCACGCAGCCCATTTGTATAAGAAGCAAACTGATTCATGGCAAGGGAAGCCTGATCATCTTTCTGCTCTGCAACGACTTTGATATTGGAGGCATCTGTCCAGTCACTCAGTGCATAAGAGAAATTTGCCAGTTCGGAATTTGCCTGATACAGGTTCAGCTCTTTGATGATCTGCTGGAACATGGCGATGTTGCCGCGTCCGTTTGGATGCAGGCCGTCCGGTGAGAACCAGCCACAGTTGAGGCTATCTGCATCTGCGTAGTTTGGATTGCTCAGGTTGTCATTGCGAACTGTATCGTGATAATTGTTCCAGTTTTCAAGATGATTGACAACAGCGATCTCCAGTCCCGGTATTTCTGTTTTCATTTCTTTTGCTACTTCCGGGATCGAAGCAAAGAACGCCTCGAAAGTCTCCTGACGCTGACCATAATTGATCATTGCACATGGAACACGCAGAACAATGCGGGTATTGGCATTGTTTTTGTGGATTTCACGAATCAGAGTTTTATAACGATTCTTGAATTCGGTAACGCTGATCGCACCGTTGCTGGTGGAGCCGGTAGCTGCGACGTTGTTTTCACCATTTTTTGCACAGTCGTTTGTGCCGAGCATAATGACAGCGACATCCGGCTGGTAGCGTTTCAGCCGCGTTTCAATCTGATCCAGAGTTGTTGCGATGGTGGCGTTGGAAACGCCGGTATTGATTACAACGTCATCTTTTCTTCCGAGTTCATCCAGATATTTGGCAAAAAGCTGCGGTACGTTGTCGTAGCCGTTTGTTACAACGCCATGAGTGATACTGTCGCCCATAAACAAGTAAGTTAACGATTTTTTGGATTTCAGCAAATCGGAGAAATCGTACTCAGAATCGGAAGTTTCAGAAATAAGTGTACCGGTAGAGCCATCCGTAATCTTGATGCTGATCGGTTTATAGGTTTCCGTTACACCATCGGAGCGGCTGTTGTCGCTGACCGTCAAAGTGTAAGTTTCTCCTGCCTTCAGACCGGATACCGTGAAATCAGAAGCAGAAGCACTGCCGGAGAAAATCTGTCCGTTACTGTCCGTCAGTGTGTAGGTAAGTTTTGCACCGGAGTCAGAAACGCCGCCTGCATGAACTTCCAGAGTGGTGTCGTTTGCTTTTGCGATAATCTGATCAGCATTTTCCTTCTTTTCTGTGCGGTAAGAGCCTGGTGCGAGGTTTTTCAGGTGAAAATTGTAGGAAGTTGTACTGCTTCCGAAGCCAAGTGCGTTTTTCAGAAGGTTTGCAGCCGCCTGATGACCTTCCAGTGTCAGAGTGCCGTCATCGTTGATATTGGAAACTGCGATAGAAGAGAAATCTACGATTTTTGCATCTTCAGAGACAACAGCATCAATGGCAGCTTTGTAAAGAGCAATGTTTGTATTCTGCACAGGGTCTTTGGATGGATAAGGGGTGATCACAACGGCAAGTTTTCTGGAAGCATTGATTTTATCCACCAGTTTTTTCAGATTTTCTTTGAAGGTATCCAGTCCTGCCTGGCCTTTGCTGTAGTCTTCGGCACCAACTGAGATGGCTACTGCCTCCGTGTGGTAAGCATCGATCTGTTTGTCGTAATCTGCAAGAATAGAAGCAACATCGGAACCGCGACGGGCTGTATTGAATACGAAACGTCCTCTTTCAATATAGCTGCCGCCGCTGCGCATGGTATCCTCAAAAAGCCCAATCCAGTTACGGATGGTAGAGGAGTTTTTAAAATCGGCAACCGCCTCTGTACCGCCGGTGAAGAGCCATGTCTTGCCGGTTCCGCTCTGACGCATGGCATTGAGTTTGGCAGTGACCGAGCTGACCTGTTCGTAGGAGATGGATTTCAGGTCATCCATTCTGTAGGCTTTGTCGATCACGGTGATAAAATCAATCTTACCGTTAAAATTGGCAGAAGCGTAGTCGTTGTTGTTGACACCGACATAAGAACCGCCGCCGATCTGAAGCAGGTTGTAGTCTGCCCCGGCTCCCTGGTTAAAGCCTGCTTTCCAGGAACTGCCCCAGGTGTTGGAAGCATAGTTCAGGTTCGTGCCGTCCACGGCGATGCGTACGTTGTCATTGACATAATTAAGAGACGGCAGGAAACTGATAGCAACGGTATGCCAGTTTCCATCGGCAAGGTTGACATTGAAAGAACCCTTCAGGCCGCCGGCAGGTGCACCATTTGCTTTTTTTGTATTACGCATCACAAGACGCAGTTTGCCGTCACGGATCGAGACCGTCATATTTTTACCGGTGGTGGTCATTGCATCGGTGCCGGCACCAAAGAGCAGACCATCGGATGAAGTCTTAAAACGAAGGATGATCGTCTGATCGTTCTGAGTCGTTTTCAGATTTTTCAATACATCCATGTACTCTGTATTTTTGGAGTAATCGATTCCGCCGGAACCGTCAAATGACTGGCCGGACAGATCAAGATCAAATGCTCTTTTGCTGCTCTGAAGCTGCCGTGCCTCGCTTCGGACAGCGGCAGAGGTTATGCTCTCTTCTGATACCGATGCCGGGATCTGTGACCGGATATAAGCATCAGAGAGCACATTTCTGGCAGAATAGTCGCTGGCAAAAACAGAAACAGATGCAGGCGAAACGACGGATGAGGTCAGTATGCCAAAAGCAAGCCCCATAGACAAGAATCCATGTTTTGTTTTTTTACTTAAAATCATATTTTTCTCCCTTATTTTTGTGATGTCATGAGCACTTCATATCAGATATGCACTTCACAGACATTGTTTTGGTGAATTATAACAAGAAACATAAGAAGAATGCCTTGGAATTGAAAAAAATAAACAATGTTCCGATTGTAGTATCGTAAAATGATGCCAGGGTCAAAAGCCTGAAACACTTACAATACCGATAATTATGCACATATAATAGCATATATTCTGTACAGATTCCACAAAAATATGTTTTACATTATATAGAAAGAAAAATAGGCTTGCAATTTAAAAAGACAGGTGCTATACTGATATTCGGACTTTGCGGAATTACGCAATTTTTATGTCCATTTGCACCTGATTTTAGGGGTAACATTGGTGAAAGGAGGCAGAACCATGAAGGTTAGATCATCTGTAAAACCGATTTGCGAAAAATGCAAAATCATCAAGAGAAAGGGAAGCATCAGAGTCATCTGTGAGAACCCGAAACATAAACAGCGTCAGGGTTAATTTATAACAAACTGAGAACTGTTTATTTGAATTAAGTGCGGCTGCAGTATGAACCGCCAGGCGGCGTTGTTTATGCTGATAACAATATATATGGGTGAGAAAGGGACGACAGTCCCGTGTGTCAGAAGATATCGGCTGACTGTCGCAGACCATGATATATTGCTTGTAATACCGGATTTGTGAGTACCGTCGCAAATACGGAAAGGCTGTACGGTTTTTGTGCGGCTGGGCGGACGGTTTTGCCGTAAGCCTCAATTAGGGACAATATAAGGAAGAATGAAAATGTACACATCATTTCAGACGTTATCATACCCGGATGGCGGGCTGTACATAACATTCTCAAAGAAAATGGAGGAATAATTACATGGCACGTATTGCTGGTGTAGACTTACCAAGAGAAAAACGTATCGAAATTGGTCTGACTTACATCTACGGTATCGGTAGAGTAAGCGCTAACAAAATCCTTGCAGATGCAAAGGTTAATCCGGATACTCGCGTAAGAGATCTGACTGACGAAGAAGTAAGCAGAATCCGTGACGTAATGGACGAGCATTATACAGTAGAAGGTGATCTGAGAAGAGAGATCGCTCTGAACATCAAGAGACTTCAGGAGATCGGATGCTACAGAGGAATCCGTCACAGAAAAGGTCTTCCGGTTCGTGGTCAGAAGACTAAGACAAACGCAAGAACAAGAAAAGGTCCTAAGAGAACTGTTGCAAACAAGAAGAAATAAGACCTGAGCAGGAAATTGCAAAGCAGATCAAGTTAACTATAGAAAGCGAAAAGAAAGTAGGTTAGTTTAAAATGGCTAAAAAAGTTACCAAAAAAGTGACAAAAAAGCGCGTTAAGAAAAACGTTGAACGCGGACAGGCACATATTCAGTCATCTTTCAATAATACAATCGTAACTCTGACAGATGCAGAAGGAAATGCTTTATCATGGGCAAGTGCCGGTGGTCTGGGATTTAGAGGTTCAAGGAAATCTACTCCGTATGCAGCACAGATGGCTGCAGAGACTGCAACAAAAGCAGCTCTGATTCATGGACTCAAGACGGTAGATGTATTTGTAAAAGGACCGGGTTCAGGTCGTGAAGCAGCAATCCGTGCTCTTCAGGCATGTGGTCTGGAAGTAACAAGCATCCGCGACGTAACACCTGTTCCACACAATGGTTGTCGTCCACCGAAACGTAGAAGAGTCTAATTAGGAGGTTAGCGAAATGGCAGTAAATAGAGTTCCTGTTCTTAAAAGATGCAGATCCCTGGGTATGGATCCGATTTACTTAGGATATGATAAAAAATCCAATAGAGAGCTGAAGAGAGCAAACCGTAAAATGAGTGAGTACGGTCTGCAGCTTCGCGAAAAACAGAAAGCAAAATTCATCTATGGTGTTCTGGAAAAACCTTTCCGTAACTACTACAAAAAAGCTGAAAAAATGCCGGGTATGACAGGTGAAAACCTGATGGTTATGCTGGAATCCAGACTGGACAGCGTAGTATTCCGTCTTGGTTTTGCAAGAACAAGAAGAGAAGCAAGACAGATCGTAGATCATAAACACGTAACAGTAAACGGTAAGCAGGTAAACATTCCATCTTATCTGGTAAAAGCTGGCGACGTTATCGAAATCAAAGAAAAATGCAAATCTATGCAGAGATATAAAGATATCGTAGAAGTAACAGGCGGCAGACTGGTACCGGAATGGCTGGATTGCGATATGGAAGCACTCAAAGGTACGGTAAAAGAGCTTCCAGCAAGAGAAGTGATTGATGTTCCTGTAAACGAGATGCTTATCGTCGAGCTGTATTCTAAGTAATAAATAGCACCGTACTACGGTGCGTAGAACCCCTCATACACCAAATAACCCAACAAGGAGGGACTATATGTTCGATTTTAATAAACCTAAAATTGAAATAGCTGAGATTTCAGAAGATAAGAAATACGGAAGATTTGTTGTTGAGCCTCTGGAGAGAGGTTATGGTACAACACTCGGCAATTCACTTAGAAGAATCATGCTCTCATCTTTACCTGGAGCAGCAGTAAGCCAGGTAAAGATCGAAGGTGTACTCCATGAATTCAGCTCAATTCCGGGAGTAAAAGAAGACGTTACAGAGATCATCATGAATATCAAGTCCCTTGCTATTCAGAACAACAGCGAAACAGATGAGCCGAAAGTTGCATACATCGAGTATGAAGGCGAAGGCGTTGTCACCGCTGCTGATATCAAGGCAGACTCCGATATCGTAATCATGAATCCGGATCAGGTTATCGCAACCCTGAACGGCGGTACAAACTGCAAACTGTATATGGAACTGACCATCACCAAGGGCAGAGGCTATATCAGTGCGGATAAAGGTAAAACAGATGATATGCCGATCGGTGTGATCGCAGTAGATTCTATCTACACACCGGTTGACCGTGTAAACTATAAAGTCGAGAATACCCGTGTAGGTCAGGTAACCGATTACGATAAACTGACCATGGATATCTGGACAAACGGAACACTGGCTCCGGATGAGGTAGTCAGCCTTGCAGCAAAGGTTCTGAGTGCTCATCTGAATCTGTTCATCGATCTGTCTGAGAATGCGAAATCAGCAGAGATCATGATTGAAAAAGAAAGCAATGAGAAAGAAAAGGTTCTGGAGATGAACATCGACGAACTGGAACTTTCCGTACGTTCTTACAACTGCCTGAAGAGAGCAGGTATCAATACAGTAGAAGAGCTTTGCAGCAAGACTCCGGAAGATATGATGAAAGTTCGTAACCTCGGACGTAAATCACTTGAAGAAGTACTTGGCAAGCTGAAAGAGCTGGGATTACAGCTCAACCCGAGCGAAGAATAAAATTCAACCCGAGTTATATACAGTGCAGGCGGATAGTAGCCTTGGCAATCCCGGCACTGGACATTATGGACAAGACAGCATCTGTCAAGTAAGCCCGAAGAGCATTGGCAGATGTTCCACAAATGGAGGAAAATAAAATGGCAGGTTATAGAAAACTTAGCAGAACAGCAGACCAGAGAAAAGCCCTGATCAGAGGACAGGTTACATCTCTGCTGTATCATGGAAAAATTGTTACTACAGAACAGAAAGCTAAAGAAATCCGCAAAGTTGCAGAAGGTCTGATCGCTCTGGCTGTTAAAGAAAAAGACAACTTCGAAACGGTTACCGTTACTGCTAAAGTAGCACGTAAAGACAAAGACGGTAAGAGAGTAAAAGAAGTCGTAGACGGCAAGAAAGTAACTGTATACGATGAAGTACAGAAAGAAATCAAAAAAGACAATCCTTCCAGACTGCACGCTCGTCGTCAGATGCTGAAAGTTCTGTACCCGGTAACAGAAGTTCCTACAGAAGCAGCAGGAAAGAAGAAAAACACAAAACAGGTAGACATGGTAGACAAACTGTTTACAGAGATCGCTCCGAAATACGAAGGACGTAACGGTGGTTACACAAGAATCGTTAAGATTGGTCTTCGTAAAGGCGATAACGCTATGAAAGTTCTGCTTGAGCTGGTATAATCCGGACATCAATTTATAAAACGATAACAGAGCCGTTTCGAATTCACAGGATTCGAGGCGGCTTTTGTGCTATCAGGATGTAAAGCTGCCAGGCATTTTGCCCTTAACATCATTTAGAACATAAAATGGAAACGAATCGTATTTAGCGGAAAGGAGACAGAAAATCATGATTTATATAGGAAGCCATATTTCATCATCCAAAGGCTATGCGGCCATGGGAAGACAGGCATTAAAGCTTGGAGCGGATACGTTTGCCTTTTTCACACGCAATCCAAGAGGCGGAAGTGCGAAGGAGATCAGGCGGGAAGATGTGGATAAATTTTTGAAAATTGCAGAAGAGAGTGGATTTGGGAAACTGGTAGCACATGCTCCTTATACTTTAAATGCCTGTGCAGCCAAAGAGGAGGTGCGGACCTTTGCCAGAGAGGCATTTGCAGATGACCTGAGGCGTATGGAATACATTCCGGGAAATTATTATAATTTTCATCCGGGAAGCCATGTCGGTCAGGGAACCGAGGAAGGAATCCGCCTGATTTCGGAAATGCTCAACGAAAATCTGAAAAAAGAACAGACAACAACCGTACTTCTGGAGACAATGGCGGGAAAAGGAACAGAAGTCGGAAGGACGTTTGAAGAGCTGCAAAGTATCATGGAAAAGGTTCAACTTTCCGACAAACTGGGCGTGTGTCTGGATACCTGCCATGTATGGGATGCCGGTTATGATATCGTAAATGATCTCGATGGAGTATTAGAAGAATTTGACCGGGTGATCGGTCTGAAGAGATTGAAAGCGATCCATATCAATGACAGCTTAAATGAGAGAGGCAGCCACAAAGACCGCCATGCAAGGATCGGAGAAGGTAAGATCGGACTTCCGGCATTTGAGAGGATCGTGCGACATCCACACCTTCAGGGGCTGCCGTTTATCCTGGAAACACCGAACGATGAGGAAGGCTGGGCAAAAGAAATTGAGATGCTCCGAAGAGCATCCCAGGATCAGTAAATATCCGGCAGTGTCAGATTAACATTTTTCTGGTTCCGGATAATCAACGCCGAATGTATCAACGGTGATTGTGCGGATTACCTGAGGATCGAGCGGAGCATCGTTCCAGTCGGTATCTGTCTCAGCAATTTTATTTACAACATCAAGACCATCGGTCACTTTACCAAAGGCAGCATATGCACCGTCGAGGTGTGGTGCTGCTTTGTGCATGATGAAGAACTGAGAGCCGGCAGAATCCGGATGCATGGCACGGGCCATGGACAGAACACCTGCTTCATGTTTCAGCGGATTATGGAAGCCATTCTGAGAAAATTCGCCGCGGATGGTGTAGCCAGGACCGCCGGTACCATTTCCCAGAGGGCAGCCGCCCTGGATCATGAAACCTTCGATGACTCTGTGGAAAGTCAGACCGTCATAAAAGCCTTTTTTCACCAGGCTGATGAAGTTGTTTACAGAAACTGGTGCGATTTCCGGATAAAGCTCAGCTTTGATCACATCGCCGTTGTCCATGGTAATTGTAATAACTGGATTTTGAGCCATAATTGTATACTTCCTTTCTAAAATGCGGTATAATGATAAAATGCTAGGGTAAAAGATCAAAATGTCGTTCTTGCTTGCAAGATAAGACATTTGAGCTTGTAACCCGCTAAAACATGAGGAAGCAGCGATTTACAACGTAAATCTGCGAATTCCGAATGTTTTATAGAATTGTGGGAGTTACATTGTAACGGAGCAATTCGTGGGCATTTTGTAGGATATACCTTCAACAGATATATCCTAGAAAGTATATCATGCAAATTTGCAGGAGACAAGGAGATTTTCAGAGGGGACGCTATCTATGAAAACAGTCGTATTTCATTTACAGGCGAAAACATGTGAAAAAGACATTTCAAAGTTAAAAGAAGAAATTTTGTCTTATAATATAAGAATCGAAGAAAAAGAACTTTCCGAGGTAAAAGAAGAAAAAGACAGTATTCTGGCGATTACGGATCAGTTTTCGGATGTTGATTATGCGAAGGAACACAACATCGCAGTTATTTTCTATGAGACACCGGGAACGAACCGTAGTGTGTCCGGTGTGGACATGGTCGTGCAGGGATTTGAAGAGCTGGATGTAGAGTATCTGCAGCTTATTTATATGCGACATCACGGATTGCCGTGGATCATTGCAAAGACGGATCGGATCTGCATCCGCGAGAGCGTGGAGGAGGATCTTACGGCTTTCCGGAAGCTCTACCAGGAAGAAGGGATGCTGGATTATCTGCCGAATCCGGAGTTTGAAGGTGAGGAAGGAAGAGAAAATTTTCGTCATTATATCCGCAGCATGTACCGTTTTTATAATTACGGGATCTGGACAGTGCTCGAGCGAAAAAGCGGTGCAATTATCGGAAGAGTTGGCATTGAAAACGGAGAATATCAGGGACAGAGCGTACTGGAACTTGGCTATCTGATCGGGAAAGACTGGCGGCGACAGGGATTTGCAAGAGAAGCCGTTTCGATGACGGAACGGTTTGCAGCGGAAGTTTTGCAGGCGGATTCACTCCATGCTTTTATTCACCCGCAAAATGAATCATCTATTGCATTTATTAAAGCAATTGGATACGAAAAACTGGAACTGCCAGGAGAGGACGGAGTTCTGGTCTGGCAAAAAAATCTGCAAAAGGGCAGAATTTAGAAAACGTTTAGAAAAATTTCTCCGGATTGTTTAGAAAGAGCGATTAATATGAAATAGCTCTCGCAGATGAATGAGCTTAAAAACAAAAGAGGTGGAAAAATGCAAATCGAATTTCAGATTTTAGATGCACTGCAAAAGATACATACGCCAGTTCTGGATGGCGTGATGTGTCTGATCACATCACTTGGAAATGCCGGGATCATCTGGATTTTACTGACCATTGCCCTGCTGATTAATCCAAAGATCAGAAGAACAAAAGACGGAATAGCGTGCAGACTTTTCGGGGAATCCGGCAGACGAAGCGGATATATTTTGCTTGCAGCACTGATTCTTGACCTGATTCTGTGCAACGGTATTTTAAAAAATCTGTTTCACAGAGTACGGCCGTATGACATCAGAACATCCATCGAACTTCTGGTAAAAAGACCGGTGGATTATTCGTTTCCGTCCGGACATACGGCAGCTTCTTTTACTGCGGTGGTGGCACTTTCTTTTGCCGGTGAGAAAAGGGCATGGAAAGCGGCATTGGTTCTTGCATGTCTGATTGCATTTTCCAGAATGTATCTGTATGTACACTATCCGACCGATGTACTCGGCGGTGTGCTGGTTGGGATTGCAGCAGGATATGGCGGATACCGGGTGGTGAAAGCACTGGAACAGTATAAAAAGGAAAAATAATACAGCATTTTACGAAAGCCCCGTTCTGTGGTATGATAACAGTCAGATTATTACACTACAGAAAGGGGCATTTTCAATGGGAGATACCTCAAAATATAAAGAAGAAAAACAGATCGCACTCGGGATCCTGGCTCATGTGGATGCCGGAAAGACGACGCTCTCCGAATCCATGCTGCACAAGGGCGGTATTGTGGACAATATAGGCAGAGTCGATAAAAAGAATGCCTTTCTCGATAATTACGAACTGGAAAAGGAGCGGGGCATCACAATCTTTTCCAAGCAGGCGGTGTTTCGGATCGGAAATATGAGAGTAACGCTTCTGGATACACCGGGACATATTGATTTTTCGGCGGAGATGGAACGGACGCTTCAGGTGCTTGACTATGCGGTGCTTGTCATCAACGGGGCGGACGGTGTGCAGGGACATACCAGGACGCTCTGGAGACTCCTGGAGCGTTATCAGATCCCGGTGTTTTTGTTTATCAACAAAATGGATCAGTTCAAAGGAAATGATGAGGAAAAGCAGGAAGAGCAGGAGCGTCTCCTTGCCAGTCTTCAGAAAGAGCTGAGTACTTCCTGCCTTGATTTTGGCGGAGAATGGGATGCGGCATTTTTGGAGAACCTGGCTTTGTGTGAGGAAGAGGTGCTGGAGCATTATCTGGAATCGGGAGAAGTAGAAGAGGCAGATATTGTAAAAATGGTCGCACAGCGGAAAGTATTTCCGTGCTATTTTGGTTCTGCATTGAAAGAGGAAGGTGTGGACAAATTTCTGAAAGGTGTGGAAACTTATACGGCAGAAAGAAAATACGGGGATAAGTTTGCAGCCAGAGTTTTCAAGATTGCAAGAGATGCACAGGGAAACCGGCTGACCTACCTCAAAGTGACCGGCGGCGTGCTGAAGGTCAAGATGCTGCTCAAAGGTGAAAATCGCAATGCAGAGGAGACGGAGATCTGGGAAGAAAAGGTCGACCAGATCCGCATTTATTCCGGGGCACGTTATGAGATGGTAAAGGAGGCAAAGGCAGGGATGGTCTGTGCGGTCACCGGACTGGATCATACGTTTGCAGGGGAAGGTCTGGGCCTAGAAGAAGAAAGCACGATTCCGCTGCTGGAGCCGGTGCTTTCCTATAAGATCAAACTGCCGCCGGAATGTGATGCCCATCAGATGCTTCGCAAACTGCGTCAGCTGGAGGAGGAAGAGCCGCAGCTGCACATCGTATGGGAAGAACAGAGTTCGGAGATTCATGCAAAGCTGATGGGAGATGTGCAGATCGAGATTCTGCAGAGCCTGATCAGAGAGCGGTTTGGCGTGGATGTCTCATTTGGAGAGGGCAGCATTGTCTATAAAGAGACGATCGCAGGACCTGTGGAAGGCATCGGACATTTTGAGCCGCTGCGTCATTATGCGGAGGTGCATTTGCTTCTGGAGCCTCTGGAGCGTGGAAGCGGCGTTCAATTTGATACGGATTGTAGCGAAGATCTGCTGGACCGGAACTGGCAGCGGCTGATCCTTACGCATCTGGAGGAAAAAGAGCATATCGGTGTGCTGACCGGTTCGGCGATCACAGATATCAAGATTACATTGATCGCAGGAAGAGCACATCAGAAACACACCGAGGGCGGTGATTTCCGTCAGGCGACGTATCGGGCTGTGCGTCAGGGACTGAAGCGTGCCAGAAGTATTCTGCTGGAGCCGTGTTATGAATTCTGTCTGGAGATTCCGATGGAGAATGTCGGAAGAGCGATGACGGATCTTCAGAATATGGGGGCAGACTTTGAGCAGCCGATGATCGAGGACAAGATGGCAGGCATCAAAGGCAGGGCTCCGGTTTCCACAATGCGTGGTTATCAGAAAGAAGTTATTTCCTACACAAGAGGATTTGGAAATCTGGTCTGCAGTTTTGGCGGTTATATCGAATGTCACAATGCAGAAGAAGTGATCGCGGCATATGATTATGATTCGGAGCATGATCTGATGAATCCGACCGGATCGGTATTCTGTGCACACGGAGCCGGATTTGTCGTTCCGTGGGATCAGGTTCCAGACTATATGCATCTGGAAGAACGCAGGATCGCAGATATGCAGTCAGTAGACGGGGAACAGGCATCTGATGATAAAAAAAGAAGCGAAAGTGGACAGGCAGACGGCAGCTGGATCAGTTCCGCAGAATACAAAAAGCGACAGGCAGATTACTGGAGGGGCGAAAAAGAGCTGGAAGAGATTTTTGCCCGCACGTACGGAGAAGTTAAAAGAAGGCTTCCGTCCGAGCAGGAATATCGCAGAGTACATGTCACAGCTTCCGAGCCGGTCTATCGTCCTGCAAAACCGAAAAAAGCGGAAAAAGAATACCTTCTGGTGGACGGTTACAACATTATTTTCGCCTGGGAAGAGTTAAAAGAGCTGTCAAAGATCAACATTGACAGTGCGAGAGACCGCCTGAAAGATATTTTGTGCAATTATCAGGGGTATCGCAAGTGTACGCTGATTCTGGTATTTGATGCTTACCGTGTGAAAGGACACCGGGAGGAGATCACAAAATACCACAATATCCATGTGGTCTATACAAAAGAGGCAGAAACAGCCGATATGTTTATCGAAAAGACCGTCCATGCGATCGGCAGGAAATATCAGGTTACAGTAGCAACTTCCGACGGACTGGAACAGGTGATCATCATGGGACAGGGCGGAAAGAGGCTGTCCGCTGCCGGCCTCAAAGAAGAAGTTGATATGGCGGCAGCTCAGATGAAAGAACATCTGGAGGCGGCGAAGCCAAAAACAAAAACCTATCTTGGGGAATATTTTCCGGAAGATTCTGGAAAAGCAGAGTAAAATTTTTTGCCGGACAGAAGCCCGGAAAAATGAATATCATATAAAACATAGTATAAATGTCATATAGTGAGGTATCGAAAATGAAAATGGCAGAAGAGCTTCAAAGAGAGCTCCGCAGTATCAACCGTAAAAGTTATCCGGCGTACAAGGGGCTGAAAGGGGCATATCAGTTCCCGGATTACCAGCTTTTTATCGAGCATGTGCAGGGTGATCCATTCGCAGCACCGTCCGCGCTGCGGATTTTTGTGCCGCACAGCAAGGCAAAATTTCCGGAAAGATATTATTGGGATAAGTGCAGCAAGGTTGCATTGCAGGATGCTTTGCTCCGACGTTTTGCGGAAATATCCGCAAAATTCTGTTACCAGGCAAAAGGCTCCGGTAAGAGCGGTGTGATCCAGGTCAGTCACTGCGGACAGGAAGTTCTGGAGCGAACTGCCTGTGAGATCACAAAGGAAGGCATCCACATCCGCTTTTTTGTCGGTTTTCCGGCAAATGGACGCACGATCAATTCCGGCGAACTGGAAAAGATTCTGTTTGTGTATCTTCCGAAGTGCGTGGAAATGTCTCTGTATCACAGAAAAGTTCTGGAAAGAGAGACCGAGCAGGTGATCTGTTTAAAAGAGGATCAGAGGGTAATAAGGGAAGAATTAAAGAAAAGAGGTCTGATCGCATTTGTGGCAAATGGTTCGATTCTGCCAAGACAGAGCGGAAATTCTGATCTGCCGATGAAGGATGCCGTCCCGTTTCAGTCCCCAAAGAGCATGGAAATCACCATACAGCTTCGACATCGTGGTTCGATCACAGGTATGGGGATCAGAAAAGGGATCACGCTGATCGCCGGCGGCGGTTATCATGGAAAATCGACGCTGCTTGAGGCACTCGAAAAAGGCGTTTACGATCACATCGCCGGAGATGGAAGAGAATTTGTGATCACGGATGATACTGCCTGGAAACTTCGGGCGGAGGATGGCAGAAAGATCAAGGATGTCGATATTTCGCTGTTTATCAATCATCTTCCAAATGGAAGAAATACCAGAAGATTTTCTACCCTGGATGCCAGCGGCAGTACCTCACAGGCGGCAAATATTATAGAAGCGATTGAGGCGAAAAGCCAGGTTCTGCTGATTGATGAAGACACTTCCGCAACGAATTTTATGGTGCGTGATGAGCTGATGCAGCGTGTGATCCAGAAGGACAAGGAGCCGATCACGCCGTTTCTGGAGCGGGCGAGAGATCTCTATGAAAAGGCAGGCATCTCTACGATCCTGGTAGTCGGAAGCTGTGGTTCGTATTTTTATATCGCAGATCAGATCATTCAGATGGACAATTACTGTCCGGTGGATATTACAGAGAAAACCAGAAAACTGCTGAAAGAATATAAAAAACCGGACTGTAAGGCAGAAGGCTTTGCACTGCCGTCTGAAAAAAGAAGTATATCCTTTGGAAGCTCTGTGGTACGAAGGAAAAATTACCGCGGAACCGGTATGGTAGAAGAACACGAAAAATTAAAAGTGATGGGAAGAGAAAGCCTGATGCTTGGCAAAGAACAGCTGGATCTTCGCTATCTGGAGCAGCTTGCGGACCGGGAGCAGACCCAGACACTGGGGTATCTTCTCAAATATGCAAAAGAGCAGTACAGCGGCAAAACAACAGATCTTACGGCACTGATGGAATCCCTGATCCGGAAACTGGAAAAAGAAGGGATCGGAAGTGTGAGCGGGCAGAAAGAAATTCCGGCCGGGATGGCAATGCCACGAAGACAGGAGATTTATGCGTGCTTTAATCGCTTCTGACCCTGGCCTTTGAAATTCAAAGATGCCATAAAACCACTCCTGTGCAAGCACATCGTGATTTTAGGCTTCTGACCCTGGTCTTTGAAATTCAAAGATGCCATACGAATTGTTCCGTACTTCGTACTCTCACAATTCTTTCCGACATTCGCATATCGTGAAGCTTACGCTCCACTTTTATGCTCATATCGGGCGGGTCATTAAGCCATAAAACCACTCCTGTGCAAGCACATCGTGATTTCAGGCTTCTGACCCTGGCATCTTTGAATCGTTACAAAAATATTACAAATATTTACAATTTTACATATTTGTATCAAAATTGTTATGTACCATGTATGTGTCGGGGGGATCGGGAAGTGCAGTACATGAAAAGATTGCCCACGACATTCTTGAAAGTATCTGTCAGGAGATGACAGGCGGAGAAAATGTGAAATGCTGAAGAGAAAGCGTGGGTGTTTTCTGTTCGGTTCGATGATAAAGGAGGTACAAAACGTATGAAACGCAGAAAATATTTACTTGCTTGCCTGCTTGCAGGTGTTACCATTGCCATGCCGACAGGGCAGCTCAGTTTTGCAGCAGGGGCACAGAACGATATCAGCCTGATGGCAGAGTCCGAAAGCCAGAGCGAGACACAGTCTGAAAGCCAGAGTGAATCGGAAACACAGAGCGAGTCACAGTCCGAAAGTCAGAGTGAGTCGGAAAGTCAGTCTGAGTCCGAGAGTGAAAAGGAATCTGAGACGGAGACACAGGACCCGAATGTTCCGGAAGGATACAAAGGCATTTACAAGGTCAGTGACCTGAGTCTGTTATCTTCCAAGCCGGACGGAAAGTATATGCTGATGGCGGATCTGGATCTGAACAGTGCAGAACAGGCAAGTATTTCTGTATTTCGCGGTACACTGGATGGAAACAACCATACGATCAAAGGGCTGAAACATGCACTGTTCCAGGTGCTTGAAGAGGGAACGGTGAGCAACCTGAATTTATCGAGTGTGCAGATCAGCGGCAGCGGCGATGCCGGTGCACTTGCAAATGTCATCGGAACCGGCAAAAAAAGTGCAGTTACGATCCAGAATATCACGATCACCGGAAGTGTTACAGGTACCGGGAATACCGGATCACTGGCGGGTGTTTTGAAGGGGACAGATATCGTGATCTCGAGGATCGCTAACAGTGCGACTGTAGCCGGAACGGCAAATGCCGGTGGCCTGATCGGACTTGTACAGGCAACAGATGACCAGGAAGGGGCGGCATCTGTGAAGCTGACAGAGAGCTATAACATCGGAGAGGTCAGTGCGGTAACAGCAGGAGGACTGATCGGTGCAGCAGAGATCCCAAATCTGGCAGCGGCAAGAAACATTGAGATCGCAAACTGCTACAACGCAGGCGTATTGGAAAAAGGGGCCAATATCGTAGCGAAGATCACAGCAGGGAACGGTCAGGTCGTGATCAACAAATGTGTCGGTATTCAGTTTTATTATTCTGTGGCATCCGGCATGGTCGGCACGTCCACAATGGCAGCAGGCAGCACACAGACATCCGGCTGCAGCATTTCAAACAGCTACTATTACAGCATGAATCCGGTCTATGCATTTGAAACAGGAAACTGCATTACCGGAACAGCAACGGCACTCAATGATGTGCAGATCAAGACACAGAGCTATTTCAAAGATTTTGATTTCGATGGCATCTGGGCTTTGAATGCAGCAGAAAACGGCGGTTATCCGTATCTGAAACAGACCACCATGCTGCCGGTCAGCTATGTGGCACCGACTGCCGGAACGGTTCTGATGGACAGCAAAACGGGCGGCAAGTATCTTGTAAGCACCAGAAGCAAAGCAGTTTCCTACGCGGGCGTGCTGGATGAGGAGATCACTTCCGTGAGCATCCCATCTCAGGTGGAGATCAACGGCATAACGTATAATGTAACGGCGATCGCAGAAGGGGCACTGAGAGGAAACACAAAGATCACCTATGTATCCGTTCCGTACAGTGTGACGGAAGTTGGAAAATATGCATTTAAGGGATGTGCATCTCTTACAAAAGTAAGCACCCTCAAATATGTAAAGAATATTTATCAGGAAGCATTTGAAGGCTGCACAAGCCTGACAACGATCGGTGCGACCAATTATCGGATCACACTTCCGTCTGTTGAAATGATCGGTGTGCGGGCATTCCGCAGAGTATCACAGGTGCACAGAGTCTATATTTCTTCGAAAAATCTGACTACGATCAAAAGGGGGGCGTTCAGCGAATGCAGCGGTATAACGAAGTTTAATGTGGTTTCGACAAAACTGAACAGTATGGGAAAATATGCACTGTACAGAACCGGCAAGCTGAAGACGGTCATTTTCAAGACCGGGTATCTGACGAAGAGCAACGTGGGAAGCAAGGCATTTAGCGGAATCAAATCAACGGCAACCTTTACGGTTCCGGCAGGTTCCGTTCAGAATTATAAAGATTTATTTAAGAGCAAGGGAGCGGGGAGCAAATTTAAGGTTAAAAGTTTGTAAAAAAGATTGAGAAGCGTTAAGGGTATTTACAAAAAACTCATATAAAATAAAAAAACTTCTGAGATCCGGTATGGATTTCAGAAGTTTTTTTATACTTATCTTATAACCTTTTCAGGCTTTTACTGTGTCGCGGAAGATCACATGGCTGTAATTTTTCAGGGCACTTTGCAGAACCAGTCCGATCACACCGCAGGAAAGTACTTCACCGATGCCGACTGTCAGCATCATAAACGGGATCGGCAGATTGACACCGTATCCGTAGTAAAGGACGAACGGTACGATCAGGGTGTTGGCAATGATCGGCGGCAGCGGAGCTAAGAATCTGCTCTTTTTACGCAGGGCATAAGTTCCGAGGGCTCCAAGCAGTGTGGCAATGCTGCCGAAAACAATATCAGCAGGGATTGCACCGCCGAACAGGTTGGCAATAATACATCCGACAAACAGTCCCGGAATCGCAGCCGGTGTGAAGAATGGCAGGACGGTCAGTGCTTCAGAAATACGAACCTGTACTTCACCGAAACTGAACGGTGCAAAGATGATCGTCAGCACGACATAGATCGCTGCGATCACAGCAGCCTGGGTTAAAAAGGTTACTTTGTTAGACTTTTTCATGATATTTTTCTCCTTTAGTTTTGTTTTATGAGTGGAAGGTCACGAACACTCAGCACATTTTACGGCGGTGACCGCCGGCAAGCCCGATAAGACCTTGTTTTTAAGGGCTTTGCAACGGCTCAAAGTATAACACAGTGCCGGAAAGATTGCAACAGAAAGCTGGAAAATCTATGCTGTGTCTGCTGTGTCAGAATCTGGAAGCGTATTTCGACACTTCCCTGAAAGTGTATAAAAATTTGGCATTTTTGGGGGAATGTATACCAGATTTGGTAGACAAAAAGGGAAAAGTAAGATAAACTAAAATTTGTGGTAAATGCTCTTTTGCATTTACAAAGAAGTAAAAAAGAAATCATGTATCAGAAAAGGCGAAGATGGAGTATGAGGAGGAAAAATGAAGTTTGAAAAAGAAGTGATGCAGAATCTTGCTATGGTCACACAGCTTGGGATTTCTATGCTGGCTCCGATCATTCTCTGCGTATTCGCAGGCCACTGGCTGGATGAGCGCTTCGGGTTTCACAGCGTGATCGTGCTGCTTCTCTTTGGTATCGCAGCAGGTGTACGCAACTGTTATCTGATCTTAAAACAGCTTATTCCGAAAAAAGGAGAAAAGAAACATGGAAGATAAGGTATTGAAAAGTCTGATTTCCGGTATCCTATTATGTGGAATACTGTTTCAGGCAGTCTTTGTGTGGTTTTCTGATGCAAAGGTCTTTTTTTCACTGGGGCTGTGGATCGGAGTCGGCGTTGCCGTTTTTATGGCATGGCACATCAGGTACAGTTTAGAAGATGCACTTGATATGTCAGAGGGCGATGCTTCGAAACATATGTACCGTATGTATGGCATCCGTATGGCAGTCGTGCTGGTTGTATTTTTTATTACTGCCTATTTTGAAATTGGCAGTATGATCGGCGTTCTGCTTGGAGTGATGACTCTGAAAGTCGGAGCATATATGCAGCCTTTGCTTCAGAAAATAAAAAAGAAAAGAAGGTGAATGAGTGAGAGCAGGTTTTTTGCTGGCGGCAAGTGGTGACGTGGATTTTATGATCCATGGACTGTTCAAGTACAGGTTATTCGGACAGGAATTCTGGATCACGACCACGCATGTCAGCATACTCGTGGTGATGCTGGTACTGTTTGTGTTTGCACTTGCGGCAAACCGGACGATGCATCACGCACAGGAAGTGCCGGGATTTTTCCAGAACATCGTTGAGATGATCGTGGAAATGCTGGACGATATGGTAGAGAAAAGCATGGGAAGCTATGCGAAGAAATATCGCAACTACATCGGATCGATCTTTATCTTTATTTTTGTCAGCAATATCTCAGGTCTGTTTGGACTTCGTCCTCCGACAGCGGACTATGGCGTAACACTTCCACTGGGAATTATCACATTTTGTATCATACAGTACAACAATGTGAAGTACAACAAGTTCGGTGCATTTACCGATCTGTTTAAGCCGATCCCGATTCTCTTCCCGATCAACCTGATCGGAGAGATCGCAGTGCCGTTTTCTCTGTCACTGCGTCTGTTCGGAAATGTGCTTTCCGGAACGGTTATGATGTCACTGATCTACTCACTGCTTTCGAAATTTGCAGTGGGCTGGCCGGGATTTCTTCATATTTACTTTGATCTTTTCTCCGGCGCAATACAGACCTATGTGTTCTGTATGCTGACAATGGTATTTACTTCACAGAAAATGCCGCAGGAAAGCTAAAGATGTCAGAGCACTGGAAGCGGATCCGTTCGCAGCAGGTGTGCGGCATCATCTGGCAACATCAAGAAATCGTAACTGTGAAGGTAGTGAACAGTTACAAATCATACTTTAATATTAGGAGGTACATCTCATGGATGGAATTACAGGTAAGGCACTGGTATTAGCATGCTCTGCAATTGGTGCAGGTCTTGCAATGATCGCAGGTATTGGTCCTGGTGTAGGTCAGGGTATCGCAGCCGGATATGGTGCAAGTGCAGTAGGAAGAAACCCGGGAGCAAAAGGTGATATTATGTCAACCATGCTTTTAGGTCAGGCAGTTGCCGAGACAACAGGTCTTTATGGTCTTGCTATCGCATTTATCCTGCTGTTCGCAAACCCGCTGATCGGCAAGCTGTAAAAAGGGGGCAAAACGTTGGAACGACTGTTTAATCTGGATCCTCAGCTGATTCACGACGCCGTTCTGCTGGCACTTGCAGTATTTGTCATGTTTACGTTTCTGTCCTATCTGCTGTTTAATCCGGCAAGAGATTTCCTGAAAAAGAGACAGGATAAGATCAAAAACGATCTGGATACCGCCGCAGCAGATAAAGCAGATGCACGTAAACTCAAAGAAGATTACAATGCGAAAATTCAGAATATCAATGCAGAGGCAGAAGAAATCCTTTCACAGGCAAGACAGAAAGCTCTGGATAACGAAGCGAAGATCATTGCCGAAGCAAAAGAAGAAGCTGCAAGAATTCTTTCAAGAGCAAATGCCCAGGTTGAACTGGAGCGTAAAGCTGCTGCAGATGATATGAAGAAAGAAATGATCGCACTTGCATCTTTGATGGCAGAAAAGGCAGTAGCCGGTGCGGTTGATGCAAAAGTTCAGGATACGATGGTAGAGAGTACACTGAAAGAAATAGGGGAGGACACATGGCGAAAGTAGCGGCGAAGGTATATGGTGACGCGCTGTTCGAGCTGGCGGTGGAAGAGAACCGCTGTGACCAGTTTCTGGAAGAGATTTGTGCCGTAGAGAACGCACTTGACCAGAATCCCCAGGCAGAGACGCTGCTCTGCCATCCGGGTATCGGCAGCGAGGAAAAGCAGGATTTTATCGAAAAATGTTTCAAGGGAAACGTCTCAGACGATATGACAGGATTTTTACAGATTCTTGTGAAGAAGGGACGCTTTTCCGAGAGAAATGCCATATTTGCATATTTTACAGCTAAAGTGAAAGAATACAAAAAAATTGGTGTGGCTCTGGTGACATCTCCATTTGAGCTTACCGCAGAACAGAAGACTAAGATCGAAAAGAGACTTCTGGATACTACGGACTACAAAAAGATGGAGATCACATACCGCGAGGATAAGACGCTGATCGGCGGTCTGGTGATCCGGATCGGAGACCGTGTCATTGACACCAGTATAAAGAGCAGGCTGGAAGAGCTGAGGCTGCAGCTCATGGGAATTTCCCTCGAAGCCTGAGAGAAGAAAACAGCATGAAAGAAGGTGCAAAGACCTTATGAATTTGAAACCTGAGGAAATAAGCTCAGTGATAAAAGAAGAGATCAAAAGATATTCTTCCCATATGTCCGTTGCAGAAGTGGGCACGGTTATTCAGGTTGCAGATGGTATCGCACGTATCCACGGCCTTGAGAAGGCGATGCAGGGTGAGCTTCTGGAGTTTCCGCATGGTGTGCGGGGCATGGTGCTCAACCTGGAGGAGGATAACGTAGGTGCCGTACTGCTCGGTGATGCAACGAATATCGAAGAGGGCGATATCGTAAAGACTACCGGCACCGTTGTGGAAGTTCCGGTAGGCGATGAGATGATCGGCAGGGTTGTCAATGCCCTTGGACAGCCGATCGATGGCAAAGGTCCGATCTCAAGCAGGAAATTCCGTAAGATCGAAAGAGTAGCTTCCGGAGTTATCGACCGAAAGAGCGTAGATACCCCGCTTCAGACAGGTATCAAGGCAATTGACTCCATGGTGCCGATCGGAAGAGGACAGCGTGAGCTGATCATCGGAGACCGTCAGACCGGTAAGACAGCGATCGCGATTGACACGATCATCAACCAGAAGGGTCAGAATGTAAAATGTATTTATGTAGCGATCGGTCAGAAAGCATCGACCGTTGCCAATATCGTAAAGACACTGGAAGAAAACGGAGCCATGGATTATACAACCGTTGTAGCATCCACTTCCAGTGAACTTGCTCCGCTGCAGTATATCGCACCGTATTCCGGATGTGCGATCGGAGAAGAATGGATGGAGAATGGAGAGGACGTACTGATCATTTACGATGATCTGTCCAAACATGCGACAGCTTACCGTACACTTTCCTTACTTCTGCGTCGTCCACCAGGCCGTGAAGCTTATCCGGGAGACGTTTTCTATCTGCATTCCAGACTTCTGGAGCGTGCGGCGAGACTTTCCGATGAACTTGGCGGAGGATCTCTGACGGCACTGCCGATCATCGAGACACAGGCAGGTGACGTTTCCGCTTATATTCCGACGAACGTTATTTCCATCACAGACGGTCAGATCTATCTGGAGACAGAGATGTTCAATGCTGGATTCCGCCCGGCGGTAAATGCCGGACTTTCTGTATCACGAGTTGGAGGTTCCGCTCAGATCAAGGCAATGAAAAAGATCGCTGCCCCGATCCGAGTAGAGCTGGCACAGTTCCGTGAGCTGGCATCTTTTGCACAGTTTGGTTCCGAACTGGATGCCGATACCAAAGAAAAGCTGGCACAGGGCGAGCGTATCCGTGAAGTCCTCAAACAGCCGCAGTATGCACCGGTTCCGGTAGAATATCAGGTTATCATCCTGTATGCGGCTACCAGAAAACATCTGCTGGATATTCCGACAGAAAAAGTTCTGGAGTTTGAAGAAGCACTGTTTGAATATATCAAGACCAAATATCCGGAAATTCCGGAGAGCATCAAAGAGACCAGGGTACTTTCCGACGAAGCAGAGCAGAAACTGATCCAGGCGATCGGTGAGTGCAAAGCAAAATTTTCTGCAGCTGAATAAAGCAGCATGATGACGGAAAAGAAAGCAGGAGGATGATACCATGGCTTCAATGAGAGATATTCAGAGGCGCAGAAACAGTATCGCCAGCACACAGCAGATCACAAAAGCCATGAAGCTGGTTTCCACCGTAAAGCTTCAGAGGACGAGGGAAAAAGCGGAAGAATGCAAACCGTATTTTAACCATATGTATGCCACGGTGACCAGTATGCTTGCACGTACCGGCATTGTGGAACACCCGTATCTGAAAAGCGGAAAATCGGGGAAAAAGGGTGTGATCGTCATCTCATCCAACAGAGGACTGGCAGGCGGTTACAACTCCAACATCGTGAAAATGCTCACGCAGGGCGAACTGGAAGGAAAAGAGCTTCTGATCTATAACATCGGCCGAAAAGGGCATGAAGCACTGGAACGAAAAGGCTATGAGATCGCAGAAGATTACAGCGAGGTGATCAATGCCCCTCTGTATTCGGATGCGGTGGAGATCAGCCAGAGAGTCCTGAAAGATTTCGAGGAAGAGAAGATCGGAGAGATTTATCTTGTCTATACCAGCTTCAAAAACACGGTGGTACATGAGCCGAAACTTTTAAAGCTGCTTCCGGTGGAATTCAGTGACAAAGAGCTGTCCGATGCAGAGCGGAATACGCCGATGAACTACAAGCCGGGCGAGGAAGAAGCCCTGGATATGATTATACCAAAATATATCGCAAGTCTTCTGTACGGAGCGTTAAACGAGGCGGCAGCCAGCGAAAACGGTGCACGTATGCAGGCAATGGATGCAGCTACGAGCAATGCAGAGGACATGATGGAAAGCCTGGAACTGCAGTACAACCGTGCAAGACAGGGCTCGATCACGCAGGAGCTGACCGAGATTATTGCAGGAGCCGAGGCTGTTGAATAGAAACGTCTGCCGCAGCATATGCGGCATTACTAGGAGGAAACATGGCAGAACAAATTCAAGGAAAGATCACGCAGATCATTGGTGCGGTCCTGGATATTAAATTTCCGGAAGGCAAGCTGCCAAAGATCTACGACGCGATCCATATCGCAGCTCCGGACGGCGGTGTGCTGACGGCAGAAGTTGCACAGCACTTAGGTGACGATACGGTGCGATGCATTGCGATGGGACCGACCGATGGGCTGGTTCGTGGTGCCGAAGCGATCGCAACCGGTGCACCGATCACCGTTCCGGTCGGAGAAAAGACACTTGGACGTATCTTCAATGTAACCGGAGATGCGATTGATAAAAAGCCGGCACCGGAAGGCGTCGAGTATTTACCGATCCACAGAAAAGCACCTTCTTTTGAAGAACAGTCCACATCTACCGAGATCCTGGAGACCGGTATCAAGGTAGTCGATCTGCTTTGCCCGTATCAGAAAGGCGGTAAGACCGGTCTGTTCGGAGGAGCAGGTGTAGGAAAGACCGTTCTGATTCAGGAGCTGATCCACAATATCGCAACCGAGCACGGTGGATATTCCGTATTTACCGGAGTTGGTGAGCGTACACGAGAAGGAAATGACCTCTATCACGAGATGGAGGAATCCGGAGTTATCAATAAGACCACCATGGTGTTCGGTCAGATGAACGAGCCGCCTGGAGCACGTATGCGTGTCGGTCTTACCGGACTTACGATGGCAGAATATTTCCGTGACCAGGCAGGAAAAGATGTCCTGCTGTTCATCGACAATATTTTCCGTTTTACGCAGGCAGGTTCCGAGGTTTCCGCCCTGCTTGGACGTATGCCGTCCGCAGTAGGATACCAGCCGACACTGCAGACCGAGATGGGTGCTCTTCAGGAGCGTATCACTTCCACAAAGAGCGGTTCCATCACATCCGTACAGGCCGTTTATGTGCCGGCGGATGACCTGACAGACCCGGCACCGGCTACGACATTCGCACATCTGGATGCTACGACTGTACTTTCACGTTCGATCGTAGAACTTGGAATCTATCCGGCAGTTGACCCGCTGGAGTCCACATCCCGTATTCTGGACCCACGTATCGTAGGCGAGGAACACTATAAAACGGCACGAGGCGTGCAGGAGATCCTGCAGAAATACAAAGAACTTCAGGATATCATCGCCATCCTTGGTATGGACGAGCTTTCCGAGGACGACAAGCTGGTCGTGAGCCGTGCGAGAAAAGTACAGAGATTCCTGTCACAGCCGTTCTTTGTGGCAACACAGTTTACCGGTTTGGACGGACGTTATGTGCCGCTCTCTGAGACCATCCGCGGATTCCGCGAGATTCTCGAAGGCAAGCACGATGACGTTCCGGAAAGCTACTTCCTGAACGCAGGCTCGATCGATGATGTCACAGCCCGCATGAAATAGGGAGGTGTAAAATGGCAGCAGACAATCTTTTTGATCTGAAGATCATTACACCGGATCGTGTATTTTACAGTGGAAAAGCCAGTTTTCTGGAGCTGAATACCGTAGAAGGCGGGATTGGTATCTATAAGAACCATATTCCGATGACAACCGTTCTGGAGCCGGGGATCGCCACGATCACCGAAGAAGGCGGAAATAAAAAGGAAGCAGCACTGCACACCGGATTTATGGAAATCTTAGGTGACAGGATCACGATCCTTGCAGAGATTGCCGAGTGGCCGGATGAGATTGACCGCAACCGGGCACAGGAAGCAAAGATCCGTGCAGAACGCAGACTGCAGAATGATAAGTCCAACGTCAATATCACGCGGGCAGAGCTGGCACTGCACAAGGCACTGGTCCGTATCGAACTGGCAGACCATGTAACAAAATAACAATAATAATAAGAAAACCGGCAGGATATGTTTATATCCGGGCCGGTTTTCTGCTGCCTGAAGTTTTCAGTACTTAACTTGAGATGAAAATGTTCTGCAAAAGCAAACGAAAAGAGTTTTTTTGTATATTCTTCCAGAGACGGGAAATAATGAAAACAGACGAAACTAAATTCGGGAAACAATGGAGGGATATAGGATGCAAAGATGGCTGAAACGGGCAGGACTGATTCTGTTTTTTGGCCTGTGGGCAGCGGCAGGACTGCAGATCTGGGCAAAGAAACAGGAAAGCAGAGAGATGGAGGCAGTGGCAGCGTTCTCGAATATTGGAACAGACAACCGCAGCGGTATCGTGCAGTACTATGGAAAGCTGAAAAAAGAGAAGCAGGTGCAGATGCTGGAACGCCGGGAAGAATACCTGCGGCAGATCGCAGCCTCACTTGGTATTTCCAGTCAGATTCTGGTCTATCGTACCTACGGAGAGGACAGTCAGAGTGTCGTACTGCAAAAAGAAGGGGCAAACGCCGATACTGTGCTGCGTCTTGTCACCTGGAGAGAAAAAGGGGCGATCACCGGACAGAGCCTGTATGCAAACGTGACTATTCCCGGCGGCGGATTTGAAGAGGCACAGACCTTAAGAACGAAAATGCAGAACGTTCTGGATGAAACGATGGAAAGCAAACGAAGCAGTGTGGCAGTGCAAGGGTTTTATCTCGGAAATCTGTCAGAAGAGAAAAAAGAAGCGATCGCAGAACAGCTGCTGGAAGATATGCATGCCAGAACCGTGATCAAAAACCAGGATGGGAATCTGTATACGGTTTATGCCTACAGTCCCTGTTTTTCGGAGAGTGTAAGGCAGGGGACAACCCGGGTAAATCTGACACTGACCATGTATTACAACAGCAGGACGCAGCAGACAGAAATATGTGCGGCAGTTCCGGCAATCGGGGTGAGCGGGGAAAGTGCTTGATTATTTGCAGAAGATTGCGTATGATAAAGCGTATAGTATCTTCTGACAACTGCAGCATGCATTGTCAGGCAAATAAAAATGCAGGAATCATGCGTGATCTTTGTGCTTTGCAGGCCGGGGATTACGAAGACAGGAGAGATTATGTATACAGACGGAATCATATTTGATGTGGACGGAACACTCTGGGACAGCACGCCGATCGTGGCTGAGGCCTGGACACAGGCAGTTCTGGAATGTGGTATCAAAGACCGCATCGTAACAGCGGGAGAATTAAAACAGTTATTTGGAAAGACCATGTCCGTGATCGCAGCATCCCTTTTTCCGGAGGCTTCAAAAGAAGTGCAGGAAACCATTCTGGAAAAATGCTGCGTTTATGAAGAAGAGGCACTGGAAGAAAATCAACAGGATATCTGCTATCCGGATGTCCGGGAAGTCATAAAACAGCTTGCAAAAACATATGATCTTTATATTGTCAGCAACTGTCAGTGCGGCTACATTGAACAGTTCTTAAGAAAGACACAGCTGGAGGCGTACATAAAAGATATCGAGTGTTTCGGAAATACCGGAAAGAACAAAGGTGAAAATATCCGCCTTCTGGTGAAAAGAAATAGCCTGAAAGCACCAGTTTATATCGGAGATACCAAAGGGGACTGCGACGCCTCCAAAGAAGCAGGCGTGCCGTTTATCTTTGCTTCTTATGGATTTGGAAACGTTACAGAATATGCAGCAAAGATCGGGGAAATGAAAGATCTGCTGCCGCTGTTTTCAGGGCAGTAACACCGCATGGATCGCATGTGCGTTCGACTGAAAGCCATAACTTGACTATATGAGCTATATATGCTACCATATGTATAACAAATGTGCTGCAAAGAGAACAAGTGCTTTGCAGCATTTGTCTTAGTCGGAATATACGCTCCGACTCGAATTTTACTGTATATCGAAGGATATTCCTTTGGTAAGACAACAAAAGAGGGTGGCTTTATGGTTATAAAAATTGATTTTCAGAGCGAAGAAGCGTTGTATATGCAGCTGCGGAATCAGATCATTCTCGGGATCGCAACTTCTGTGATCCAGGAGGGAGATTCCCTGCCGTCCGTCCGGCAGCTGGCGGGCGATATCGGCATCAACATGCACACGGTTAACAAGGCATATTCTCTGCTGCGTCAGGAAGGATTTCTGACAATAGACCGGAGAAAGGGAGCCGTGATCGCACTGGATGTTGATAAAATGGAAGCAATAAATGAAATTAAGAAAAATCTCAGAGTTATTCTGGCAAAAGCACACTGCAAAAATATTTCAGCAGACGAAGTGCATGAGCTGGTTGATGAGATTTTCTCAGAATACGAGCCGTTATGATCAAATGATGTTGAGGTCCTAAGTTCAAATGTCTTATCTTGCAAGCAAGAACGACCTTTTGACCCTGACATCATCAAGTCTGTAAAAAGAAAGACAGGAGGCGATAAGATTGCGTGAGCGTTTTACAGAAAATGCAGAAAAAGTATTAAAGCTGGCAAAAAAGGCAGCCAAAAATAATGGAAATGGATACATAGGATCCGAGCATCTGCTGCTTGGACTTTTAGAAGAAGGCGAAGGCACGGCGGCGATCCTTTTAAAAGAGTCCGGTGCAGACACCGTCAAGATTCGCACTTTAGTTGCAAATCTGATCACATCAGAGGGAGATACCCTGACAGAAGAGACCGACTATACGCCAAGGACCGAAATCATTCTTGAGAATGCCGTGCATGAGGCGGATTTCTTCCATATGGAAAAAGTGGGGACGGAGCATCTGCTTCTGGCACTTTTAAAAGATACGGAATGCGTGGCAACCAGACTGCTGCACACGATGGAGATCGATATCCGCAAACTTTACCTCAGCGTTCTTAGTGCGATGGGGATTGAGGAGTCCATGTACAAAGAGCTGGCACAGAAAGAAAAGGCAAGAAGGGACGGCGGTGCGACTCCGGTGCTGGATCAGTACAGCCGTGATCTGACAGAGATGGCAGCAGAGGGCGAGCTGGACCCGATCGTCGGCCGTGACGCAGAGATCGAGCGTATTTTGCAGATTTTAAGCCGCAGGACGAAGAACAATCCGTGCCTGATCGGTGAGCCGGGTGTCGGCAAGACGGCGATCGCAGAAGGGCTGGCACAGCGGATAGTGCTCGGAGCCGTTCCACCGATGCTTCAGAACAAACGCGTGGTCACACTGGATATGGCGAGCATGGTTGCTGGTTCCAAATACCGCGGCGAGTTTGAGGAACGCATCAAAAAAGTGATCCAGGAAGTGACGGACAGCCGCGATGTGCTGCTGTTTATCGATGAGCTGCACACGATCATCGGGGCAGGCGGAGCAGAAGGAGCCATGGATGCCTCCAATATTTTAAAACCGTCCCTTTCCAGAGGAGAGATCCAGCTGATCGGTGCCACCACGATCGAGGAGTACCGAAAATACATCGAAAAAGATCCGGCACTGGAGCGACGTTTCCAGCCGGTTATGGTAGAAGAGCCGAGCGAGGAGGAGACGCTTGAAATCTTAAAAGGAATCCGTCCATACTATGAGGAACACCATGGTGTTCGGATCTCCGACGAAGCCCTGGATGCAGCAGTGAAACTTTCCAAACGTTATGTCAACGACCGTTTCCTTCCGGATAAGGCGATCGATTTGATGGATGAAGCAGCATCAAGAAAGCAGCTCAAAGGATATCAGGTACCGAAGCAGCTTGAAAAGCTTCAGCAGAGACTGGAGCAGATTTTAAAAGAAAAAGAAGAGAGCATCGTTCTCGGAGATTTTGAAGAGGCTTCTAATCTTGGACAAGAACAGATCAGAGTAGAAGAAGAGCTGAAAAAAGAACAGAAAAAGATGGATCGCAAACGTTCCGGCAAGAAACTGACAGTTGGCGAGGAAGATGTAGCAGATGTGGTAGCCGTATGGACGAAAATACCGGTCAGCCGCCTGACAGAAAAAGAATCCGGTCGCCTCTTAAAGCTTGAATCTACACTGCATAAACGAGTTGTAGGTCAGGATGAGGCCGTAACTGCTGTTGCCAAAGCCATCAAACGAGGCCGTGTCGGACTGAAAGATCCGAAACGTCCAATCGGTTCTTTCCTGTTCCTTGGTCCGACCGGTGTCGGTAAGACCGAGCTTTCCAAAGCACTGGCAGAGACCGTTTTCGGAAGTGAAGACGCCATGATCCGCGTTGATATGTCCGAATACATGGAAAAACACAGTGTTTCAAAACTGGTAGGTTCCCCTCCTGGATATGTGGGATATGAAGAAGGTGGACAGCTTTCTGAGAAAGTCCGCAGAAATCCATATTCCGTGATCCTGTTTGACGAGATTGAAAAAGCACACCCGGATGTATTTAACATTTTGCTTCAGGTGCTGGACGACGGACACATCACCGATTCTCAGGGCAGACAGGTGGATTTCAAGAATACGATCCTCATCATGACCTCCAATGCCGGAGCACAGTCGATCATTTCCCCGAAAAAGCTGGGATTTGCATCGGTGGACGATGAGAAGCACAACTATGAATATATGAAAGGCAGTGTGATGGAAGAGGTACGCCGGATGTTCAAACCGGAGTTCTTAAACCGTATCGATGAGACGATCGTCTTCCATGCACTGAACCGTGAGAATATCACCAGGATCGCAGAGATCCTGCTGGAGCAGTTCGCAAAACGCTGCAAAGAGCAGATGGATATCACACTGAAGATATCAAGTGCTGCAAAAGAACTGATCGCAAAAGCAGGCTTTGATGAAAAATACGGTGCAAGACCGCTGAAACGTGCGATCCAGACGAAAGTAGAAGATGCACTGGCACAAGAGATCCTGGAGGGCAAGGTAAAAGCAGGGGATAAAGTACTGCTTGGCGTTTCTAAAGAAGAAATTAAATTTTCTGTGAAAAGTGAAAAAGCTCTGGATAAGTAAGTTCGATTATGGTAAAATAAGACAAAAGTCGAGGAGAAATCCCATAACTGTTGAACACTTTCACATGCGTTTGATTTGAATATCAGCAAATCCAGTCAAAATCATACACTGAGTTTTCGTGCATTGGACTTGAAAGAAAGCTGGTTTGACAGTGGGATAAAGCGACAAAAGAGAATACCAGGAGGGCATAGATATGTCAGTAGTAAGTGAATTGATACGCACAGAAGCAGATGGAACGATCAGTTTTGGTAATTATGAGCTGCCGGCCAAATCCAAAAAATCCGATTTTGAGCATGACGGCGATCTGTATAAAGTAAAAACTTTCAAGGAGATCACAAAGCTTGAGAGAAATGGCATGTTTGTTTACGAATCCGTACCGGGAACCGCAGTCAGCCATTTGAAAGCGACCGAGAATGGTATGAGCTTTACCGTAGAGTGCCCGACCGATGCACAGATTACCGTAGAGCTGGAAGAGGAGACAAGCTATCAGGTATTTGTCGATGATAAGGAAGTTGGCGAGATGAAGACAAACCTCGGCGGAAAACTGGTACTGAGCGTAGAGCTTGACAGCACAGAAAGTGCGGCAGTTCGCATCGAAAAAATGTAATAATCTGATTCTGACAGCAAGTGTTTTGAATTATGAAGAATCATTATAAAAATTGAGAATCTTCTCAGCATAAGAAAAAGGGGAGCGTCGGGACGGACGTTCCCTTTTTGCTGTGATGACGAGAAAAACAAAACAGAAATATCTGCCGGAAAGAATCGGCAGTGTTCTTTGAAGGAGGGAACATGGCAAAAAAATCAACAATTTTTTTCTGTCAGAACTGCGGTTATGAGTCTGCAAAATGGCTGGGACAGTGTCCGGCGTGCAAAGAGTGGAATACACTGGTCGAGGAGACCGTCGTGACCGGGAAGACGGGAAAAAGCAGTAAAAAAACAGAGAGCCTGGCGGCCAGGATACATGAGGCACAGCCGGTGAAATTATCCGGGATCAAGACAGAGAGCGAGATACGCACAGCGACCGGATTTGAAGAGCTGGATCGTGTGCTTGGCGGAGGCATTGTTGCCGGATCGCTGGTTCTGGTCGGCGGTGATCCGGGTATCGGAAAATCAACCATTCTTTTGCAGGTCTGCAAAAATCTTACAGAAAAAGGCAAAAAAGTATTGTATATATCGGGTGAAGAATCGCTTCAGCAGATTAAACTGCGAGCGTCCAGAATCGGAAGTTTCGGAGAGGAAATGCTGTTGCTCTGTGAGACCAGCCTTGAGACGATCCAGGGGGTGATCGAGCGTGTGCAGCCGGAAATTGTAGTGATCGATTCGATCCAGACGATGTATCAGGAAGACGTTTCCTCCGCACCGGGAAGTGTATCGCAGGTAAGAGAAGCTACTTCTGTATTTATGCAGATCGCAAAACGTATGGGAATCTCCATTTTTATTGTCGGACATGTGACAAAAGAAGGAGTTGTCGCAGGACCGAGAGTTCTGGAGCATATGGTTGATACCGTGCTGTATTTCGAGGGTGACCGCCATGCAGCCTACCGCATCCTTCGCGGCGTCAAGAACCGATTTGGCTCTACCAACGAGATCGGTGTTTTTGAAATGTGCCAGAGCGGATTAAAAGAAGTCAAAAATCCATCGGAATATATGTTAAGCGGCAAGCCGCAGGGAGCATCCGGATCAATCGTGTCCTGTTCCATGGAAGGAACAAGGCCGATTCTTGTAGAAGTTCAGGCACTTGTGTGCCGCAGCAATCTTGCGATGCCAAGAAGGACGGCAGCCGGCACCGACTACAACCGAGTCGGGCTTCTGATGGCTGTGATCGAAAAACGCATCGGTATGCATTTATCAACCTGTGATGCCTATGTCAACATTGCGGGAGGGATCCGCATGAACGAGCCGGCGATCGACTTGGCGATCGTGCTTGCACTGATCTCTAGCTACAAAGACATTGCGATTGACGAAAAAACACTGGCATTCGGAGAAGTTGGTTTGAGCGGCGAGATCCGTGCCGTCAGCATGGCACAACAGAGAGTGGCAGAGGCAAAAAAACTGGGCTTTGAGACGATCATTCTGCCGGCAGTTTCCATGCCTTCAATTGGGAAAGTGGAAGGAATCCGCCTGCTTCCGGCGGCAAATTTAAGGGAAGCATTGAAATATCTGTAAAAGTTACAGCGGGGGTGAAAGTATTTTGTATAAAATTATGCTGGTAGATGATGAGGCGGAAGTACGCGAGAGTATTTTACTTCAGATTCCATGGGAAGATCTGGGGTTTGAAGTCGTGGCAGATGCCGAGAATGGAGAAGATGCACTGGAAAAAATGGCGATTTATGAGCCAGATGTGATCATCACGGATATCCAGATGCCATTTATGACAGGACTTGAGTTTATTGAGAAAGTAAGAGAAGAATATCCGGGAAAAGAAATCGTTATTTTTTCCGGATTTGGAGAATTTGAATATGCAAGACAGGCAATTCGCCTCGGTGTAAAAGAATATATATTAAAACCGGTAGACAAAGAAGAAATGATGACAATCCTGAAAAAAATCAAAAGAACGCTGGATCAGAGTTTTGACCGGTTGCGAGATATTCGCCAGATACAGGAAAATTATCAGGAAAAAGAAGCACTCCAGAAAAAGAAGTTTTATCAGGAATGGATGCAGAGAACCAAGATGGGAAAAGAAACGCTGGCGGCATCCGAAAAGCGGGGTATTCTGATTTTGAAGGCGGACCGGTGGGTCGGGGCATTCTTAAGCATCCGCACAAAAGAAAAAATAAGCGAGAGTGCAGTCTATCTCTGCGTGGAAAAGCTGTTCCAGAATGTTTTCACGGAAAATTATGCCTACGATCTCTTTCCGATGGAAAAAGAAATCGGTGTGTGTTTTGCACTGAAAAAAGAGCATAACCTCAAAGTTTTGCTGAAAACTCTGGACTGCCTTGTAAAAGATGGTGAAAAATTATTTTCCTTTGTGATCACAGTCGGAGTCGGAACAGAGAAAAAGAACGTGGAACAACTCCCGATGTCACTTTACGAGGCGAGAGAAGCTCTTGGCTACCGTATGATCATGGGAAGAGGAAGAAGCATTTATATACAGGATGTGGAGCCGGAAGGACAGGATATTCTACTATTCGGCAGTGAAGAAGAAAATGAACTGATCCGGGCAGTAAAATTCGGAACAAAAGAAAAAATTGCTGAAGAAGTGGGACGTCTCCTTGGAAAGATGGATGGTGTCCGCATCAGCTGGCGGCAGTATCAGAATTATATTGCAGAACTTTACAACTGTCTGTCACAGCTGATCTGGCAGTATCATCTGGATGAACGCCGTTTCTTTGGTTATGAAGAAAACGGGCATGAAATGCTCATGCATATGAAGAGCAGGGAAGAAATCCAGGAATTTTTTATACAATTGTGTCAGAAAATCCGCATCTGTCTCGAAGAAAAACGTGCCCAGAATTCTGGAAAAATCATTCAGACAGCCAAGACTTATGTGGAAAAAAATTACATGAATCCGGAGCTTTCCGTGGAGATTGTCTGCGAGCAGCTGAATCTGAGCCAGTCGTATTTTTCGACCATATTCAAAAAAGAAACCGGAGAAAATTATGTGGCTTATGTCAGAAGTATCCGCATGAAAAAAGCGGCGGAGCTTCTGAACCGGACCGAAGAAAAGACATATGTGATCGCACAGCAGGTCGGTTATACAGATCCTTATTATTTCAGCAGTGTATTTAAAAAGACATATGGCGTATCGCCGAGCAGGTTCCGTAAGAATGGACATTAAGAGAAAAAAGAGAAAAGAATTTCGCTTAAGTTATGTTGTGACGGTTGCCTGCATGTGTGCATCGTTGATCATTGCACTGCTGATCGGGATTTTTGCACTGCAGATGTTCGAACGTCGGACGGACAGTCAGATGATGGAGGAAGTGGAAGCAGACAGTTATCGTTTTAATACAGGGATCAGTTCGTGGCTCAGAAGTATAATGCAGCTGTCGGATGCTGTTTATTATGATGTTATTATGAATGTGGATTATCAGGTCCACGACATGACAAAAGCATTTGAACTGCTCTATGACAGCAGTAAATCTGCCGTGGAAAACATCACACTTTTTGATGCAGACGGCGAAGTTGTCTTTACCGTTCCGGCAGCAGTGAAGAAAAAAGAAGCAGATGTCACCTCGAAAGAATGGTTTCAGGATGCCATGCAAAGGAGTGAAAATATTGCTTTTTATGCACCGCATGTGCAGAATTTATTTGAAAGTGGGACCGAAAATTATAAATGGACACTTGCCATGTGCAGACCGGTACTGCTGACGAAAGGAAGCAGTCAGGAAAAAGGAGTTTTGCTGGTCAGTCTGAAATACAGCGGGCTTGAACAGGTAATGGAAGATACGGCAAGTGGTGAAAGCGTATATCTGACAGACCGTGATGGAAACATCGTCTATCATCCTCAGAAGTGGCTGTTGACAGAAGAAGAAAAAGCAGCCTGCAGCCGCAGAGCACTTTCGGGAAATGGAAGACGCAAAGAGGATGGAACGTATTTTTCCGTGCAGAATATCGGCTATACCGGATGGATGCTTGTGACAGAAAAAGAAAGTTCGGCATGGAAACAGACCGGAGGGCGTGCCATTTCGTTTTATCTTCTGATGGCGATGAGTTTTGTGACAATCCTGATACTGCTGAATATGCTGGTATCGTATTTTGTGACCAGCCCGTTTCGAAGTCTGCAAAAAGCAGTACAGCAGATTCAGAGCAACAATATGGATATTTCCGTGGAAAAATCCGGTATCTATGAGATTAACCGGCTCGGTGAAGCACTGATGCAGATGACGGCCAGAATTCGGGAATTGATACGCAATATTAATGAAGAACATGAACAGAAGCGGAAACTGGAAATGGATACACTGCAGTCGCAGATCAATCCACATTTTCTTTATAATACACTGGATGTGATCGTATGGATGATTGAAAACCAGAAACCGAAAGAAGCGGCAAGAGCAGTCGTGATGCTGGCAAAATTCTTCCGAATCAGTCTGAGCAAAGGAAAAAATGTGATTACCGTCAAAGAAGAATTTGAACATGTGAAGAGTTATCTTTACATCCAGAATCTGAAATACAAAAATCAGTTCACTTATCATATAGAGATGGAAGAAGGAACCGAAACACTGACCACACTGAAACTGGTGCTGCAGCCGCTGGTTGAGAACAGCATCGCACACGGCATCATTCATATGGAAGATGAAGGCGAAATCTGGATCACGAGCCATCTGGAAGGAGAGGATCTTCTAATGTGCGTCAGGGACAATGGATGGGGCATGACAGAAGATAAAGTGCAGAGCCTGCTTGCCGGAGAGGCAAAGGCAGAAGGCGGTCATTCCGGTATCGGAGTCAAAAATGTAAATCAGAGAATCAGACTGTATTATGGCGAAAATTACGGACTTTTCATTGAATCAGAACCGGATGAAGGAACGAGTGTGACCGTTCGGATCCCGGTAGTGCGATGAGGAAAGGAAGAGATATGAAAAAAAGAAATGTGATGCTGGTCTGTATCTGGTTTTTAGTACTTGCTTTTCTGATGCTTGCTGTCTTTACCAATCTGATTTTCAATGAAGATCAGGAAAAAGTGTACAATATCACAGTTGCCCTGGATGATGATCAGAAAGTGGAATACGAAAACTTTAAAGCAGGAATCAAAGAAGCCCTGAAAGGAAAGAGTGCAAAGGTTTATTATCTTAATCTGTTTGGAACCGATGCTGACACCATAAAAGAAAAACTGGAAGAACAGTGCAAAACAAAAGATATGGTGATCGTTCGCTGTGATTCCAATGTGATTCTGGCTTCCGTAGTCGAAAAAGCAGATACTCAGGGAAAATTGTTTTGTCTCAATGCAAAAGAAAATCCAAAAGGAAGTCTGTGCAATCTCTCTTCCGATGAAAAGCAAAGAGGCATACTGCTCGGCAGACGGATTCTGGAAGAGCAAAAAGACAATTCCCATATCTATGTGTTTGGCAGTGCCTATGAAAAGCTGGAACAGGATGAAGGAATGATCGGTCTTGATGAAGAGGCAAAGGTGACAAATTGTATGGAGCGTTCGGAAGAAGAAATTCGAAACCGTATTTCTGAAATCAAAGATTCCGGAGAAAATGCCGTACTGATATCCATGAACGAATCTATTTTAAAAGAAATGGTAGAAATTCAGGTAAAAGAAAATACAAAATTTCCTCTGTATGGATTTGGATACGACCGTGAGATTTTGAAATTCATGGAAGAGGGAAAAATCCAGGCGGTAAATATTGTACCGGAATATTATCTCGGATATCAGGCGATTATGCAGGCAATGGAAATCGTTGAGAATAACAAGAGACCAAAAGAGCAGACACTCGAAAGTTATACCATTGGAAACCAGGAGATTTTTTCAGAAAAGTATGAAGATATGCTGTTTCCGCGAAAATAAGGGGGAGAGGGCAGAATGAAAAAAATAAAAAAGATGGTCGTACTGCTGCTTCCGGTGATGCTGTGTCTTTCTGGATGCCAGAAAACGCAGGAAACCGAAAAGACAAAGACAGAAGTAGGGATTGCTCTGTATAATGAAAAAGATGCCTTTCTCGGCTCTATTATCAAAAATGTCTTTACGGTTGTCCGGGATCCGGAAGAGGCATTTGACAACCTGGAGCTGGAAATGCAGGATGCAGCGGCAGATCAACTTTTGCAGAACAGTCAGATCCGACGCTTTATCGATATAAAATGCGATGTGCTCTGTGCGAATCTGGTTGACCGCACCAGTGCCGGAAGTATCGTCAGTGCAGCGAAAGATGCAGATATTCCGGTAATCTTTTTTGAACGCCAGCCGGTAGAACAGGATATCGAATGGTATGAAAAAGCTTACTATCTTGGCTCAGATGCAAAAGAATCCGCAAGACTACAGGCACAGATCGTGCTGGATGCCTGGAAAAAAGATCCATCTTCCATCGATATCAACGGAGATGGTGTAGTTTCTTATGTGATTCTGGAAGGGGAGCGTGGCCATCAGGATGCGGCGATCCGGACAGAATACGTCGTCAAAGCCCTGGAAGAAGGCGGCATGAAACTGCAGAAAGTTGAAGGCGGAAGTGCAAACTTTGACCGGACACAGGCAGAAGCACTGATGGAGCGATGGCTTGGTCAGGAGGATTTTTATACAGAACTGGTGCTGGCCAATAACGATGAGATGGCACTCGGTGCAGTGGAGGCTGTTGAAAAAAAACAGACAGAGGTGAAAAAGAAAAAACAGAAACAGTATCTGAAAAATATAAAGATCGCAGGAATAGATGGTACCGATGAAGCGAAAAAAGCGGTGGATGATGGAAAAATGTTGGGAAACGTCTGCTCAGACCAGAAACTGTATGCGAAAACACTGCTAGAAATGGTCGAAGCAGTAAAAAATGGAGAAAAGCTGGAAGACTGCATTGAAGATGCAGATACAGACGGAAACTATGTCTGGATTCCATGGGAAATTTATGTGAAAAAAGAATAAGCCCGAAGAAAATTCAAATAAGACCAAAGAAAATTCTATCTGCGTCAAAGAAAAACACATGGAATCACCCCTTTCTTTTTCCTATAATGGAGACATCTTAAAGAGGCACAAAAAAAGATGTCCGGACTGCGAAGGCAGCCGGGGAAAGAAAGGAGCATAAAATGAAGTATAAGAAAGTCAGAAAAATGCTTGCCCTTACACTGGCAGGAAGTATGGTATTTTCCAACGGTGCACTGGTAACCATGGCAAAACAGAACGATGAGTACACAGAAGCCAATCTGAAAAACGATGGTGGAGTCGGAGGAACTGTTTTTGGTGAAAATGGAACGGTAAAGAATGAAGATGGTTCTGCTGTGAAATTCAACACGCAGACAGACTACGTGGATGACACATTCAAACAGTCCGCAGACGTACAGCTGGAAGACACAACCTACGAAGATTCCTATGACAAAGGTGATATGGAATCCATGACAGGTGACAAACTGGAAGAAACACTGGATGCCCTGATCGCTTCCATGACCTATGACGAGAAGATCCACATGGTATCCATGAACAAAGACCCGGAATCACGAGACGGTGTAGGTTATATGACCGGTATTCCAAGACTTGGCGTTCCTGAGACGCGTATGCATGATGGTCCTTCCGGTGTAAGTACAAGCACAAGTGACGCAGATACTTATGTAGAGACAACAAACTTCCCACTGCAGCTGGTAGCTTCCCAGACCTGGAGCGAAGATGCCGTTCAGAAATACGGTGAAGCACTTGGACGTGAGCAGGTTTCCATCGGTTCCGGATGGCAGCTTGGTATGCAGATGGATTTGAGCAGAACAACACACTGGGCAAGATCCAAAGATACGTTCGGTGAAGATTATCTGCTGACTGCAATGCTGGCAACGGCACAGACAAAAGGAATCCAATCAACAGGCGGTATCCCGATGGCAAAACACATCGGTGCATATTCAACAGACGGTGATACTTCTCTGTGGGTAAGAGTCGGAGAACAGACGTTACATACCGCTTACCTGTATCCGTTTGAAAAAGCAGCAAAAGATGCAAACCTGGCATCGATCATGGGAACTTACAACCGTATGAATGGTTATTATGTATCTTCCAACTACCATCTGCAGGTTGAAATCCTTCGAGACATGTGGAACTGGGAAGGCTCCATGGTTCCGGACTGGGGTGCTGATAAAGAAGAATTATCTATGATCCTTGGAACCGATATTTCACAGAGCGGTGCAGGAAGCATCGACAAAGCATTCCGTTCCGCAGTAGCTCAGGGCTATCTGACGATGGACGATCTGGATACTGCAGCAAGACATGCACTGTATTCTCTTGGTGTAGCCGGATACCTCAATCAGGTAGAACTGGACGGCAAAGGATATGTAAAACAGGATACTTCCCGTGCAGTCAAAGACGAATTCGGACAGTGGTCCTCTGATTATGATAACATCGCAGATAGCAGAATCAAATTTGAGCGTACTTATGACCAGGATAAAGCAGACGGTCTGTACGAAGAAGACAATGAAGTAGCAAAAGAAATCGCAGAGAAAGGTATTGTACTTCTGAAGAATGAAAACGATGCACTTCCTCTGACAGAAGACGATTACACAGGTGACAACAGCGTTGCTTACATCGGATACGGTGCAACCAACCTGATCGGCGGTACCGGCGGTGAGCGTTCCTTTGGTGTTCTGCAGTATATGACAACACCTCTGGAGTCTACAAAAGAAATTGCCGGCGAAGATGCAAACATCAACGGTTACATTCTGGATGATATCCATGGTGTCAGCATTCCGAATGTATATACCGATGAAGAAATGACAGAAAAAGGCTGGAAGATGACCGACAAGATCGTAGAAGGCGACCTCTCAAGCGGAGGCGGCGGTGGATTCCCAGGAGGTCCGGGAGGTCCAGGAGGTCCAGGAGGTCCAGGAGGTCCAGGTGCTCCGCAGAGTGCAGATAACACAGATACCGCAGTTGTTCTGAGCGATGAAGATTCAGAAACACCGGAAACAGGTTCCGCAGTAAATACGACTGTAGTGGATGATGTACATCTGGTAACCACTACAAACGGAAGATCCTTCCAGAACGATGAGACAGGAAATGCCCTGGAAGATGGCGAAGAAGCAGAATGGATCGGTTATATCGAAGCACCTTCAGATGGAACATATAAGTTTGTTATTCAGACAAACGGCGGTTCTGCAAAAGTGAAAGTAGAAGGTCTCGATGATGAAGTATCCTCCAGTGCAAAAGCAAGCGATGGCGTATCATGGGATTACTATACAACAGAAGGTTTGAATTATCAGACAGCATCTGTAAAACTGACAGCAGGAAACAAATATAAGATTACCGTTTCAGCACAGCAGTCTTCCAGTTACCGTGATCAGGGTGTCAAACTTGGATGGATCACACCGACCAAAGCAGAAGAAGACATGAATGCAGCAATCGAAGCAGCTTCCAAACCAAATACAAAAGTTGTTATGTTCACAAGAACAGGTGCAACAGGACATGGTCCGGTATTCCAGACAGATTACGATCTTTCTCTTGATGAACTGGATGAGATCAAACAGGTACAGGCAGCAGCAAAAGCTGCAGGAAATAAATTCGTACTGGTAACCTTCGGACGAAGCGGATATTCTTTCGAGGGAGACTGGCTTGATGACACAGACGCACTGGTTTGCCCGTTCTATGCAGGACAGGCCGCAGGAACGGCTCTGGCAGAAATCCTGACCGGTAAAGTAAACCCAAGTGGTAAACTGACCGTATCTCTGCCAAAGACAAACAACGATACACTGTTAACTTATGGCTATTATGATAAAGATTCCTCATCCGGAAACAACTACAACAAGTACCGTGCAGGTGATCAGAGCCAGAAGAGCTACACTGCTCATTATGACGAAGGTCTGAACATCGGTTACAAGTGGTATGATTCCGAAGACGGAGCAGAATATCAGTATCCGTTTGGTTATGGATTATCTTACACCGATTTCGACTACTCCAATATGAATGTTGTAGATAACGGTGACTTTACTTACACCGTAACCGTAGATGTAACCAATAACGGTGAAGTGGAAGGTGACGATGTTGTACAGCTCTATATCGATGACGGTGCAGAAGTACCAAGCAACGTACAGGTAGCAGAGAAACAGCTGGTAGCATTTGACCGTGTAGAAGATATCGAACCGGGTGAAACCAAGACAGCAACCATGACCGTAGAAAAACATATGCTCTCTTACTGGGATGATTCCATTGAACTGACCGAGAGAGAAGACGGCACAAAAGATAAATGGATCGTTGCAGACGGCACACGTACTCTGATGGCAGGCGGAGCATCCGATGATCTGACACTGAAACAGTCTATCACGATCGCAGAAGAAGATGTAGATCTGACAGGTATCGACAATGCACTGGCAAAAGTTCCGGCAGATCTGAGCAAATACGAAAACACAGATACTCTGGAAGCAATCGTAAAAGCAGCAGAAGCAATCCGCGACTATGCAAAACTGACCAACGCAACCGAAGAAAAACAGGGCGTTGTTAACAGCATCGCAGCATCTCTGAATGATGCCATTGACGCACTGACCAACGATTCAGAAGCAAAAGATCCGGCAGATGTAAGCAAACTGAAAGCCATTCTGGAAGCAGTACCGGAAGACCTGAGCATTTACACAGATGTAACAGCAGAAACCGTGAAGAATCTTGCAGAAGCAGCAGAAGCACTCCTGGCAAGAACAGACCTCACAAAAGACGATCAGAGCAGCATCGACAGTCTGACAGATGCTCTGACAGATGCAATCGCAGCTCTGGAAAAGAAAAATCCGAGTGCAGAAGATATCACAGGAGAAGGTCTTGACCGTCTGATCAGCCTGATCGAAAAACAGGATTCCAGCCTGTATACCAAAGACAGCTGGAGCAAAGTAGAAGAAGCTCTGAATGCAGCAAAAGAAGTAAGAGCAAACGAAAATGCAACTTCAGCAGATTTGGATAAAGCAACAACCAACCTTCTTGCAGCATTCAAGAATTTGGAAAGTGCAGTACAGAAACTGCATCTGCAGACAGCAATCGAGGCAGCAGCAGACCTTCTGGCTCAGGCAGACAACTATAAAGACGATGCCAAAGCTCTGAGTGAAGCAGTAAAAGCAGCACAGGAAGTTCTGGAAAACAAAGATGCAACACAGGAAGAAGTAAACGAAGCAGCAAGCAAAGTTCTTGCAGAAATCGCAGCTCTGGCAAAGAGAGCCGATGTAAGTTCTCTTGAAAATCTGGTAAAAGCAGCAGAAGATCTGCTGGATGGCAACTATACAAAAGACAGCCTGGATGCACTGGAAAAAGCAATTGAGGCAGCAAAAGAAGTCATCAGCAATGCAGACAAAGAAAGCACCGATATCAAGAATGCATACAGCGATATCATCACAGCAATCGAAGGACTGGAACTGAAAGGCAACAAAGCAGCTCTGAAAGCAATGATCGCAAAAGCAGAAGAGATTCTTGCAGCAGAATCCAGCTACACAGCATCTACCATTGCAGGTCTGGACGAAGTGCTCGCAGCAGCAAAAGAAGTTTATAATAACGACGATGCAGTACAGAGTGCAGTAGACGAAGCAGTTAAGACATTGACCCTGAAAGTTGCAGATGCAAGACTGAAAGGTGATGTAAATGGCGACGGCGAAGTTACTACAAGCGATAGTGCAGAACTCCTGAAATATGCAGCAGAGCTGAGTGAACTGGATGATGCAGCATCCGAAAGTGCCGATGTAAACGGAGACGGGAGTGTAGACACAAACGATGCAGCACAGATCATGCAGTATGCAGCAGAGAAAATCGCATTTTTCTAAAAGTTATAAACTTTGAGACTCAGATTCATATCTCTGAGACTGAAAGGTTAAAAAGGAATTTGAACGGGATATCATTTGATAAAGATAATGGAAAAACAGTAAGATTATAAACAATATAAAATGTTCGGAAGAAACGGGGGGGAGGCTTCCCGTTTCTTTGTTGCCTGTTCGACAGCAAAATAAGCTGCTCCACATTTTGAAAAGCAGCCGCACTGACAGATTATTAAGAAAAAACGTAAAAAATAAGGAGAAAATTAATATATGAAAAGAAAACTTGTTGCAGTTTTAACAATTACAGCACTTGTGTGCAGTATGTCTACCGGATGCGGAGCAGTAGGAAACAAAGCATCTGAAAAACAAAATACGGAAACAGAGACAGAGAACAGCCGGATGCAAGAAAAAGAAATTCTCGGATATAAAGTAAAAGCAGGAACGGTTTCCCAGACAGAAGGCATTTTTTATCAGAATCTTGTATTTGAAGATTACTCCTTTTCCGTAAATCTGCCGACCGCCCTCTGGAATCCGGATAATTTTGCAAACAAACAAGAAGATGAGATTGGAGAAGACAGCCTCTATCTGCCGCTCACCGACTGGACGACCGACGATCGCTTTTGCGTTGTTGTGCCAAGCACCGCCTACTTTTCCATTACCGATACCGAGACAGATCAGGATGCCGATTCCCTGAAACAGATGAGTGATGCCGATTTTCTTGCCAAAAAACTGGAAGGTTACAGTAATATCACTGCACTTTCAGATACCGTAGAACGCAAAGAAACCGAAGCAGGATATCAGTTTGCCATCAAAGTAGAAATTACACTCAATCTGTATGACAGAGATTTTACCTATGAAGGTTACTGGATATCGGTATACCATGACGGAAAAGTACTGGATTTTTCCTATGGAGAAGCACCGAAAGAAGAGGGAGAAAGCTATCATACCGCAGAAATGGTGAAAGAGAGCTTTGAGTATCAAAAATAAAAAGTTGTCGGTGGTTTCCTGGCAGGTGTAAGGAATGGAAATGCCGCACATTTTAAAATACTGTTTGCAAAAGAATAATATTGCATGTGCAAATGAACGAATTCCCCGAAGGGCACGTAAAAGTGCCTTCCCTGGAATTGTTCATTTTGCACATT
>NZ_JAJEQE010000025.1 GCF_020687205.1 Hominisplanchenecus faecis
CCCCGATATGAGCATAAAAGTGGAGCGTAAGCTTCACGATATGCGAATATTGGATAGAATTGTGGGAGTACGAAGTACGGAACAATTCGTATGGCATCTTTTGACCCCAACATCATAAAATGCCAGGATCAAAAGATCTAAATCCACATGAGCTTGCTCATAAGTGGATGAAAGACCTTGGAACCCGCCCCGACCGAAGCGGAGCGTAGAAAGAATTGTGAAAGTACGAAGTACGAAACAATTCATATGGCATCTCACAACTTTCATAACTTCACAAAATTTGACAGGAGTAATTATGATCTTAAATGTAAAAAATCTGACGCATGGTTTTGGTGACCGTGCGATTTTCGACAATGTTTCTTTTCGTCTCCTCAAAGGCGAACATATCGGCCTGATCGGTGCAAACGGAGAAGGCAAGTCCACGTTTATGAATATCATCACCGGAAAACTGACACCGGATGAGGGAACGGTCGAATGGGCAAAAAATGTCCGTGTCGGCTATCTGGATCAGCATTCTGTCCTGGAAAAGGGCATGACGATCGGTGATGTCCTGCGTTCTGCTTTTCAGTTTTTATTTGCAATGGAAGCGGAAATGAACCGTATGTATGAACAGATGGGCGATGCCACACCGGAAGAAATGGAACGTCTGCTCGCCGAGACCGGCACATATCAGGAGCTTTTAGAGCAGCACGATTTCTATATGATCGACACAAAAGTAGACGAGATCGCCCGTGCACTCGGTCTGGAAGAGCTTGGGCTTGACCGTGATGTAACCGACCTCTCCGGCGGACAGCGTACCCGTGTACTGATGGCAAAGCTTCTGCTGGAAAAACCAGACATCCTACTTCTGGACGAGCCGACCAACTATCTGGATGAGCAGCACATTGAATGGCTGAAACGCTATCTCCAGGATTATGAAAATGCCTTTATTCTGATCTCCCATGATATTCCGTTCCTGAACAGCGTCATCAACCTGATCTATCATATGGAAAACTGCAGACTTGACCGCTATCCGGGCGATTACGATAAATTCCAGGAAGTCTACGCCATGAAGAAAGCCCAGCTTGAGGCTGCCTACAACCGCCAGCAGCAGGAGATCAGCGACCTCAAGGATTTCGTTGCCCGCAACAAAGCCCGCGTCGCTACAAGGAATATGGCGATGGCACGCCAGAAAAAACTGGACAAAATGGACATCATCGAACTGGATCGTGAAAAACCAAAGCCGGAGTTTCACTTTAAAACGGCCCGTACTTCCGGAAAGATGATCTTCGAGACAAACGATCTGGTGATCGGTTACGACGAACCGCTGACAAAACCGTTAAATATCCGCATGGAACGCGGCGAACGCATTGCCCTGACCGGTGCAAACGGTATCGGTAAGACCACGCTTCTGAAAAGCATTCTGCAGCTGATCAAACCGTATTCCGGCAAAGTGCATCTTGGCGATTATCAGCATATCGGTTATTTTGAGCAGGAGTCCGATACGCAGAACACTTCGACCTGTATCGAAGAGATCTGGAGCGAATTTCCGGCAATGACACAGTACGAGATCCGTTCCATGCTGGCAAAATGCGGTCTGACCACCAAACACATCGAGAGTCAGGTGCGTGTACTGAGCGGCGGCGAGCAGGCAAAAGTACGTCTCTGCAAGATTTTGAACCGTGAGAGCAATATTCTGCTGCTGGACGAGCCGACCAACCACCTCGATGTTGACGCAAAAGCAGAACTGAAAAAAGCTCTTCAGGAATATAAGGGAAGTATTCTGCTGATCTGCCATGAGCCGGAATTCTATCAGGATATCGTGACAACCGTCTGGAACTGCCAGGAATGGTCCTTAAAGCTGTAGAAAATTTCCAAGAAAAAAGCTGGCGGCAATCCCGGCAAAAACAGAAAGCAGTGCACCTGCCAGCGTATACCGTGTTTTTGTCACTTTTGCTGCCATAAAATAAACGCTCATCGTATAAAATACCGTTTCCGTGCAGCTGAGCATCAGTGATGCAATGATTCCGATCTTGGAATCCGGCCCGAATTCTTTAAAAATATCCAGAAGAAATCCGGTCGCCGCACTGGCGGAAAACAGACGCACCACTGCAAGCGGCACAAGCTGCACCGGAAATCCGATTCCGGCAAAAAGCCTGCCAAGGATATCCGAGAGCCATTTAAGGAAACCCGATGCCCGCAGGATCCCTACGGCTGTCATCAGACCGACAAGTGTCGGCAGGATCGCAAATGCCGTGTGGATTCCTTCCCCGGCACCACGCACAAAATCACCGTATGCATCTCTCTTTTTCAGAAAGGCATAACCGACAACGTAAAGCAGAACAAACGGTATCATATACATCGACAAAAAGAGTAGAAATGACAGAAAAATCCCTCCATAAGTCCGTCCGTTTACTGTATCTTATGAAGGGATTTTTGTAACTATTCAGGTAAAGCGGACATTCACAATCCGCTTCGCTACTTGCTCAGCTCTGCTGTCAGAAACACAAAAACATGCTTCAGGATTTTTCCACAGCAGCTTCCGCTTCCATGGTTTCAAGCGTTTCTTTGATTTCTCTTTCTTTTTCAGCTTCTGCCACTTCTTCGACCACATCGGTTTCCTCTGTGCCTGTCTGTGTCTCATTTTCCTGTGCAGTCCCCGCTTTTTCTTCCTGTGGTTTCACAACCTCTTTTGTTTCGTTTTCTTTGCGAAGTTCTACTTTTGCTTTTTCTGCGGTTTCCTGTGCAGCTGCAGCTTCTTCCACAACCGTTTCTCTGACCGGCTCCTGCTCCGGATGCTGCATTCTCTGCGGATCACTCCACACACGCTCCCATGGATTTGGCATACGCTCACCGTTCATATGGATCCCCATGCTCTGTGCATACGGATACGGCATTCCACGATAGAATCTTTTTTCTTCATCAGAAGCACTCTTCATCAGTTTGCGGCCTACCCATAAAACAAATACAGCAACAACAGCAACCGGAATCTTTGCGATCACAGCACCTGGCAGACTGGTCGGCCCGTAGATGATGTCCGCAAAATATTTGACAACACTCCAGATCATGCACGCCGCCACGATATACAAAACCGTTCCCATGGCCTTTTTACCATCCCGTCTGCTGATGCTGTCCTTTAAGCCTTCGCTCCACTCCATCCAGTCATCACCCCAGAGATAATGATCCTCCAATTTTTTAAACGCTTCTGCGTCCATCGAATTCTTGTTGGTTGCATCGAAAAAGCTGTACAGCAGAATGATCGGTGCAAAGAAAAGCAGCGGCTTGATATCCAGCCAGATACCCACTGCACATAACGTTGCAAAGATTGTCATTAAAGACAATCCCTGCTTCATAAATCCCATATACATCTGTCCTGCTCCCGGGATCAGAGAAAACAAAAACATCAATATTTTATTCTTTTGTCTCGCCATTTTCTTTTCCTTTCATAATGTTTTCGCATCACCACATCTGCATGCGAAACGGTATTTCCATCGAAAGCATTTTTAAATCTCATTGCAAAATTCAGAAACACTGCTTCAGCAGCTGTAACGCCTCTGAAAACTTCTCCACCGGAACTGCTGCACAGGAAAGAGCAAGACGGATCCCTTGCTCACTTTCATCCGCAGATAAAAAAGCAAAACCTTTTTCTTCTGCTCTGTACAGAACTTCCCGCAGATTTCCTGCTCCGAAAATTTCCAGAAGGCTTACAAATCCGGTCTCCCCGGCCGTAACTTTTGCCTCTTCTACAAAAATCCTTTTCGCTTCACTGCACAAAATTTTTGTTTTCGCTAAATAGTGTTTCCTGGATTTACGAATCTGACTTTCCAGATGACCATCCCGGATAAACTGACACAATGCGATCTGTTCCGTTTTGGATGCCGTCTGATTATAAAAATCTCTGCGTCTCTGATATTTTTCCAGAAGATCCGGCGGAAGCACCATAAAACTTAAGCGGATCGACGGCAGCAAAAGCCTGGAAAATGTTCCGAGATAAATGACTCCGTTTCCGCCCGCCAGACCCTGAATGGACGGCGATGGATGATGATAATAACAGAATTCACTGTTGTAGTCATCCTCGATCAGCAAAATATTTTTTTCAGATGCTTCACGCAGTATCTTCATCCGCTCTCCGACCGAAAGAACATCGCCCCAGGCAGTCGCCTGCGAAGGTGACACATAGCAGACATCCGGCTGCTCCTGTTTTCGATCGCACAGTTCAAAACCATGATCCTCAAAAACGGCTCGCCCCTGCCGAAATCCCGGATTATAAAACGCAATTTTTTTACGTCCCTCAATCAACGGACACAGAATGTGAAGCAGGCTCTGAACACCCGCTCCAATCACAATATGTTCCGGCGTACAAACCACATTTCGGTTGTTTTGCAAATATCTGCACAGAACCTCCCGCAGATCGTATTCTCCCTGCGGTTCTCCATAAGAGAGCAGACGCTCATCCTGCCGCAGTGCACTTTTGATATACCGCCTCCACAGTTCAAACCGGAAGGTTTCTCTGTCAACACTTGCAGACGCAAAATTGTAAAGCACCGGCTTCTTTTCTTTTTGATCGGCACTTTTCTGAAATTCTGCCGTTTTTCGCGTCCTGCCGATGTCCGTCACATAAAATCCGCTCTGCGGCCTGGAAATAATATAGCCCTCTGCCGCAAGCACCATGTATGCCGTCTCCACCGTTGTCCGGCTCATCTGCAATTCTGCCGCACACCGCCGGATCGACGGCAGCCTGCTTCCAGGTGCAAGCTGTTGCGACAGAATAAGCTGTTTGTAATAATTATATACCCTCACATAGAGGTGAACAGACTGATTGTCAAGTTCCGGTTTCATAGATCACACTCCTGGAATTTCAAAAATGTCAAAGTTAAATGTCTTTTCTTACAAGAAAAAACCGACTTTTGAACCTTTTTACCCTGACATCTTACAAAACGATAAGCAAAAATAACAAATCCAGTGCCCCGTCGATCAGCAGGCAGGCTCCGAAGAATACCATCGTCATCTTCACAGCCCCGAATGGGTTGAAAAGCAAAGCCACACCAACGATCATCAAAAGAATCCCGATCGTCAGAAGCTTGCCCCAGCCGATTGCATCCAACACACGCAGATCCAGTGCTCTCTGGATTTTGCTGATACCGTCCAGCATCAGTACCACGCCAAGCAGAAACGGCAAAAACGATACCACCGTCTGCGGCGTGATCAGACAGAACATGCCAAGTGCAATAAAGATCACACCGAGGATCAGTTCGCCCTTTGCCTTACCTTTCCGGCACTGGAGCACATGCAGAAGTCCGTATGCCGCCGCAATCACGCCGCAGCCATAACAGATCGCCCGCACACTGGTATCAGGCTTCAGCACCAGAAACAGTCCCAGAAGGATATAGCCTGCTGCCTGAAGAATCTGTATTGTTTTTATCTTACTTCCCATAAAAACACTCCTTCCCTTTTTTCATAAAAATCACTATGAAAACAGTCTACCACGAAGCGGAGCCGGATACAATGTACCATTTGGAAGATTTGTCTAGGTTCTTATTGTTTATGTTGACTTTAATTATATTTTAAAAATATATTAAAATAATGAGAGTTATGCGTTAATATTATTTTCAAGCATATCTTTCTGAATTTCTTCGTGCAAATAAATCGGAGGTGATCTCGATGAGTATATTCGAATACGACAAAGAAGAGGAAGAACGAAAACTCAGAAAAGCAGAATATGAGGCTGGTGTTGCCGATGGATTTAACGACGGCATCAATACTGCAAAAAAAGATACCGCTATTACTCTTACAGAACTTCATATGCCGATTGAACAAATTGCCCTTGCATTGAAAGTAGATGTGGAAACAGTAAAAGAATGGCTTCGTTCGACAGGTAAATAAAAATTGACCGAGCTCTTTAGAGCGAGAGATGCTTCTTGTCCGAAGGGCAAGAAGATGGGCATTAAGAAAACTTATATGTAAAATATAACGCCATGATGATCCGAAAACAATCTCCTGACACGCTGCGTTTCCTATCCATGAAAATATGCTTGTGGATGAATCATGTGTTCCTTAGCATTCAGCTGTGCCAGTATCTTATCTTGATACATAAATCCTCTCTGATCCGTGTATTCACTGTAAATCTCCTGTGCCATTCTGGAAAACCTCAAATAAAGATCCATGCGAGGCGGTACAAAAATTATTTCCGGGCAAACTTGCCTTGCCTGCCACAATGCCATACCTGTTTTTATTCCGGCTCGCTTTGCAATATAATTCGCAGTCAGCACAATTCCATGTCTTGCCTCCGGATCACCACCGACTGCCATTGGCTTTCCGGCAAGTTCCGGATGATGCAGTTTGTCATTCGGAAAAGTGCATTTTTTCATATAATACTCTCTGATTGCCTGAAATATCCATTCCGCAATCTTTTCTTTCTGCTGTTCTGTATTACACACATTGTTTTTGAAAGTTTACCGTCGTTTTCTTGTGATCCATAAAAATGTACAGGTAAAAATAATTCCCTTTACAATGGAGGTTGAAGAAATAGCCCACCATATTCCATCCAGACCCATAATACCTCCAAGAATGATCGACAGCGGAATTCTTGCACTGGTAAAAGCTATACTGATGATACTGCAAAGTCGGGTTCTGCCGAGCCCTGATAATGCACCGACTGTCGTCAGTTCCACACACATAAAAGCTTCACTGAAACCTATGATGATCAGATATTCAACTGATGTTGCGATTGCTTTGGGTTCATGAAAAAAGATTCTGGCAATCGGTTCCGGCATACATATAAATACAGCTGAGATCAACAGTCCCCAGATACCAACCGTCCACAAAGAAGCCTTATATCCTTTTTTGACACGGTCATTTTTGCCCGCACCATAGTTCTGTGCGATAAAGGCATTTAATGCCGCTGCAAAACCGTCTGCAGTATTCCATGATATCGATTCAATCTGACCTCCGACTCTCTGCGTTGCAACAGCTTCTGCACCATACCCGGAGATCATACGTGTCAGCACCATGGAGATTGCACAATATGCCATTCCCTGTATTGCTGTCGGAATTCCGATCTTACAGATTCCCTGCAGATATTTCCGCGGGATTTTTGCCAAAAGCCTAGTTCCTTTTAGTACATTTTCTTTCTTTTGTATGACAATTCCGACTATCATGATACTCATAACGATCGCCTGTGCTGTCACTGTCGCAATTGCAGCTCCGACAACACCAAGCTTCGGAAACATCCCCACTCCAAGAATCAACACAGGATCCAGAACCATATTTGTGGCCAGGCCGACAAGATTCGCTATAAAAGGTGTCTTTGAATCTCCCTGTGCCGTATAAAGTCCAGTCAGTGTCAGCGTCATAAAAGAAAATACGATTAGCCCACAGGCAATCTTCGTATATGACATTGCCGCCGCATGAGCCTGTGCATCTGCAAGCTGAAAAAATCCTACCATCTGTCTGGTAAAAAGCAACGAAAGAATTCCATATGCCATTCCCATAAATGCAGCAAGCTGTACTGCCGCCTGTGCAAATCCGTGTGCCTTTTCTCTGTCTCCACGTCCGATACACTGTGCCACATGCACCTGTCCACCCATTCTAGCCATAGCTGCAAGTCCCTGCGAAAGCCAGGTAAACATACCTCCAACACCTACACCTGCAACTGCCTTCGAACCAAGCAGACCAATCCAGGCCATGTCCGTGATGTTGTACAAAGTCCCCAGAAACGATGACGCCATGATCGGAACCGCAAGTTTCGTCAGCGTTTTTAGAATAGGATCTTTTGTTAAATTTCCCTCCATTTTCATTCCTCATCCATTTTTATTTTTTATTATCCACAAATCCTATTATACATGGTTTAACAAAGATTTTCATCAGGAATTATCCATATATATCAAAAATCCTTTTGAAGAAATATTATTCTCCAAAAGGGCTTTCTGTCTGAATCTTTTTATAATTTTTCTCCGCAAGATTCAATGACTTTTTTGTACCAATAAAAAGAATCTTTTCGAATTCTGGAAAAATCTCCTGTTCCATTCTTGAGACTTTCATCATCTTCCGGCATCGTCTCCAGATTTATTTCATTTTCTTCGAAAAATCTTGCAGCAAAGCCCGGATAATCCCCTCTGACATGTACATCTCCGGCAACAGAATTATGAATCTGTCCAAATTTCTGGGCATAAAAAATATCTTCTGAATAACAGGTATACTGAAATGTTTGAACTTCAGTATAAAAAAGATTTGGCTTCTTTTAATATCGTAAGTGCTTAATTTTCAGGTATCGCCAGAAAAATATCCGACTACTTTTCAGCAGCCGGAGTACCTTGACAATTCACATATGATTGATTATTCGTCGGAGCTTTCTACCCGGCGCTTGAGTTCTGCTTTGACATCTTCGTTCCATGGTGCCAGCTGCTCCAGTTCTTCGTCACTCATACTATCATTAGGCTGTTTCTCTAACAGGTAGGTCAGATAGTGATAGACGTTTACTCCATTTACCTTTGCTATTTCTACCATAGTATAAACAATGGCACTGGCCTGTGCACCGTTCGGAGTATCACAGAACAGCCAGTTTTTACGGCCTACTGTGAATGGGCGGATCGCATTCTCACTGAGATTATTAGAAAAGCTGCATCTGCCATCTTCCAGATAGGTCATAAGATAGGTCCGGCGGTTCTGGATATAGGTGACTGCCTTATCCATCCGGGATCCCCGGATAGGTTTCTGCAAGTCAAGCCACGACAAAAAGCCCTCAATGACAGGCACTTCTTTTTCAAGGCGAGCTTTTTTGAGAGAATCGAAGGTTGTGCTTTTGGCTTTGATCGTTTCTTCCAGACGGAAGAGACGGTCTACATACAGGATACCCTGCACAGCAGGCTGGCTGTAATCCAGGTTTTTGCCTTTCGGGACTGCATCCACCAGGTACCTGCGTATATGTGCCCAGCAGGCTGTACGCTTTACAGCGGGCACTCTATTGTACCCGCTGTACCCGTCGCACATCAGGTAGCCTTTGAATCCCTGAAGGAATTCAACCGCGTTGTCTCCGGCACGGGTTTCCGAGTATTTATAGAGGATGATCGGTACACCGCCATCTTCCCCACTGCGGAAAAGCCACATGTAGGATTTTGTCTGGGCCCGGCGTCCCAGTTCATGCAGTACCTGAAGGGGCGTTTCATCTGCCATTGCGAATTCCCGCTCCAGCAGTTTCCGATGAAAGTATTCATACATCGGACGGAAGAATGCATCTGAATTAAGGATGACCCAGTTTGCCATGGTTGCCCTTGTGATGGATGTGCCATACTGTTTCCAGTCTTTTTCCTGGCGGCAGTAAGGCAGGCTGTTGCAGAACTTCTGGTACATCACCCATGCAACTGTGCCAGCAGAAGCCATCCCATAGAGCATATGCGGTTTTCCATCTTTTCCTTTTTTGATAACAGGAAGATCACGCTTGCTGCATTCCGGGCATTCATAGCTGATACTGTAGTATTCAATGACTTTCAGCTTTGCCGGGATAAAGACCAGTTCACGGCACACAAATTCCTCACCGATCTTTTCCAGTGGGGCATTGCAGACCGGACAGAACCTTTCCTCTTCCGGGATATCCAGATATTCTTTTTTTACGGGCAGACCTTTAAAACGCTCTGCATTTGTTGTGCGGGACTTCCTCTTTTTTCCTTCTTTTTCAGGAAGCAGTGCTGCCAGCTCTTCGGCTTCAGCAGCTGTAGGATCCTGTTCCATTTCAGCTTCGTTGAAAAGGTTCAGCTGTCCTGGGAGATCAGTGGAACGTTTTTCGCTGGAAGTGCCAAAAAGTTTTTTACGGAGAAGTTCCACTTCCTCTTTCAGGTTATCACGCTCCTGTGTAAGGGCTTCTTCCCGTTTATTTCCGGCATCGACAGTTGCCTGAAGGGTTTTTATTAAATTTTTCAGGTCCGTGATCATATCTTTCAGCTCACGCAGCTGGATATCTTTGGAACTGTCTGCCACTGCTTTTTCCTCCTGTTTTTGATATCTCTATTATATCAGAAAACAGACCAGACTGCCAGCATAACAGGAAAACAGTGTGTCCTGAAGACGCCGAAAATACAGGAAAAACGGGGTGTTTTATGTGCAGTTTTACTGCTTTGCACAGGATGTTTTGATCGCTTTGGGCTGCTCGATATCGATGCCTGACATCAGCCAGTCGAATTCCCTCCATGTGAGGTTCCGGACTTCTGACTTATCTCTCGGCCATCGGTAAGAACCCTGGGCTGTCAGCCGCTTATAGATCATAACGATCCCATCGGGTTCTTTTAAGATAGCCTTGATCCTGTCACATTTGCGTCCACAGAAAAGGTAGAGTGCATGGTCGATCTCCATGGAAAACTGCTCCTGGATGATCGCACATAAGCCATCAATAGATTTACGCATGTCTGTTCTTCCACAGACGATATAAATGGCATCGACATTTGAAATATCCGCTAACATAATGGCTCCTTCAGTGCATCCATCAGGATCTTCAGAAGGGAAGGATGGACGGTATTATTCATCCGGATCATCAGTCCTCTGGCTTCGATCTCAATCGTATGTGGATTGTCAAGGTACATAGAACGGTTATCTTTATCTGAAACCAGTTCTGCCGGAGAAGTTTCCGGTTCTATAGCGATCTGGACCACATCCTGTTTATGGGATGTAAGGTCAAGAGTGCTGGCTTTTCCAACTGGCTCCGGTATCTGACAGGCTTTTTTGCGGAGACGGGTAACTGCATTGTAAAAACAGCTGGGAGATATCCCATGCTCATTACACCATGCAGCATCTGTCAGGCCACTTTGTCTGCATTCAGTTACCAGTTCCATCCATTCGTCCAGGGAACGCCCTGAAGCACGTTTCTTACTCATAATGAAACCTCCAAATGTAGTAAATTTCTATCTCCTATCAAGCGGAGTGTAGTAAAAATCTATTTACTATCATTATGAGTCCAAAAACGTAGACAGTAAAGCTACCCAAGATTTAAGCGCTTACTTAATATCAACATAAAAAACGAGATTGAGGCGAACTATTAATTTTATATAGACATTTTATAGACGAAGAAAACAAAGAGCCGCTATCTAAGCGGCTCTTCGGCATTTTGTTACTATTCAAACTCGGCAAGTTCAAAGATGCTATTAAATATATTTGTTTAAGTTTGTATCTTTTTTTCCGTTATTTTATTTCAGTTGCATATATTATTTTGGCTCACTGATTTTCTGTTGCCAATTTGTTGCCACATTCTCTTTGTTATAAACGTTGTTTTAACACATCATAAAAATGTTCTGTTTTTCGCTGTTGGCTCACAGATTCATAAATAAAGCGATATTCTCTATCCACGTCATTTCTCGCTAATACGTATTTTTTAATATCCGTATATCTCTTTAATCGAGGCCAATATTGCAAAAAATCTGGCAAAGAAACATCTTCCTTCAAAAAAGTCGCTGTCGGCATATCTTTTTGTGCTGCCATACCTACTTCAAATGGAACCCATTGTGAAAATCTTGTTATATTCGACATAACAACGATTATATCTGTGCAATCATTCAAGTTTGCACGTATATGATCAGTTAAAGCTTTACCATTTTCTGTTATAGAATTATCAAGCAAGTCAAGATAACATTCCACTTTAATTTCTTGCAATTCTTTTGCTATCAAATTTGCCGTAGCTGCATCTTCTAATTTATGAGATATAAATATCCGCATTTCTTACCACCTTATCTTTAATAAACGTTAATACACATTCCGGCGAATCCAATCCTCCAATGAATCTTTTCGTTTAGCTATTACCGGAATATTTAAATTTGTAATATTAGAACTTGTACTTTCAGTAATCTTAACAGCAACAACCGGCTTACCAATAGAAATAGCAAATCGTATCTCATCCATCGACATTCCGTAATTATTTGCTGGACGATTTGAACAAACAACAACATTTGCATATTTAATCTGTCTTTGGATTTGCGGATCTACATTATATCGCCTATCAATACTGTCAAACGGTGAGCTACTTGGGACAGAATAATCTCTTACATTGTATTTTGTTCTATCCAATAATGCAGTAATTGTTTCATAGTCATCATTGTTCCAACGATGTGGTATAAATACATTTATCATTTAAATCTTCTCCTTCTACATTGCTTTCACTTAGATGGTATTCTTATTTACCAGTTGCCAATAATGTTGTCCCTGTGCCGTTAACTTACAAGATTTATGATGAATTGCAGCATAATACATATGTTCTTCTTCCACCGGAATTACCAAATTCAATTTTACAAATCTTTGCAAAGTTGCGAATATAGCCTCATGCTCTTTGTTTACATCTTTAACATCTGCTTCATGTTTATCAGGTTCATAAGTTGGATCTAATGGATATTCATCATATTGTGAAGTAAATATTTCCGTTATTTGTCGTAATTCTGCAATCGGAATCGGCGGTGCATTTTTTCTTAATGAAACAAAGCTACTAATGTTGGCCTTAAATAACGGTCTTTGCTCATCCCACGCTCCCAATGAACGATCAATATAAGAATAGATGCTACCTGGTGACACTTCACCTAATAAATTCATAGCACCACCATACAATGCTTCAACTAAAAGAGAAGTAAAAATGCCATGTCCATTTTCTTCTGAAGCATATTCTGATGGTCCACAAGCTGCAAGTATCGTTGTCCCATTATGTAACACAGAATAATTCTGCATTTCTGCAGGATTAGAAATTGCTCCACTAAAACAACTATCCAGTATAATGATCTTATTTCTTGCTTTCGATTGTGCCACAAATCCCATCACTTCATTTAATGACACGCCTTCATCAGGACGTTGTATTTCACTCGTACATAAATATCCTCCTAATGCATCGAATGAGCCATGACCTGAATAATATAAAACTGCTATTTCCGAATCAGTTTTAAATAAATTTTCTATAGCATCCCTTAAATCATTTCTGTTTATATATGATGCCTCACTAGTAGCACACATAAGTTTTACTTCAAAATTTAAGGTTCCATCTCCATTTCGCTCTAAAGCTGCTTTTACTGAATTAGCATCATTTACACAACCATGCAAATCATCTGCATGCTCATAACAATCAATTCCTACACACAGTGCTTTTCTCATTTTCATCCCCCTTTCTTACCTCTAAGTATACACCTACATTACTACTCCACACAACCGATTATCTTTTATTTCTTTTTAGGCGGTTTTACCGACGGCATTGGTGGTTTCGAAGTTGTCGGAGGAAGTGAAAACCCCCTTTTCCCTCCTTTTTTTTCTTCAGTTGGTTTATTTTGTTTATTATTTTCGTCCATACTTACACCTCTTAAAAATTATTTGCAAAATACGCATCATTTTTCCTATCGGCAATTTTTCTAAAATTATCTTTTTCCAATAATGTCTCTTCTTTTAAATTTTTATTTTCTATATTGGAAAACTCATCCTTAAAAGAATATAATAACTCATTTATCTCGTCCTCTGACAAATCTCCCGACGCTACTTTAAACCAATTATATTCTATTTTGTTGTATAGAAATTTTAAATCTTCCATAAATGGAACTAACATCTTTAATCGCTTACTATACGGCAAAAAACCTTTAATCGTTGTTAACACCTGCGAAATTGCTATGATAATAGACCAGACAAACGAATATTTTTGCCATATAGCCCATGCCGCAATACTTGTTGAAGATGCAATTGCCACAACGATATTAATTATCCGATCCCATCTGTAAGAATCTTCCGTATACACATCTAAATAAAATATCCACGCTTTAATTTGAACCATATATTTCCAATATTTTTCCTGCATACCTGTCCCTTTATTTAAAAATATCCAACCTCTAAAACACTCTCTTCAATTAACTCTTCATTACTCATTTGAGAAAATATATGATTTATAAATCGCTTAAACATATCTACAGAATAAGGATTATTCATCAAATATTCCGTGTACCATGGTCTCCATTTTTCTCGCCCAATTTTTGTACTAAATTCTTTTCTAATATTAGAACTTATTCTTTTAGCTTTTCGTAATATTAAAATTTCATCTATATCCGTAGTTGTTGTACTTATTGGAGTCATATCCAAATAATCACATAACAAATAATATTTTGCTCCTGTAACAGCTTGTTTAATATCATGTGCCGTTGCTGAAGCCTCTTGAAACATCGTTTTATCAAGATTTGTCTTCATTTCTGCCAAGACATACCCCAAATGAGTTTCAAGCTTTACTGTTTTCTCAGGATTAAACTGTGGATCATATGATGATTGCAAATATAGTTTTCTGCTCATAGAAAAGTCTTGATCTTTAGTTTTAATATTTATTCCTCCACCAATATTAGGATTACTCAAACTTGATGCAAAATACACAGAAGAGAACGTTGGTATCTGTGAGCTTATTTCTATATCACAATTTTCTTCAACCTTTTCAACACATTTCTTCACAAATATTGGCATAAATTCTTCTATAACTGTATTATCTAATTTCAATTGTCCTTTTTGTCTATATAGAAAATCTTCTTCACTATCAAAAATTAAGTTTATATCTATGTAATTTTTATAAGTGTTTAATTCAGTCACCAGTTTTTCTACTAATTCATCAACCGTTTCCGCATTTATACCCTTTAATTTTTCAATCCATTCATCGTATCTCTGTAATGCCATTTCCAGTCGTGGAACATCCTTGACCGGCATCTTATTGCTTTGAATTGCAGAAACTATTTTTTCTCCATGTACCCCTCTAGCCATACGCCACCTCCGACTCTTTTACTTTTAATGCTTTAGAAATTGCCTCAGTTAAAAAAACAGTATTTTTAGTAGTCGGAACAATTTCCAGCTTTTTTTTCAATGATTTAATCGCTATCATACGTGCTTTTTCAATAATTTCGTCCTCTGAAATTTTGCATTTTTTATTTTCAAAATGTATTATATCTTCATATATCATTTGACCATATCTATTTTTAAAAACCCTTTCTTGTCTCAACAATAATTTTAAATCAAAAATCTCTTTTCCTATATTGTAAATCAGTTCACTATTACAAAATGAGTATCCTAATACCGAGGATTCTCGACCCACAACATATATCATTCTTGATCCATTTTTACATACTCTTATTGCCTCATTTAGTGATAACGCCATGTCTATACAATATTGTATCACTGTTAAAAACCTATTTCCTCTATTTTTTCTATTAGCTCCAAATTCACTACGTGCAATTTTTAAAACGTCATACCCTAACGCTTCAACCGATCTTCTATATTTTTGATGATAATTAAAAACATTAATATACGGCGGAGATGTAATTACCATATCTGCAACAGAATCATTTAGTGCAATATTCCTCGAATCACCTCTATTTACACAAATTTTTTCTTCACTATAAGGTAAGGTTAATATTAAATTTTTCAGCCACTCCCACTTTATATTCACAAGTTCTATTGTTATCGCATTTTTATATACATCCATTACGATAACAAGTGTCGATAATATATTTGTAACCATAATATCATCATTTCTTTTAATTCCTTGCAATATATAATCTAAAATATTTTTATTATTAGGAATTAACGAAATTATTTTATCTACTTCTGCTACAATTCTCCACCTTTCCATCAACGAAAGATTAGAACATTCATATGTCTTTGCCATCCAAAACGCAGATACATTTAATTCTACACCATATGCACTAATTCCCAATCTCGCACACTCGCTAACTGTTGTTCCCGATCCAAGAAAAGGATCTAAAACTAAAAAATCTTGTTTTGCATATTTTTTCAACATTGTTTCTATAAATTGAGGTGAAAACTGTCCATTCCAACAAAATAAATTTGATCTCGTTTTGTTGTCAATATTTAATTCACTTTGTGATATTTCTTCATTATCTATAGGTATGCTTTTGAAATTTTCATATAAAACTCCCAATATTACTTCCTTCTTTCTTCTATTACTATCTCTATAATATCACCGATCTCACAATCCAACGCATAACAAATTTTTGCCAGCGTTTCTAACGAGACTTTTTCATTTCTACTCATTTTAGCAACTGCATTTGTGCTAATCTGTGCTTTTTCATGAAGTTGTGTTTTATTCATCTTCTTATCAATCATCAATTTCCACAATTTATTATAATTTAATAATATATTCTGTTCCATAAAATCTATACCCTTACATCTTCAACTCAATAAAGCTTACTTATCATGATGAATTATAACATCTTCATTTGTTATTAGCAAGAACTTCTTGATATATATCAAGAAGTTCTTATCTATTCTTTATTATCTTTTTTATGAATCCAATAATATAAATTGCTTCTTCCACCTACTTTTTTAGCAATATACTACTGCCTTCAGTATCACCTCCTCCGCACAAGCCCGGATATTATTCATTCTCCCAACCCATGCCATCTGATCCTGCATCTTCAATTCTTCTGTCACTCCCTGCTTTTCTTTCATCTGCTCCACCAGTCTGTCCATCATCTGATTACACTTCTCATCAATCTGATGCAGATGCTCATTTAACTTCCCGGCAAGTACCAACTCCAGATATAATCCTTTCCGATACTCCTGCAAATATGATTTTCTCAGCATTCCATACTTTCCAATCGGATACTCTGTCCCTTCCGGGAGATACAGATCTGGATAATACAGACCGTACTCTCCTAAAGTATAACTGATTCCATTTTCTCCCATAATGTGTTTCTCCATGATTGTCCTCCTATCTTGCTCCCCGATCTTTGTTCTGACTACGGGTATGCTGTTTATTTTTCTGTTCATTCTGTATTTCTTGTTTCTTTTCTGCCAGCTTTGCTCTAATACCATGTGCTACTGGCTCTTTGCCAGTTTCTTTCTTCCATTTTTCTATTGCAGTTCGATACTGGCTATACTCAGTTTGAGAAACCTTAAAATCTTTTAAAAATTCCTGTACACTTCTATATCCGATTTTCTGCACAATCCTCGGAAGGTAATCTTTCATATCTCTGATCTGGCTTTTCAGTTCATCAATTTCTTTCTGCAATTCTTTTTTCTTTCTTCCTTTAAACCATCCCGTGACTTCTGACAGTTCTTTCTTCTTTGCAGAAAGCTGTTTTTGTTTCTGTTGAATTGCACCGTTTTGATCTTCCAGTTCTTTATTCACTTTAAATAGTTTCGGATACTTTGATGCAAGCCTCGTCATTTTAGGTTGTTCCGGTTCTGCCCCTTTTTCTTTTGTTATCTTGACTGCTGCTATGCTATTTTCAGCAACATGCTCTGGGTGTTCAGTTTCCGTTTGCTCTATCTGTTTTGGCACTTCCCTGGGCTTCTTAAACAGCACACTTCTACTGTTAATCTATGTGACAAATTGCAATTTAGGGTACCCTGCCCTAAATTGAAAAAGCACTGAAAGCAACGATTATACTGCCTCTCACAGAAAGGAGAAACAGCAATGGCTGAGAGAAAGCGAAACAAAGAAATCCATTTTTATGTTACCGAAGAAGAAAGGAAACTTATCCGCAGGAAGATGATAGAATCAAAGACCAAAAACATGGGAGCTTATCTGCGTAAAATGGCAATCGACGGTTACATCGTCAACACCGACACTACTCCGCTAAAGAAACAGTATGAGGAAATGCACAAGATTGGCGTAAATATCAATCAGATTGCGAAAAAAGTAAACAACACCGGAGATCTGTATCCGGAAGAAATACAAGAATTGAAAGAGATGGTGAAAGAATTATGGCGTATCTTAAAATCTTCCCCATTAAAGTAACAGACAAGAAAGCTCTGGACTATATTACAAATCCAGATAAGACAGATGAAAAACTGTTAGTTTCCAGTTTTGGCTGTTCCCCAGAAACTGCAGATCTTGAATTTTCTATGACAAGAGAAATGGCAAAAAAGAATGGACTGGATAAAGGCGATAACCTGGCATTTCATCTGATCCAGTCATTTAAACCTGGAGAAGTTGATGCCGAAAATGCCCATCGCTTAGGGCAACAATTTGCAGACGAAGTACTGAAAGGAAAATATGAATACGTGATCAGCACTCATGTTGATAAAAATCATATTCATAACCATATCATCTTCAATGCTGCAAGCTTTGTTGATCATCACAAGTATGTTTCTAATAAGCGGAGCTACCATAAGCTCTGCAGAATCAGCAATCGTATCTGTCATGAAAATGGACTTGCCACCAGTATGCCAACCGGGGAAAAAGGTAAAAGCTATAAAGAGAACATGGAATATCATCGTGGAACCAGTTGGAAAGCCAAGCTACGTGTTGCCGTGGATAAGGCAATCTGGTCTTCTGTCAATTACAATGAGTTTTTACAGAAAATGCAGTTGGCTGGATATGAAGTCCGACAGGGAAAACATCTTTCTTTCCGTGCACCAGAGCAAAAAAATTTCACATATATGAAATTACTGGGGAGTTATTATACGGGAGAAAATGTCCGTACCCGTCTAGAGAAAAACCGTTATAAAACCAAAGCATCAAAACATCTGTCCAAAGAGGCTCGACTATATATCAATATTTCCACGTATGTCACTACCGGTAACTGGGAGGGATTTGAACGTTGGGCAAAACTCAATAATCTAAAAGAAGCGGCACGCACCTTCAATTATCTTTCCGAAAATAATCTGCTAAACTACGAAGACTTTCAGTAGCCTATTTCCGATATGGAAAATTCTGTTAAAGCAGCTGATCAGCGGATTGCAGAAATCAGTGCGGAACTGGGTACTCAAAGACTCATCCAAAAGCATTTCGATTCTTATCGACTCTGCCGTAAGGTAATTGAAGATTGCAAATCTGCTAAAAATCCAAAAGCATACCGGACCAAACATCAAACAGAATACCAACTGCACGATTCACTAAAAAAGGGCTTCAGGATCTGGGCGTTACCAAAATCCCTAGCTCTAAAAAAATCCAGAAACGGATTGAAAACCTTGAATCTAAACGGCTGCTACTGTCCGGGAGAAACAAAAATTACTGAAAAAGCAAAAGACTTTAAATATTATTCGTCAAAATTTCACTGCTCTGCTTAGTGAACAAAGTTCACAGATTTACCCTTCTCAACGAGATAATGTACAACTATAAAATGTTTTTCTTTAGTCGACTGATATGTAAGAAGAACACTGATTGCAAAATCAGTGTCCTTCTTCTTCCTTTACATATATTTCATAATAGTCGGCAATAATACATTCATATCTATTGGTTTTGCAACATGATCATTCATGCCACTTGCCAAAGCCATCTTCTTATCTTCTTCAAACGCATTTGCTGTCATTGCAACAATTGGAATCTGCGATTTGTTATCGTCTTTCAGTTCTCGAATTCTCCTGGATGCTTCATATCCGTTCATAATCGGCATCTGAATATCCATCAGAATCAGACTGTAGTAATTTTTCTTTGCTTTGTTAAACATATCAATACATGCAACGCCGTTCTCGGCTCTTTCTATCATGATTCCCTCTTCCGTCAAAAGTTCCGTTGCAATTTCTGCGTTCAAGTCATTATCTTCTACCAGAAGAACCCTTTTTCCTTCCAGTTTTTTGATATTCAACTGACCGTCTGCATGTTTCGGATTCCTTTCTTCCGCATTTGCTATTTTTAATGGAAACGTGATTGTAAAAGTAGAACCTGCTCCCGGTTTGCTCTGAACTGTGATCTTGCCCTTCATTAAATCCACCAGTTTCTTCACGATTCCCATGCCAAGTCCGCTACCTTCTATTCCGCTGTCTGACGAAGATCGTTCCTGTGAAAATGATTCAAAAATATGTTTTTGGAATTCTTCTGACATTCCGATTCCGTTGTCTGCTATGATAAGCTCTAATACACTCCAACCTTCTTTTTCATCGGGATATTGGTTCAATGTACAGCTTATGTTACCGCCTTCACCCGTGTATTTCACAGCATTACTCAAAATGTTAATCGTAATTTCAGATGATCTTGCATCATCCATATACAGGTATGGATATCGAATGTTCTTATTGACTTTCAGTGTTTGATGTTTTTCTTCTATCGGTTTCCTAAACATATCAATACATAAATCAAAGTTTTTAGAAACATCAGTTATTGTTTCATCCAGCGTTGCTTGGTTGTTTTCGATTCGTGCTAATTCAAGAATGTTATCAATCAAATGCAGCATTTTCTTTCCGCACAATAATATTTTTTCAAAGTAATCCTCTAATATAGTTGGCTCCTTTAAATGTTTCTCTCCCAATTCTGCATATCCAATGATTGCATTCATAGGGGTACGAATATCATGAGACATATTAAACAGAAATGTTGATTTTGCTTTATTAGCTGAATCGGCCAGTCTTGCAGCTTCCTGCAACAGTTTTTGCTGTTTCTGCTCATTTTCTTTTTGCTTCTTATATACAGAATATCCACAGGTACATAATATTAACAAAATACACGCTGTAATGCATCCCAGTACAATACTTAACTTATTCGTCTTCTCAACCATTCCATACGCTTTCTGCATATCCATTTCTATGCAGAAAGCACCTATCACTTCATTAGATTCATCTTCCGCTGTCACAGGATAACAGGCTGTAAAAATAGGTCCCCATGTTGTATCAACAATATCCTGAGAATATACTGTTTTTCCAGAAAGTGCTTTTTCTATATAAGGAACCATCTCCTTTTCAATCGGATCTCCTGGATGTCTGACGTCACCAGCCGATGGATCCAGTCCGTCTACAACGTAAATCAATCTACCGTCTTCATTTCTGGTTGCTGTGTAAATATATCTCGTAGAATTCAGCGTTCTGATTTCATTCATATATGTCGACATATTCTTGAATCGTTCTGTATTCTCATCAGCTTTACTTTTTATTTCATTAAAATCTTTTCGTCCCAGTCTGTCATTTACCAGCTTATGAACCGCATCTGCACTGGAAATATCTCGTTCAATTTCTGTTTTCAGAGCAGTTTGGGTATATGCTTGTTGTAAAATAAAAGTATATGCAACAACAAACAAAATCACCATTGCCAGAAGGAATACCAACTGTCCCTCAAAAATTTTCCAATGATTTACCGGATTTTGATCTTTTCTTTTTTGTTTTATATAGTTATTTTTCATCATCGTATTTCACATGCCTTTTACCTAATTTTAATTTAATACAAAAACGCCTCAACTCTTCACGTATTTTGCAAACATGGGTTACATTTCCAGACTCATCCTTTTTTTACAGTAAAAAGCATCCTGTGCCAACTGCCATCACACATCCTGTATTCTGTAGAAATACATTCTTCCGTCTTCAATCTGGCTGAAAGTGTAGAAACATCCAGAAATGGACGTATCAGCGGACGGTATTTCGGTGCAACCATGGTATCACAAAGCTGATACAGTTTCTCCGATGCACATCCTCTGTTTCCTGTCCGCTTTTCCCATGCATCTGGAAGGCTCCTGATTGCTGCGGTTGCCTCATAATCATTCATGACAGGCATTTTGCTTTCTCAACTCTTCTCTTATGGTCTGCTTAATTTTTTCATCATCCAACGGCTTTGCAAGATGTGCGTTCATTCCTGCTTCCATACACCTTTCGGCATCTTCCCTGAATGCATTTGCAGTCATAGCAATGATAGGGATTGTTTTTGCATCTTGCCGTTCCAGGTCTCTTATTGTTCTTGCAGCAGTAAGACCATCCATCACCGGCATCATAATATCCATTAAAATAACATCGTATGTTCCCGGTTCGGAAGCTTCAAAATGCTGAACAGCTTCTAACCCATTGTTCACTGTTTCTACTTTAGCTCCATTTTCCGTCAGCATAAATTCTGCTATTTCCACATTCAGCTCATTATCTTCAACCAGCAATACCCGGATATCTGATATATCTGCATCAAAATCTTCTTTTTCTTCTGGCCGTACATTTGTATCAATTTTAAATGGAAGTATTACAGTAAAACAGCTTCCTTCACCAAGCTTGCTTTCAACTGTTATGGTTCCGCCCATCTTTTCTACAAGTTGTTTCACAATAGGCATTCCCAGACCTGTCCCATTATAATCAGAACGTGGGGAATTATCTGCCTGTACAAATGGAGTAAACAATTCATTTTTTATAAATTCTTCTGACATTCCAATTCCATTATCTTTTATTTTAAATTCACATGTCATGTGATCTTCTGATCTTTCAATCGTTCTCATACTCATGTAAATAAAACCATTCACCTTATTGTACTTCATACTGTTTGTAAACAGATTCATCAATATTTTTTTCAGATGAACTGCATTGCTCCAAACATATATACCACTGTAATCATCATGTTCTCCTATAACATGAAGTCCTTTTTCTTCTGCCTGAAAAGATAGTGATTCCGTGATTTCCTGACATACCTGATCCAGATTGATGGATTCATCACCAAAAACCACTGTATCTGATTCTAACTTTGCCATATCTAAAACATCATTTATCAATGATAGTAGCAGCTTCGATGACTCATATATTTTATTCATGCAATCCTTTGCCCGCTCAGCATCATTTCCGCTTTTCTCAAGAATCGTAAGCATGCCAATAATACCATTGATCGGTGTTCTGATGTCATGAGACATGTTATTTAAAAAGGAAGTCTTAGCCTTATTGGCACTCTGTGCTTCTACAAGTGCATTTTGTAATTCCTGCTGTTTTTCTTCAAGCTCCTGATTCAGCTTCAATGCCTGCTCAGCAGACTTCTTGGATTTTTCTTCCGCACGTTTTGATTTTTTCAAAGAATCAAGAATGATACACAGGACAACAAAAATAGAGATTCCAACTATGAGTGAGACAGCCAGTAAATTGTCCTGAATAAAATCCCTCGCTGTAACTTTTCGTGAAGAAGCATTATACGAAACTACTGCACCTGAAAATTGAGTTGTAGGCATAGATGTCAGTGTTTTATTCAGAATGGACAAAAGAACCGGTTCTCCCTGCTGAACAGCAAATGAAACATCAGCTTCTTTTGTCAGAAAAACACTATGAAGCTTATTATTTTTCAAATAGTCTGAAACAGTACCTGAATTGCTTACAATACAATCCGTCTCCCCTTTCTGCATTGCTTTTACTGCTGCATCTGATGTCTCATATTCCACAACCTTCCATTGCGGATAATTGTATGAAAGATATGCTTTCAATGCAAAATCATCTTTTTCAACGGCAACTATATTCTCTTTATTCTCATCAAAAGAATCCTTTGCCGTAATTGCTGCCATATTGAGAGTCAACAGCGTATCCGACAAAGCAAATCCATTTGTTTCTGCAAAGTATGGATTCTGGTTTGCGTGAAAAATCAGGTCTATTCTTCCATCCTGCAATGCCTGAAGCAGTTCACTTCTTGTATCATATCCATTTAATTCAAATTCCAGAGTCTGACCTTGCAGACAATTTTCTGCAAGATCCACATAATCTGTGATAACACCTGTCAGTTTGCCTGTTGATGGATCTACACTGCTGATACCTCCATCCTGATTCAGATACCCTATCCGGATTGCTCCATGCTGCCCGATCCACTCCCTTTCTTCTTTTGAAAGAAACGAGCTGCTCTGTGCAGAAAGATAACGCCTGTAGAGATCATCTGTGTAAAATGGGTTGTCATCCTTGATTCTGCGCATAGCACTATCCAGTGCTTCTTTGATATCCGGACGTTTTGGATTTATAGCGAAATAGATTTCTGTCTCTCCAATACTTGTAAGCGGTGAAATATCCGATTCTTCCCAACGGGATTCTTCTACCGAAACGAAGCAGTCAATTTCATGTTTCGACAGTTTGTCCATAATTTCTGTGGTTGTAGAAACATTGATATGCTTCGTATGCAGACCATATTTTGATTCCCATTCATTAAGCACATCCTCCACTATATTATCTTTAGACACACCAATATTTTTTCCCTCAAAAGAATCCAAATTTCCTGCTGTAAGATCCATATTGGATGCATCCGTATAGATGTAATATTTCTCTTCCCCCATAGGCATATCGGAAAAAAGCATATTTTCAGCACGTTCGTCTGTATAGGAAATGTCACCAAGAATATCAATCTCTCCATTTTCCAACTGTGTAAAGCAGTTTTTCCAATCACTTGTTATGTATTTATATGTCCATCCTGCATAACCTGCAATATCTTGAAGATACTCATAACCATAGCCGCTTCTTTCTCCCTTTTCATTGACTACATTATAAGTTTCCTCAAAAGATCCTACCCGGATAACATGATCAGAGTTTTCTTGGGCAGATGTGGAAACAGGAAAAACAACCAAGCATATCATTGTACAAAATATAAAGTAACAAAATTTGAAATTTCTTATATTCTGTACTAATTTGCACTTCTTCATCTTTCTCCCACTCTCCAGGCTACAGTCGCTTGCTTGCTTCCAGATTTTAATTTTACATTCATTAATGTTCAATACCCCCACAACATTTTTATAAATATCTTTGCGACAGCTTCTGCTATACTTTTACTATAATTATACTCTACAGCCAACTTGTGTCAATTTACTAACAGAGTAATTACATTCTTTTACTCTTTATTATATAATTCAATTGTATGTTCACAAATCGTTTTTTTCACTTTTTCAATATCCAAAGGTTTAGCTAAATGTGCGTTCATTCCTGCATCTAAACATCTTTGTACATCTTCTGCAAAAGCATTGGCGGTCATTGCAATAATCGGAATTATTCCTGCATCTGGTCGATTTAATGCCCGGATTGCTTTAGTCGCTGTCAATCCATCCATTACCGGCATCATAATATCCATAAGTATTGCATCAAATGTACCCACCGGATTATTATTAAATAATTCGACAGCCTGCTGTCCATCATTAACCATTGTAATTATTGCACCTTCATCTTCTAAAAGTATTTCTGCAACCTCGGCATTCAACTCATTATCCTCTACTAACATGAGATTTAAACCATGAATGCTATTCTCTTTATCCGCCTCTTCTTTCTTAGATTTTTCTGGTGCAGCTCCCATCTCAAAAGGCAATTCAACTACAAAAGTGGATCCCTTTCCCACTTCGCTGGTAACAGAAATCGTGCCTTCCATTTTATCAATCATTTTTTTCACAATAGCCATGCCAAGTCCGGTTCCATGATAATTGCTCCGGGCATCAGCTCTTTCTTGTGCAAACGGTTCAAAAATATGTTTCAGAAATTCTTTGCTCATGCCAATTCCTGTATCAGAAATTATCCATCGATAGGTAATTACATTATCCTTTTCTTCTATACATTCCTGTTTTGTCGAAATTTTCCCACCAAAATTTGTAAATTTAATGCTGTTTCCATATATATTCAAAAATATTTGTCGCAAATACAGCGGATTCGTTATAACGTACGGATGTACCCAAATACTATCTTCTGAAAAATCCACTGAAATTCCCTTATCCAGAGCACTTCCATCTATAATAGCTTTCATATCACAGAAAACATCAGGTAAACAGACTAATTCTAATGATAATTCTTCCCTGCCATCCTCCAATTTACTCATTTGTAGGACATCATTAATCAGAGATAACATATGGTTTGCCGCCTTTTCCATTTCTTTGTAATTTTCACGTACAAGTTCCTCATCATCACTGTGTGCCATATTGATCTTTAGCAGACCCATGATTCCATTGAGTGGTGTGCGAATGTCATGACTCATATTAAGAAGAAATGTAGATTTTGCCCGATTCGCAGTGTCTGCTGCAATTAATGCTTTATGCAACTCATCCTGCTGCTCAAGCTCTTTCTTCTTTTGTTTTTTCTCTGATTCAAGTTTGGCAATCTTATGCTCTGCCTGTCTATTTGCTTCTTGTAAATTTCCGACAAGAATAATATTAGAAATAACTCCCAACACAATCACGCACAGCTTGTCACGATTAATCGGCGTATAAAAGATCCAACTGTGATCTGTGGAAAAAAAGAATGCTGAATATAAAACAGCAATAACACCACTTATTATCCCTGCCAAATACCCGGATTGTACTATTGACGCTGAAAGCACAACAAATAACACAATATTCGGATTTGGAATATTAAATTTATATACAATAAGACAGGCAAAAATTTGTATTATCCCTGCCAATATACTTCCTTTTAGCTTTATAATTTTATTCATGAAATTATTTTTTCTCATCTATAATATCTCCCACTGATGCAACATACTTCTTATTTCGATATATCCCAAAATCATGGGACATATGTGACAGAAATGTTGTTTTGCCTTGTTTGCAGCCCGTGCATGCTCTGCCAGTTCCGCCATTTCCTCAGCCTTCTCCTGGGCTACCTTCTGAGCTTTTTTTCTTGCACTGAGACGCATTGCTATCACAGCCATAGTAGTCAGCAGCCATCCGAAAATAAGAAGAACCCAAACAGTAACAACATTGATTTCTCCATCAAATTCACGCCGTGTCACCCTTGCCAGCTGCATTGTAATGAAAGGTGCAGTAAGCCCCCATTTTTTCGTCTCAGCATAGTTATCTATTTCCAGGCGTGCATCGATACTCATATCTGTGGCTTCCTTATTTTTCTGATAAGCAATATACTCATCTCTGGTGGCAGGTGTAAGAAACTCATAGGAAATCCCGGCATAGTCTGCAATTTTCCGGAAGTAATCCGGGATAATCCCCTTCATCTCACCATTTTCATTATAAGAATATGGATAACGGGACAGATCACACAGAACATGAAGCGGGTTGTCCTTGGAATATTGTGCAATAATACTTTTGCAAATTAACTCGTCAAAGCATCCTTGACAAACATCTCCATTTCATCGTTTAAAGCTCTGAGTTCTTCCATCAGAATCCCCCGTTTTCATATTTTTCATCCTTTCCTGCTATCTTAACACACTCTGTATAGCAAACAAAGTGCGTAAGCTTTGAAATTTTATTTTCTCAACTTACACACTTTATTTTACACTCCCGCAAATTTGCTTGTAACCCGCATAAATACAGGTATCTTATGATTGTGTGGATTACTCAAACTCAGTCGTAGAAGACTCTTTTTTCTATCTGAAATCCTTTTCGTAGAGGATCACACGATCATCCGCATCGTATCTCTTCTTGGAGAGAACCATGCTCAGTTTCCGAAATCCGATCTTTTCAGACTGGCGGATGGCCTCATCCACAATCTCTTTGACGTCGATCACAGTAACCGGTCTACCCGCTTCCTGCAGCTCACTGATTCTATCATAGAGCGTCGGGATTGCTTCTTCGTCGATCGTGTAATCTTCCTCGTAAGCATAAGTACGTCCAAATTCGACAAGTTCATCATTGGTAAATACCGGAATAACAATCTCGCTTGTAAACTTCTCTGCGAAATCCGGATGCTTCTCAAACAGCTCTTTCAGATATTTCTTCTCATCTTCCAGAACCACAAGAAGTGCATCTGTACGGAACTCCATCGCTTTGGAAAGCTGTTCCACAACGGCATCATCCAGATCACCGGCTTCCTCAATGATCAGCGTACCACCCGCAATCTTGGCAACCGTAGACGGAATATCCTTTTTATTGAAATCCTCTGCATAAATCTTTGCAATCTTTACAGATTCCTCGCCTTTTTCTTCACTGATTGTCTTTGCAAAACGAATACCGAGCGTAGACTTTCCACTGCCCTCTGCACCAAGAATGATCAGATTGCCGACTCTGGACGTCTGATCTGTAGATTTCATCTTCTTCATTACCATATATAATGCCGAAGCAATCTGCTGACTCAGCCCTGCCACCGTTGCAAAATAAGAGAAATTATACTTCTGTTCTTCCGTCAGATCCGTCGGAACTGCATCCTCTTCCTTTACAGATGCTGCTTCTTTTTTTTCTTCCTTTTCTTTTTCGGCCTGCTTTTCCTTCTCTTGCTTTTCGAGCTCCGCCGCCTGTTTCTCAAGCTCCGCTTCAATCTCTTTTGCAATATCCCTTGTATTTCCAAGGGCCGCCTTTTTCGCACTTGCGTCTTCGACTGCGTCCTCTTTCACTTCTGTTTCCGGGTCAGCCTGAGATACTTCCGCAACTTCCTCAATCGGCTGCACTTCTATTTCCTGTTCAGCCTCAACTACTTCTTCAACCTGTGGTGTCTCTTCTGGCTCTGCTACTTCTTCAATTACTTTCTCAATCGGTGCTGCCTCTTCTGGTTCAGCCTCAGCCACTTCTTCAACCTGTGGTTCAACTTCTGGTGCAACCTCAACTATTTTCTCAGCCAGTTCAACCTCTGTTTCCGGCTCAACTTCAGCGACTTCCTCCACATGTGATTCTGCTGCTTTCACTGGCTGTGCTTCTGCTTCAACCTTTTTGCCCAGAACTGCTGCGATTGCCGCTTCTTTCTGTGCAAGACTCATGGACAGCAGAATATCATCAATATTGTTTCTTTTGATCTCTTCTGCCGGAACTTCTTCAGCTGCTTCTTCTGCCTCGGCAGTCACATCATTCATCGGTTCGATAATGTCACTCTCATCCGGTTTTCTCTGAATACCGGAGAGAATATCCCGCATACTCTTTGCAAGTTCTGCCTGAAGGTCTTCTGTATTAAATTCATATTTTTTATCCGCTTTTGCCGGTGCATCCTGACCGGCTGCATCTGCCTTTTCTTTTGATACGTTTTCCGCTTCGGAATCTGCGTCATCCACAATTTTCTCATCGACCTCTGCATCATCCGCTGCCTTCTCTGCGGCATTCTCATGATCGACAGTCTTTTCCGGGGTCGTTACCGGCAATTCCTTATGGAAATCCTGTTCTTCCTGATCGGTTTTTTCCTGATTTTCAGAAAATGCTGCAAAGATTCCGTAATCATCATTTTCTTCTTTTTCAGCTGTATGTTCTGCGACGCTCTGTGCGATCTCTTTTTCCGTTACAGAAATCACATCATCCGTGATCACTTCTTTGCTGGATTCTGGCATATTTTCCAGAATAGCTTTTTCCAGATCCGGTGCAACATTTTCTACCATTTCCGCTTTTGGCATGGTAGCTTCGTTGCGGTTGTCATAAATCGCCTGCTGTACCGGTGTCAGTGCTTTGATCCTCTGTTTCAGTTCGAGTGCACGGATAACATACTTGCCCTGTCTGAACCACACAACCAGATCATCGCAAGCATCAACACATTTCTCCTTCTGTCCGGCACGATAATAAAGTTTTGCAAGCTCATAGGCATATTTTTCCGTGTATTCTTTCTGATTATATTCTTCCAGAATCTCAATCTGATCCTCGATCGCCGCACCTCTGCCTCGATAGATCATATATTTCAAAAGATAACGTGAATTGTCGTGCGGTGCTGCTTCAACAAATTCACTGTAAAATTCCGCTGCATCATCAAACTCCCGCAGTTTTACGGAAATCTCCGTTAAATGGAACAAAATGTTTCTCACTGCCTGAGATTTGCGGTATGCACGAAGCAAAAGTGCCTTACTGTCCTGCAATCTTCCGATTTCTTCATAAATTTCGCTGATCATACAAAGCGTTCTGACATTTCTTACTCTCCGCCAGTCAATCGTATCAATAATATCTGCCGCATCTTCATAATATCCCTGATCAGCCAGCTTTGTTATTTCTTCTAACTTAAGGTTGTATTCGTATTTATCCACTGTTTCACCTCGTATATGTTCCTGCCTGTTATTATCCTATTTTATTCTACTATTACTCTTCATGTTTTTAAAGTATACTACACCAAAAATACATTGTCAAACCGAGGGTTTTCGCAATTTTTCCGTCTGACCGGTTCTTTTTCCCCGGAAATATCCAAAAAGGAAGCCGCTGTTTTTTTGCGGCTCCCCGATACTCTTATTTGGTCTTACCGATTTTAACTTTTGACCAGGCAGAATAGTATTTCTTTCTGTTTTTCTTTTTCCAGGTTCTGATCCGGATATAATATTTCTTTCTGGATTTTAACTTGGATACCGTAGTACTGTTCTTTTTCATACCACTGATATTTTTTGTCTTTTTTGATTTGAATTTTCTGCTTGTTGATACCTGAATCTGATATCCTGACACCTGCTTTTTCTGTTTTTTCCAGGAAATACTCAGTGCCTTCTTCTTTTTGATGACTTTGGTGATCTTCGTCGCTTTCGGAACAATTTTGAAAGAAAGTGTTTTGCTGCCACAGTATTTATTTTTCATTTTTACATTTACATGGTACTGACCAACCTTCTTTCTTCCTGCCTGATACGATACCGTATAATGATCGGAAGATACTCTGTTGCCATCACCATCAAGTACAATAACGCCTGGATTTTTTGTCTTTCCATCGTATACATATTTCGTCTTTGAAAGTTTTACCACTTTTGGTGTCCGCTTTTTCACAAACTTCGCAGTAATGCTTTCATCAGACAGTATCTGTATCCTGTAATCCTCTTCTTTTGAAAGCAGTATTCCTTCTCTGTACCATCCTTCGAAAACATATTCTTCCTCCGGAATTGCCTGAAGTTTCGCAAACTGCCCATACTGGTAAATACCTCCGCCAATCACAGTTCCGGCTTTTTCATCAGATACAAGTGCTTCCACCGTAAAATATGCATTTCTTGCATCGTCTCCGGACAAATCCGAATCCGAATTTATTGTGTTTCCATCTGCATCATAAAGTCTGTACTCCGCATCGGAACCTTCCGGAGTATCCTTCTCCAGCTCCGCTTTATCGTATGCTGGGAGAACGCCTTCCACCACTTCTCCTCTTTCCATCTCAATATTGAAATAATTGATGTTTCGCGTATACTCACCGGCCAGAGCACTGTATTCATTGATGCTGTAATTGACGCTGTCTTTTTCACGTGCAGTCATTTCCACATAAAAAGTTTCATCCACCGGAAGGACAACATATTTCTGCCCATTGTTATCCACCCCTGCAATATAACTTCCTGTTTCATCCGACTGCTCATTGATGATCGATGCAATCTTATTTTGTTCTGCATCAAAAACCTTAACATCAACCTCACAGTTGATTCGAATGATCCGGAATCCGCCATTGTTCAGGCGATTTGCAGTTGTTCCGACATAATTGCTGTCCATCGATGCCAGCCATGCATAACACAGTTCCGGATAATGAGCTGCCCCGAGTCCTTCTCCATTTAAAACAGCCGTTGTAAAATAATTCGGATGATTGCTGACAAGTGCAAGCATCAGATCACTCAGTTTCACACCCGCATAATCAATGACAAGCTCATTATAATCTGTGATTCCTGCATCCTGAAGTGCTTTCCTGAGCCATCCCGATACGATTTTCAATGCCTTTTCTTCCGTTCCCCATGGATTGATCCCGGTATTCCAGATATATGCACCCACAAATTTATACCATTCACTCTTTACCTGCGATACAATCGAATCCGTCAGACGTCCTGACTGTTCATCGGTACAACCAAAAACTACGGAACAAATCTCCCGAATCTCATTCTGATAACGATCAACATAATTTTCTCTGTTTACGATAAATTTTTTAGATAAGATTGTAACATAATCTGACAGAAATACGCCCTGAGAATAATTATGTTTCGTATCATTAACGATCAGCCCATCTTTTAAGAACCCAACCGCATTCCAGGTCAGATTGTCCACAGAGATTTTTTTCATTTGAAAATCATCTACAACATACTTCTCTGTTGTTGGCATCGCCTGGTAGATCGCCAGCATTTTCTTTTTCAGATCTGCATAATCTTCCGGTTCTGACTCCGCAGACGGCAAATATCGATCAATACCATATCTGCCAAATCCCATGGCTGCCGGTGCTACATAAGGCACAGGATCACTCTGATTAATAATATTAAATATATTATCATACTTTGAATCCCCATTTACCTCTTCGCTCAATGCACCTGCCGGCGTTTCAAAACAATAACCATAAACATCTTTTCTCTGATACGAGATATCGTTTCCCAAAGCGATTCCCTTATCAAGTTCACCGCTCACCAGATTCGCTGTTGCCGCTGCACGGCTGTATCCCGTGACCCATATTTTAACCTGTCCGGAAATTCCCTGCTTGGAAATATATTGTTTCAAATAAGAAAGAACATTATTTTTCGCAGTATTAAATCCCTGATGCTGTCCGGATGTACCAATCGTAAAATTGCTTGCCCATTCCTGCTCATAACCGCCGCCTCTGACAGCAACTGCAATCAGTGTATATTCCTCATCTTTTACTTTCACAGGTTTATTTCCGATGATAACGCCAATCGAATCCGTCGTCGGTTTCTTCGTAAACCAGTCATTTACTGCTATATTTTCATCTGCGAATCCCATTTCTTTCAACAACGCTCTGGCATTGCTGCTTTTATTGGTGTAATCCGTCTGACCGCCATCACTGCTTCCAAATGCCGACATTGCAAAACTGAGCGACATCGTTGCCAGACTCGGATTATAATTATAGGCACTCTTTGCAAAATAATTGTCCGAATAATAACATTTGGCTGTACTGTCTCCACTGTAGGTAAACGTTATCTCCTTTACCGAAGACAGAATATCATCTGCGACCTCTCCAAACGTAAATTCCAGATCATCCACCGAATACACCGGATAAAAATAATCCTCGGATGTTGCGATATCAGACGCAGTCATTTTGAAAAATTCTGCAATATTCTTTCCTTCTTGCGGCATATTTGCCATCGTCTTGAACAGACCGATAGAATACAGGTTAATTCCCTGATCTTTTAACAGATCTGCTTCTTCCAGTGTATGATTTGCATATGCATACAGGTGAACATTTGTATCATTTCTGTGCCATGCATTTCCCACAACATTTCCATCGTAATAACCATCATAATTATAATCGCCTTCGTTGGTCATTCCGGTAGAAAAAAGCACAACATTTTTAATCACATTTTCACTATCTGCATGATTTAACATAGAATTTGCCAGTTCCAGACCACTTGATATATCTCTGGTCGTGCTGGAAGCGGAAAGATTATTAATCTTATTGATCAGCGAGCTGTATTCTTTTGAAAAACCAGATACAGTAGTTGCATAATCTTTATAAGAAATGACCGCCACATAATTATCTCCGCCTGTTGCACTGATATCCCGGATAAATTTCCCGGCAGCACTCTTGACATCAGATAATGCCGTATCTGCCGTGTAAATCGTCTCATTATTATATGTAAATTCTGCTGTGTCCGAGGTATCCAGCACCAATACCGTATACCGCTTCACATTTGCTGCCGCATGGATTTCCAGGATGCCAAATGGCAGATTCACACCGGTGATCACTAAAATAACAGCCAGCCAAAGACTGATGATCCTTTTCATTTTTCTCATATTCCCAAACTCCTTTACTGCCTCTGCTGCAATACTCTGTGTCCATCCTGATCGGTTTCCATTTTGCAGTCCCCCGGCACACAAAATGCCGGCCGCACTCCATTTTTATCATATGCATTGGAAAAGCCGATCTTGTTATTCGCCCCAATAACATAAACGCAGGAAGTATAATATGTGTTCGGCGTTCGCAGCCACCAGCTGCTTTTTTGATTTTCTTTCAAAACAATACGCTGTTCTTCCTTCTCAAAAAATCTAAGAAACGTTCCTTCCGATGCTGCATTTATATTCTGATCTTCCATCACCTCACTGTATGCCAGCAAAAAAATCTTTCTCTTTATACTTTTTGTCCCTGTTCCTGAAACTCCCAATGATTTCTCATCCGTTATCTTAATCTCAGATTCCAAAACAGGCATCCCATCCGGAAGCTGTCTGATATATTCATGGTTTAAATAATCATCCATAAAACTGTTTTCATAATACGCTTCATAAGAATTTATCTGCATATTCATTTTCAGTACTTCTTTCCTCAACAGTAGTGTCTCGCCATTATAATCAGAAGTCAATACCAGAAATGGAACCAGTTCATGCCCTTCCCGGATATATACCAGATGATCACCCTTTTTATTTTTATCATATGCCAGATCCGATACTACACGGCACTCTTTCGTATGAAATCGAAACCATATACCTGTACACATCAAAAAGATTACGCTTATCAGAATCATTATTTTTTTCATGCTGCACCTTTTTATATTTTTTGGAATTGTTTTCGTAACAGAATTGTTTTTAAGAACAAAAAAGGAAACCGTTACTTCCACTACTTTCCGTAACGGTTTCCCTTATTTTCAATATTTAATTGTATTTTTATTTAGAATGTAATCGGAGGATTCTATTCAAAGTTTCCTGCTATTTATGTTAAATATTATAGTCGATATATAATATTTGCTTTTTATTTAACCCAAAGTTTCAAATATCTTTTTCCGAATATCTATTTTCTATACGTTCTTCTATATATTTCTTCTTCAAATGTGGTTCTATTCCTTTCGACTGTATGAAAGTAACCGACTGTTCTGTAAAAACCATATCTGAGAATGATATATAAAATACTTATATTTTTTAGATTATATTTCTTTACACATAATCTAAAAACCTTTGAATAATGTGGTAATCCTTCAATATAGTGGCTGTTTCGTTACTCTTTAACCATATCTTTCAGATTTTCCCATCTCCGATTATCTGTTATAAATTCGATCTCTTCTGAAATTATATCGTTAAAGGTTGTTTTTGCAGGAAACACCAGCCATACCACGTCTATACTGAACAGTTGTTATTTCTGACCCATCCATTGGACTTGACCTCTACTTTCTGTTCTTACGTGTTATTCAGTTCCTTTTACAACCTTGCCTCTGACTTTTTTTCTATTCTACCAGGATTTCTCGTCTCCTGACAGGTAGTTTTTTTATTTGTCTTTGGCTTTCTTTGTTGTTGTCATTATAGTAGCACGCTTCTTCTCATTTGTCAACACTATTTTTATATTTTTATTTAATTATTTTATTTTCTAAATATTCAGACATTTATTCTTTGATAATTGTGTTAATTTCATATAATTTTCAAATAATTTATGCGTGCGTTCAACTTAAATCAATGTTCTTCCTTCAGCTTTTGAATGATCTCCTCCAGTTCTTCGATGACCTGTTCCATGTCCTCACTTTCTTTCGCCAGTGCTACCAATATTTGTTTCACAGAGCTCTTCCCTTCACTTTTCTGAATCATCAGTTTTGCGATATATTCTTCCCTTGTCAGTGCCGGCATCAGTTTTCTGGCATACTGCCGTCCGAACTGCTCCATTCCACATTCTTTCAGATATCCATTCTGAACAAGCGAACGAATGATATTATGTACCAGCCCATTTGTCCAGGTTGCTTTCACCTGCATTTTTACAATATCTACACTGGTCAGTGCCTCCTTGCTGTCCCAGAAAATATCCATCATCTGTTCTTCACTTTTTGTCAGTTCCTTCATTTCTCTGCTCCTTCCGTTTTGCCTGTTTTTCATTATCAATCATATATCTCTACGAACCATCTTATTTTCTCATAATTAATAATTTTAAACGAATCAAATATCCCTGTCAAACTCACTATAAGCCTTCTGTGTATTTTCCATAAAACAGGCTGCCACCTCTTCGGTCGCAGCCCATTTATCTTGAATCTGCAAAATTTTATGATGCTTTTATTGCCTTGCTGAAAGCTCCATAGATTAATTCTCCATCTTTTTTATACCATGCACGAACCTTATAATATTTATCTTTCGATATTTTCAGTTCCACGCTGGTTTTCTTTTTCTGCTGACAGATGGTGGTATATTTTCCTTTCTGAGAATCTGCCTGGGCAACCTCATATCCCGCTGCACCTGCTACCGGATCCCAACTGAAAACAGCTTTCTTTTTTCCTTTTTTCTGAGCAATAAAATTCACCGGTTTTTCTGGCCGTACTGTTACTTTCAGTTTGACTTTCTTTTTGCTTCCATCCGTTGTCTTTACTGTGATAACAGCGGATCCCGCTTTCTTTGCTGTAACAAATCCCTCATCACTTACTGCTACAATTTCCGGTTTGTTGCTGCTGTATGTCAGCTCCTGTTTAGAGGCATAGAAAGGAACCATTTCTGCCTCAACCCGATAGGAACTGTTTGGCTTTAAAGTAACTGCATTTTTCTTCAACAGAAGTTTCTGTGCAACATAATTCTGCTGTGTTCTCTTAGTCCCTGTAATCTCAACAGCTACCTTATTCTTTTTCGCATACTTATACGCTACCGTATTTTTCTGACAGTAAATTTTTTTAACATCCGTCAAGGTAATGTATTTTCCGATTTTCCTGACACTCGTCGGAATATAAATTTCAAGTTTTTCACATCCCGCAAAGGCATCGGCCCCGATTTTTTGCACACCATTTGGAATGACAATTTTTCGCAGATTTTTGCAGTTATAGAAACATCCATACTTTATCTCTTTCAGACCATTCGGTAAACGAACACTCTGCAAGCTTGTACACTCTTCAAATGCTTGACCGTCTATTTTTTTCACACTGTCCGGAATATAGATACTTTTTACATTTGTGCACTCGCTGAAAGACGGCCCATTAATACTTTTTACTGAATCTGGAATATAAATTTTATCAAAAAGATATCCTATTTTTGCATCCATATAATAAGGATCCGTAAAATATCCACCAATCTCCGTAACCGGTTTCCCGAGAACGTTTTTTTCTATAGTGAGCGTCATATGTTTTTTCAAAGTACTGTTCAGATCAATACATTCTGCAAGAACACTGTCTGTCTCTGGCATATACCGATAGACTACATGATTTACAGCCACTGCATTTTCAAAATAAGCATAGTCCGATTCATAAATTTTTCCTTCAAACGGATTTGCCTCATTGTCCGCCGCATTTGCAGCCATTATCGGAAGTATACAAAACAAAGCAAACAACATTATGCCCTTTAACATGATATTTTTAAACTGTCTGAACATAAAAGTTCCCCCTTTAAAATTTTAAATTTGATATCCTTTCCACTGCATCATCTGCTGTTATAGTGCCTTTTGGAACAATATTTGCCACCATGACAATATGTCTCTTTGGAGCTATTACCAATGACTCTATTTCATATTTGCTATAGTCTTTCCTCTTATCAACCGTGATAATATCCTGTGGAGTATACAGTTTATTTCCTTTATATGTTTCTGATTCACCGGACAGATTTACTACCATAATTTTATTTACATTATTATGATCATTACATTGCGGTATAAATAAGCAATCTGTCTGTGCATCGTAATAAATATCCTGTCCCCTTGAAAAACCCGTTGTGTTTTTTACATAAAATGTCCAAAGAGTATCAAATCTTCCAGCTGTTCCGTTTTCATTTATTAATATCTTGCCCATCATAAAAGTCAAATATCCATTTCGAGGTTTCACTTTGATAATCAAATGGCTTTTTTTGTAAAAAGCAATAGCTCCTGTGGCTTCTGGAACGCTAATTTTAATTCCATTCGTCAGATTATCCGTCAATTTTCCATATTTGACACGAATCAAATAATTTTGCTGCTCTCTTCCACTTTTATCCGGATCTTTTACCCAGCAGCCAAAAAACATATATTTTTCTGCACAACACATACCATTTCCGTGTCCCAATGCCCCTTTTTCTACCTTAAATGTTTTAGTATACGGTTTTTGAAAATCTGGAAAATAATATATGGTACTGAGCATTTGATCTTTGCGTGTCTTTACTGCATATGCTTCCCTTTCTTTCATAGAATAACATCCCAGATTTGTACATTTATTTACATCTGGAACTGCCTGAATCCTTGTTGTATCTCCCTTTTTATTTGCCATAGTTCTTCTCCTTTTCTCTTCTGTTTGCTACACATTGTTTGTCATACGTCTTTCCATGCCGGATCTTCCCATCTGTTTTTTGTTTTATTCCACCTCCTTTTCTGCTTCTTTCCATTCCATACCCGATACTTCCATACAATAACATCTGTGCTTTTCTCTTGAATGTTCTTTGCATAATATTGATCCAGCTCTCTATCGGTTATTGCTGCACTATAACTCCCTGTCTGTATACTGAGAGCCAGCACTGCAATCAACAATATACTTTCCACCTTATTTCTCTTCATTTTCTTTCACCTCAAATCCACTCATTTTCATTTCTTCTGCATCTTCCTTCGATATCTCATCTTTATCGTTTTTATATATCATATAATATTTATCTCCCTCTTTTTGAACATAGGTATTATCCGGAGTAAGTTCTTCCATACCTTCTTCTGTTATAATCTCATCTTCCGGCGGATCATAAGCTGGCTGTATAACCACCGTATATGAAAGAACAATCATAAGGAAAAAATATACCATATATTTTCTCTTTTGATTTCGTCCTGTTTTTTTATCCTGATTTTTGCAGATAATTTCAAATCGTTCTTTTAACTCTTCTCCATTTTTATCTGCCAGATGGACTCCGTACAAAACACCGCTGCCTCTTTTTTTCTGTGCATTTTTCAAGGTCTTAACGATAGTTCCAAGATAACTTAACTGCTCTTTCTGACTGAGTTTTTCGGTCACAGTAAGATCACACCGGATTTCCAGATTTTTTTCCAATGTATCCTGCATTTTGTAAACCAGTGGATTCCACCAGCAAAGACAACGACAGAGCTGCGTCAGCCATTTTATGTACAGATCTCCATTTGTGAAATGTGTACATTCATGGAGCAAAGCATAATATAATTCTTCTTCCGAATAATCGTAGTCCGGAAGATAAATATTCCACCGGAATACACCTTCCGCACAAGGAATAGTAATCCCCGGATTCTGATATACTGCTATTTTCTTTTTAATCTTTTTTTCCTGTTTGATTCTGCTAAGAACTGATTGGCACTGCTCATTTGCTTCTGTGGAATACTTTTGAAAAATGCGACGCATCTCCTGGTATTTCACAAAATAACGCAACATGAAAACCCCTGCAATAATCAGCCAGATCGCTGCCAGAGCATTTGCTATTGTAAACTGTCTTCCCCATAAATTGTGTTTTTCAAGACCTATTACATTATTTATAATCGGAAATATTCCTTTTGATACTTGAATCCCTATAGATGGTCGAAAGTCAATGGGAAATATCATCCTGACAAGCCCAAGTAAATAAAACATCAGTGTCAGATGAATCCCCTTTCGCGTCGTGTAAATTTTCTTTTTTCCCATCCAGAAAACAATTGCAATAAAAATACTGTTCCATAAAATCGCCATGCAAAGTGAACCAAGATTAAACGTCATATCTTTTCCTGTTTTTCTGTTATTTTATTTACAATTTAAAGTTTTTATATATTTATTATTAATATTTTTCATTTATATTAATAATAGTATAAATACTTCCGATATTTCTGTCAAGTACAAAAGGCTGCAACCTTTTACGATTGCAGCCTTTCAATAAAATGATGTGGGTGTCAAAAGTCTCCAACTATGATGCCTACGGATTGTTCCGTGCGTTGCACTCCCACAATCCTTTTTACGCTCCGCTTCGGTCGGTGCTAAACATGTGCCAGTGGCACATAGCACCCCAGTATTCGCATATCGTGGGATTATCATCCCACTTTTATGCTCATATCGGGGTGGGTCCCAAGGTCTTTCATCCACCTATGAGCAAGCTCATGTGGATTTAGACCTTTTGACCCTGGCATCATAAAATATCTATTTTTTCAGAATCTTAATTTCAGAACCACATATGTCCCAGGTGGTATACAGCCTCTGAATAATCACTGTAATACTTCTTTCCTTTTGCTGTTCTATACCAGGCACGGATTTTGTAATATTTCTTTGTTGATGCCTTGAATGTGATCTTTGTTTTGCCGGTCACTTTTTTGATGACTTTGTAGGTTCCGTTTTTCGTATCGGAACAGCTGAGCTCATACCCTTCTTCGCCTTCGGATTTATTCCAGGTAAATACCGTTGTATTTTTATTCTCAACGCTGTCTGCCGAAAGATACGGAGCCCGAGGCTGGACAACGACTTTCAGTTTCACTTTCTTTTTACTTCCGCTTTTTAACTGAACGGTGATCGTTGCTTTTCCGTTTTTCTTTGCCGTCAGCATACCCTTTGCATTTACAGATACCACTTTGGAATTGCTGCTGCTGAATTTTACATTACGTTTGGCAGCATAGACCGGCGTTACCTGATAAAGCACTCTCTTCTTTGCACCGATCGGCATACTGATCTGTTTTGTGCTCAGTGACAGGTCTGTCGCTTTATACGAAGTTTTGACCGGATCTATGATCGTATATGGAAGATGATTTTTCTTCGCATACTTATGTGCGGCAGAATTATTGGCACAATAGATCATTTTTACCTGTCCGTACTCATCCGTTTTCTTAAATGCATTTTTACCGATCTTCTTTACACTTGCCGGGATATAAATTTCAAGTTTCGGACATCCGGAAAACGCTTCTGCACCAATCTCGGTAACTCCTTCCGGAATGTATACGGTTCTCAGATCCGAGCTGTCCTCCAAGAAATATTTTCCAATTCTTTTTGTTGAAGACGGAAGCTCCATCTTTCGGAGTTTCCAAATATTATGAATCCCACTCACATTTGTAGTTCCTTCCGGAATAATAATCTGCTCAAAATCACTTTCGAATATTACTCCCGGTGTGACAATCAGGAACTTTGGTAATGTAATAGAACCAAAACTTGCACCGCTGATCTCAATATCTTTTACAGAATCCGGGAGTACTAAATTGAGCCGTGTAAGATAGCTCGGTCCGTCCTCTTCCCCGTCAATGTAAATTCCTGTGACCGGTTTGCCTCTTACTTCCGAACGAGGCTTAAAAGTAATGCCTTCCGGAAATTCTTCATCGTTATCATCAAATGCTACGATCCGGTAACTGTCTTTCTCCGGAAGATACTGATATACCACACGGTCTACCACGATCGCTCTTTCATAGCGATTGGCTACATAGTCCTCTCCATCATCGTGATGGATGTAGACATCCTTTTCCGTTGGCTGTGCAATATCCTCTGCCCGGACATTCTGATGGAGACAGAATACGAGAGCCAGCATTGCAACCGACGTGAACAATTTCAAAAATTTCTTCTTCATAAAACCACCCTTTCCCTGTTCAGAATCGCATATCAGGCATCACTTACGTTCATGCAGCCTGAGGTATTTGTAATTTCTTTATACTCCACAATTTATCAAAAAACAATACCTTTGATTTCACTTTTACATTATATTTACATTTTGAAAATATAATGTAAAAACAATGGATTAGAGATAAGTAGAAAACATTGCGTCTGAAAAACAATTCCCGCTTAAACAACCTCTGGCAGGTCAGGAGCTTTTGACAGCATCTTAACAAAACACTCGGTATTTCAATTCTTTACGCCTGCCATGAAACCACCGACAACTTCTTATTTATTTCTCAAACCCTTCTGTGCAATGCCTCTCCAGGCATTCTTCTATCTTCTCCTGTTTCAGCCCTGCCCCGATCATAATCAGCACTTCCTGTCCTTCTTTTACCGGCTGGATGCTGATATTTTTGCGTGTTGCATTAAATTCTTCCCAGAAATCTGCTTTTTCCATTTCATCTGTCGTTTTATTTTCCATCATTACTTCTTCTTTGTAGCTGGTATTTAAGAATCCTTTGATTCTGAAAATATGCCCGCAGTCCGGATTTTGAAAAAGCTCTTCCGCCGCTTTTTTCATATTTTCCACGCTGATTTTTTTATTCAAAAAGTACAAGGATTCAAAAACGGAATCCTGCTCAAAATCCAGCTTCTGATAATTTTCCGGTATATAGCCGGCTGACATCAGATCCTGGAAATCTGCTTTTGTCAGCGTATCCCAATTTTTACACAGACAATCTTTTTCCTCTATCACACGCTCACATTTGATTTGTTTTAATGCAATGTTGATATGTGCAAGCACTTTGGAAATCGATTCTTCTGCCTTTGCAATAGATCCTTTTTCTTCCATTTGTGCCTCTTTTTCTGTTTTCAGATTTTTACCTATTTTGCTGAAAACAATCTTGCCTGCACTGGCTGCTTCGCTCGCAAGAATATAATTTTCTTCTTCCGACATCTCTTCTTCCAGATTTGCATCCACGATCGTAATGACACTGCCCGGTTCATACCAGCGATCCAAAGGCTCTTCATGCAGAATATCAAAAAATTCATCCACATCAAAAATACCGGACGGCTCAACCAGAATCCGGTCATATCCACACATTCCCATGGAGATCAGTTTTGTTTTGAATCTTCTGCGATGTGTTTCCGGATCACATCCACCGGAGATCATTTCCAGCTCGCACTGATCGCCCATCAGATCCTGAAGCATCATCATATCTACATTGACTGCACCAAAATCATTCTCCAGAATACCAATATTTTTTCCACTGTCTATCAGATATTTTGCATATTTTCTTATAAATGCTGTCTTTCCTGCACCAAGAAATCCGGTGATCAAATCTATTTTTATCATTTTATCGTTCATCCTCCTTATCCTTATCATTTATTCAAACATGTCGGGATCTATAAACTAATATCAGCGATGGCAAATTAAAGCATGCCTCTACTACCATTTGATACAAACTTATTGCCCGTCACCGCATATCTGATGTAGTTATAAGCGAAAATCCACACTTTGTCCAGTCTTCCTTTTCAACAGAACTTTTCATATAGCACAAAAAAAGTTCTGAAATCAATTTGATTTCAGAACTTTAATTCAAGGCGACAACCAGATTTGAACTGGTGATCAGGGTGTTGCAGACCCACGCCTTACCACTTGGCTATGTCGCCATAATGACTCCTACGAGAATCGAACTCGTGTTACCGCCGTGAAAGGGCGATGTCTTAACCGCTTGACCAAGGAGCCAGATTTAAGATATAAATATGCACGTAGTATGAACATACCGCGTGCTAACTCCCCGAGTTGGGCTCGAACCAACAACCCTTCGGTTAACAGCCGAATGCTCTACCATTGAGCTATCGAGGATCACA
>NZ_JAJEQE010000026.1 GCF_020687205.1 Hominisplanchenecus faecis
GAGCGTTTATCTCAGTCGGAGATTGTACTCCCACTGAGAAAGACTTGTTATTACTCACCACTTGCAGAAGTGGGAGTTTTCTCGACTGAGATAAAACAATTTTACGTGCTTATCCCTGGGCGTTCTCTTTTCGTTTCTTTTTAATATCATCCAGTTCCTGAAATACCACATCATTCAGGACTTTGATGTACGTTCCTTTCATTCCGGAGGAACGGGACTCAATCACACCTGCACTTTCAAATTTCCGAAGTGCATTTACAATAACCGAACGTGTGATTCCGACACGGTCTGCGATCTTGCTGGCTACCAGAATGCCTTCTGTTCCGTCCAGTTCATCGAAAATATGGATGATCGCCTCAAGTTCTGAGAAAGAAAGTGTACTGATAGCTGATTTTACGATTTGAACTTTACGATTCTCCTCCGCATTCTCTTCATGCACAGAACGCATCATTTCCAGACCGACCACGGTCGTACCATACTCGCTGAGGATGATATCATCAATATCATATCCTTCTCCGCATTTGTACATAAATACCGTACCGAGACGCTCTCCTGCAATATCGATCGGATTGATAATCGCCTGATATTTTTTCACATCTCCGCTTTCAAATCCCAGTGTCTCCAGATTGACATTTTCTTTTGTAGATAAAACACCCAGAAAACGTTCATTCAGAAGTTCATCAATGTGGCCCCCAACTTCATCATCGATCAGTTCTTTGATTTCTTCTACGTTTGGTGTGATGCTGATTCCAAGTACTTTTCCTTTTTTGCTGATCACAAGCACATTGGACTCCAGAATTTCTGACAGTACTTCACAGATATCATTGAATACGACTTTACTGCTGTTGTTGTTGTGTAAAAGTTTGTTGATTTTTCGAGTCTTGTCTAATAACTGTACACTCATCGCTCTTCTCCCTTCTGCCTTTTTTGTCTTTTGCACGATTTCCCCTGCTATTCTTGGCATATTTTTAATTTATCATAATTCTTTTGAATTTTCAATATATTTAACGCAAAAAAGCTGCAAACAGCAGCTTTTTTTGCTTTTCTGGCGTGAAATTTCGCACAATTATTCTTTTTGAAATTTATTCTCAATATAACCGCATGCTTCATTGATGCAAAGAAGCTTATTTCCCTTCTCAACCATAATGCCTCCGCATTTCGGACATTTTTCTTTGGAAGGTTTCTGCCAGGACATGAAATCACAATCCGGATTATTTTCACATCCATAATACTTTCTACCCTTTTTGGTCTTTCGAAGCACAATGTCTTTGCCGCATTTCGGGCATGCCACACCGATCTTTTCCAGATAGGGTTTGGTATTTCGGCACTCCGGGAATCCCGGGCAGGCAAGGAATCTGCCATGCGGACCATATTTAATGACCATGTTGCGGCCGCACTCTTCACAGACAATATCGGTCACTTCGTCTTCAATCTTGACTTTTGCAAGTTCTTTCTCTGCATTTAAAACTGCTTCGTCCAGATCCGGATAGAAATTGCTGACAACCGTTTTCCAGTTGACCACGCCTTCCTCCACTTTATCCAGCAGAGATTCCATGTTTGCTGTAAAATTGACATCCACAATACTCGGGAATGCCTGTACCATGATATTGTTTACGACTTCTCCAAGTTCTGTCATATACAGGTTTTTATTTTCTTTTGCCACATAGCGGCGGTTGATGATCGTGGTGATCGTCGGTGCATAAGTACTTGGACGTCCGATTCCAAGCTCTTCCAGCGTTTTGACAAGAGCGGCCTCTGTATAATGTGCCGGCGGCTGTGTAAAATGCTGCTTTTCCTCAAAACTCTTAAAGTTCAGCTGTGTCTCTGAGGAAATTTCTTTCACGAGAAGATTTCCCTCGCCCTTTTCTTCTTCGTCCTGCACATAAACTGCCATAAAACCGTCAAATTTTTTCTTGGAGGCGGATACATGGAAACGGTATCCGGCTGCATCGATTTTAACGGAAGTCGTAGTATACTGTGCATTTGCCATACGGCTTGCGGCAAATCGTTTCCAGATCAGCTGATACAGACGGAACTGATCTCTTGTGAGCGATTCTTTTAAAGCAAACGGTGTCCTCGTGATGTCCGTCGGACGGATTGCCTCATGAGCATCCTGGATCTTTTTACCGCTCTTTTTCTCCTGCACAGCTGCAGAAACGTATTCTTTTCCGTAGTTTTCTTCGACATAAGCTCTCGCTGATGCATCGGCTTCATCGGAAATACGCGTGGAATCCGTACGCAGATAGGTGATGATACCAACGGTCCCGCTGCCCTTTACATCCACTCCTTCATATAACTGCTGTGCAACACGCATGGTTTTCTGTGTGGAGAAATTCAGCACCTTGGAAGCTTCCTGCTGAAGCGTACTGGTTGTAAACGGAACCGGAGCTTTTTTGGTACGTTCTCCTTTTTTCACTTCCGCCACCTGGTACTTTGCACCTTCCAGCTTTTTCGTGATCGTATCCAGCTCTTCTTTTGAATGAATCGTTTTCTTTTCTTTTTCCGTACCGTAAAATCTGGCAGTCAGCGGTTTTCGCTCTCCCGGAATCGTAAAATCGGCATCCAGGGTCCAGTATTCTTCCGGTATAAAGGCTGCGATTTCTTCCTCGCGGTCTGCAATGATCCGTAGAGTGACAGACTGTACACGGCCTGCACTTAAGCCTCGTTTGACTTTCGCCCACAGAAGCGGACTGATCCGGTATCCAACCATACGGTCCAGCATACGTCTTGCCTGCTGTGCATCCACCAGATCCATATCGATCGCACGCGGATGTTTCAGAGATTCTTTTACAGCTGTTTTCGTAATTTCATTGAAGGTAATCCTGTGGATATCTTTTTCTTCCAGTTTCAGTGCCTTTGATAAATGCCAGGAGATTGCTTCTCCTTCGCGGTCAGGGTCCGTTGCAAGATATACTTTATCTGACTTTTTTACAGACTTGCGAAGTGCTGCCAGAATATCTCCCTTTCCGCGTATGGTAATATATTTCGGTTCATAATTATTTTCAACATCAAACCCCAGCTGACTTTTTGGCATATCACGTACATGTCCGTTTGATGCTGCGACATCATAGTTAGAGCCAAGAAATTTTTTGATGGTTTTTACTTTGGTAGGTGACTCAACAATAATCAGATATTTTGCCATATGTTTACCCCTTTTTCAACTGTTTACGCCCAAAATCGGTGCAACGGCTTTCACAGTGCTTATTGTTTTTCCTCAGACCTTCGAATAATGATTTTTTACATCCTCCGCAACAAGCCCGCACAGCATCAGGCGAACCAGTATTGCACTTACTTTCTGCGGGGTGAGGTTTGTCTCATCTGCTATGCTCTGAAGATTTTTCGCCTGAAATTCCAGAACACTATACACCAAATTTTCTTCGCTTTCAAGTGCAATGTATGTTTTTTTTGTGTTTGTATGATTTTTTTTCTTAATTTTAAGACGTTCCAGGATCTGATCTGTGGAGAGAAAAATGCCGGCTCCCTGGTCGATCAGGCGGTTGCATCCGGCACTGAGTGCATCTCCGGCTCTGCCCGGCAACACCATAACATCTCTGCCCTGTTCCAGTGCCTGATCTGCTGTGATGAGTGATCCGCTTTTTTCTCTTGCCTCTATCACGATCACCAAATCCGAAAGGCCACTAATAATGCGATTTCGCATTGGGAAATGAAAAGGAAGCGGACTGCTTCCCGGCGGATATTCCGATAAGACTCCTCCATTTTTCAGTAAATTCTGATACAGATCCCGGTTCTGCATCGGGTAACAGATATCCGGTCCGCATCCAAGTACCGCATAGCTCTTTCCGCCTCCTTTTATGGCAGCTCTCTGGGCAGTGCCATCGATTCCTCTTGCCATGCCGCTTACAAGTGAAATATCATATCCTGCCAGCTCTTCTGCGATCTTTACCGCAAAATGTCTGCCATAGGCACTGCACAGTCTGGCACCGACGATCGCCACGGTCTTCTCATTTTCCTTTGGAAGCTCACCTCTTATAAAAAGTCCGAACGGATAATCATAAATTTCTTTTAATTTCTGCGGATAGGATGTATCTTCACAGCTGATAAAACGTATGCCTTTTTTCTGCATTTCATTCCATGCCTTTTTCGCATCCCAGGCAGCTTTTTCACGAAAAAAGGCTTTCTTATGTTCTTCATTTTTCCAAAAAACTTCACCGATTTCTCTTTCATCGGCCTGCCATATTTCTTCCGGCGTACCGAAAAAATCCAGCAGCATCTGTTTTTCTTTTCTTCCAAAGCTTAAGATACTGCAAAGCCAGAACCATTTTTCTCTCCGTTTTTCATCCTCTGTTTTTTCTTCTTTTTCCTGCATCCCTTCTGTCTCACCTCCAGATCTGCCGCTGTTCAAAAATGCGGTAACCGATCGCCTCATACAGATGTTCTTCGGCAATCTGTTCTTTCTGCTCCATATCCGCAATAGTACGGGCTACCTTCAAAATCTTATGACACGCTCTTGCCGTAAGATCCATTTTCTCATAAGCATCCCGTAAAACTTTCTTTTCTTTTTCTCCGGTCCTACAATATTTTTTAATACCCGCCGCATCCAGATCGGCATTATAGCGATAACCGGTATCCCGATAACGCTCCCTCTGGATCTGCCCCGCCAGCTCAACTCTTTTTCGTATCGTCTTGGAATCTTCACTCTTCTTTTCACAGATCAGTGCATCGTAATCTACTCTTACGGCCTCCACACTGATATCCATGCGGTCAAGGATCGGGCGGCTGATCCGGCTCTGATAACGGCGTATCTCCGCCTCACTGCAGATACATTTCTCAAGATTGGGAAAATTCCCACACTTGCAGAAATTGGTGGCTGCAACGATCATACAGTCTGCCGGAAACACATAGCTCCCATACACTCTTGAAATATGGACTCTTCGCTCCTCCATAGGCTGCCGCAGGATTTCGATCGTTTCTCTTTTAAATTCTGCCAGTTCATCCAAAAACAGGACACCTTTATGTGCAAGACTGATCTCTCCCGGCCGCGGAATCCTGCCTCCGCCTGCCAGGGCAGAAGGCGATATGGTATGGTGCGGTGCACGGAATGGACGGTTTCTGATCAGCGCCTGTTGACTGGACAGTAAACCTGCCACACTGTAAATGGAAGATACTTCCAGACTCTCTTCCATTGTCAGGGACGGCAGAATACCCGGCATACATTTTGCAAGCAGCGATTTCCCGGCTCCGGGCGGTCCCATCATCAGAAAATGATGTCTTCCGCCGGCCGCAATCTCTGCGGCTCTCCTCACTGCACTCTGACCGTGAATATCTGCAAAATCAGGAATTTCTGTTTCTTCTATATTATATACATCTTTTTTGATTTTCCCGGGGATTGTGCCTTTCTGAAGATAGTGCAATACTTCTTTTAAGGTACTTACTCCGACAATGTGGATATCCGATACCATTTCTCCTTCTGTGCGGTTTCTCTCCGGCAGGATACAGGTATGACATCCGTTTTTTTTTGCCAGCTGAACAATGGGCAACGCCCCTTTGATCCCTTTGACTTCTCCATTTAATCCCAGCTCACCTGCCACCAGGACACCTTTTAAAGTCTCCATGGGCAAAAGCTGGTACGCTGCAAGAATGGCAAGTGCTACCGGAAGGTCATAGCTGCTGCCGTCTTTATGTATGTCTGCCGGAGAGAGATTGACTGTGATTCTTTTCGGACGAAGCTGGATTCCGCTGTTGCGAAATGCTGTCATAACCCGATCCTGTGCTTCTTTTACTTTCGCTGACAGATCTCCCACCATGGAAAATCCCGGAAGCCCTTCACTGACATCTGCTTCTACAAAAATCGGCAGACCCTGGATTCCGCAGATGGCTGCGGATAAGACTCTGCTGAACATATTCTTTTCTCCTTTGATTCGTTGTGATAATGTGCCGAAATGGCGGAAATAATGATAGATTGTTTCCAGTTTATCATATTTTCTTTTAAAATGCAACACTTTCTTTTCAAACGTTACAGATTATTGTTTTCATTTTCTTCCATATAAATAACAGAAAGGTTCGAAAGCATTTTTTTTGTTTTCAGACAGACTGCCGCCTGAAAATCTTCTCCGTCCAGAAAGAAAAAATGATACACTTCCTCATAGGTCTTTCCATCGAGCACTTCGGAAAGATCCAGATTCGAAAGCTTCTGCCGGATGCCTGTTCCGATGCATTTCAGATAACTTTCTTTTGCCGTCCAGATTTTGCTGAAATATCTGATCTGCACGGCAGGATCTTCGATTGCGAGTAACATCTTTTTTTCATTTTCATGGCATACCGCACGGATCAGACGTTCCGTCGGATGGATCAGACGTTCTATGTCCACGCCAAGCGGTGTTTCTGCAATCCCGCATAAAATGCCGGCATCCGCATGACTGTAATTAAAACAAATCTCCGGGTATTCCGGAAAGTAAGGCTTTCCGTAGATTCCTTTTCCAATAGCCGGCAGTTCCTTTAACGAATATTCTTTTCTGATGCCGTAAAGGAGTACTCTTTTTGCCATATTGCTCTGTATTTTATGCCGTGCGGCACTTTTTTCCATTCTTTCTTTTGTTCTCATAAGATAGATCACGTTCTTTTCCTCCTTCGCACAGTGTAACACGCTTTTTTTTTCCTGTCATCTGCTTTCGCGTATGCCTGTTTTTCCTTTTTCCCGAAAACAGGAACGCAGTTTGCTCAGGGCATTTTTCTCAATCCTGGAGACATACGACCTGGAAATACCAAGTTTCTGTGCAATTTCCCGCTGTGTTGTTTCCTTCTGTCCAAAGATCCCATAACGCAGACTCAGTATCTGTCGCTCCCTTTCATTTAACTGTGCCATATAATGATACATTTCACGGATTTCCTGCTTTTTATTGATCATCTCTGCCAGGTCTGTATTTTTTCCTTCCACGATATCTACCAGGCAGATTTCATTTCCTTCTTTATCCATACCGATCGGTTCGTAGAGAGAGACTTCTTTTGAAGTCTTCTTTTTTAACCGCAGCATCATCAGCAGTTCATTGTCAATGCATCTTGCCGCATAGGCCGCCAGTCTGTTGTTTTTCGTATGATCAAAGGTCAGGACTGCCTTGATAAGGCCAACCGTCCCTATGGATATCAGATCATCTGCATCTTCATCCGGATGCTGATACTTTTTAGCCACATGGGCAACCAGCCTCAGATTACGTTCAATGAGAATCTGCTTTGCCTCCTCGTCGCCTTCTTTATACTTCTGGAGATAGTATTTTTCTTCTTTGACGGTAAGTGGTTTTGGAAATGTCTTCAAAGAAAAACCTCGAAGCAGATTTATATTATCATATGCTGATTTTCTTTTTGCTGTGCCTTTCCACTTTTTTCTTTTTTAATCCTGTGCTATACTGACAGAAAAGATATTGAGATCAAAAGGTCTTTTGACCCTGGCATCACAGAAAGTAAAGTTTCACGATCACAAAGGAGATTCTTATGGCCGCACTTTTTCTTGCACCCTTTTATCTTGCGGTGTGCTTTTATGTTTTAAACTGGATGTTAAAATGGATGGCCGTCTGCAATAATATTTTTGCTCTGGCTGCTTTCCGCTATGGATTTTCTGCCCTGTACATTCTGACAGCTACCACTTTGCTGTCTTCTTTTCTGATCAAAAAGCCGGATGGACTGCATCGGACTTTAAAACACATCAGCAATCTGTGGCTGGGCACATTTCTCTATGCCCTGATCGGTATCGGCATTGCAGATTTCATCCGCATCCTGCTCTATTTTTCTCCGCTTGCCGATGCTTCTTGGTTTCATTCCAAACTGATGTTTGCAGCCACCGGCTTTTTTACCGGCGTTCTGATCCTTTTTTTCAGTTTTTATGGATTTTTTCATGCCAAAAAACTCTACACAACAACCTGGAATATCTCCTCTGCCAAAAGCTGCAGCGGACATGACACTCTGAAGATTGCCCTGATTGCCGATCTGCATCTGGGCTATAACACAGACGAAATTTTTCTGAAACGCCTTGTAAAACGGATCAACAAACTGCAGCCGGATCTGATCATCGTGGCAGGGGATACGTTTGACAATGATTTTCATGCGATAAAACATCCTCAAAAATGTGCATCCATTTTATCCGCTCTGAAAAGCACGTACGGAACTTACTGCTGCTATGGAAATCACGATCTGGACGAGGCGATTCTCGCCGGTTTTACCTTCGGCGGACAGAAAGAAAATGCCGATGAACGGTTTGAGCAGTTTTTTCACGATGCCGGCATGACTCTGCTGGATGACGAAGTCCGTCTGATCAAGAACCACTTCTATCTAATCGGAAGAAAAGATCCTGCACGCTGCAAAAAACTGATTTCCGAAAAAGAACGCTTAACTCCGAATCAGCTTACACAACATCTGGACAAGTCCAAACCGATCCTGATCATCGACCATCAGCCAAAAGAACTTTCGCTTCTTGCGGATGCCGGTGCTGATCTGATCCTTGGCGGTCATACGCACAACGGGCAGCTTTTCCCCGGCAATCTGCTCCTGCCGCTGATGTGGGAGAATCCTTACGGTCTTCTGAAAAAAGGAAATGCCTACAGTGTTGTTACCTCAGGTGCCGGTGTATGGGGACCGAATATGCGTCTTGGAACAAAAAGTGAAATCTGTCTTGTAAAAATGCAGTTCCATTCTTGAACAGTTCTTCTTTAAGACAAATTTTCACCGATTTTATATGGTAATTGTGAAATCTTTTCACAGTTGCCATATTTTTTATTTTAGGTATGGTCATTTTTACCTGTTAGTGTTAAAATTGTAACACACGTTTGTACATCAGAAACAAATTTGCCCTTTTCAAGTCGAACGCATATGAGTTCTGGCATATTTGCACTCTGTATGCTACAACGTCTGCAACCAAAGATTCTATATTCATTCAAAGGAGAGTTCTATGAAAAAGAGAATGAAACAATTGATGGCCGTTATGCTGTCAGTTGCCCTGTGCGTTCCGGCAATCCCGGGTGCATATGGATACGCTGCCACTTCCGGCACGACCTTCACACAGGAAGAGGAAATTGCCCTTTCCGGACTTGGTTCCGAAAGAAGTACCCTTTTTAATGATGGATGGAAATTTTCCCTTTCTGATCCTTCCGGTGCAGAAAGCACCTCTTTCAATGACGGTTCCTGGGATGCCGTAACCCTTCCGCACGATTTCAGCATCAGCCAGAATTTCACAACATCCGGCGAAGCAGAAAGCGGATTCTTACCGGGCGGAACCGGATGGTACCGTAAAAGCTTTACCGTACCTTCAGGATGTGACGGAAAGTCTGTTATCCTGAGTTTTGACGGCGTTTATCAGAATGCCTATGTCTATGTCAACGGCAAACAGGTTGGTGAAAACCACTACGGATACACCTCTTTTGCTTTTGATATCAGCAAATATCTGGTATGCGACGGTCTCACAGACAACGTGATCGCTGTCAAAGTTGTCAACAAACTTCCTTCCAGCCGCTGGTATTCCGGAAGCGGTATCTACCGTGATGTAAAACTGATCGTTGCCGATCAAATCCATGTAAGCCAGAACGGCACACAGATCACAACCCCGGATATCGAAAATGGTGTCGGAACTGTTTCTGCAAAAGTAAAGGTTGCAAACAGTGGAACCTCTTCTGCAAACATCACTGTCCGCAATACCGTTTACGACAAAAAAGACCAGAAAGTTTCAGAGTCTGCCGAAACTACTCTGACGGTTGAAGCCGGTTCTTCTGCGGAAGCTTCTACAAACAACGTTGTCACCAATCCGTCCCTCTGGTCTTTGGATGATCCGACGCAGTACTATGTACGCACAGAGATCCTTTCCGGCGGCAATGTGATCGATACTTATGATACCGCATTTGGCTTCCGCTGGTATAAATTTACAAAAAATACAGGATTTTCTTTAAATGGTAAAAATGTAAAACTGAACGGTGTGTGCATGCATCACGATCAGGGAGCTCTCGGCTCTGCTGCCTACTACGATGCCATGTATCGCCAGCTTTCCATTCTGAAAGATATGGGCGTGAACCTGATCCGTGCTACACACAATCCGTATGACGAAGATTTCATCGATATCTGCGATGAACTTGGTATCCTTGTGATCGAAGAAGCTTTTGACGGATGGGAACTTGCAAAGAACGGAAACAGCAACGATTTCTCCGTTTACTTTAACAAGACTCTGACCGGTGACAATGAGATCCTGGACGGTGACACTTCCATGACCTGGGCAGAATTTGCCATCAAATCCATGGTAAAACGTGACCGCAACGATCCTTCTGTGATCCTCTGGTCTCTTGGCAATGAGATTGACGAGGGATGTTCCGGAAGTACTGCAAACTATCCGACCATCGCCGAGAACCTGATCAATTGGATCAAAGAAGTAGATACGCAGCATCCGGCGACTCTCGGAAGCAACCGCAAAACAACGATCGGAAATATTGCCGGTGCCATGGCTAAAGTTGTTGCAAGCGGCGGTATTGCCGGTTACAATTACGCAAGCAGCAGCGATCTTGACCGTCTTGCAGACTATAACGGCGGCGTGATCCTGGCAAGTGAGACTTCTTCAGCTACCAACAGCCGCGGTATTTATGTTTCTACCGCAAACAACCAGAACGTAGACGGCAAACTCCATCTGACATCTTATGATACTTCCAAAGTAGGCTGGGGTAAAACAGCCCATGACTCTATCTGGGATACCGTAACGAAAGATAAAGTTGCCGGCGAATGTGTATGGACCGGTTTTGACTACATCGGTGAACCGACTCCTTGGAACGGTACCGGCACTGGTTCCGTATCCGGCGGCAATCCTTATCCGAACAGCAGCTACTTCGGCATCGTTGAAACAACCGGTTTCCCAAAAGATACTTACTATCTGTATCGAAGCCAGTGGAAACAGGATGACACGACCCTTCATCTTGTAACTGCATGGGACAGCGACAATATGATCAACAAGAACGGCAAAACTCCGGTATGGGTTTACTCCAATGCTGCAAAAGTGGAACTTTACCGCAATGGCAAAAAAGTCGGTACTGCAACACGTAAAGTCAACACAACCGCAGCAGGTCATAAATATTATACCTACACAACACAGTCCGATGACAGCAGCGTATGTACAACTGGGTCCGGAACAAATTCCACATCTTTGTACAGTGTATTCAACGTAGCTTACGAAAAGGGAACGATCTCTGCAAAAGCTTACGATGAATCTGGCAAAGAGATCACAGAGGTGAACGGAACTTCTTCTGTCAGCACACCGGACGCACCGGCAAAGCTTGCTGTAAGCAAAGATAAAGAAACCATCACCGCTGATGGAAGCAGTCTTTCTTACATCACAGTAGATGTCACCGATGCAAACGGAAATCTGGACACAACTGCAACAAACAACATCCGCTTCACTCTGACCGGCGACGGTGAGATCGTTGGTGTTGACAACGGTGACCAGGCAACAGTAAGCAAATATCAGCAGGCTTCTGTCCTCACTGGCACAACTTCCGCAAACATCAATGCCTATGCCGGAAAAGCTCTGGTGATCGTACGTTCTACAAACAAAGCCGGAAACTTTACCGTAAAAGCAGAATCCGACAGTCTGACCGGCGGTGAAGCTACCGTAACAACCGTCAGTGCTTCGGATGGCAGCAACACTTCCATGACAAGCTACCGTATGACAAAACATCTGTATGCACCGGTCGGATCTTCTGACATTGAGCTTCCTGCAAGTGTGACTGCTTCTTATGCAGACGGAACAACAAAAACCTGCAAGATCACATGGGGCACCTATGACAAAGCATCTTTGAAAACAGCAGGTTCTTTCCGTATTGAAGGTTCCTTCACAGACGGAACAGAAACCGTAGATGTTTACATAACCGCACATATTTACGGCAAGATCAAAGTTGCAGAAAATTATTCCTGCATCACAAAACCAAATACCATTCCGGAACTTCCAAAAACTGCCATGACTTACTACGCAGACGGAACTGCTTTTGAAGCACGCGAGATTACCTGGGATATGAACGGTGTCACCGCAGATACTTTCAAAAATATTGGTGATATTGTAACCATCAACGGCAAGGTTTCTGCTTTTGGTGAGACCTACCCGATCACTGCAAGCGTACGTGTTGCAGAACCGGAGGTTGACAAATACGATAACGTGGCAACTGCTGCCCTGCATCTGACTGACAACGGACCATACAATGATACACTGAGAGCCATCATTGACGGAAATCGTTCTGACAATGGTTACAGCGACTCCCGCTGGAGTACCTGGGGCAAGCGAAACGATTCCACACACGGCGATGCTGTGATCACCATGGACTGGGCAACTGCGGTTGCTACCAACCAGATCAACCTGTTCTATTTCTATCAGCCAGCCACCGATTCTCTCTCTACACTGCCGACAAAGGTAAAATTTGAATATACACTGAGCAGTGGTTATGAAAACGGCGAAATTGTTTCCAATGACTGGAAAGAAATCACACCGGTCGGTGAACCGGAAGAGATCAATGATTCTTCTCTGCATCAGTGGACCAAAGGTCTGAGCTACAAATTTGCAGAAACGATCAACCCGATCGCAATCCGCATCACCTTCAGCTATACCGGTTACATCGGTCTGAATGAATGTGAGGTGATGAGTCCTAGCACTTCCTACTATGCAAAGACAAGTGCAGATTTAAGTGCAATCAAGATTGGCAATACCGAACTTACTCCGGGAACCGATAACAGCTTCGAGATCGAAGAAACTTCCTTTGACGGACTGAGCTTCACCAATCCGGAAAATGCTTCCGTCACCGTTATCCCGGTAAGCAACCGCGAAATCAAAATTGTTTCCGTAGCTGAAGACGGAAAGAGTCGCAGAACTTATTCTGTTGTTCTGAAAAATGTACCGCTGATCCCGGAGGAAACGGAAACTCCGGACTCTCCGAAAGAAACCGAAACTCCGAATACAAAAGAAACAGAGACTCCAAACACCAAACCGGACACACCTTCTACGGACAAACCGCAGACACCTTCCACTCCAGCTCTCAAAAAAGGTGACACCTTTAAGGTTAAAAACATCCAGTACAAAGTCCTGAATGTTTCCAAAAAGACGGTAGCCGTTGTCAAGGGAACAGACAGAAAACCGGGTAAAGTAACAAAAGTAACGATTCCAAACACTGTAAAAGATGCTGCAGGCAAAACCACCTTTACGGTAACTCAGATCCAGGCAAATGCATTTAAAAACTACAAAAATTTGAAATCTGTCATTATCGGAAAGAATGTTACGTCCATTGGCAAAAACAGCTTCTACGGATGCCAGAAACTTAAAAAAGTAACTTTCAAGGGAACTTCTGTAAAAACGATTAAATCCAAAGCCTTCAAAAAGACGGCTTCCAAAGTGACCGTAAGTGTTCCAAAGAGCATCCGGAACAATAAGAAAAAAGCGGCTGCTTTCCAGAAGAAGCTGACCAAGAGTGGCATGAGCAAAAAACTGAAGCTGAAATAAGAAAGTTTGATCATCATACAGCAAAAAAGATGCGAGTCCATTGCGGATTCGCATCTTTTCGTTTATAAAGGACTATTTTCTTTCATTTAATTGTTTTCTCATCTAAAGCTTTTTGGGTCATCTTACTCTTTTCTTCTTAAAATATCATATGCTTCTGCCCTGCCGCCTTCCAGCTCTATATGCAGGATCTGTTTGGAATGCGGTGCACTTTCCTGTTCTTCACCGTCCTCATTGAGGATCCTCTTTACTGTAACCTCTACATTCTGACCGTCCGGTTTCATGATCTCAATCTGTTCACCGACACTGAATTTATTTCTCTGCTCAATGCGACAGCGACCTTCTGCATCGACTTCCCCGACGATACCAAGATAGGTATATTCTTTCACGTAAGTATTGTTATCGTATATCTGCGTGTTCTCATCCGGTCTTCCATAAAAGAAACCGGTCGTGAACTGACGGTAGGTACAGCTTGCAATCTGTGTGCGGTACCACGGCATATGCTCTTCATAAAGTTTTGGATCTTCCAGATAATCATCGACCGCTTTGCGGTACGTTCTTGCAACCGTTGCCACATAGAGGGCCGTTTTCATTCTGCCTTCGATCTTAAAGCTGTCAATCCCCGCATCAAGCAGATCCGGGATATGTTCGATCATGCAAAGATCCTTGGAATTAAAAATATAGGTGCCTCTTTCATTTTCATAAACCGGAAGATACTCACCCGGTCGTTTCTCTTCCACAACTGCATATTTCCAGCGACACGGATGCGTACAGGCTCCCTGGTTGGCATCTCTGCCTGTAAAATAACTGCTGAGCAGACATCTTCCGGAATAAGAAATGCACATAGCTCCATGCACAAAGGTCTCAATCTCCAGACCCTCCGGAATGTTTGCACGGATCTCTTTGATTTCCTGCATGGAAAGCTCCCTTGCAGAAACCACTCGCTTCGCTCCCAGTGTATGCCAGAAATGATAGGTAGCATAGTTTGTGTTATTCGCCTGGGTACTGATATGGCGTTCGATTTCCGGACAGATACGTTTTGCGATCTCAAACACCCCCGGATCGGCAATGATCAGTGCGTCCGGTTTCACTTCTTTTAATTCTCTGAAATATTCCTCAACGCCCTCCAGATCCCGGTTGTGTGCCAGGATATTGGCTGTCACGTAAACTTTCACGCCATGCTCATGGGCAAAGGCAATGCCCTCTTTCATATCTTCCATCGAAAAATTCTTGGCTTTTGCACGCAGTCCAAATGCTTCGCCTCCAATGTAAACGGCATCCGCTCCAAAGATGACCGCCGTCTTTAATACTTCCAGGCTACTTGCCGGCACCAGCAATTCCGGTTTCCTCATCGTTCTTCCTCCCATTTATCTATTCCTTTATTTTCACGCTGAGTGTTGCTCCATCCCCGATCGGCACAATGCTGGTCATCAGATGCTCATTATGTTTCAGTTCATAGAGATACTCCCGCATCCGTTTGTATATTGTCCTGTTTCTTCGCTCTACTGCATAATGGGACTCGATAATGTCACCATCCTGCAGCACATTATCCGAGATCAGGATGCCGCCGACTTTCAGCAGACGCATCACATCCGGCAGAAAATGAATATACTGCCCTTTTGCAGCGTCCATAAAGATAAAATCATAAGAACCCTCAAGTTCTGCAAGAATCTCTGTGGCATCCCCTTCCAGAAAACGGATCTGTGACTCCTTCCCGGCTTTTCTGAAATTTTCTTTTGCGATCGGAATGCGTTTTTCATACTTTTCAATTGTTGTGATTTTGGCTTCTTTTGGTGCATATTCACAGAACAGCAGTGTGGAAAATCCAACTGCTGTCCCTACTTCCAATATATTGACCGGACGCTGCATCTGCAGCAGCACCTTGAGAAAGCTCTGCATTTCTCTTCGTATGATCGGCACATGATCTTCCAGTGCTTTTACCTCAAGCTCCGTCAGGAGGGGGGTATTTCCCGTATCCAGGGAGTTGATAAAAGCTGTCATTCTTTCATCTACTATCATATCGTTACTCCGTCTCAGTCTCTTTTTCATCCGCCCGGCTCAGTACTCTCAGCATCTCTTTTGCTGTCTGTGAGGTGTTCAGTACATAGCTTCCGGGCTCAATTTCTCCTTTATATTCAGAAAGCAGATATTGAATGCGAAAAACATTCTTATCTTTGATCAGTTTCTTCTCTTCCAGAAGCTTTGCGATTTCACCAAAGGACATATCTTTGGTGATCGTAACTGCTACCTTTTTTCCGGGAGCCTCACTCATCGCTTCCTGTGCAAATATCTGATATCCGAATGTGTAGGCCCGTCTGCCGGTAAAAATCAGAACAAGCACAAGAACCGCCAGCAATACGATTTTCACGGCAATGCCGACTGCAATTGATTTTGCACTGTTCTCTTTCATGCACCCTCTCCTGTCTTACCAGTACATTAATCCTGCAAGGAACAGTACTAGTCCGTTTCTATGATATCTGCAAAATTTTCAATTTCCATATCCACAGATGTCAGTATCTCATCCGCACATCTCTGAATGATCCTGCATATCTGAAGCTCCGCTGCCAGATACTCCTGTATAACCGGATTCTTCCGCATATCTTCGTATTCCCGCTCCAGATTCTGCACATCATCAAACAGATCGTAAGCATTGCTTCCATTCTGAAGCAGATAATTCTTTTTGCGGAACTCATCCAGCCTCTGTCGAAGCTGCGGCTCTTCGGATACTTTTCTGCTCACTTCCCGAAACGCTTTGTACGCTTCGCTTCCGCGAAGTGCAGCCGAAAGCTGCACCGTATATTCCTTTATTTCATCCATTTTCTATCAGCCCCATCATACTTCCATAATGATCGGCAGGATCATCGGGCTTCTCTTTGTTCTCTTCCAGAGGAACTCGCTTAAGCTGTCACGGATTGCTGTCTTTAAACGTCCCCAGTCGGTCACTCTTCGATCCATGCAGTCCTCAATAGCTTCTTCTACCACATGTTTTGCTTCATCCATCAGTCCTTCGGATTCTCTGACGTATACAAATCCTCTGGATACAATATCCGGACCTGCAAGAACTTGATTGCTGTATTTTTCAAGCGTCAGTACCACGATCAGAATACCGTCCTCCGCCAGATGCTGTCTGTCGCGAAGAACGATATTTCCGACATCACCAACACCCAGTCCGTCTACCAGGATCGCTCCGGTCTGTACACGGTCTACAACCTGTGCTTTTTCTTCATCTAACTCCAGAACATCTCCTGAGGACAACAGGAAAATATTATCCTTTGGAATACCAAGACTCTCCGCAACCTGTGCCTGTGCTTTCAGATGACGGTATTCACCATGCACCGGAATCGCATATTTCGGATGAACCAGAGAATAGATCAGCTTGATCTCTTCCTGACATGCATGGCCGGATACGTGGGCATCCTGGAAAATAACATCCGCCCCTTTCATCGAAAGCTCATTGATCACTCGGGAAACTGCTTTTTCATTTCCCGGGATCGGGTTGGAGCTGAAAATAACGGTATCGCCCGGCTTGATCTGCACTTTACGATGCATGTTGGATGCCATACGGGAAAGTGCCGCCATGGACTCGCCCTGGCTTCCGGTTGTGATCAGCACCATTTGCTCATCCGGATAATTCTTCATCTGATCCAACTCGATCAGGGTATTCTCCGGCACGTTCAGATAGCCAAGCTCTGCCGCTGTGCTGATAACATTGACCATACTGCGACCCTCTACCACACATTTGCGTCCATATTTATAGGCAGAATTGATGATCTGCTGTACACGGTCCACATTGGATGCAAACGTTGCAATGATAATCCTTGTATTTTTATGCTCTGCGAAAATATTATCAAACGTCTTACCAACGGTACGCTCGGACATCGTAAATCCTTTTCGCTCTGCATTGGTACTATCGCACATCAGTGCCAGCACACCCTTTTTGCCGATTTCTCCAAAACGCTGCAGATCGATCGCATCTCCGAATACCGGAGTGTAATCCACTTTAAAGTCACCGGTGTGCACCACGATACCTGCCGGTGAATAAATTGCAAGTGCAGAAGCATCTGCAATACTGTGGTTTGTCTTGATAAACTCAATGCGGAATTTCCCAAGATTGATCGACTGTCCGTGTTTTACGACTTTTCTCTTTACGGACTTTAGAAGATTGTGCTCTTTGAGCTTATGCTCGATCAGTGCGATCGTAAGTCTTGTCGCATAGACCGGAACATTCAGTTCTTTTAATACATATGGCAATGCTCCGATATGATCCTCATGACCATGCGTAATGACAAAACCTTTTACTTTATGTGCATTGTTTTTCAGGTATGTGATATCCGGTATCACAAGGTCGATCCCCAGCATATCGTCCTCAGGAAAGGACAGCCCACAGTCAACCACAACAATACTGTCTTCGAATTCAAAGGCAGTAATGTTCATGCCGATCTGTTCCAGACCGCCCAGAGGAATGATCCTCAATTTGGAATTGTTAATATTTTTCAAAAATTTTTACCTCCTGTTTCTTTTCCGTTCAGGCTCTTTATTCAAATTCAATATCATCCAGCATTTCCTGGAAGATTTTTGAAACTGCCTCTAATTCATCATCGTCATCCACGATCTCATATAACGCTTCATCCTCACCTGGCTTTGACAGATCTTTCAGGATCAGTGCTTCTGCCTCATCGTCCTCGGAATCCGTTACCAGAATATAGCTGATGCCGCCAAGTACTGTCTGTTCCAGTACATAAAACTCAACCATCTGATTGTCCGCCAGTGTAAATGTAATTTTCTCCATAATAAACCTGTTGCAGCCCTGCTTCAAATCACTCTGGCTGCGTCCTTTCCCTTTTCATTCCTTCATGATCTAAATAACCCTGAAGAATATAGACAGCTGCAAGTTTGTCCACATACTTCTTACGGTCCTCTCTTCGCACGCCGCTCTCCATCATCGTCCGATGTGCCTCTACTGTGGTCAGTCTCTCATCCCACATCACAACCGGCAGACCGGTACGCTTCTCCAGCATTTTCTGAAATTCCAGAGATTTTTCCGCACGGTCTCCCACGGTATTGTTCATATTTTTCGGGTATCCAAGCACCAGGATCCCGACATCATACTCTGCGATCAGTTCTTCGATCCGTGCCAGCGTCTTCCTCAGTTTGTTCTCCTGAGTCCTGCGGATGATCTCCACACCCTGTGCAGTAATCCCAAGCCCGTCACTGACTGCGACTCCAACCGTCTTGGAGCCGTAATCCAGTCCGAGTGCTCTTTTCTTTACTTCTGTTCCCATGTTCTGTTTTTAATATACTCCTTCAGAAGTTCTTCTACCAGCTCATCACGTTCCACTTTCATGATCATGCTTCTTGCATTTTTATAGCTGGTGATATAAGTAGGATCGCCTGACATAATGTAGCCTACAATCTGGTTCACCGGATTATAGCCCTTTTCTGCCATTGCGTCATAAACAGTATCCAGGATCTCTTTTACGCGATATTCCGGATCTGTATTTACTTTGAAATATTGTGTATTACTGATATTTGCCATTCTTTTCACGTCCTTACCGTACAAACTATACTTCTATTCTAATATAACTGTCTGAAAAATTCAATTGTTTTTTGTAATTAATGCTTCTTCGCGTGATTTTTATAATGGCTTTGAAAACAATCCGCTGCTCAGGACCGAGCTTTTGTGCACAGCAGACAGTCCTGACAGCGTTCTTTTCCTGCCTTTACCAAAAGAATCTGATTGTCTAAATTTTCCGTCGTCTCCATCAACATGCGAATATACTCCATGGTATGGCCGGATGCATAAACCTTCCCGTCAATCGTCACGCTTTCTTCAAAGAGTACTTTTGTGACGGTTTCGCTGATTTTTTCTTCAAATCGCTGCTTCCGCACCTTGCCGTCTGCGATCAGGATCGCACTTCTTCTGTGTGCCACATCAGACGGCACCTGATTTTCCATGACGGCTGCTTTCGTTCCTTTTCTTCTGGAATACTGGAAAATATGCGTTTCATAAAAATCTACTTTATTTAAGAAATCTCTGGTGATTGCAAACTCTTCCTCGGTTTCTCCCGGAAATCCGACGATCACATCGGTCGTCAGGGCCGGATGTTTAAAGTACTTGCGGATCAGTATGCATTTTTCATAGTATTCTCCTGATGTGTATCTTCGATTCATTCTTTTTAAAGTTGCATCACATCCACTCTGCAGGGAAAGGTGGAAGTGCGGGCAGAATTTCGGAAGAGCAGAAAGTGTTTTCACAAAATCTTCTGTAATAATACCCGGTTCCAGTGACCCAAGACGAATACGCTCGACCCCCGCAACCTCATGCACTGCGAGGATCAGTTCCTGCAGTGTGCTGCCATGATCGATCCCGTAAGAACTCAAATGGATACCGGTAAGAACCACCTCTTTGCATCCATTGCCTGCCAGCGTTTTTACTTCCTCTACGACCTCTTCTTTTCTGCGGCTGCGTACACGACCTCTCGCATAGGGAATGATGCAGTAGCTGCAGAACTGATTACAGCCATCCTGTACTTTCAGATAGGCTCTGGTGTGTTCCACCGTTTTTTCCAGAGACAGTTTCTCATACTCTTTTGTGTGATTGATATCGATCAGAGATTCCTGCACGGCACTGCGTTCATAATGTTCCAGAATACTGACCAGATCTTTTTTGCGGTTATTTCCGATAATAATGTCGATTGCAGAGTCTTCTTCCAGCTCGGTTCCTGCTGCCTGCACATAACATCCGGCCGCCACCACGATCGCATGCGGATTCATTTTCTTTGCTTTGTGCAGCATCTGTCTGGACTTGCGGTCTGCCATATTCGTCACCGTACAGGTGTTGATCACATAAACATCCGCCCCCGGTGCAAACGGCACAATCTCATACCCTGCTTTTTCCAGAAGCTGCTGCATCGCCTCCGTCTCATATGCATTTACCTTGCATCCCAGATTGTGGAATGCCGCTTTGCGTTTTTCCATATTTTATCCAATTCCTTTCTTTTAAGCTTGACAGTCTCCTCCGAAATGGGTATGATTAATGTATACAAAAACACATATTACAGGAGGTTTTATGACAATGAAAACTGTACAGATTTCTTTAAATTCGATTGATAAAGTAAAGTCATTCGTAAACGAAATTACAAAATTTGATTATGATTTTGATCTGGTATCCGGAAGATACGTAATCGACGCAAAATCTATTATGGGTATTTTCAGTCTGGACCTTTCCAAGCCAATCGACCTGAATATCCATGCTGAAGATGATTCCGATGTAATTCTTCAGGCATTAAAACCATACATCATCGACTGAAAAATCACATAAAATTTCAGATTTCTTTTGATTTTGATATTTTTAACTGCCGCAGTTCTCCTGCGGCAGCTTTTTTGTAACCATTTTTCCGTGTCTTTTTATTCTACCCAGAGTGTCTCAGCTGTATCGATTGCTTTTTTCACCATCTCGTCGATCTCTTCCTGCAGTTTCTCTTCACTGCGTTTGATCACTTTGATATTCGGTTTGGTAACCGGATGTTTTGCCACAAAGATCGTACAGCAGTCTTCGTACGGCTGGATCGATGTCTCATAAGTATCGATCTTCAGGGATACATCCACGATCTCCTGTTTATCAAAACCGATCACCGGACGGAATACCGGAAGGGTGCAGACTTCGTTGGTCGCTACAAGACTCTGCATGGTCTGGCTTGCTACCTGTCCGATGCTTTCTCCTGTGATCAGTCCCAGGCATCCGGTCTCTTTCGCGATGTGCTCTGCGATACGCATCATGTAACGTCTCATAATGATTGTGAGTTCATCATGAGGGCATTTATCATAAATATACAGCTGAATGTCCGTAAAGTTTACGACATGCAGAACGATCGGTCCGCTGTATTTCGACACCAGACGTGCCAGGTCAACCACTTTCTGTTTTGCACGCTCACTGGTGTATGGCGGTGCATGGAAATAAACGGCATCAATCTTAACGCCGCGTTTTGCGATCATGTAGCCTGCAACCGGGCTGTCAATTCCACCGGATAATAGAAGCATAGCTTTTCCGTTTGTTCCGACCGGCATACCACCAGGTCCCGGAATGATCTTTGAATAGATATAGATCTTTTCACGAATCTCCACGTTCAGGGTGATTTCCGGATGATGCACGTCAACGCTCATATTCGGAAACGCTTCCAGAATACGCTCGCCAAGATCTGCATTTAATTCCATGGAATTTTTCGGATAATTTTTTCTTGCTCTTCTTGCATTGACTTTGAACGTATGCTCTCCATCCGGATATACGCGTGCCATATAATCGATCACTTCCTGAGAAAGCTGATCAAATCCTTCATCATTTACTTTCAGTACCGGACAGATACCCACAATACCGAAAACTCTCTGCAGTGCCTCCACTACTTCTTCAAAATCAAACAGGCCTTCGCTCTCCACAAAGATACGTCCCTGTTCTTTTCGTACATTAAATTCACCTTCCACTTTCTTCAGTGCATGGCGAATCTGTTTTACCAGTGCATCTTCGAAGAGATAACGGTTTTTTCCCTTGATACCGATCTCTCCGTATTTGATTAGAAATGCATGAAACATAGATTTCTTTTCTCCTTTTCTTTTCCTGTATCGCAGTTGTTTCGTATATTCACAGTTACATCATATCTTTTAATGTCTGCTGTATCTGCGGAGCACCATAAGCAGTTCCTTTAACTGCTGCAGGCAGTATTCCAGCTCTTCTTTTGTTGTATTCTCACAGAAACTGAATCGCACGGTAGAATCCAGCAAATCTTTTTTCAGACCAATTTCCTTTAATACCGGACTGACCGGAAGTTTTTTGTTGGAAGAACATGCTGAACCGGAAGATACCTGAATCCCCCGCTCTTCCAGTGCATGGAGCAACACTTCGCTTCGCACGCCTGCAAAGCTCACACTTACAATGTGCGGTGCTCCCTGATCCCCCGGAAGGCTGTTCAGAACCGTATCCGGTATTTTCTGCACTTCTTCCATGAAAAACTGTTTCAGCTCACAGAGATGTGTCACTTTTTTATCAAAATCCGTGTAGGCTTCTTTTGCCGCACAACCAAGTCCGGCGATTCCAGGCACATTATCTGTCCCGGAACGCATCCCTTTCTGCTGGCCTCCGCCCAGGATCAGCGGATGGATCTTCACTCCGTTTCGAACATAAAGGAATCCGACTCCTTTTGGTCCATGCAGCTTATGTCCGCTGACCGAGAGCATATCAATGCCAAGTTTTTTCGGATAAATACGGTACTTTCCATAGGCCTGGATTGCATCCACATGCCAGAGTGCCTTTGGATTTTTTTCTTTGATGATCTTCCCGATCTCTTCGATCGGCTCCAGAGTCCCGATCTCATTATTGACATACATGGTGGACACAAGAATCGTATCTTCCCGGATCGCATCGGAAAACTTCTGAAGATCTATTCTTCCATAGCGGTCTACCGGTATGTAACTGACCTCAAATCCCTGCTCCTGAAGATAGATCATCGGCTGGATCACGGCAGCATGTTCGATCGCCGTTGTAATAATGTGTTTTCCGGCACGTTTGTTTGCCATCGCCGTTCCGATCAGTGCCCAGTTGTCTGACTCGGTTCCGCCAGAAGTAAAATAAATCTCTTTTTCATCTGCTTTTAAAGTAGCCGCAATGTCCATTCTGGCTTCGCGAAGATATTTTTCTGCCTCCATTCCCTTGTCGTGTCTGGATGACGGATTTCCGAAATCCTCCATCATCACTTTTACGACGATGTCACGCACACCTTCGGAACATCTTGTCGTTGCTGAATTATCCAAATATGCCTGCATTATTCTCTGCCCTCCAACTGAAACATCAGAACCGAAAGCACCGCCATACCGGCAGTTTCCGTCCGCAAGATCCGTTTTCCCAGTGTAATCGGGCTGATGCCATTTTCCTGTGCCAGTACAATCTCACTTTCATCAAATCCGCCCTCCGGGCCAATGAAAATACCGATAGACTGCCCCGGCTGTATTGTCTCAAATATCTGTTTTGTCTTTTCCATGTCTTCCGCCAGCTCATAAGGGATCAGCGTGATATCCAGATTTTTTGCATAATCCACAGCCTGACCAAATTTCACAACCTCGTGGATATGCGGAATGATATTTCTCCTAGACTGTTTGGCTGCACTTTCTGCAATGCTCTGCCAGCGTTTCTGCTTCGCTTCCGCCTTTTTTGCATCCAATTTTACAACTGCCCTTTTCGTTGCCACCGGGATGATCTCATACACTCCAAGCTCTACTGCTTTCTGAATGATCAGTTCCATTTTATCGCCCTTTGGCAGCCCCTGGAACAGATAAATTTTCGATGGCAGCTCACGGTTTGCCTCTTCCACCCACATAATGTGCAGATGTGCCACATCTTTTTCATATCCGGCAATTTCGCAGCGATACTCTTTTCCGGTACTTTCCTCATGGATGCAGATCTGTTCTCCAATCTGAAGGCGCAGTACATTTTTCATATGATTCAGGTCGCTTCCGCGGATGATGATCTCTTTTTCACCGATTGCAGATGAGTCTGCAAAAAAATCGTACATAATCTTCCTCCGGTACTATGCCTGTTTTCTTGCAGTGACAGAAACCCATTCGCCCTGATGTGTAACTTCCAGAACTTCCAGTCCTGCATCTTTTACTGCTTTTACGACAACGTCTTCTTTTACATCCAGAATACCGGAAGTAATATAAAGAGCTCCCGGTTTCATCTGATGGCAGATCACCGGCGTCAGTGGGATCAGGACATCTGCCAGAATATTTGCCGTTACAATATCATACTTTTCATATCCGACCTGATCCTGCACGGCTTTATCATCAATGATATTTCCGATCATCACATCCATGCTGCCTTCCGGAATCTGGTTTGCTTCCAGATTTTCTCTGGTAGCAGAGATCGCACATGGATCAAGATCTGTACCGACCGCATGACCTGCTCCCAGTTTCAGTGCTGCGATGGACAGGATACCGCTTCCGGTGCCGACATCCAGGATCTCCATACCGTCCTTCACATATTTTTTCAGCTGACGCATGCAAAGCTGTGTCGTCTCATGCATACCGGTACCAAACGCCGTGCCAGGATCAATATGAATGATCATCTTATCCTTATCTTCCGGTTTTACTTCTTCCCAGGACGGGATGATCAGGATATCATCCACATAAAACTGATGAAAATACTGTTTCCAGTTGTTGATCCAGTCCTTGTCTTCGGTCTGGGATTCTGTGATTGTTCCCTCTCCGATATCCACAAACATACGAAGCTCTTCCAGAGCATCTTTTACATTTGCAAGCAACTCTTCTTTATCTTCTTTCTCATCCAGGTAAAAGTTCAGATAAGCGATCCCGTCATCTGCCGGTCCGTCTGGAAGAATATCGACAAACATCTGCTGTTTGTCCTGCTCCGTCAACGGTACTTTATCTTCAATTTCTACGCCTTCCACGCCGGCTTCTGCCAGTGTGGAGATCACGATATCTTCTACTTCTGATCTTGTTTTTAACGTAAATTTATTCCATCTCATAAATGTCAAATATCCTTTCGTATATATAATGCCAGATTAACAAGATTTTTTATTTCAAAATGATGCTACACCGTTTGTTCCTGTACAAAATAGTATGATAATCCATACATGTCTGTTCGTACTTTACAGCCACAAAATAAGAGGTGTTTTTACACACCCCTTATCATAACATCTGTGCTTACTTTTTAAAAGTACTATTTTTCTTCCTTTTTCCGCTTCTTAAGCGTCAGTGCAAGTGCTGCTCCGGAAACAACAAGTGCTGCTGCCACCGGCACAACCGGTGTAGTATCCCCGGTCTTTGCTGCTGTATTGGTGCTGCCCGAAGAAGAGCTGCTGCTTCCGCTTCCGGAAGTAGAACTGGATGTTCCGCTTTCATTTGCCTTAAACGTGATGGATTTCTTCACATCATCTCCCTCACTGTATACCCACTTCTTGCCATCATATACATATTTGCGGAATGTTGCCACGATTGTATAAGTGCCGGCCTGTGTCGGAGTCATCGTAAAGGTCTGTGTGGACTTATCTCCCTTCCAGGTTGTGGTATCCGTCAGTTTCCAGGAATACGGTACATATTTTTCATCATCTGCTGACGGTTTGTAATCCTTGTCATCCACATAAGTAGAACCGGTTGCTGTAAATGTCAGTGCTGTATTTAACTTTTGTGTGGAATTATCCGTTACACCGGTGAATTTCACATCGCTCTCTTTTGCTTCCTGCGGAGCACGCAATGTCTTTACCGATACCGAAACCGGATCACTTGCCAGATAATTGTCGGATTCCGGGATTCTTGTATAAATCTTATAGCTTGTTCCCGCCTTCAGATCCTGCTCTTCACCGTCTACTTCATTGACATAGGTGATCGTGGAAGCTTTCTTCGCCAGTTTCCATTCATCATCCTTTGCCTTTTCCGAATAAGCATATTCCTGACCGGCTACGGTCTTGTATTTCAGATACTGATAATGACGTTCGGTCACTTCCGGCTTGGTCAGTGTGATGCCGAGGGATTTCATCAGTTTCTCAGTAAGAGGAGCCTTTGTGATCTCTGCGGAGATATCAAGTGGTTCAATCGTATATTTTTTATCTAGATCAGAACCTTCTTTAAATTCCAGTGTTACAGTAACTTTTGAAGCCGTTGCCACATCTGATGAATCATATGTATATGTTGCCGTTTTAAAATATGCCCCTACACTTCCACCAGCTGCAACTGCTTTTGAAATTTCATTAGCATCCTGTGTTTCTGTATTTACAAAGCCACTTAATTTACATGCATCTGCTGCCTCTGTTGTTCCATCATAAGTCTTTGTGATTTTGCTTTGAGAAGTTGTACTTGATTTTGCAGGAACAACGCTCGGTGTTAATACCTTTTTTTCAACTGTATAATTAACAGTTCCTGAAAGTGTATGTTCATATCCCAATTTATCTTTTACGGTTACTTTGGAAATTTTATACTCTTCTGTCGTTGGAATCTGATATTTATTGTTCTTTGTAATTTTATATCCACCTAATCCATCGGACACACTCTCCACTTTAAGTGCATCATCCATACTGCTGTCATAATTTTTTGCATTCATTTTAACAGAAGTTATATAATCATTCTTATCTGTCACTTTAACAATCGCTTTATTACTAAGTGTCTCCTCACCATAGGTGCTGGTAACATCTCCACCTACTGTGACCGAAGAAGTTGCTGTATCTTCTACTTTCATGTTACCAGAAGCGTATGTCCAATTTTCCGTTGTAATAGTTAGATCCGATTTATTTTCAATCTTTGTCTCATATGTCTGCACTATACATTTCGCTGTTGCGAGGTTATCTACATATACCGTAACCTTTCCATCTGCATCACTCCATACAATGCTTTCTCCTTTTACACTGCCACCAACAGTTATACCAGACACTACACACGGTACATCCGCTTTACCAACTGAAAGCGTCAGCTTTTTCAATTCTTTTGCACTTCCGCTACTGCTTTTCACAGTACTGCCTGATTTCACTTTACACGCAATCGCACCCTGTGTAAATACAATATTTGTACTTGTAATCTCAGCACTGCCAAGAAGTGTACCCCCATTTACTGTTAAATTTGCAACCGATATCTCGCCTGAAACCGATAACTTTCCGTTACTTACTTCTGTACCTTCACTTCCCCCCTTTTCGAGAATCACAGTACCTTCACCGGTTATTTTATCAATGGTATTCGTCTCCGTTCCAAGTAAATATACATGAAGTGTTTTTCCTGCATCTACACGGACTTCTGAAACACTTTCTCCATTATTCATAACGATTGTAGCTTCATTTCCTGTAACGGTCAGAACTCCATCTATTATGTCACATCCATCTTTGTTCGCAATATCTCTCGTCTTTTTCCCAACTGCACCTTTTTTTTGTCCGGCTTCGCCTTCTGTTTGAGGTGTCTGCTCTGTTATCACTGCTTCGCTCTCAATAACTGCCTGTGACTCACTTTCCGGGACAAAACCACCCTTGATCTCAGTTTCTTTGTCTTTGTGATGTTTTGTTTCTTGGTTTTTTGTCTCTGTTTCTGTATTTGCAGACTCACTTTCTGTATCACTTGAAATAACCTGTACTGCCTGCGTATCGCCCTCAGAGCTGTCTTTTCCTGCCGCCAGCACAGATGCCGGAACCATGGAAACTGACAGGCTGAAAGACATACATATAATCATTAACTTTTTCAGTAATTTTAATTTCATATCCAATTTACCTGCTTTCACCAAATCTATGTATAAAGCTACAGTTATACTTATACATCATATTCTATTCTTTTCAAGCTTTCTTGTCAACGTCAGAAACCTTAAGTTTCTGTTACGTCATACACGAATCCTGTTTCTGCATATCAAAACAGCAAGTATTTTTATGGTGAAAATGTTTCCTTTCCGATAACTTTCACGTACAAAAATGCACCGCGGATCTCTCCCGGGTGCATTTTTTGAATTTCAGCTTTTTTATTGTTCTCAGGGTCAGTCTTCAAATGTTTCTTTTATTTTTTCCATAAAGCTCTTCTTTTTCGGCTTTTCCTGTTTACTATCGTTAATCTTACCGTTGACTGCCTCATCATACTTACGCAGGTATTCCTTTGCCTCTTCGTTCAGCTTTGTCGGAACCTGAACAACAAGTGTTACATAATGGTCTCCGCGGATATTTTTGTTGCGAAGAGAAGGCACACCTTTTCCTTTAAGACGGATCTTGGTATCCGTCTGTGTTCCAGGTTTGATATCGTATGCCATATCGCCGTCTACGGTTGTGATATGGATCTGTCCGCCCAGTGCTGCCTGTGCAAAGGTGACAGGAGCAGTAGAATAAATATTCATATCCTGTCTCTGGAAGATCGGATGACGTTCTACCTGAACTTCAACCAGCAGATCCCCTCTTGGGCCGCCGTTTACACCCGGTTCACCCTTTTCACGAATACGGATGCTCTGTCCGTTGTCAATACCGGCCGGGATCGTCACTGCGATCTTCTTGCGGTTTGTGATGTAACCGCTTCCGTGGCAGTCCGCACATTTCTCTTTTACGATCTTACCGCTTCCGTTACAGTCCGGACAGGTCTGTACATTTCTTACCGTGCCAAACAGGGACTGCTGTGTATATACGATCTGACCTTTACCGCCGCATTTCGGACAAGTTTCCGGACTGGTTCCTGGTTTTGCACCTGTTCCATGGCAGGTTGTACACTCATCCTTCAGATTCAGATCCAGCTGTTTTTCGCATCCGAATACTGCCTCTTCAAAGGTAATCCTTACCGCTGTCCTGACATTGGCACCTTTCATCGGTCCATTGTTTGCACGTCTGCTGCGACCGCCTCCGAAAAGATCTCCGAAAATATCACCAAAGATATCTCCCATATCGCCGCCGTTGAAATCAAAGCCGCCGAATCCTCCGGCACCTCCGCCGCCCTGTTCAAACGCAGCATGTCCGAACTGATCATACTGTCTGCGTTTTTCTGCATCGCTTAACACGGCATATGCTTCCGATGCCTCTTTAAATTTCTTTTCTGCTTCTTTGTCTCCCGGGTTCATATCTGGATGATATTTTTTTGCAAGCTGACGGTATGCTTTTTTAATGGTAGCTTCATCCGCCCCTCTGTCAACGCCGAGAACTTCATAGTAATCTCGCTTATTCTCTGCCATCTTTAATCCTCCACATGCACGGCAACCTTCCAGAACCTGCCTGTTTGCAGTTCCTTACGGCCTGATTGCTGACACAAGGCAGGAATGAACACATCCCTGCCTGTGTATATTGTAACTGTTTAGCATCTTAACAGTTACGATGCAAAAATTTATTAAAAGTTACTTTTTTATACTTCTTTGTAATCACCGTCTACAACATCATCAGACTGATAGCTGCTGTTATCTGCTCCGGCATTCATATCAGGACCTGCCTGAGCTGCTCCATTTGCCTGTGCCTGCTGCTCATACATCTTTGCAAATACTTTCTGAGCACTTTCCATCAGTTTTTCTTTTGCTGCTTTGATCTCAGCAACCTGTGACTCTGTCATTTCTTCCGGATTGCTCTTTGCGATCAGGTCTTTCAGTTCGTTCAAGTCAGCTTCTACTGCTGTCTTGTCATTTGCATCTACTTTATCGCCAACTTCTTCCAATGCTTTTTCGGTCTGGAATACCATAGCGTCTGCATCGTTTCTTGTGTCGATTGCTTCTTTTCTCTTCTTATCCTGAGCTTCGTACTCAGCAGCTTCTTTGACTGCTTTGTCGATATCAGACTCAGACATATTAGATCCGGAAGTAATGGTGATGTGCTGTTCTTTTCCGGTTCCCAGATCTTTTGCGGATACGTTTACGATACCGTTTGCATCAATATCGAATGTAACTTCGATCTGAGGCACACCTCTTCTTGCTGGTGGGATACCATCCAGACGGAACTGGCCAAGAGATTTGTTATCTTTCGCAAACTGTCTTTCACCCTGTACAACGTGGATATCAACAGCTGTCTGATTATCTGCTGCGGTTGAGAAGATCTGGCTCTTCTTGGTCGGGATGGTTGTATTTCTCTCGATCAGTCTTGTTGCAACACCACCCATTGTCTCAATAGACAGTGACAGCGGAGTTACATCCAGCAACAGGATATCGCCTGCACCGGCATCGCCTGCCAGTTTACCACCCTGTACGGAAGCACCAAGTGCTACACACTCATCCGGGTTCAGAGATTTGCTTGGTTCATGTCCGGTCAGAGCTTTTACTTTATCCTGTACAGCCGGAATACGTGTAGAACCACCAACCAGCAGTACTTTGGAGATCTCGCTTGCTGTCAGACCTGCATCTCTCAGTGCGGTGTTAACAGGTGTAGCGGTTCTCTCTACCAGATCGTGTGTCAGTTCATCGAATTTTGCTCTTGTCAGATTCATATCGAAATGTTTCGGACCTTCAGCAGTTGCTGTGATGAATGGCAGATTGATGTTTGTGGTTGTTGCAGAAGAAAGCTCTTTCTTTGCTTTTTCAGCAGCTTCTTTTAATCTCTGCAGTGCCATTTTATCGTTTGACAGGTCTACGCCCTCATTTTTCTTGAACTCAGCCAGCATGTAGTCTGTGATCTTCTGGTCGAAGTCATCACCACCCAGTCTGTTGTCTCCGGCTGTTGACAGTACTTCGATAACGCCGTCACCGATCTCAATGATGGATACGTCGAATGTACCACCACCTAAGTCGTATACCATGATCTTCTGTTCTTTTTCATTGTCCAGTCCATATGCCAGAGCTGCTGCGGTCGGCTCGTTGATGATACGTTTTACATCCAGACCTGCGATCTTACCGGCATCTTTGGTTGCCTGACGCTGTGCATCATTAAAATATGCCGGTACCGTGATAACTGCTTCGGTAACTTTTTCGCCCAGGTAGTTTTCTGCATCTGCTTTCAGTTTCTGCAGGATCATTGCGGAAATCTCCTGCGGAGAATATTTCTTGTCGTCGATGGTTACACGATAATCGGTACCCATATGTCTTTTAATAGAAGAAATTGTTTTGTCAGCGTTTGTAACTGCCTGACGTTTTGCAGGTTCACCGACCAGTCTCTCACCTGTTTTTGTGAATGCCACAACAGATGGTGTTGTTCTTGCACCTTCTGTATTTGCGATAACAACCGGTTTGCCACCTTCCATAACTGCTACACAGCTGTTCGTTGTTCCTAAGTCAATACCAATAATTTTACCCATGATAAATTCCTCCTGTTTTATTCTGCTTTTATACTGAATTTTGTCAACTTTTTAATTTAGTTTGCTACTTTTACCATGCTGTGGCGAACCACACTGTCACGGTACATATAGCCTTTCTGAAGTTCTTCCGCTACGACATTTTCGCCGTACTGTTCATCTTCCACATGCATCACTGCATTATGGAAATTCGGATCGAACTCATTTCCTTCTGCCTCGATGGCTTTTACTCCGAGCTCTTCCAGGCTTGCTACAAACTGTTTGTAGATCTTATCCATACCCTGTGCAAATGGCTGTTCTTTTTCCTCATCGGAAAGAGTTGCCAGTCCGCGTTCGAAATTATCGATCACCGGAAGCATCTTTTCAATGACACTCTTTGCACCGACCTCAAACATGGCTGCTTTTTCTTTTTCCGTTCTTTTACGGAAATTATCGAACTCTGCCATCTGGCGTTTCAGACGATCAGTCAGTTCTTCGATCTGCTCGTCTTTTTTATCTTTCTTTTCTTTTTTCTTACCAAAGAAGCCTTTCTTTTCCGGCTGTTCTTCTTTTGCGGCAGCTGTATCGCTTTCTGCCTTTTCCGTTTCCGGATGTTTTTCTTCTCCTGCAGTCGGTTCTGCAGTTTTTTCTATTTCTTCATCAGCAGGCTTTGTGTTTTTTGTTTCCTCTGCCATACAATCACCTCTCTAGTTGTCTTCTTTTTTCTTACCAAATATATCATCCAATTGAGTTGTCAGTGTTTTTAAGGTACCGACAACTCTGTCATAATCCATTCTTTTCGGTCCGATGATACCGATCGTACCTCGCATACCATCGCCCAGCTCGTAAGTAGCTGTCACAACACTGCAGTCCTTCATCGTCTGCACCGGTGTCTCATTTCCGATGTAAACCTGAATGCCGGTGTTCTTGTCATCTGCCATCGTATCGGCTACCAGATCCGCCAGCTGTTTCTTTTCTTCAAAGGTACCGATCAGGCTGCTCGCCTTTTCACTGTCTGACAGTTCCGGATATTTGAAGATGTTCGTCGCTCCGCTTGTATAGATCTCCATCTCTTCTTCATCCATCTGGATCGCTTCTGCGACTGCATCCAGAACGCTGTTTACAACCTCGCTGTGGATACCAGCCTCCTCTTTGATCTTTGCGATCGTTGTCAGATTGATCTGATCCATCGTAAGACCATTCAAACTGGTGTTAAGCAGAATGTTCAGCTTCAATACCGTTTCCTGATCCAGTCCGTGATGAAGCGAGATCATTTTATTCTTCACTACGTTGCCTTCCGTAACAACAACAGCTAACAGCTGATCTTCGCTTACTATGGAAAGCTGGATAAACTTAAGCTTTGTTCTGTGGTACTGCGGCCCTGTGATCATCGAAGCATAATTTGTGTTGGCTGCAAGGAACTGTGCCACACGTTTCAGGACCATTTCCATCTTATCCTGCTTTTCGATCATCAGCTCCTTCATTTCCGTTACCTGCTGTTCTTTCTCTTCCATCAGGTGGTTCACATACAGACGATAACCAAGGTCTGAAGGAATCCTGCCGGCTGAAGTATGCGGCTGGATGATGTATCCAAGCTCTTCCAGATCTGCCATTTCATTTCGGATGGTTGCGGAGCTCAGATTCAAATCCGCATATTTGGAGATCGTCCTCGAACCAACCGGCTCTCCCGTCTCCAGATACGTCTTGATGATCGCCTGAAGTATCTTCCACTTTCTCTCATCTAACTGCATCCTTGAATCCTCCTTCCTGTTATTAGCACTCATCTTAGTGGAGTGCTAACATCCTTGTACCTAAAATAGCACTACGCATATTCTTTGTCAAGAGGTTTTTTTCATTTTTTATAAAAATTGACTTTTTTCCGGAATGCGTTATACTAAAGAGGTCAGAAAAACAGAATCTGACCTAAAAAAACGATCACATAAAATTTCAGGGGGTTCTTATGAAACGAAAAACCACAAATCTTGTCATTGTACTGCTCAGTTTTCTGATTGCAACTCTGATCGCACTGGCCGTATTTATGACCTGGTTTACAAAGGAACAGACCGCTTTTCTGGAAAAAAGCTTACGTGATACGAAAAATGAACATTCTGTGCAGGATTCATCTGATACCGCAGACACTTCTGACCATAATGTCTCCTCTTCCTGTCATCACTTTCTTTTTGTCGGAGATTCCAGAACGGTCGGCATGGAGGAAGCCATGCAGGATTCCGATGATGCGGATACCTGCTCTTATATAGGAAAAGTTGGGGAAGGTTACTACTGGCTTGTGAACGAGGGCATCGATCAGCTTCGCACCTCTCTTTCCAAAGAGCCGGATGCTACTGTTGTGTTTAATCTTGGCGTCAATGATCTGAGTGAGATCGACCGTTATCTTGCGTTTTATCCTCAGATTTTTGCAGAATATCCGGACGCTTCTTTCTATATTATGTCTGTGAATCCGGTAGGCGATGCATGCTCCGGTGCTTCCAACGAAGAAATCCGGGATTTTAATGCAAAATTAAAAGAATCTTTTCCGGATCAGTACCTGGATTGCTATGATTATCTGGAACAGAATGGTTTTTCAACGGTAGATGATCTTCATTATACAAACGATACTTACCGTGCGATCCATGATTATACCGTAAGTGCAATTTCAGAAATGGAAAATCCGCAGGCATCATAGTTGGGGACTTTTGACACCCACATCATAAAATGGCAGAACAAACATTTCAGCTTGTTCTGCCATTTCTGTATAAAGCGAACATTTGCAATCCGCTTTTCTGTTTTATCTTTATCCGAGCAAAAACTCAGAAAGCACCATGTTACTTAAATCAATCCCTTTTTCTGTCAAGGAAATGCGGTCCTTTTCAATTCTCAGCAATCCTTTTTCTGTGAGCTTTTGGATCTCCCTTTGGTAGATCACCGTCAGCGGACAGTGAAAATGCTCTTCAAATGCAGACAGGCTGACGCCTTCCATCATGCGAAGTCCCAAAAACAAGGTTTCTTCGATCTGATTGTCTTTTGTCAGCACCAGTAATTCCTTTTTTGAGAAATCCCGGTTTAAGTATTCCTGCAGATCATCGGTATTTTTATAACGGAGCGGATTCTGCAATGTGGATGCTCCAAGTCCAAAACCGATGTAGTCCACTCGTTTCCAGTATCCGACGTTGTGTCTGCATACATACCCTGCTTTTGCATAATTCGATATCTCATAACGATGATATCCATATTCGGAAAGAATCTCTGCCGTATCCTCGTACATCTGACGTTCCTCATCCTCCGAAGGCAAAAACTGCGGTTTTTCTCCGGCTTCTCTTTTTGCGGCATCCTGTCTGTAACGCTTTGCAAACGGCGTTCCATCCTCGATGATCAAACTGTAGGCGGAGATATGCTCCGGTCCAAGTTCACATACCTTTTTCAGAGTACAGCGATAGCTCTCTACACTCTGACCCGGAAGCGCCGACATCAGATCGACATTGATATTCGCAAATCCGATCCTTCTTGCCAGATAAAAATTCTCTTTGAACTGATTGTACGTGTGGATACGTCCTAAAAGCTTTAACTCCTCCTGATCTGCGGACTGCAGCCCCAGGCTTAAACGATTGATCCCTGCTTTTTGGTAAATCTGCAGTTTTTCTTCCGTCAGTGTCCCCGGATTGCATTCAATCGTAATTTCCGCATCTTCTCGGATATCCGGGAAACGCTCCCGGATCGCCTGCATGATCCGAATGATCTCACTGCCCTCCAGAACAGAAGGGGTACCGCCACCGAAAAAGATCGTAGATACCACGTAATCCTCCGCCAGATCAAACTGACGGATCTCTTCTATCAGACAGTTGACATATTGTTTCTGAATTTCTTTTTCTGCCGGAAAAGACAAAAAATCACAGTATGCACATTTCCGAACGCAGAATGGGATGTGCAGATATAATTCCAGTTCTTTTTTCATATTATTTATCATCCAGCTTCAGTACGCTCATAAATGCTTTCTGCGGAATCTCCACGCTGCCGACCTGACGCATACGTTTCTTTCCTTCTTTCTGTTTTTCCAGAAGCTTTCTCTTACGGCTGATATCACCGCCGTAACATTTTGCAAGTACGTCCTTACGCATTGCTTTTACAGTCTCTCTGGCGATGATCTTGCTGCCGATCGCTGCCTGGATCGGGATCTCAAACAGCTGTCTTGGAATCTCCTCTTTTAATTTTTCGCACATCTTGCGTCCGCGTTCATACGCCGATCCTTCAAATACAATAAAGGAAAGGGCATCGACTTCTTCTCGGTTGACCAGAATATCCAGTTTGACAAGTTCGGAACGCTTGTACCCTTTCATTTCATAGTCAAAAGATGCATAACCTCTGGAACGTGATTTCAGAGCATCAAAGAAATCGTAGATGATCTCATTGAGCGGAAGGTCGTATTTGAGCAGTGCTCTTGTCTCTTCCATATATTCCATGCCAAGGTAAACACCTCTTCGCTCCTCGCAGAGCTGCATGATCGAACCGATGTATTCGGTCGTGACCATGATCTCGGCACTGACCATCGGTTCTTCCATGTACTCGATCTCAGCCGGATCCGGAAGGTTTGCCGGATTTGTCAGCTCCATCACTTCTCCGTTTGTCTTATGGACTTTATAAACAACGCCAGGAGCCGTTGTCACAAGATCCAGATTGTATTCTCTCTCCAGACGCTCCTGAATGATCTCCAGGTGAAGCAGTCCTAAAAAGCCACAGCGGAAACCAAAGCCAAGTGCGATCGATGTCTCCGGCTCAAACTGCAAAGATGCATCGTTTAACTGCAGTTTCTCCAGTGCATCTCTCAGATCCGGATATTTTGCTCCGTCTGCCGGGTACATACCGCAGTAAACCATCGGATTTACCTTTTTATAACCAGGAAGTGGCTCCGCACATGGACGGTCTGCATCCGTAATCGTATCGCCGACACGGGTATCTTTGACATTTTTCAGACTCGCTGTGATATAACCTACCATACCGGCACGCAGTTCATCACACGGGATAAACTGTCCTGGTCCGAAATAGCCGACTTCTACGACTTCTGCCTCAGCCTTCGTCGCCATCATGCGGATCTTTGTGCCGCGTTTTACAGTTCCTTCTTTGATCCGGCAGAAAACGATGACACCTTTGTAGGCATCATAAAGAGAATCAAAGATCAGTGCCTGAAGTGCTGCTTTCGGATCACCCTGCGGGGATGGGATCTTCTGCACGATCTGCTCTAAGACCTGATCAACATTCAGCCCGGTTTTGGCTGAGATACGCGGTGCATCCTGTGCCTCAATGCCGATCACATCCTCGATCTCATTGACCACGCGGTCCGGATCTGCACTTGGAAGATCGATCTTGTTGATAACCGGAATGACATCCAGATCGTGATCCAGTGCCAGATAAACATTTGCCAGTGTCTGTGCCTCGATGCCCTGTGCCGCATCGACAATCAGGATCGCTCCGTCACAGGCTGCAAGGCTTCTGGACACCTCATAGTTAAAGTCCACATGTCCCGGAGTATCTATCAGGTTAAATACATACTCTTCGCCGTCTTTTGCTTTGTAGATGATACGGACGGTCTGTGCTTTGATTGTAATGCCACGTTCTCGCTCCAGATCCATATTATCAAGTACCTGTGCCTGCATCTCACGGCTCGTCAAAAGGCCGGTCATTTCAATGATGCGGTCTGCCAGTGTGGATTTGCCATGGTCAATATGTGCTATAATACAAAAATTTCTGATATTCTTCTGATCTATACCTGCCACAATTCTATCTCCTTATTCCTAAACTTGCATTCTAAGTGGCATTTTAGCACATATTGTCTTTGTCTGGCAATCTTTTTCTGCTATCTGCCGGCAAGCACCCTGTCCAGGATATCTGCCAGCGGCTCCATGGCATTTTTCTCTTCTTCTACGGTGTTCAGCTGGCTGCCCGCCTCGATCAGCAGCGCCCGCGGCTTCAGATGCAGATTGTAGCGAAGACTCTGAAGATAAATATGTCTGGTGAACCCCGGATAATATTCCTGTGCTTTGATCTGAAGCTGAAAGGAAAACGCCAGATTCTCTTCAATATACGGATTAGGCAGATAGTCAACGTTTCCGTTTCTCGCAGTCCGGCTCAGCCCGTTAAAAAACATGATCTTCGCTACCTGTTTGCCATCGATCTGCGTGACCAGCTTCTCCCCATCCAGCCCATCCCGGTGCAGGTCGATCACCACCTCAACCGTTGGATTGGCCGCAAGAATGCTGCTGATCTCAGTCTCCGCCAGATTGTATGCCGTGTTGCGATCCAACACACCGTCTATCATGTCAAATACGCTTGTATTATGGATTACATTATATCCATACTTGTTTTCCAGCAGCTCTGTCAGATAATTTCCCATGCCCACAATCGTATCAGAAATATTTCCTTCTTCCGAATCTGCAAATGCTTCCTGCGAATGGGTATGATAGATCAGAATCTGCGGCACAGATGCATCTTTTTTTATGCGAAGATCCTGACCTGCAAGTTTCTCTGCATTGATCTGCTCCGGATCCGCTGTCGTAGATGCATCTACGGTATAATAATTTCCGACCAGCGTCTGGAAATCCTGAAGTTCTTCCATATTTACCGTTTCCTGCTGTTCTTTTGTTTCTTCGGTCTGTGCTTTTTTGTTTTTCTTTCTCTTTTTCTTTTTTACTGCTTTTTGAATAACCGTTTTTTCTGTCTCCTCCATGGATTCTGCTTCTGCCTTCTGCGGCATCTGATCCTGTGTGTTCTGTACTTCTGAAGACTTTTGCGTTTCCTGTGTTTTTTCACTTTCCGGATTTTTTTCTGTTTCTTCCCGTACCGTCAGCTGCGGCTCTTCTGATAAGAAATAGGACTCCTTGCTCTCCCAGTAAGTCAGAAGCGGAACGACTTCTTTTGTAAGCAGGGAAAGCCAGCTTTGATTCTCTGTACCTTTCACTGGTGCAAGTGTAAATACCGGTGCATAGAGCTGTGCTGTTTTCCTTGTCAAATTTTTGCCCCCACCTGCGATCGACACACCCTTCACCAGAACATAAAGCCCCAGGCCGAAAATGACTGCCCACAGACTTCCGTGTATCCAGTTTTTAAAACGCTTCATGCCCTCACCTCATTCATTGCAATATATGAGGTGTTTTTTTTCATTATGCAAGCTGAAGGGCAAGATTGAGCCCTTCTGAAATCGTATAGCTCAGACGTTTCACCGTCTCATCAATATCCTTGGGCGTCACAAACATCGTATTTAAATGTGATGGAATCCTTTCTTTGATCAGCTGATATTTCTGTGCATAATCTTCCATATCAAGGGCATGAATCAGGCTCTCCATCGTATCATTGACAATGGTTGCCGCATCTACAACAGTGGGCACGCCGATGGCAATGACCGGAATGCCAAGAACCTGTTTATTTAAACCATTTCTGTGATTTCCGACACCGGAACCCGGATTGATTCCGGTATCTGTGATCTGGATCGTACGATTCAGCCTGCGTGTACTGCGGGCTGCCAGAGCATCCACTGCAATGATCAGGTCTGGATGCGTTTCCTTTACCACGCCTCTGATGATCTCCAGCGTCTCCATGCCTGTCTGAGCCATCACTCCCGGAACGATGCCGCTGACCGGATTTCGCTGTTCTTCCCCAAGCGAAGCTGCCCCGAATTCCCGGATCATATGCCTGGTGATGCAGATGTTGCCAACCACATAAGGTCCGAGTGCATCCGGTGTCACATCCCGGTTTCCAAGTCCAACGATCAGCACCGATTTTTCCCCTTCTCCCATCAGACTTTTCAGATGTTCTGCCAGTTTCTGCGATATTTCCCGGTGATAATCCTCATCCGGTGCCGACATATTCGGGGCTTCCATGGTAATATATGTCCCGACTGGTTTCCCCATCGTTTTTGCCCCGTTTTCTGTCTCGATCACCACCCTGGTCGTATGGATCTCCAGTTCTTCATCGTCCTCCTCTTCAATCCGCACACCCCGAATTTTTACGTCATCTTCTTCAAAACTTTCTCTTGCTTCCAGTGCGAGGTCTGTTCTGATACGAAATCTTCCAAACATGCTCTGTTCCCTCCTGCTGTTTCGTTTTTTTGCCTGATTTTGTTTCCATCTGATCTGCTTTTATCAGTGTCTGTAATTCTTATCGAAATATTCCATATTTTTTCAAAATTTGATATTGACATTTGGCAGGCTTTGGTTTAGACTATGAGAGTATGTTTGAAGTATGTTCATTAGAACGTCCGTGTCCGGCTTTAATGTAACAGAAATCATATCATTTTATAGAAAAATTAGAATAAAAAATTGGAGGTGTACAGATTGGCTAACATCAAATCCGCAAAGAAAAGAATCCTGGTTAACAGAACAAAAGCTGAGCGTAATAAATCTATCAGATCTGCTGTTAAAACTGCTATCAAAAAAGTAGAGGTTGCAGTTGTTAACAAAGATAAAGAAACTGCAGTAAATGCACTGGGTGCTGCTACAGCTATCATCAACAAAGCTGCATCGAAAGGCGTTTATCACAAAAACAACGCTGCTAGAAAAGTTTCTCGTTTAGCAAAAGCTGTAAACAGCTTAAATTAAACCAATTTTTATAAATATATAACCCATCAGGTACCGTCAGCCTGATGGGTTTTTTATTTTGAAGGCAAAAACACTCTTATCAACTCGAATATTTGACAAGCAGAAGCTCCACGCTCATCACATCGTTCATACGCCCTGTTTTGACTGCCTCTTCCATCCTGACGCAGTCCTGCAGAGCTTCTTTTAAGGTTTTCAGTGAAAAGTATTCTGCCTGTCGCAGACAGTTCCGCACAATAAATCCTGCCATTTTCAGACGCTCCGAAATCGTTTTTGCACTGTATCCTTCCTCGGAAAGCTCTTTTACCTGCATCAGAAGATTAAACTGGCGTGTGATCAGATAGAGAATACGCATCGGCGGTTCTTTTAATGCCAGCAAATCATAGTAAAGCTCCATAGCTTTCTTCTGCTTTTTCTCTGCCATCGCATTGATCATATCGAAAATTTTATTTTCCGTCTGCTCACTGCAGATCACTGCGACATCTTCTTCGGTAATGGATTCTTTCTCCATACAGTAACAGATCAGTTTTTCCAGTTCCTGGCGTATCCGCTCCATATCCGTCCCCGTTTTTTCCAAAAACTGTTTCATCGCACCGGAAGTGATCATTTTTCCCTCTGTTTTCAGTATACCAAGTATCCATCTGGTCAGCGTCTGTTCGTTCTGTGCCGTAAACTCAACCACACTGCCTTTTTTGCTGACTGCTTTATAGAGCTTACCTCTTTTGTCTACTTCACTTTCCACAAACAGCATGATGGTTTCCTCTGGTATGGACGGGATGTATTCTGCCAGCTGCTGATTAGCGTTCTTAAAAAATCCGCTGTCCTCGATCAGAAGCAGGCGATGTTCTGCAAAGAACGGCATGGTATCCGCCTGTGCGATCATTTCCTTTACATCGATGCCTTTTCCGCTGTAAATGCTCAGGTTAATAGTATCCCCTTCCGGAAGAACTGCATTTTTTAAGCGATTTTTGTATTGCTGCTTCAGATAGGCTTCTTCTCCATAGAAGAGATATACCGGCTTAAAGCTTCCTTTTTTGATATCCTCCACCACAGACTTCATATGGTTTCCTTTCTTCTGTCATGGCATCCGAAACAGATTTATCTTAGTCGGAGAAGACTCCCACTTCTATAAGGACGAGCAACAAATTTGTCTTAGTGGGAGTGCAATCTCCGACTAAGATAAACGCTCCGCGAGGATGCACAGCGATTCTG
>NZ_JAJEQE010000027.1 GCF_020687205.1 Hominisplanchenecus faecis
TCGGGGCGGGTCCCAAGGTCTTTCATCCACCTATGAGCAAGCTCATGTGGATTTAGACCTTTTGACCCTGGCATCATCATATCATATTGAATAAAAAAGCTTTCGGATATTTCTGTAAAATCAGATCAGATAGAATATTCTGGTGAATGAAGACCCTGAGATGACAGACATGGCATTTCAAAAGAAACGTTATGGATATAAGATTTGACATGATCAGAGGAGGAATCAGAAATGGAAGAAAGAAAAGATTATTATAAAATCCTTGGAATAGATAAAAACGCAGATGAAAATACAATCAAAAAAGCATACCGTAAACTGGCAAAGAAATATCATCCGGATACCAATGCCGGAAATGCACAGGCAGCCGAGAAGTTCAAACAGATCACAGAAGCCTACTCGGTACTTAGTGATCCGGAGAAAAAGAAAATGTATGACCAGTTCGGCAGTGCCGATTACCAGGGCGGTCAGGGACCGTTTGGCGGGGCAAATGGCGGATACCAGGAGTTCCATTTTGATGGCGGTGACATGGATGATATCCTGAAAAATATCTTTGGCGGCGGATTCTCCGGCCGCAGTGCCGGAGCAGGCGGCGGAAGCAGATCTTATCATTTCGGCGGCGGATTTGGAGACGGATTCTCAGGCGGAAACAGTGGTTTCGGCGATGGATTTTCCGGTACAGGCAGTAGCTTTGGCGGCAGGGGCAGTGACCTTCACGCCGATATCACCGTCAGCTTCGATGAAGCAGCACTTGGTGGTGACAAGGTGATCAATCTGTCGGATCCTTCAGCACCGGGCAGAAAGCAGTCCCTTAAGGTTCATATTCCGGCAGGTATTGATGACGGTCAGAGCATCCGTTTAAGAGGCAAAGGTCAGATGGGCAGAAACGGTCAGGCAGGAGATCTGCTTCTGAAAGTTAAAATCGCAGAGAAACCGGGCTTTGAACGAAAAGGCATGGATGTTTACACGACCGTCAATGTTCCGCTTTCCACGGCAGTCCTTGGCGGCGAAGCGAAAGTCCATACGCTCTACGGCGATGTGATCTGCAAAGTAAGGGAAGGCACACAGTCCGGAAGCAAGATTCGTCTGCGAGGCAAAGGTATTGTTTCCATGAAGAACCCGCAGGTACACGGTGATCATTATGTGACCGTCCAGGTACAGGTGCCACGGAACATTACTCCGGAAGCCAGACGCAAACTGCGTGAGTTTGAGCAGGCATGTGGTATCAGAAACAGTTATGCAGGATAAATATGAAAATGAAAAGTATAAAAGCGATCGTAAGTTTTACGATATGCTGATATCAGAGCGGATAAGGGAAAGATTGTAAAGGCATAAGGAAACCTTGTAATTGTATAAAAAAAATAGAAAGTGCAGCATACAAAAAGGAAGAAGAGTATGCTGCATTTTTTATGTCAACAGGGAAAAGCTAATAAATCTGCATCCAGGCTGTCGGATTTAGATATTTTGTGGATTTATCAGGAAATGATATTGAGATTAACTGGACAAAATGACGAAAATATAGTATTTTTTTAGTAGGTATTAAACTAAAGATGTCACAAGAATGGTTTTGTGCTTCCTATTTCAGTCATTCTGCCTGATATTTTTTGAAATACTGCAAATAAGAGGTGAGCAAAGAAAAGGAGGATAACATGAAAACAAGAAAAACATTTTCAGTCATGCTGGTGATCTGTATGCTGCTGTCACTGGTGTTTCCCAGTAGTGGGGGGGGTGTCAAATGCAGCCTCAGCTTCTGATAAGGTAACAGTTATTGATGTCACACAGTATGGGGCTGATCCGACCGGAGTAAAGGACAGTGCCGAAGGCATACAGGCAGCTATCGAGGCAGCAAAAGAAGTGACAGGACCGGTTGTATTGGATTTCCCGAAAGGGGAATATCAGATTTACCCGGATCATGCACAGAAACGGGAACTATATATTTCAAATACTTTAAGCCGTAATAACGGTGACCGTGGCACGTACAAAATGAAAAATATCGGTATTCTGCTGGAAAATATGGAAAATGTGACACTGGAAGGAAATCAGTCCAGTCTGATCTTCCATGGCAAGATGATGATGTTTTCCACGATCGGATGTAAAAACATCAGAATCCAGAATTTTGACACCGATTTCCAGGTACCGTCGGTAGTCAGTGTAACAGCAGAAAAAGTAGAAGGCAATACAGCGATTTTATATGTTCCGGAATGTTATAATTATTCCGTAAGCGGAACAACCGTTACCTGGAGCAGCGATGTCAGCCCATACACCGGACAGGCATACTGGAGCTATACGAACAATGTCGGACATGTACAGGGATTTGATATGACAACCGCTACCCTGACTACTTCCGGCGATAAATTTTTCAACAACGTACAGAGCATGGAAAAACTGGACGGACATCGTCTGAAGGTGACTTACAATTCTGCACCATCCTTCAAGGCAGGATATGGTCAGCAGATGAGAAGGACTACACGTGATCATTCCGCAGCCTTTTTCTGGGAGAGTGATGGTGTGACGATGCAGCATGTCGAACTGCATTTTCTGCATGCATTTGGTGTGGTAGGACAGCTTTCCAAAAACATTACACTGGATGATGTAAATTTCCGCAACTATGAAGGAAGCGGAAGAACCGGCGTTGGTTCTGCTGACTTTGTGCAGATGTCCGGCTGCGGCGGAACAATCCGCATTGTGAACAGCACATTTGAAGATCCGCAGGATGACCCGATCAACATCCATGGAACATTCTTACAGGTAACAGAACGAATCTCTGATAATAAGTTCAAAGTTCACTATCAGCACCACGAAACTTCCGGTTTTCCGAACTATTATGTAGGAGATGAAGTAGAGTTTGTTTCTAAGGGAACACTGCTTCCAATCGACGGGGCAAAAGCAAAAGTAACCGGAGTGGTAGGTCCGGACGGACATGGCGGAACCATGGTTGCCGGAAATGGTGACAAAGCCGATGCTTCCAAAACGGATCTGGATACGATCATTGTAACACTGGATACAAATATGCCGTCTTCCGTCTCTGCAAATGCAGCAGCTCTGGAAAATATTACTTATACACCGAGTGTTGAGATTGAGAACAACGTATTCCGTGAGATGCCGGTACGTGGTATTCTGGTGACAACCAGAAAACCGGTCGTGATCCGCAACAACGAATTTGATAACGTAGCCGGTGCAGCCGTTTACATTTCCGATGACGTAAACAGCTGGTACGAGTCAGGACATGATGAAGATGTTCTGATCGAAGGCAATGTATTCAGACGCTGTGGTGTCAACCAGAGTTCTTACAGTGCATTTATCCAGTTTGATCCGACCAACAACGGAGCAGCGGAACCGGTACATAAAAATGTAAGGATCAAAGACAATACATTCTATTTTACAAACGGAACCAGCAATATTATTAATGCAAAGAGCGTAAACGGACTGACCTTTACCGGAAACAAAGTTCTGCGTTTCTCTGTAAATGAAAAGGCAAACCCGGCAAAAACCACACTGGCGATCGGCGAGAGCGTTGCCATGAATGTTTCTGCTGTGGAAGGTGCAAATATCAATGCATTTACTTTCAACGGATGCCGCAACGTAAATATTTCTGATAATATTTATGATAAAGGCGTGACACGCAGAGTCAATATCACGAATATGCAGAACAGTGAAGTGAAAATCGGTGAAAACGAAGGCGTAAGCATCGGCAGTGGCACACAGCCGGCAAGCGAAATGATCTATGTCAGCAGCGATCCGGAAGTTGTACGTGTGGATGGCACCGGTCATGTGACAGGTCTGAAAAAGGGAACAGCAACCGTGACAGCTTATGAGCTGGTCGGCGGACGTAAATTCCAGGCAGATCCTGTGACCTTTACGGTGACAGATCAGAGCATCGGAACCGTGACAGCAGTGAAAGTGCTTGCAAAAGATCTGACCGTGAAAAATCCAAGCGACGGCGGCTACAGTGTCAGCGGTGACAGCGTGACCATCAAAGCAATGGGACAGGGACTCTGGGCAATCCAGACAGCCAATAACGTGATCGTAAGCGGTGAAAATGTAAACCGTGGTGACGGAACCTTCACAGCCATCGTCAAGATGAGCGGCAAGACCGTCAACAACTGGGACGAAGCAGGTTTGTTTATCTACAAAGATGATGATAACTATGTGGCAGTCGAGAGAAAACATGGCACGAACAGTCCGAAGGTTCATGTCGTGACCGAAGCAAACGGAAGTGCAAATGAAGATCAGAACACAGAAAATCCGAATGCAGAGGCAATCTGGCTGAAACTGGAGAAATCCGGAAATACCTTTACCGGATATTGCAGTGTTGATAAAGAAAATTGGACAAAAGTAGGAAACAGCATCACAAACGATAAAATCGGCAATTCCTTTGGCGTGGCACTGGTTGCCGGTACCGGAAACAGCACAAAAGGAACCGCATTTACCTTCTCAGACCTGGAGGTCAATGGCAAAGCAGTAGCACTGACCGAAGATGCAGCAACCGGAGGAGAGAGCGGAAATATTGAAAATCTTGCAAAAGTAAAATCAGGAAATGCGATTCTGGAGAGTGCATCTGTATCCGGTGTATCCTTCCCGACATTCTCATCTGAGACAAAGAGCTATGTGACAACTGCCGATAAGAATGTAAAGAGTGTAAAGATTTCTCTGAAAGCAAAAGATGAAAATGCAAAAATCGAAATCTGCCGAAACGGTGTCGGTAATGGTGTCGGACTGAAAAATGTCAATGAGATCGTATCCGCAGAAAACGGCAAAAACCAGATTACAGAGCAGGAAGTTGCACTTGTGGCAGGCTTAAATATCATTACAGCAAGAGTAATCGCAGAAGACGGAACAACACAGGAGATTTATCGTTTCCTGGTCACACGTACCGGAGCACAGGATGCATCCATCGGCGGCATCAGCGTAGATGACAAAGAAGTGGCAGGTTTTGATGTTTCTGAAAAATCCTACAGTGCATCTTTGACAAAAGGGCAGACCGAAGTCAAAATCGCTCTGAAAAATCTTGGCGAAGGTGCAAAAGCAGTTCTGAATGTAAATGGAAAAACATATAACCCGCAAGAGAGCATTCCTGTTTCCGGCGATAACATGACCGTTGGTATTGCAATCACACCAGACGGCGGCGTAACAGAGCACTACAGCCTGAGTTTGCGTGTACCATCTGACAGCAATGCAAAACTGGAAAAAGTACAGTTTGGCAGTACCATCCAGAGCAATGGAAACTTTAATGCAAATCTCAAAGAGTATACAGCATCAACCATGACAAGAACTTCCAGGGTAACGTTTACCGCACAGGAAGCAAATGCAAAAATTACTGTAAAATGCAACAATGTAACTGCTGCAACCGGAACGGGAAGCGTAGAGACTTCTGTAACGATGAAAAAAGGAAACAACCAGTTACAGGTTACAGTAGAATCTGCAGACAAGAGCAGAACCGAAACCTATATCTGGAGCGTCGAAGGCAAGAGCGAAGTTTACCTTTCTGATTTAAGTTACGAGAGCAATTCTGCAACTGGATGGGGTTCCATCATGAAAGACAAATCTGTAGACGGAAATACACTGACACTTTATGACGGAAGTCAGGAGAAAACCTTTGAGAAGGGTATGGGTATTCATGCGACTGCAAATCTCTATTACAATATTGAAGGTATGGGCTTTAAGAAATTTACATCTTATATGGGCGTTGACCGTGAAGCAAACCAGGATGGAAATGTAAAATTCAATGTTTATACTGATAATAAACAAGTTTACACAGGTGGAGCTGTTACGAGAGCATCTGAGATGGCAAAATTGGATATTTCTGTGGAAGGTGTCAAGATCCTCAGATTGAACGTGGATCAGAATGGCAGCGACAGCAATGATCACGCAGATTTTGCAGACGCAAAATTCATCACAGAGCTGGCAGATGACACCACTCCGGAAACAGTAGCCGTAACTGGAGTTACATTGGATAAGAGCACAGCAAAACTGACAGCAAAAGGTCAGACAGTAGATCTTACTGCAACAGTAGCACCGGAAAATGCAACAAATAAAAAGGTAACGTTTACAACGAGCAACGAAAAAGTAGCAACCGTAGATGCAAACGGAAAAGTAACCGCAGTAGCAAATGGAAAAGCAACCATCACCGTAACGACCGAAGATGGAGAGAAAACAGCAGCCTGTGAAGTGACTGTGGAGATTCCAAGTGTACCAGTTCCGGCACCGGAAGAACTGGTGAATGAAGTGAAAAATGAAATCGCAGCAGCAGAAGGCAGGAAAGAAAGTGACTATACAGAAGAAACCTGGAAAGTTTATGAAAAAGCACTGAATGCAGCGAAAGAAGCCGTAGAGCAAAAAACAGCAACTGAAGAAGAGATGCAGCAGATTTTAACAGCTCTTCGCAATGCAGCCTCTGCACTTAAGAAAGAAACACCATCTACGGAAAAGGAAACACCATCTACAAATCCACAGACACCGGAAACTCCAAACGATGGTACGGTGAAAGTTGGTCAGGTGATCAAAGCAGAAGGTCAGTATGGAGTGTTTACTTATAAAGTAACCGGAAAAGACACGGTAGAGGTAAAATCTATCACTGCAAAAGGCAAAGCAAAGAAGAGTGTGAAGATCTTTGATAAGATCAAGGCATCCGGAAAAACATGGAAAGTAACCAGTGTGGCAGCAAATGCATTAAAAGGCAACAAGAAGATGGAAAGTCTGACAATTGGAAAAAATGTCAGAAAGATTGGAAAGAATGCCTTTGTAAATTGCAGAAAGCTGAAAAAAGTTACTATTAAGAGTAAAAAGATCAATACCATTGGAAAGAATGCGTTTAAAAATATAAATAAAAAAGCAACGGTCAAAGTGCCGAAAGCACAGAAGAAAAAGTATGCAAAACTTTTGAACAAAGCGAAACTTTCCAAAAAGGTAAAGATAAAATAGTAAAGGGAAAGTAACAGAAACAAAAGGAAAGAAAGGGGTAAAATATTATGGGACTTATCAGAGCAGCCGTCGGAGCAGTCGGCGGAACAATGGCAGATCAGTGGAGGGAGTTTTTCTATTGTGAGGCAATGGATGCAGATACCCTGGTTGTAAAAGGACAGAAGCAGGTGGGAAGGCGGTCCTCAAACACCAAGGGCAGTGAGAATATCATCTCAAACGGTTCCGGTATTGCAGTTGCAGACGGTCAGTGTATGATGATCGTTGAACAGGGCAAAATTGTGGAAGTTTGTGCAGAACCGGGAGAGTTTACTTACGACAGCTCCACAGAACCAAGTATTTTTACCGGAAAACTGGGCGAAGGTCTGAAAAAGACCTTTGCCACCTTCGGAAAACGTTTTACCTACGGCGGAGATACCGGAAAAGATCAGAGAGTGTATTATATCAATACAAAAGAGATCATGGATAACAAATTCGGCACGGCAAATCCGTTTTTGTTCCATGTAGTGGATCACAATACCGGACTGAGCCGTGACGTACAGGTCAGATGCAACGGTATCTATTCTTACCGCATTACCGACCCGATCCTTTTCTATAAGAATGTCTGCGGAAATGTAGAGATGACTTACGACAGAGAAGAGATCGACGGACAGTTAAAGACAGAGTTTATCTCCGCACTGCAGCCGGCATTTGCACAGCTGTCAAGACTGGAGCTTCTGCCAAGTGATATCCCGGCACATGCGGGAGATCTCGAAGAGGCGATGAACGAAGCACTCACCAAAAAGTGGGCGGAAAAACGCGGTATTTCCGTGGTATCCGTAGCGATGAACCCGATCACCCTCAAAGAAGAGGACCTCAAGAAGATCCAGGAAATCCAGGATGCTGCTGTTCTGAGAGATCCGACGATGATGGCGGCAACGCTTGGCAGTGCACAGGCAGAAGCCATGAAAGCAGCCGCATCCAATCCAAACGGTGCGATGATGGGCTTTATGGGACTGAATATGGCAGGAGGAGCCGGAAGTGCCAATATCCAGGATCTTCTCCAGATGGGAAATCAGAGACAGCAGGCACAGAGACAGCAGCAGTATATACCGGAAGAAAAACAGGCACAGCCGATGCGTCCGTCCGCACAGGCAGGAAGCTGGCAGTGCAGCTGCGGAGCTGTAAATACCGGCAAATTCTGCATGGAATGCGGAACAGCAAAGCCGGAAGAGGGCTGGAGATGCAGCTGCGGGGCACTGAACAAAGGTAAATTCTGCAGTGAATGCGGCAGTCCGAGACCGGCAGCAGCAAAAAAATACCGCTGTGATAAATGTGGATGGGAGCCGGAAGATCCGACAAATCCGCCGCGTTTCTGTCCGGAATGCGGAGATCCGTTCAACGATGGTGATATTGTACAGTAAGGGGATGAATCTATGGCAGATATCAGAGAATACAAATGCCCTGCCTGTGGCGGAGCAATGGAATTTGACAGCAAAACTCAGAAAATGAAATGCCCTTACTGTGATACGGTTGCAGATCTGTCCGACTTTGAAGAAACGCAGTCGGAGAAAACAGCTTCCAAAGAAGGGGCAGAACAGGGAGAAACACAGGAAGCAGCAGAAGAAGGAGCAATGATGCTCTACGTGTGCGAATCCTGCGGTGGTGAAATCCTGGCAGATAAGACGACCGGTGCCACGAGCTGTCCGTACTGCGGCAACAAAGTTGTTATGAAAGGGCAGTTCGACGGTGCCTTAAGACCGGATTACATCATTCCGTTCAAGAAAGATAAAAAGCAGGCAAAAGAAGCATACCGGAAACATCTCGAAGGCAAAAAAATTTTGCCGGGCGTCTTCAAACAGCAGAACCACATTGATGAGATCAAAGGCGTGTATGTTCCGTTCTGGGTGTTTGATCTGAAAGCAAAGGCAGATTTCTCCTATCATGCGGAAAAGACGCGTGTATGGGTGTCAAATGATATTGAGTACACAGAGCATGAGAATTTTGAAGTAAAAAGAGCAGGAACGGTAGAATTTGAAAAAGTTCCGGCAGACGGATCAAAAAAGATGGATGATACGCTGATGGAATCGGTGGAACCATATGATTTTAAGGAAGCAGTGCCGTTTCGCATGGCGTATATGGCAGGCTATCTGGCAGACCGCTACGATGTGCCGAAAGAGGAGTGCATCGGGCGTGCGAAAAAACGTATCCGGAGAAGCACAGAACGTGAATTCCGAAATACCGTTAAAGGTTATCATGTGATCGATCAGGAAAAAGCAAATATGGAGATCAAAGACCAGGCAAAGTATGCTCTCTATCCGGTATGGATCTTAAATACGACCTGGAAAGATAAAAAATACATTTTTGCCATGAACGGTCAGACCGGAAAGATTGTCGGTGATCTTCCGGCAGACAATGGAGCATTCTGGAGATTTGTTGCCATGTGGGGAGCAGGGATCGGACTTGTCCTTTATGCACTGCTCTGGGTTTTCATGGTGTTGCTGTAAGGAGGTGGCGAGATGAAGAAAACAAAAATGAAAATCATGTCTCTGCTGCTTAGTATGGTATTATTTTTATTCGTACCATTTCTGAATCTTCAGGCTGCAGCGGATCATCCGGCAAGACTTGTTGACCAGGCAGAGCTGCTCACGGCAGAAGAACAGCAGCAGATCCAGGCAAAACTGGATGAAGTCAGTGAATTGCATCATTGTGATGCAGTGGTAATGACCGTTAATTCACTGGAGGGAAAAACGGCAACCGAATACGCCGATGATGCATTTGATTACGATGGCTATGGACTTGGCGAAGACAAAGCAGGGATACTTTTCCTGGTGGATATGGGCGACCGCAACTGGGCAACAAGCACACATGGTTATGCGATCACGGCATTTACGGATGCCGGACTTAGTTATATAGAAGAAAAGTTGGTATCCTACCTTGGTGATGGTGAGTACGCAGAAGCATTTAATTGTTTTGCAGAACAGTGCGACCGTTTCCTGACACAGGCAGAGACAGGCGAGCCATATGATGTAGATAATATGCCGCAAGAGCCATTTGCCTATGCATTCTGGCTGGTTGTGTGCCTGGCAATCGGATTTGTGATTGCACTGATCACGGCATCGATCAAACGTTCCAAACTGACTTCCGTTGTGAAGCGGACCACAGCAGAAGAATATATGAAAAAAGACAGTCTGAATCTTACCGTGAAACAGGATCGCTTTATTAATAAAGTGGTTACAAGCCGTCCGGTTCCAAAAAATGATAATGATTCACACAGTGGAGGCGGCGGAAGCAGCACGCATGTCAGCTCATCCGGTGAAGTACACGGAGGTCACAGCGGAAAATTCTAAAGAGTGAGTATACCTGCGAAAGTGTGATACATTTTTGCAGGTATCTTTATATAATTTTAATGTGGATAAAAAATTGTTAATACTATTTTTAGGTACATGGTGTTATGATAGTCATGAAACAGAACTGGGAGACAAAAAGAATCATGAAGATAAAGAAAAAAGCCGGACACCGGCATATGACATCGTTTCAGATCATTATACTGGGATTTATGGGAGTGATCCTGGCAGGGAGTTTGCTGCTGATGCTTCCGTGGGCATCCAGAAGCGGAAGATGGAGTTCCTTTTCTGATACGTTATTTACTGCAACATCAGCAGTCTGTGTAACAGGGCTGGTTGTGCAGGATACAGCAACTTACTGGTCTGAATTTGGTCAGGTTATTATTTTGCTGCTGATCCAGATTGGCGGTCTCGGCGTTGTGACTGTGGCAGTATCGATCGCAACGATCGCCGGCAGGAAGATCGGACTGATGCAGAGAAGTACCATGCAGGAAGCAATCGCAGCTCCGAAAATGGGCGGGATTGTGAGGATGACTACTTTTATCTTAAAAACCTCGTTTCTGATCGAACTGATCGGGGCAGTTATTCTGTTTCCGGTTTTTTACAGAGAATTTGGACTTGGCAAAGGAATCTGGTACGCTGTATTTCATGCGATATCTGCATTCTGCAATGCCGGATTTGATCTGATGGGAGTAAAGGGAAAATTTTCATCCCTGACTTCTTTTGCGGCAAACCCGGTTGTGAATCTTGTGATTATGACACTGATCGTGGTTGGCGGTATTGGATTTTTTACCTGGCTGGATATCAAGGAGAATAAATGGCATATTAAAAAATACCGGCTGCAGAGCAAAGTAGTTCTTGGAGTCAGTGCCTTTCTGATCCTGGTTCCGGCGATCATGTTCTTTTTTTTGGAATTTCAGCATATGCCGCTGGGAGAACGGATCTGGAGTTCTTTTTTCCAGTCTGTGACAACAAGAACAGCTGGATTTAATACTGCTGATCTCGATAAAATGACAGATTCCGGAAAGATGGGAATGGTGCTTCTGATGGTGATCGGAGGATCTCCGGGATCTACAGCAGGCGGGATGAAAACAACAACCGCAGCGGTTCTGTTTGCCATGGCGATTTCCGTATTTCGAAAGAATGAGCAGGCACATCTTTATAACAGAAGAATTGCAGAAGAGACGCAGCGAAATGCCGCTACAATTTTTGTTTTATATATGATGCTGTTTACAGGAAGTGCGATGGTCATCAGCTATGTGGAAAAAGTACCGCTTGTGACGGCATTTTTTGAGACCGGATCGGCAATCGGAACGGTAGGACTTTCTCTTGGACTGACGCCGACACTTTGTCTGGCTTCGAGACTGATACTGATCTGTCTGATGTTCTTTGGAAGAGTCGGGGGACTGACGCTGATCTTTGCGACCGTTTCCGGGAAGCGGACGGAGTATAAATATCCGCAGGAAAAGATTACCGTAGGATAGGAGTATCCACCAGATACAGAGTGTGCTTGATTTGCAGGAAAAAGCAGAAAAGCAGGATATTTATGATGCGATCAAGATGAAAAATGAAAAAAGCTATAGATGGAGGAAAAGAAGACATGAAATCAATCTTACTGATCGGGCTTGGAAGATTTGGAAGACATATTGCGATAAAACTGGATGAACTGAATCATCAGGTTATGGCAGTAGACAACAATGAGAGCAGAGTAGAGGCAGTTCTGCCGTATGTGCGTAACGCACAGATCGGGGATGCGACCAATGAGGATTTTATCCGTTCACTTGGCGTGCGCAATTTCGATGTCTGCATTGTGGCGATCGGAGATAATTTCCAGAGTTCTCTGGAAACAACGTCTCTGTTAAAAGAGCTGGGAGCAAAGATGGTAGTCTCCAGAGCAGCAAGAGATGTACATGCGAAGTTCCTTTTAAGAAACGGAGCAGATGAGGTTGTATATCCGGAGAAACAGCTGGCATCTTGGACGGCGATCCGTTACAGTGCAGATCACATTTTTGATTATGTGGAGCTAGATGAAGAACATGGCATTTTTGAAATTTCCATTCCGGATGCCTGGATCGGAAAAACGGTTGGAGAACTGGACATCCGAAAGAAATATAATGTAAATATCATGGCACTGCGGTGCAACGGCGTGCTGGATATGAATATTGCGTCGGAAACTCTGCTTGGAGATGACCAGACCATGCTGGTACTGGGAAATATTAAAAACATCCAGAAACAGTTCCATATCTGAAACGAAAGAAGATGGTAATATGAAAGAATTTCTTTTATTGCCGGCAGTGGGAGGCATTTTTATATTTATGTATGAAATGCTGAAAAAATTTGATGCATTTTGTGATGCAAACAGACAGAATCTCTGGCTGGAGGAGGATGCGGTACCGGAAGAAAAAGAGGAAAGTGCAGAACAGGTGATGGATGACTGCCTTTCCTCTTCTGTTTCCGCAGAACGGAACGGCCGCCTGGAAAAACTGCTCGCTGCATTTCAGAGAGAAAAGAAAGTACAGAACTTCCGTGATCTGTTTACTAGTATTCTGATCTTACTGGCAGCCAGTGTGATGGGATATTTTTTCAACAGTCTGGGTTTTGCAAATGCCAATATCATGACAGTGTTTGTGTTTGCAGTACAGCTGATCGCAGTGCTTACAAATCACAGGGCCTACAGTATGATCGCCGCCGTGCTGAGTGTACTTATTTTTAATTTTCTGTTTACGAAACCGCGATATACATTTCATGCTTACGGAGAGGGATATCCGGTTACCTTTCTGATCATGTTCGGTATTGCATTTTTGACCGGAACGCTGGCACTGAAGTTAAAAAATCAGGCAAAACAGTCAGAAATGGTGGCTTTCCGCACAAAGATTTTGTTTGATACAAACCAGATTCTGCAGTGTGCCAGAGGAAGGGAAGAAATCATCAGTAAAACGGGACAGCAGCTTCGGAAACTCCTTGGAAGAAATGTGATTTTTTACAGTGTAAAAGATCATGAACTGGAAAAAAGCAAAGTGTTTATGATGGAAGACAGGGAGTGGTCAGAACAGCAGAAGCTGAAAAAAGAAAAGTATGTGGCAGAATGGGTTTTAAAACACCGGAAACGTGCAGGTGCAGGCACAGGGAATTTCCCGGGTGCAGAATGCCTTTATCTGACGGTCGGTGTAAATGAAACAGTTTATGGAGTGCTGGGGATCAGCATAGAAAAGAAGCAGCTGGAAAGTTTTGAAAAAAGTATCCTTCAGGCGATTATCGGCGAGTGTGCACTGGCACTGGAGAATGAACAGATTACCATTGAAAAAGAAAAAGCGGCGATTCTGGCAAAAAATGAACAGCTTCGCTCAAACCTTCTGCGGGCGATTTCACATGATCTGCGGACACCGCTGACCTCGATTTCCGGAAATGCGAGCAATCTGCTTTCCAATGCAGATTATTTTGACAAAGAGACGAAAAAGCAGCTGTATCTGGATATTTATGATGACTCTATGTGGCTGATCAATCTGATTGAAAATATGCTGTCTGTGACCAGACTGGAGGAAGGTCGGATGAATCTGAACATATCAGTAGAACTGGTGGATGATGTGATCCAGGAGGCACTTCGCCATGTAGACCGGAAAAAAGATGAACACACGATCACGGTTGAGCATGAGGACGAATTGCTTCTGGCCAGAATGGATTCCAGGCTGATCGTGCAGATGGTCATCAATCTGGTGGATAATGCGATCAAATATACGCAGAAGGGATCTCATATTGATATCAGGACAGGAAGAGAAGGGAAAAATGCCGTAATCTCAGTTGCAGATGACGGACCTGGAATTTCCGATGAAATGAAAGAACATATTTTTGAAACTTTTTATACCGGGACGAATAAGATTGCAGACAGCAGGAGAAGTCTTGGACTTGGACTTGCACTCTGCAAATCCATCGTAAATGTCCATGGAGGAGAAATCAAAGTTTCAGATGCACATCCACATGGAGCAGTTTTTCAGTTTACATTACCGGCAGGGGAGGTATATTTGTATGAACAAACCACGGATACTGGTTGTGGAAGATGATAATTCGGTGAAAAATCTGATCACAACAACTTTGAAAGCACATGATTATCATTTTCTGACGGCGGAGAATGGAGAAGTGGCGATCCTGGAAGCAGCGAGCCACAACCCGGAGATCATGCTGCTGGATCTTGGACTTCCGGACATAGACGGAATTGAAGTAATAAAAAGAGTGCGGACATGGTCGCAGATGCCGATCATCGTGATCAGTGCCAGAAGCGAAGATGTTGACAAGATCGAAGCACTCGATGCGGGAGCAGATGATTATCTGACGAAACCATTTTCAGTAGAAGAATTGCTTGCAAGGCTTCGTGTGACCAGACGCAGACTGCAGATGATGAAAAGTGACGCACTGAATCAGAGTGCAGTTTTTGTAAACGGAGATCTTCGCATTGATTATGCAGCGGGCTGTGTGTATCTTGGGGAAGAAGAGCTTCATCTGACACCGATCGAGTATAAATTGCTGTGTCTGCTGGCACAGAACGCAGGAAGAGTCCTGACCCATACCTTTATCATGGAAAATATCTGGGGCAGTAACTGGGAAAAGGACATTGCTTCGCTTCGAGTATTTATGGCGACACTGAGGCGGAAACTGGAAAAAAACCCACAGTCTCTTCAGTATATCCAGACGCATGTCGGCGTCGGATACCGTATGATGAAATTTGAAGAATCATCAGAAAATAAAAAGGGTGAATATTAAAACATCAGGATGGAGTCTCTTTTATCCTCTTCCAGCAAGAAGACTCCGACCTCTAAGGTGGGAGATGGCAAGTACAATGGAAAAGAAAACAGTATGCAGGGAGATCATCCCGGCATACTGTTTTTTTTAACCAAATCAAGCAGCAAAGTGGATTGCGAATATTCGCTTTTGCTATTCTACAGAAGTTCCTGTAAACGCTTCAGCAGATCGCCCTGCAGATAGTAGGTAGTCTCAAAATTCAGATAACGCATCGTCTGATCATCCCACAGGATTTTAATCTGCGGCGGGAATTCCTCATCGCTTTCCCAGAACTGAAGCAGAACCGGGAAGAAAGAAAATGCCGGGATTTCTGCAGTGATATCAGCACCGGCAAGAGCTGGCTTTAAAATCCCGCCGATGGAAACACATGCTTTTTTGACGGCATCTACTTTGCCGGAAAAGAAATCTGCATATTTCTGTGAAAAAATTTCGGCACTTGGGCTTGCACCGGCAGCAGCAAAATTTGCGATTGGAGTCCATTTGCCGCCAAGAGGGGGCAGTTCCGTTTCTTGACCGTGACAGAGCATATCGTAGATGGTCATGACTGTTTCATAAGAGCGACATTCTGCAAAACCATCCGATGTTTTTTCGAAAACAGTTCCGCTTGGGCGATCAATCTTGCAGGGCGTATTCAGATAAGTAAGATAAATATAATCTTTATCAAGATCTAGGTGAAATTTGGCAGAGAGGGCTTCCTGATCATATTTCAGGAAATGAGCTTTGCCGATATCCACCTGCTTTTCATAGTTTGAAATCATAAGATCCTCCTTTTCGAATAAAATATCATGATGCCAGGGTCAAAAGGTCTAAATTCACATGAGCTTGCTCATATCATTCATTGTAACATGGCCCGGCCGTTTTTTCCACAGACAGAGAAAGAAATGGATTTCTTATAGCAAAAACAGATTTTTTCCATGGGAGGAGATAACGTTTTTCTTGCATGAACAGGAGATACTGGTGTAAAATATAAAAGGTTTTTAAAGAATAAATCTGAAAATACAACAGAGCAGGTATAGAAGAAATATGAAAGGAAAAAGAGTGATTGCAGCTATTCTGCTTGTGGGAATTTTAGCAGCTACCCTGGCAGGATGCAAAAATGAGGATATCAGTAAAAAAGAAACAGAAAAACCGGTCATCACCCTGGGCAGTGACAATTATCCGCCATACAATTATCTGAATGAAGACGGAATCTCGACAGGGATTGATGTAGAACTGGCTACGGAAGCTTTTAAAAGAATGGGGTATCAGGTGGACGTTGTCCAGATTAACTGGGAGAAGAAAAAAGAACTGGTGGAGAGCGGGGAGATCGACGGTATCATGGGCTGTTTTTCCATGGAAGGACGTCTTGACGATTACCGCTGGGCAGGACCGTACATAGCAAGCCGCCAGGTGGTTGCTGTAAATGAGAACAGTGATATCTATAAACTGAGTGACCTGGAGGGAAAGAATCTGGCGGTTCAGTCTACAAGCAAACCGGAAGGTATCTTCCTGAACCGGACGGATGCGAGGATCCCAAAACTGGGAAATCTGATCAGCCTCGGGCACAGGGAACTGATCTATACGTTTCTGGGAAAAGGATATGTGGATGCAGTTGCCGCACATGAGGAATCCATCGTCCAGTATATGAAGGATTATGATACAAGCTTCCGCATTCTGGAAGAACCTCTGATGATCGTGGGGATAGGAGTTGCTTTTGCAAAAGAGGATGAGAGGGGGATCTGTGAGCAGATGGACCAGACACTGGAAGAAATGCGCAAGGATGGCACTGCCTTGAAAATCATCGAAAAATATCTGGATGATCCAAAGAAGTACCTGGAGGTGGATGATCTTGGGTATTAAGGAAAGAATAAAAGAAAAAGGAATAAAAATAGTCGGGATTTTGCTTGGAATCTGTGTGGCTGCAGTCTCGTTGTTTTATTTTTTTCATGCGGAAAAAGCGGAAGCAGAGAAAAGGATGGTGGAGATCGTAAATTATGTCAAAGTGCAGTGCTCAACTTACACCCACTATAATGAATCTTCGGAATCCAAAAGTCTTCTCCGTGCGATCGAAAGTGCCAGACAGATGAGCACGAATATTAACATGGAAACAGAAAACGGCGGTCAGCTAAGCCGGGAGTTCCTGAAAGAAAATCTGCAGACGCTCTGGGTGGATGGTATCATTGTGCTGGATCAGGAAGGAAAGACGGACTGTGGATACAGCACGGATGAGTCTTTGGCAGGTGAGATCACGGACTATCTGCAAAAAGACGTTATCATGGATTTTACCGGATATGAAGAAAGAACGTATTCGGAACGGTTTGAAAGGGAAGACGGGGCATATGTCGACATTGCAGCCTGTGCCAGAAAAGATGCACCGGGTATCGTTGCGATCTACTATCACACATCTCCTGAATTTGCCAGAAACTATACCCTGACGATACAGGGTCTTTTAAATGGTTACAGCGTCCAGAGGGACGGAACGATTATTGTTGCAGACAATGGAAAAGTTGTTGCCAGCAACGATGAGAGTCTGCTGGGAAAAGATACAGCCGACAACGAGGTTGTTCAGGCAATGAAAAAGCATACAGACAGTCAGCATATTTTTCATGTGAAGAATGAAGGAAGCGGATGTTACGGAATCATGCTGAAGCAGCGGGATTACTATATTTATGCATATCTCCCGGATACGGAAGTATTCCATAACCTTCCATTAAGTGTGACCGGTGTCATTTTTCTTTATTTTCTGATATTCACGATGTTCTGGTTCTGGTCATACAGAACCAATCTGGCACACCGGAAGCTGGAACAGGAAAAAGATGAAAAATATAAAGCAGAACTTCTGTCAGCCGCAAAAAAGGCAGAAGCTGCCAACGAGGCAAAAACCGAGTTTCTCCAGCGGATGAGCCATGATATCCGGACTCCGATCAATGGAATCTGCGGCATGGTCAATATGGCAGACCATTATGCAGACGATATGGAGAAACAGACAGAATGCAGGGCAAAGGTGAAAGAAGCATCCCATCTGCTGCTGGAACTGGTAAATGAAGTGCTGGACATGAGTAAGCTTGAGTCGGATGAAGTGGTGCTCGAAGAAATTCCATTCAATCTGATCCGTATTTCAAGGGAAGTATTTGTTGTGATCGATCAGATGGCTGCCGAACAGAATATCCAGATTGTATGGGAGAAAAAAGAAGTCACACACTGGGATCTTATCGGAAGTCCGGGGCATGTGAAACGGGTGATGATGAATATCCTGTCAAATGCGGTGAAATATAACAGGGCAAACGGACAGATCTATATCAGCTGTCGTGAGATCCCATCAGAACAGTCGGAATGGACAACGATAGAATTTGTCTGCCGGGATACCGGAATCGGGATGACAGAGAGTTTTCAGAAACATATTTTTGAACCATTTGCACAGGAACATACAGGAAGCCGTACAAAATATGCCGGAACAGGACTTGGAATGGCGATCACAAAGAAGCTGATCGAAAAAATGGGAGGAACCATTACCTTTGAAAGTGAAGAAGGTACAGGGACTACATTTGTGATCCGGGTTCCGTTCCGAATTGATACAGACAGGAGCGGCAGATCTGAAACGGAAGAAAAACCAGAAATTTCTATAAGGGGACTGCATATTCTTCTGGCAGAAGATAATGAGCTGAATATGGAAATTGCGGAATTTATGCTTCAGAATGAAGGAGCTGACGTGGTAAAAGCATGGAATGGACGGGAAGCTGTTGAGATATTCAGAAAAAGCGAACCGGGTGAATTTGATGTCATCCTTATGGATATCATGATGCCGGTCATGAATGGTTATGAAGCCACGAAGATGATTCGGTCTCTGGAGAGGGAGGATGCAAAGGTGATCCCGGTCATTGCAATGACGGCAAATGCATTCACGGAGGACAGGCTGAAAGCAAAAGAAGCAGGAATGGATGAACATATCGCAAAACCTGTGGATCCGGAATTATTGGTAAAGGTGATTTATGAATCAGTGGATTAGTGGAAAACAATCTCAGAAAGGGAATTATATTGAAAAAGAAAAGATGGAACCGGTTATTTTGTGTGCTTTTTGTGATGATGGCAGTCATGTCACTTCTGTCAGGCTGCAGCAAAAAGAGTGCAGAAAAAGAAGATGAAGAAACGATCACGGTGTATTTATGGAGTACAAAGCTGTATGAAAAATATGCACCATATATCCAGGAACAGCTTCCGGATATTAATATTGAATTTGTGGTAGGGAATAATGATCTGGATTTCTACAGATTTTTGAATGAAAACGGTGGACTGCCGGATATTATAACCTGCTGTCGTTTTTCACTGCATGATGCAAGTCCGCTGAAAGACAGTCTGATGGATCTTTCCACAACCAATGCGGCAGGTGCTGTCTATGATACATATCTCAACAATTTCAGGAATGAGGACGGAAGCGTAAACTGGCTTCCGGTGTGTGCGGATGCACATGGTTTTGTAGTCAACAAAGACCTTTTTGAGAAGTACGATATCCCTCTTCCAACCGATTATGAAAGCTTCGTTTCTGCCTGTCAGGCATTTGACAAGGTGGGGATCCGTGGGTTTAGTGCAGACTATTCTTATGATTATACGTGTATGGAAACACTGCAGGGGCTGTCTGCGTCAGAGCTGTCTTCTGCGGCGGGACGTAAGTGGCGTACCGCTTACAGTGACCCGGATAATACAGAGAAAGAAGGTCTGGACAGTACAGTCTGGCCGGAGGCTTTTGAACGTCTGGAACAGTTCATAAAGGATACAAGGCTGGGTCTGGATGATCTGGATATGAACTATGATTCTGTGGTTGAGATGTATCAAAGCGGCAGGCTTGCCATGTATTTTGGCAGCTCTTCCGGTGTAAAAATGTTTCAGGATCAGGGGATTAACACAACATTTCTGCCATTCTTTCAGGAGAATGGCGAAAAGTGGCTGATGACCACACCATATTTCCAGGTAGCACTGAACCGTGATCTGACGCAGAATGAAACACGTCGGCAGAAAGCGATGAAGGTACTGGACACAATGCTTTCCGAGGATGCACAGAACAGGATCATTTATGATGGACAGGATCTGTTAAGCTACAGCCAGGATGTGAATCTTCATCTTACGGAATATCTCAAAGATGTGAAACCGGTGATTGAAGAAAACTATATGTATATCCGCATTGCGTCAAATGACTTTTTCTCTGTTTCCAAAGAAGTAGTTTCGAAGATGATCTCAGGAGAATACGATGCAGGGCAGGCATACCGCTCATTTGATTCTCAGCTTCTTGAGGAAAAATCCACTTCGGAGGATATCGTGCTGGATTCACAGAAATCCTATTCCAACCGCTTTCACAGCAGTGGAGGGAATGCGGCATATTCCGTTATGGCAAACACTCTGCGTGGTATTTATGCGGCAGATGTGCTGATCGCAGCAGGAAACAGCTTTACGGGAAACGTACTGAAAGCAGGGTATACGGAAAAAATGGCGGGAAACATGATCATGCCAAATGGTCTTTTGGCTTACAGCTGCAAGATGGACGGAGCACAACTGAAAGAGACGGTCAGAAATTTTACAGAAGGCTATCCGGGAGGCTTCCTTACGTTTAACCGTGGATCGCTTCCAGTCTTCAGTGGTATTTCTGTGGAGATCAGGGAAACAGAGGATGGTTATACATTGAGTAAAGTTGCAAAGGATGGAAAAGAAATCCGTGATACGGATACTTTTATGGTAACCTGTCTGGCGACACCACAACACATGGAAGCTTATCCGACAGGCAAAAATATAGTATTTGATGTTGGGGAGTTCTCTGTGAAAGACACCTGGATTGAAAATGTTTCTGATGGGAATACAGTCCTTGCAGAGCCTGAAGACTACCTGACTTTGAGGTGAGAAGAATGAAAGCTAAAAACCATAATACAAACAGAGAAAAACGTGTCATGAAAAAACGGTTCAGGACAGCGGTCTTTCTTCTTCTTTTTGCGGGAATTGTTTTGACTGTTTTTCGATATTTCAAGCTTGTGTCGAAAACGGTTTATGAGGAAAGTGTTTCCCACCTGACGGAGGTTTTTCACCAGTCTGATAATATGTTAAGGGAACTGACAGATAAGAATCTGACCTATCTTCATATGTGGGGGGCGTATCTGCAGGAGACTTCCGATGAAGATAAAATCCGTGATTATATAGAGAACGCACAAAAAGACGCCGGATTTTTAGATTTTTATTTTCTGTCAACGGACGGTAACTACAAAATGCTGACCGGAGAAACGGGATATCTTGATTTACAGGAAAATTTTGAAGATGAGATCCAAAATGGGAATGATATCGTAACGAATGCAGTAGTTCCCGGAAAATCCCAGATACTTGTTTTTGCCAGTCCTAGGGCTCATGGAAACTATCAGGGATTTGGATACGATGCGATCGCTATTGCCTATGAGAATTCGGATATTGTAAATGTACTGGATATTTCTGCTTTTCATGGAAATGCAAAGAGCTATGTTGTTCATCCGGATGGCCGTGTTGTCGTGGATCATTCTTTCAGGGAATGGGGAAATGCATATAATTTCTTTGGCGTTCTAAGAGAGCATTCCAATATTCCAGAAAAAGAGATCCTTGAACTTTCAGGGAAGTTTAAAGCAGGAGATACCGGTGCGATGCTGGTAAATCTGGATGGAAAGAAGCATTATCTGGTCTATGAAAAATCAGAAATTCAGGACTGGGTATTTCTGGGACTTGTAAAGGCTGAGATTGTTAATGCCAGCATGAATGTTTTGCAGCACAGTACCATGATGCTTGCAGGCATAGTAGCGTTGAGTGTTGCCGGTCTTTTTATCTGGCTGATCCTAAGGAAAAGCAGGGTAAGCCTCAAGAAAAAAGATACGGAGATCCTGTACAGGGAAGAGCTGTTTCAGAAGCTTTCCATGAATGTGGATGATGTTTTCCTGATGCTGGATGCGAAAACATATAAGACAGATTACGTCAGTCCGAATGTGGAAAAGCTGCTGGGCATTACAGTAGAACAGATCCGCAAAGATATTTGTGTTCTGTGGAGAATGCATCCTCAAAAATCGGAAGATCCTAAGAAAAATTATCTGGAGAAGATCCAGGTTGATGAACAGAAGGAATGGGATTTTGAATGTGTTCATCAGAAAACAGGGGAACAACGATGGTTTCATAATATTGCAATGTGCAGTGAGGTAAACGGGAAAAAGAAATACATCCTGGTTATGTCTGACCGTACCTCTGATAAAAAGATGAATCAGGCACTCTATGAGGCGGTCCATGCTGCGGAGAATGCCAACAAGGCAAAGAGTACATTTCTTTCCAATATGTCCCACGATATCCGGACTCCGATGAATGCGATCATTGGTTTTACGACCCTGGCTGTAAGCAATATTGATAATAAAAAAAGGGTCAGGGATTATCTGGGCAAGATTCTTTCATCCAGCAATCATCTGCTTTCGCTGATCAATGATATACTGGATATGAGCCGTATTGAGAGTGGAAAGATCCATCTGGAAGAAACGGCGGTCAGTCTCTCAGAAATGCTCCATGACCTGAAAACCATTATCAGTGGACAGATCCATGCGAAGCAGCTGGAGCTTTATATGGATGCTATGGATGTGACGAATGAGGACGTCTATTGCGATAAGACGCGTTTGAATCAGGTACTGCTGAATCTTTTGTCCAATGCGGTCAAATTTACGCCTGCCGGTGGAACCGTTTCCGTTCGGCTGAAACAGTTCCCGGGAAAAACAAAAGACAGTGGTCTGTATGAGATCCGGGTAAAAGACAGCGGAATCGGCATGAGTCCGGAATTCGTACAGAAGATTTTTTCTCCTTTCGAGCGGGAGCGGACTTCCACCGTCAGCAGAACCCAGGGGACAGGTCTTGGTATGGCCATTACTAAGAACATTGTGGATATGATGGGAGGAACGATTGAAGTTCAGACAGAACAGGGCAAAGGCACCGAATTTATTGTCCGCCTGGCATTGAGACTTCAGCCTGAGCACCGCCGCACAGAGAAAATCGCAGAGCTGGAAGGTTTGAAGGCATTGGTTGTCGATGATGATTTTAACACCTGTGACAGTGTGACGAAGATGCTTGTGAAGGTTGGGATGCGTTCCGAATGGACACTTTTCGGTAAAGAGGCTGTTCTGCGTGCACGGCAGTCTCTGGAACTTGGAGATGCATTCCATGCTTATATCATTGACTGGCGTCTGCCGGATATGAATGGCATTGAGGTTACACGTCAGATCCGCAGTCTCGGTGATGATACGCCGATCATTATCCTGACCGCCTATGACTGGTCTGATATCGAAACAGAAGCCAGGGCAGCAGGGGTAACGGCATTCTGTGCAAAACCTCTCTTTATGTCAGATATCAGAGAGACGCTGCTGACTGCCATCGGTCAGAAGAAGGACAAGACAGAGCCTTCGGTTTTTCCGGCAGCAGATTTGAATTTCAAGGGCAGGTCGGTACTGCTTGTGGAAGACAATGAACTGAACAGTGAAATTGCGGTGGAGATCCTTAATGAATATGGTTTTGTGGTTGATACGGCAGAAAATGGAGCAGAAGCAGTGGAGAAAGTTAAAAATGCAAGGCCAGGGGATTATGATCTGGTGCTGATGGATGTGCAGATGCCGGTAATGGACGGATATGAGGCTACCAGACAGATCCGGGCCCTGCCAGATCCGGCACTGGCAGGAATTACGATCCTTGCCATGACAGCCAATGCTTTTGATGAGGACAGAAAGAAAGCACTGGAATGCGGTATGGACAGCTTCTTATCCAAACCAATCGTGATCGAGGAACTGATCTGTGCATTGCAAAATAGTCTGAAACATCATCTTACAGAGAGAACTTCCATTTGAAAAGAGTTTTTGGGCAATTAGTCAGGAAAAGATAAGCCGGAGAGAGGCTGCTTTGGGTGTAAGAACAGTGTAAAATAAGCAGAACGAGTCGGAGGCCACAGATAACACTGTGACTTCCGGATTTTTTATTTTGAATGATTTGTGCTTTTTTGTTTTTGAACGTTAAAACGGTAATTTTTTTCTTGTGCATAGTAGAACGTTAAAGTATAATAAAATCAGTTTTTTTGCATAAATTTAAAAGCTATAATAAGGAAATTCTTTGTTCCGGTGTTATTTCATAGACGTAACAATAAATGATTTTATCAGTAAAGAATGAGGAAAATGAGAGTATGAAAAAGGCTAAATACGGTCTGATAGCATTGGTGTCAGGTGTACTTGCAGCAACTGCTGTTTTGTCTGGATGTGGACAGTCAAAGAAAGAGGTATCTAAAAACGATGATCGTCTTACCGTTTATCTGTGGGAAAATCGTTTGATGAAAAATATTGCACCCTATATCCATGAACAGTTTCCGGATCAGGATATTGAATTTATTATTGGGAACAATGATACCGATTTATACAGTTATTTTAAAGAACATGATGAATTACCGGATATCATAACAGTACGTCGATTCTCCGGAACAGATGCACAGGACTTACAGCCTTATCTTATGGATTTTGCTTCTTATGATGTTGTTTCCAAGTATTATTCTTATGCGGTGCAATATTATAAGAATACGGAGGATGAAATCCAGTGGCTGCCAATCTGTGGTATTCCGCAGACGATCATTGCCAACAAAACACTGTTTGATCAGTATGGAATTAAGATTCCGGAAAATTATGAGGAATATGTACAGGCCTGTCAGCAGTTTTATGATAATGGCATAAAACCGTATTCCATGGACCTTGGTGAAGACTGGTCTAATAATGAAATCATCCAGGCTGCGGCAATCGGTGAGTTTACAAGCCTGGATGGTATTGAATGGCGAAACGGTGCAGAAACTGCAGCGGATGAAGTAAAGTTTGATGATGCATTATGGAAACGTATTTTTTCAGAAACCAGTCAGTTTCTTAAGGACTCGCACTTTGGTAAAGAAGACATCAATATTGACATCGATACAGGAACCCAGATGTTTGTCGAGGGAAAATCAGCAATGTTTCATGGACATCCGACGGTTATGCAGCAGTTGCAGAAACAGATGGATGCGGAGTTGATCCGTATTCCTTACTTTTCACAGACATCAGATGAATCCTACGTGTACATGACTCCATCCTTAAACATTGCATTTAACAAAAACCTGGAAAAAGATCGGGAGAAACTGGATACTGCACTGGATGTGCTGGATTGTATGATTTCAGAAGAGGGGCAAAAGCTGATTGCGGATGGAAGCGGTGTTATTTCATTGAATACAGATGTTCCAACCATGATGCAGGATGTGCCTGGACTGGAAGAGGAAATTAATAATAATGCTGTTTATATCCGATATTCCGCTCAAAAATCATTTGATGCAAGTCTTGAGGCTGTTCACGGATTACTGTCAGGGGAAATGGATGAAACACAGGCTTATGATACTTTTCGCAGTGTAATGAACCGTAAAGATCCAGAAAAAAAAGCAACGGTGAATTTTGAAAATGAATATTCCATTTCACTGAACGATAGAAATAGCCGTGATGCAGCATCTTCCATTTTAACTACGATCAGAGAAGAAAAGGATGCACAGCTGGCTCTGGCACCATATTATTATTTCACTTCCTCTATGTACAAAGGAGAATGCACCAGCAGCCGGGTTGGCATGATGACAGCGAAGAGTTCAGATACAGCATTATATGTTGCAAAAATCAATGGTAAACAGGTTTATGAACTCGTGAAAAATTATCTCGCCGATGCTGATGAGAATTTTTACGTAACCAACAAATACGAATTACCAATTGCATCCGGTATGAAAGCGATCGTCAATCAAGCGGAAAGTGGATTTTCATTAAAGGACTTAACAGTTAATGATAAGAAAATAGACAAAGAAAAGGAATACTCGATTCTTCTTACAGACACCACAATGTCTGTTTTGAAAAAAATAAATCCGAAATGTGAGATTGAGCAGCTTAAAGATACAACATTATCAAGTGCATGGACCGAAGCAATGTCAAAAGGACAGCAGCCGTCAGCACCGGAAGACTATATAGAGGTTGAACAGTAAAAGTGGAGATAGAACAAGCGGTAAATAAAAGAAAAAAAATAACAAGGCTGCTGCTTATACTACTTATGATTCTTTTAAGCTTAGGTTGTATCAAGTATCTGATAAGTAAGTCTAAGAAGTATATCAGCGAAAACGGAAAAAGCAGTATGGGAGCTGTTGTTGAACAGATACAGCAGACCTATGATCTTCAGGTGAGTGGGTACTACAGCCAGCTGCAGCTGGTTGAGGAATTTTTACTTCATGAGAGGGAGCTGTCTCTTGAAGTGGATACGAACAAAAATTTCTTTGAAGCATGGGAAAAAGAATCGGAAAGCACCCTTATATTCCTTCAGGAAAATGGTCAGGCAGTATCCGCAGGTGGAACAAAAATGCGGATTGATATGCCAAGTAAACTTCTGCTGGACTTAAAGAATGGATACAATATTGGAAAACTGGTGCGTCTTGATTATGATCAGGAGAAAAAAGACGGTTATCTGGTTGCGATCCCATGTCAGGAATATACGATCAATGGGGAAACTTATACGGCAATTGGAACTGTGTATGATCATTCGAAACTGGATTCCATGTTAAAACTGAAAGGTTATGAGGTTATGATGGGAAAGCATATTTGTTTATGCTGGATCATGACGGAAATATTACGTATACGAACCTGAGTGGTGATAAATACCAGCGTAATTATTCTTTGTTAAAACATTTAAAAGGGGAACAGGCCATTACAGAAGAAGAGGCTGATTTGTTCAAAAAGAAGTTTGATAACGGAGAATCCGGAGTTGCACTTTTGGGAAAACAGAATCCCTATTATCTGGGGTATTGCCCGATAGAAAGCAACAACACCATTTTGGTATGCATTGTGGAAAAGGGAGTTGTTGACAATGTGCTGATGGATTACCAGAAGACGGTGTTGTTTACAACAATACTCATGGCAGGTTCTATACTTTTACTTTTTGCCGGATTATTCTACAGTATTTCCAGACTTAGTCTTGCAGATCAAAAAGCAGAATATGAAAAAAGAAATAATGACCTTCATTTACAAACAATGAAGGAAATGGAAGTAGTCAATCAAAAACTGAAAAAGGCAAAGAACGTAGCAACAGAGGCTTTGCAGACAGCTGAAAATGCAAATAAGGCGAAAACGGATTTCCTGTCTAATATGTCACATGATATTCGTACACCTATGAATGCAATCATTGGTATCACATCTTTGATCAGACATGATGCAGGTAATAAAGCAAAAGTTATAGAGTATGCAGATAAAATAGATATTTCATCACAGCATCTGTTAGGAATTATTAATGATGTTCTGGACATGAGTAAGATTGAGGCAGGAAAAACAGTCTTCAAGTATTCTGACTTTTCTATTTTGGATTTTATGCAGGAACTTGACACTATATTTCATTCTCAAATATATGAAAAGCAGCAGACCTTTACAATCATAAAAGAAAATATTCAGCATGAGTGGGTGAATGGGGATCAGGTTCATTTGATGCAGATTTTCAGCAACCTGCTGTCTAATGCCATAAAATATACGCAGGAAGGTGGAAAAATTCAGTTTCTGGTAGAAGAATGTGAGACAAAGTCATCTGTCTATGCAAAGTACCGTTTCTTAGTTAGCGATAATGGTTTGGGAATATCGGCAGATTTCAAAAAAACAATCTTTGATCCGTTTACTCGCGCTGAAAGTTCTGTGACTAATAAGATACAGGGAACCGGACTTGGAATGGCTATTACCAGGAACCTGGTTGAGGCAATGGGAGGCACCATTGACGTGGAGAGTGAACTGGGACAGGGAAGCTGTTTTGAGGTTCTCATGGATCTGAAAATTGCAGAGGATAGAACGGTTGCTCTGGCGGCACAAGAAGAAACAGATGAGCAGGATGGTAATATCCTGCAGGGAATGCGATTCCTGTGTGCAGAGGATAATGAGTTGAACGCAGAGATCCTGACGGAACTGTTAAAGATTGAAGGCGCGGAATGTACCATCTGTGAAAATGGCGAAGAGATTTTGAAAGCATTTGAGCAGTCTGCTCCAGGTGATTATGACATGATCCTGATGGATGTGCAGATGCCTGTTATGAATGGTTATGAGGCAACGAAGGCAATCCGCAGAAGTTCCCATAAACTGGCAAAGACGATTCCGATTATTGCCATGACTGCGAATGCATTTTCAGAAGATATTCAGCATTCTTTTGCGGCTGGCATGAATGCACATGTTTCAAAACCAGTTGAGATGAAGGTGCTGGAAAAGACGATCAGAAGCATAAAGTCCGGGGGGGGGTACCGAACCGCAGGTTATTGAACAGTGACAAATGGATTTGATGCGGCAGTGCAATTTTATCTCAGTCGAGAAGACTCCCACTTCTGCAAGTGGTGAGTAATAACAAGTCTTTCTCAGTGGGAGTACAATCTCCGACTGAGATAAACGCTCCGCGGGGGCGCACATTGTCTGGGAGACAATGGTTTTGCGCCGACCGGAACGAAGTGTAGATGTGCAGTGATTCTGAGAAGAATATGTCAGCTTTCGCTGACCAGAATCACGCACCAAGTCTCACGTGCGTTCGACTTGAATAAACCAGGAGGTTGACAAGGAGATGTATAGAGAAATATATTTGACAGACAGGAGATTTAAAATATGATTTCGAGAGCAAAGAAATATGTGGCAGTATTACTGGCTTTTGTATGCGTATGTATGATATTTTCTCCCCAGACTACATATGCAGCCGAGGACAGTTCGCAGCATGAAACTGTCAAAGTCGGTTTCTTTGCCATGGATGGTTATCATGTGATGGATGAAGAAGGCAACCGCAGTGGGTATGGCTATGATTTTCTTCGGCTGATGGCCCGTTATTGGGATGTAGATTACGAATATGTCGGATATGATAAGAGCTGGGATGATATGCAGCAGATGCTTGAAGATGGCGAGATTGATATGGTAACATCTCCCCGCAAAACACCGGAAAGAGAAGAAAAGTTTGATTTTTCACGTCCGATCGGAACCAATAATGGGATTCTGACCGTCCGCAGTGACAACGGCACGATTGTGGATGGCAATTACAGTACTTACAACGGTATGCGTGTGGCACTTTTGAACGGAAGCTCACGAGATAAAGAGCTTGCGGATTTTGCAGGCAATAAAGGATTTACATATGATTCATTTTATTTTGATACGACAGAAGAGATGGAGGAAGCTCTTCTGAGTGGAAATGTTGATGCTATTGCTGCCACTTCTCTGAGAAAAACAAACAATGAGCGTATCGTGGATAAATTTGACAGCAGCGATTTCTATGTCATGGTTAAAAAAGGTAATACAGAATTGCTGAATGAGATCAATTATGCAATCGACCAGATGAATGCAGTTGAGGGTGACTGGAAAACGACACTTTATAATAAAAATTATGAAAGCATGGAAACTAAGAATCTGGAATATACGGAGAAAGAAAAAAGTATTATTTCACAGTATTCCAAGGACAACCCGCTTCATGTTCTGTGTGATCCGACCCGTTATCCATATTCTTATAATGAAAATGGTGAGATGAAGGGTATTATCCCGGATTACTTCCGTAAAATTGCAGACTATGCCGGGATTTCCTATGAGTTTCTTACCCCTGCCACCAGAGATGAGTATATTGCCTATCAGAAAAATAAGGAAACCACAGATATGAGCATCGATGCGCGCCTGGAAACAGATAACTATGCTGAGACGAAAAAATGGGGGATTACTGCACCTTTCATTACGATGCAGCTGGCAAGGGTGACACGGCGTGACTTTGATGGGAAAATTAATGTTGTTACTACTGTTGACCAGACAGCATCAAAGTCAATTGAAGATGCAATGGCACCCGGTGCAGAAAAACTGATGTGCAGTACCAGACAGGAAATGATGGAAGCTGTCCGTAAGGGTAAAGCAGATGCTGCCTTCGTTTACTATTACATGGCACAGGCGTTTGTGAACAGTGACACTACGGGCACCATGACATATACTCTGCTGGAACAGCCTACATTCACCTACCGCATGGTAATTTCATCAACTGAGAACCATGCACTGGCTGGTATTCTGACGAAAGCAATGTATGCCATGCCCCAAAATCTTGTTGAAGATCTTGCAGCACAGTATACCACATACAAAGCAACAGAGCTGACATTTGTTGACTGGATCCGTCTGCATCCTGTTGTTACTGTTTTGGTTCTTCTTATTTTGGGATGGCTGCTGACTGCTATGGCTGTGATAATGGTGCATCTCAGTGCAAGAAAAAAAGCTCAGAAGGCGGACCAGGAGAAAGCTGAGGAAATGGCGGAACTGGCAGAGCATGCACAGGCTGCAAACAAGGCAAAAACAGCATTTCTGTCACATATGTCCCATGATATGAGGACACCAATGAACGCAATCATAGGATTTACCGGTATTGCAATGAAAAACAATCCGTCAGACGAAGTGAAAAATTGTCTGGAGAAGATTGACGAAAGCTCAGAGCATTTACTGTCGCTGATCAATGATATATTAGATCTGACCCGCATCGAAAGTGGAAAAGTGAATTACAATTCGGTACCGGCGGATGTGAAAAACATTACAGATTCTGCATTGGATATTACAAAAGGCTTTCTTACGAACAGGGATATCAACTTTAAGATTCAGCGTGAAGAAGCAAAGATTCCAAATGTACTTGCAGATCCTGCACGCCTGCGTGATGTGCTGGTCAATATTCTGAGCAATGCCGTGAAATTCACTCCGGATGGAGGGACGATTACATTTGAAGCCCGGTGTCAGGAAAAGGGCGGGGATGGATATATAAATATGCGTTACCGCATTTCGGATACAGGTATTGGCATGAGTGAGGAATTTACAAAAGAAGTTTTTGAGGAATTTGCACAGGAAGATTCCGGTGTGAGAACGCAGTACCATGGAGTTGGACTGGGGATGGCTATCGTAAAGAAGTATGTAGATATGATGGGTGGGACCATTTCCGTGCAGAGTAAAAAGCATGAGGGAACCATATTTACTGTGGATATTCCTTTGGAAATTACAGATAAGAAATGTAATAAGTCAGACACAGGTATTTCTGAAAAGGTGAATCTTACAGGTGTGAATGTCCTTCTTGCAGAGGATAATGAACTGAATGCAGAGATTGCTGCCGTGCAGTTGGAAGAGTTCGGGATGAATGTAGAAAGAGCTGTGGATGGAAAGAATGCTGTTGAGATTTTCAGAAATCATCCGGAAGGCACATTTGATGTAATCCTGATGGATATCATGATGCCTGAAATGAATGGTTATGAAGCAGCAAAAGCAATCAGGGCAATGAATGACAGACCGGATGGAAAAAACATTCCTATTATAGCAATGACAGCTAATTCATTTGCAGAAGATGTTCAGGCATCACTGGATGCAGGAATGAACGCACATTTGTCAAAGCCGATTGTGATTGATGAAGTTATAAAAACGATTATAAGGTATGTATAGAATGAAATTGCATACATTGTGGTCGCCTTTAAAGAAGGATGGATACATTGGAATCATTGGATATTTTGACACTGTAAAATAGAAAAATGCAAAATTAGAGTAATTACAATGCCACGTAAAGGGATAAAAATGAATAAATCAGTATTGCAAAGGGGTATCATTATAATATTGTGCAGTTGCATCCTTTTTTCAATCTGTCCGGTTTATGCTTTTGCAGCAGAAAATCAGAAAGAGAGAGTTGTCAGGATTGGTGTGCCGGATGATACGTATGATAAGATAAATGGAAATGGAAAAAGAAGCGGATATGGCTATGAATATCTGCAGAAAATCGCAGGTTATACAGGGTGGAACTATGAATATGTAGATTGTACATGGGAAAATTGTTTCGACAAATTAAAAAATGATGAGCTGGATATGATAGAAGGAGTCTCTTATACGGAGGAACGGGCAGAGACTATGCTTTTTTCCGCTATTCCAATGGGAGACGAAAGATATTATGTCTACGTAAAACCCGATCATACAGACCTCTCATCCTCTGACACTGCATCTTTCAATGGGAAAAAGATTGGGGTGCTTATGGGTTACCTGTCGGAAATGATATTGAACGAGTGGGAAAAGAAATATGATCTGCATACACAGCATGTCAATGTTTCAAATAATGAAGATGCTTTGAAGAAAATTGCAGACGGAGAAATTGACGCTTTTGTATCGTTAGAGGATTCCCGTCTGGGTGGGTACGGAATGGTGGCCTTAACGAATCTCGGAAGTTCAAAAATATATTTTGCGATTGGCCAGAGTCATTCTGATTTAAAGACAGAGCTGGATAATGCTATGAGAAGGATCACAGATGATGATCCTTATTATGCAGATGAACTGCATAAGCAGTTTCTGTCAGTGGACAGTGTATATTTTCTGACGGGAGAAGAACAGAAATGGCTGTCAGAGCATGGAGCAATCAAAATCGGTTGTTTGATAAACGATGGCGGGGTCAGTACTCTTGATACAGAAACCGGAAAAGTGAGTGGCCTGATCACGGATTACATCCAGCTTGCACAAAACTGCCTGAAAGGGCAGACTTTGAAATTTAATATCAAGGGGTATGATTCACAAGAGGATATGCAAAAAGCGTTGCATGATGGAGAAATTGATCTGATTTTTCATGTGATGCAAAATACGAATGCTGCCGAAGACTTGGGCTATGATCTGACAGATACTGTCTGGAAGTATAATATGGCGGCTGTAACGGTTAAAAAGAGTTTTGATGAAAATGCTGAAAATACGGTTGCGATACCAAGAGAAGAGAGTGATTTGAAGTCTTATGTTTCCTATAATTATCCACAGTGGCATGTGAAGGAATATGCTGCCTGGAAGGATGCAAAAAAGGCTGTATATAATGGAAAAGCAGACTGCATGATTATGGACTCAGGCAAGCTGAAACAATATTTCGATGATAATAAACTGTACAGTGTTTTTCTGGAAAAGTACGATTTGGTGTCATTTGCAGTCAGACATGGAAACAGCATGCTGCTGTCTGTCCTGAATAAGACTATAAAAACAATGTCTGTTTCAAAATTCTCCAATGCTGTGTATATGTATGACAGTAATCTGAAGAAAGTTACGGTAAAGGAGTTTATAAGGGACAATTTCTGGGGCTTTACGGTGCTTGTTGTATCTGTTTTTTTGACCGTGCTGATACTGATACTTAGATTACTCCAAAAAGCCAGAATTGCAGAGAAAAAGGCAAAAGAGGCACAGCAGCAGGCAGAAAAGGCGAATAGTGCAAAGACAGACTTTTTGAGACACATGAGCCACGATATCCGGACACCTTTAAATGGAATTATTGGGATGATCAATATATCAGAGCGTTATTATGGCAATAAAGAAAAATTGTATGAATGTAAAGAAAAGGTAATGGCGTCGATGGACTATCTGCAGTCCCTTCTAAATAATGTTCTGGATATCGGAAAAGTAGAATCCGGAACATTACAGTTGGTAAACAAGCCATTTGATCTGGTTGCAATGCTCGTAAAGCAGATTTCGATTATTGAGACAAATGCAAAGGAGTATGGTATCAGCTTTGAAGGCGGAGCTTCCATGAGTACTTTTCATCACAGATATGTTATTGGCAGTGAGAAATATCTAAACCGCCTTCTTATGAATCTTGCCGGAAATGCCGTTAAATATAACCGAAGCGGTGGTAAAGTAATCCTGTATTTCAATGAGATTTCAAGTGATGACAAGACGGCGGTTTTTGAATTTGTATGTTCTGATACGGGACTTGGTATGAGCGAAGAATTTCAGAAACATGCATTTGAATCCTATGCCAGGGAAGGAAAAGAAACAACGAATGGATATAGTGGTGCCGGACTTGGACTTTCTATTGTAAAAGATATTGTGGACATGATGAACGGAACCATCAGACTGGAAAGTAAAGAAAATGTAGGTACAACGTTTACCGTCACGATACCACTTGAGATTGATTATAATGCGGAGAAAGAACAGCAAAAAAAAGTGGAAAAGCCTGATCTGTCAGGTAGGAATGTATTATTAGTTGAGGATAATGAGCTAAATCTGGAAATTGCGAAGATGTTGCTGGAAGATGAAAAGATGGTTGTGACTACGGCAGAAAATGGCGAGGAGGCTGTGGATATTGTTTCCAAATCAGTTCCAGGCAGTTTTGATTTTATTTTTATGGATATTATGATGCCGGTAATGGATGGATTAGAAGCAACCAGACAGATAAGGACATTGAACCGTAAAGATACAAAAGAGGTACCAATCATTGCGATGACAGCGAATGCATTTCAGGACGATATCAGGGAGTGCATAGATGCCGGAATGAATGCACATATTGCAAAACCGATTGATATTGAGAAAGTAAAGATGACCATTTTTGACATTCCCCACAGCTAAAGCAAGTGAAAAACCTCTGTGAAGTAGCGGCATACGCCATGCACAGCTCGGGAAAGACTTCCCTCGCTGTAGGGCTGTCGCCCTATAAAATAGCAAAAAAAGACGTCCTTGCAAGTAACTTGCAGGGCGTTTTTTCACCATTTTGCATGGCTCGTAGCGTTCACAAATTCTTCACAAAATTATTAGCACTCACCTCTTGTTATTACAGCGTAGCTTTTGTCTTAGTTCATAGAGTGCCGTAAAGTGCCTATTTACAGGCTTTTCACGGGTTTTATGAATTTATCACATTTCATCAAAAATCGTCAATATACAAAAAATTGGTGTCAAAATTGGTGTCAAATAACCTTAATTTGAGATTTTGATGAGCAACACATCAGTATAAAAAATTGAATATTTTATAGATTATGGAACGCCTAAAATGACGTTCCTTTTCTATTTCCAGCCGTTCTTATTGGACGGCTATTTTATTATCCAAAATGAAAGGAGCATTAGATTTATGAAAAAGACATGGAAACGATTGTGTACGGGCTTCTTAGCTTTTGCAACTGTCGTTACTGCTTTACCGACTATACCCGTCCATGCAGAAAGTAAGCAATACTGGACGGAAAGTGCAGAGCGTGTCGGTATCATTGAAAAAGTAATGAATGATGGTTCTATCGGTTCGACATTCAATGAGGGCTATATGAAAGTCGAGGGCGAAACTGCCTATTGTATTGACATCAATACAGATTTTAAGAACGGTTACAAGACCAGAGCTGACGCAAGCTCACGCATGAGTGCCGACCAGATTTCAGATGTGGCGTTATCCTTAGAGTATGTCAAACAGTATGGCGAAGCTCACAAGGAATTGAACTATAAACAAGTCTATCTGTTGGAACAATGTGTAGTTTGGCAGAGATTGAGCGTACATCTTGGCTGGCAATGTGATAATGTGCGAGCTTCTTATGATGAAATTCCAAAGGCAACGCAGGACGAAGTTTTCTCTGGTGCAAAAGCCTTTGTCAAAGAGAATAAAGGACGCTATGAATGTGGCGGTTATATCTACTCTGGCGAGGGGCAGGAATTGGGACAATTCTGGGCGAAGCTGAATGTCGGAAATGCGAAACTGCAAAAGACTTCCAGTAATACCAGCATTACAGACAGTAACGGGAATTACTCTGTCGCTGGTGCGACCTATGGTGTCTTTTCTGATAAGGACTGCACGAAACAGCTTGCCACCCTTACGACTGATGAAAACGGAAATACAGATGTTGTAGAGGTAAAGGCTGGCACAGTTTATATCAAGGAATTATCTGCACCAGCAGGATATAAAGTAGATAAAACTGTATATTCCTTAAAGGTTGAAGCTGGAAGGACAGCGACCTTGAAAGTATCAGATACACCGAAAGTAACAGACACTTTGATTAAGCTTTTCAAGATTGATATGGAAACACAGAAAGACAATCCGCAAGGGAACGCTTCTCTAGCCGGTGCGGAATTTACATGGAAGTATTATGCAGGCTTCTATAACAAAGACAATCTTCCTGCCGAAGCTACTCGTACATGGATTACAAAGACAATCGCTGAAACAGACAGCGACGGGACAACTCATTACATCACAAAATTAGCGGACGCATACAAGGTATCTGGCGACAGCTTCTATATGCAGGACGGCAAAGCGGTTCTTCCACTTGGAACGCTAACCGTTGAAGAAACAAAAGCTCCAAACGGCTACTTGTTAGAGGGTGCATATATGCAGACTGGCGATAAGTCCGAACAGATAAAAAGCTTATACCTTACACAGATTACCGAGGACGGCGACCTTGCCGTATTATCTGGAAGTAACCAGTTTTCCGTATCTGACAAGGTTATCCGTGGCGGTGTGAAAATTCAGAAACGAGATTTAGAAACGGGCAATACAAAGCCACAAGGAAGTGCTACCTTGAAAGATACTGCTTTTGACATCATTTCCTTAAATGATAATGCGGTATTGGTTGAGGGCAAGTTATACAAGAAAAATGAAGTGGTAAAGACAATTCGTACCGATATTGAGGGTGTCGCTTCTACTTCTTCCGACCTTTTACCTTACGGAAATTTCCGTATCGTTGAAAGTGAAGCTCCCGACGGTTACTTAACTGACGGTGCAAAACCGATTGATTTTACAATCACAGAAAATGGAAAAATCGTGGACTTAACCGACGAAGCCCATTCTATCTACAATCAGATTAAGCGTGGGGATATTGAGGGTGTAAAAATCGGTGCAGGCACACACAAGCGTCTTGCTGATATTCCCTTTAGGATCACAAGCAAGACAACGGGCGAAAATCATGTAGTGGTAACTGATGATAACGGGCAATTCTCCACTTCTGCTGACTGGGCTTCTCATAAGCACAATACCAACGCAGGAAAGACCAGCGAGGACGGTGTGTGGTTTGGAACTTCTGAACCAGACGACAGCAAGGGTGCATTACCTTATGATACCTATATCATTGAAGAATTACGCTCTGATAGTAACAAAGGCTTTGAACTTATCCCACCTTTTGAAATCGTGGTATCAAGAAATAATCTTGTGATTGATTTAGGAACGCTGACTGATGAATACGAAAAAAAAATCTCTATTCATACCACAGCGGCCAGTAAGGACGGCAAAAAGACTATCCTTGCAGGAAAAGAGGTAACAATCGTTGATACTGTCAAATTAGACGGACTTACAAAAGGCACAAAGTATCAGTTGAAAGGCTGGCAGATGTTAAAAGAAGAAAATGCCGAGCTTATCATTGACGGAAAACGTGTGGAAAATGACTATACTTTTGTCGCTGATGATAAAGAAATGAAAGTAGAAATTTCCTATACATTCAATGCGTCTGCTTTAGGTGGCAAAAACCTTGTTACTTTTGAAGAATTGTATGATTTCAGCAATCCAGACGAACCCGTGAAAGTTGCAGAACACAAGGACATTGAGGACGACGGGCAAACCGTACTTATCACAGAGCGTATCATCAAAATTCATACGACTGCTACCGACAAGGACGGCAACAAAGAGATTGAAGCTGGAAAAGAGGTAACAATCATTGATACCGTAACTTTAGAGGGCTTAGAAGTCGGTACACAGTACAAACTTGTGGGCTGGCAGATGTTGAAAGAAGAAAACGCCGAGCTTCTTATCAATGGAAAACGTGTGGAAAGTGATTATACCTTTACTGCTGACAGCGAAACTATGAAAGTGGAAGTTGCTTTTACCTTTGACGCTACTTCCCTTGACGGCAAACAGCTTGTAACTTTTGAAGAATTGTACGATTTAAGCAATCCAGACGAGCCGAAGAAAGTTACCGAGCATAAGGACATTGAGGACAAGGGACAGACGATTACCTTTAAGGAAAAACCAGAAGTCCCAGAAGAACCCGAAACACCACCGACACCAGAAAAGCCTAACAGACCTAGCGACAGTCCCAAAACGGGCGACAGTACAAATGTAATAGCATTTGTCGTGATGTTGCTTGCGTCTGCTGGTGGACTGGCTGGAACATATCTTTACAAACGCCGTAAAATGAAGAAATCATAAGGCGGTAACGGTATGAGGAAAGAAAAATCACGCTCTCCGCCGAAGCTGTCAAACGGCAGACTTTTGCTTATTCTGGCTTGTCTGCTTACGACCTGCAAGAACACGGATAGTCAAGGGTGCGAAGCATTGATTTTACCCTTTACTATCTGTGGGATTGCTGGTACTTCCCAAACTGCCAGAATAAGAAATCACAATCAATTTATCAAAAATAGAAAGAAACGAGGTAAAACAATATGGAAATGAAATATGTCGTGCCAGATATGGCACAGTCTTTTGGAACTCTTGAATTTGCAGGCGAAAGCGACCATGTTTTTGACAGAGATAAAGATAACCGTAGAGTTTTCGCAAGAAGAAGCTACAACCTTTATTCAGATGTGCAGAGAGGGGAAAATGTTGTCGTGGAAATTCCCGTGCAGGCTGGCGAAAAGAAGTTCAAGTATGAGCAGAAAGTAAAACTTGTCAATCCGAAGTTATATGGCAGAGGTTACGCAATCGGGGATATGGGACATACCGATTATGTGTTGCTTGCTGATGATATTGTAGCAGTTGAAGAAAAGTAAAGGAGTGAAGAATTTATGAGATTATCAAACGGGTTTGTTATTGACAAAGAGAAAACATTTGGAGAATTAAAATTTACAGCGGTGCGTGATGTGTTCTTGCAGAATGAGGACGGGACACCGAGTACCCAGCTTAAAAAGCGTATCTATGATTTGAAGTGCAGTCTGCATGGTGGAATTATCCCCGTGTCTGTACCGCCAGAAGTACCGTTAAGGGAATTTCCGTACAATGCAGTTGTGGAGCTTGTCAATCCAGTAGCCGATACGGTATCACGAAAGACTTATACGGGTGCAGATGTGGACTGGTATGTAAAGGCAGAGAATATTGTGTTGAAAAATAAAGGCAATCAGAACGCAGGCAGTCCACAGAACCATACACCGCAGGGACAGCCGAAAAAATAGGCTTACTGAATAGATTTTCATTGTAGCGGATATATGGAACTGTTATAATATGGGTATGAAGAAACGGACAAATAATAAGGTGTAAAGGAGACCAGCTATGAAAGATAAAAACATTTTAATTTGTGTGGGAATAATTATTTATATTGCTATGTCTGGAATTGATAGATTTGTTTATCATATACCTAATATTATTTATATACCAGTTGCAATTCTTGGTATTGCTTTAATTTTAATTGGCTTTTTCAAAGATAAATTTAAACAAGAAAATTTCGATTTATAGAACTGAAAATTAAAGATTTAGAAAAGGTGGTAAATATGATAGGGCTAATACTAGGTAATATAATGGTGGTTTTAGGGGTATTCAGTATTATCAAAGGTAAATTGCCCCTTATCAAAAGATATAATGGGGTAAAAAACATAAAGCTACATTCAAGAATTGAGGGAACAGCTATATTATTAGTAGGAATTATGCTGATTTTTCAATGTTTTATATCACTAGGAAATGTTGAAATAGTTATCATTATTTTATCAATTTGTATTTTTTCGTTGATACTAGAAATTGCATTAAAAGTAATATAAAATTCCCATTTGCAAAACTTCATATCCATACACACAAAGCAGTTAGTCTTAGGATTGACTGCTTTTTTCGTACCCAGAAAGGAGTGATTGATTTATGCGTAAGATTTGGAATAAAGGACACCGTATCAGAGCCAGCGACAAGCACCTTGTCTACCACTTTTCCATAGGGATGCTTCTGGTGGTATTCGTGGCGGTTCTTTTGCTACTCAATATCAAACAGCTTATGCGTACTGATTGGGAGCATTTCAGCTTGTTAGAAAACGGCTTGACGCTCTCCCCTTACAACTTCATAACCATATTGATAGCGACGGGTGTTTGTGCATTGGTCGCTTTTCTATATTACCGCTTCTGTTACGACAGTTTCAAGAAGCTCCTGCACCGTCAAAAGCTGGCAAGAATGGTACTGGAAAATAAGTGGTATGAAGCCGATACCGTACAAGACAGCGGTTTTTTTACTGACCGGCAAAGCAGATCAAGGGAAAAAATCGTCTGGTTTCCAAAGATTTATTATCAAATGGAAAAGGGACTGCTTCATATCCGCTGTGAAATTACGCTGGGGAAATATCAAGACCAGCTTTTACGGTTAGAGGATAAATTGGAAAGTGGCTTGTATTGTGAACTGACCGACAAGACCCTGCACGACGGCTATATCGAATATACCCTGCTTTATGATATGATAGCGAACCGTATTACCATTGATGAAGTACGGGCAGAAAACGGCAGTCTTAGGCTGATGAAAAATCTTGTCTGGGAATATGACGCACTCCCTCACGCTCTTATCGCTGGTGGGACGGGTGGCGGTAAAACTTATTTTCTGCTGACGCTCATTGAAGCCCTACTGCATACCAACGCTGTCCTTTACGTCTTAGACCCGAAAAATGCGGACTTAGCAGACTTGGGGACAGTTATGGGAAATGTGTATCACACCAAAGAAGAAATGATTGATTGCGTCAATGCCTTTTATGAGGGCATGGTACAGCGAAGCGAGGAAATGAAGCGACACCCGAACTATAAGACGGGCGAAAACTACGCCTATTTGGGACTGCCACCCTGCTTTCTTATCTTTGATGAATATGTGGCGTTTTTTGAAATGCTGGGGACGAAAGAAAGCGTGAGCTTACTTAGCCAGCTAAAGAAAATCGTTATGTTAGGGCGACAAGCAGGTTATTTCCTTATCGTTGCCTGCCAGCGTCCAGACGCAAAGTATTTCTCGGACGGTATCAGAGATAA
>NZ_JAJEQE010000028.1 GCF_020687205.1 Hominisplanchenecus faecis
TGTTCGGTTCGCTCGCCTGTTAGCCGCCCTTCGCCTAAACTCGCCTCTTCGAGGCTCAGACAGCGGCTCTTTGGGGCGGCAACATCGCAAACCTCACGACGGAAGCCTTGCTATCGTCAGAGCGATTTGTTTTTGGGTTCATCATGGCTGTATTGTTTTATGCACTACTTTTTACGATACCGTTCATTTGCACATGCGACTGTTATTGAAATCTTATGGAAAAAAGTGTGACAAAAATGTCGCACTTTTTTTGTGCGAATTACTGAAAAATAGTGAAAAGTTTAGTGAAAAATCTGGTAAAACATTGTAAAATATATAGAAATGTTATGGACAAATTGTGAATAATATGGTAAAATTTTACTAAGTCCGGTGAAAGCGGACTGAAATTTTTGTTAGAGCATGCATTAGAAGGAAGCTGCAGACTGCAGCTTCAAAAGATGCAAAAAGAAAGGAGCAAGAAGTATGAAGTGGAGAAAAGTTATGGCATTTTCCCTGGCGGCTTCCATGATCGCAGGACAGGCAGTAAGTGCAGCACCTGCAGCTGAAGCAGCATCCGAGTCTGCACTGCAGACGCAGGCAGACAGTAAGTCCAACACCAATGCCAGCTACACCGACCCGTGGACAAAAACAGCTGTCCCAAATCAGGCCGCAAAAGTAACATCCGACGTGGACAAAACAAAATTCACGCACAAAGAATGGACTGGAGAAACCTATACCGATGTGGATGGCAATCAGGTCAAAGCAGCAGATGTATATGGCATCAACACAGAACAGGCAAGCACTTTTGCAACAACCAATGTGGTGTATGACAGCGTAGAGAAAGCAATCAAAGGTGCAAAAGATTACGACAAAGCAGCGTCAAAATATGTACAGTTCTTAACAGGGAAGGATCAGGCGGACTGGTCACTTGTTGTGTTACAGAACCAGGCACTCGCACAGGGTGATGCATACAAAGATTTCTATAAGACCGACTACAAAGCAACGACGAACGACTGGAAAACAAATCTGCAGCTTCCTTGCAGCTGGACGAGACAGGGATTTGATTTTTCTATCTATACTAATGTAACTATGCCTTGGCAGTCAAAATATGACAGTAATGTCAGTGCCCCGAATGCACCGGCAAATTATAACCCGGTAGGTCTTTACCGCAAGACTTTTAAGGTGACCGATGACATGAAGGCAGCAAACGGAAGAGTTTATCTTTCCTTCCAGGGCGTAGAATCTTCCTATTATGTATATGTAAATGGCAAAGAAGTAGGATACAGCGAGGACAGCTACAGTCCACATAGCTTTGATATTACCAATTATCTGACAACAGACGGAAGCGACAACCTTCTGGCAGTTGAAGTTCACAAATTCTGTGACGGTACCTGGATGGAAGATCAGGATATGTATTATGATGGCGGTATTTTCCGTGATGTATATCTGTATTCCGCACCACTGGTACATATCCAGGACTACAAGGTAGAAACAGATCTGGATGAGAATTATGAAAATGCAGAAATGGATCTGAATGTAACCGTATCCAATGCTTCCACAGCGGCAGCAGAAGGTTACAAAGTGGATGTACGTCTCTATGACCAGGACGGAAATGTATTTGTAAATGATATGACCATGGATCTGGATACCGTTCCGGCAGCAGACGGTGATACCGACGGCAGCGTTTCGGCAGCTGGCAGCAAACTGGTTCTTTCACCGGAACTGTGGTCTGCTGAGACGCCGAATCTGTACACGATGGTTCTGTCCCTGTACGATTCCAAGACAGGCACCTACATGGGAAGCGTTTCCCAGCAGCTTGGATTCCGTGAGATCGAGTTTACAAAATCAGAAGTAGATACAAATGGTAATCGTACCACAACTGATTCTGAGTACAAACCGATCACAATCAACGGTAAACAGCTTCTGCTCAAAGGTACAAACCGTCATGATACCGATCCGGAATACGGCAAATATGTACCGCATGAGACACAGGAAGAAGACATTAAACTGATGAAACAGTACAATTTAAATGCACTGCGTACCTCTCACTACAGCAACGACGAGTATCTGTATTATCTGTGTGATAAATACGGTATTTACGTGATGGGTGAGACCAACCTGGAATCTCATGCACTGATGAATCAGGGAGAAAAACAGGTAAACTTCAAGAACCTGGCAATGGATCGTACGGTTACCGCATTCAACAGACTGAAAAACCGCACTTCCATCGTTATGTGGTCAACCGGAAACGAAAATTATTACAGCAGCAGTGCTTCTTATGCAAATGGCATGTTCTATGATCTGATCTGGTACTTCAAGAACAACGACAGTACAAGACCGATTCATTCAGAATCTTCGGATGGAAACAATGGAACCGATATGCGAAGCAATATGTACCCAAGTGTTGATACCCTGTATTCCAGAGCAGCAGCAAATATGCCATATGTTCTGTGTGAATATGACCATGCGATGGGTAATGCGGTTGGTAACCTGAAAGAATACTGGGATGCGATCCGTTCTTCCGACAATATGCTCGGCGGATTTATCTGGGATTGGGTTGACCAGTCCAGAATGTTAAGTCTTGACAACCTGCCGAAAGCTTATGTCGTAACCGATAAGAAAGACGGAGTAACAGGATCTGCAAGCATTTCCAGTGTCAATGAAAATCCGGAAAGCGGAGCACTGACAAGCAAGAGTGCAAATGGATATGCACTGTTTGAAAGTGACAAATACAACGAAGCACTCTCCGGAAGCGGCAAGAGCTTTACCGTAGAAGTTATCTGCAAACCGGCATCGGACGGAGCAGATAAGGTTCTGATCGCAAAAGGTGACCATCAGTTTGCATTAAAGACAAACAGCAGTAAACAGCTGGAGTTCTTTGCTTACTACAATAACAGCTGGAATTCTGTAACAGCGAAAAAACCGGATAACTGGGTAGGAAACTGGCATCAGGTTGTTGCAACTTACGATAAAGGTGCAATCAAGATCTACTGCGATGGAGTCCTTTTAGGAGAAGGAAATGGAAATACAAGCATCGCATCTGGCAGCGTGGCACTTGGTGTAGGATGCAGTGCCGATAACGGAAGAACCTTTGACGGTGAAATTTCTATGGGCCGCGTTTACAGCAGAGCACTGTCCCTGGAGGAGATCAAAGCTCAGAACGGCACGACACCGGCAATCACAGAGAAATCTGATGATGTACTTCTGTGGGCAGATTTTGCAGGCCTGACCGTTGATGAATCTTCCAAACCATATGATTACTATGCAGAGAAAGATGCTCATGCAAATCTGTACTCTGATGAAATCAAAGGCAACTTCTATGGATACGGCGGAGACTCCGGCGAAAGCCCGAACGACAACTCCTTCTGTGTAAACGGTCTGGTATCTCCGGATCGAGATGTTCAACCGGAACTTTATGAAGTAAAATATCAGTATCAGAGCGTATGGTTTAGCACAGATGACAGCATGCTGCTCGGCGAGAGCATCGATGTTTACAATGAAAATAACTTCCTGAATCTGAATGATTTTGACGTGACATGGACACTGACGGAAGACGGAAAAGAGATTGGCTCCGGTAAACTTTCTGCGGAAGATACCAACATCGCAGGCAGAGAGAGCGGAAGCATCAAAGTTCCGTATCGTGCATCTATGCCGGAAGAAAAGAAAGCAGGAGCAGAGTATTATCTGAACCTGTCTGTACAGCTCAAAGAGGATACCGAATGGGCAAAAGCAGGACACGAAGTTGCTTACGAGCAGTTCCAGATCCCGGCAGAAGTTACAAAAGTAGAACCGACGATCAACACAAACGTAACCATAGATGACAGTGCAGAAGATGTGATCAAAGTTTCCGGTACCGATTTTGGCTTTGAAGTAGAAAAAGCAACCGGAAGACTGAAAAATTATGTATACAAAGGTGAGACTCTGCTGACAAGCGGACCGGTTCCGAATTACTGGAGAGGTATTCTCAACAACGATAACGGTAACTACGACGGAAACTGGAAGAATGTCAACAAAAATGTAACGGCTTCTGATATTGCGGTCGGAACAAACGATGCAGGACAGAAGACGATCCGTGTGACACTGGCAAGTGCAAGCCAGGCAAACCTGAAACAGACCATGGTTTATACGGTAGACGGAAGCGGTGCAGTGACTGTAGATGCAACCGTAGACGCAACCGGAACAAGCCTTGGACGTTATATCCGTATCGGTACTGTTATGGAACTGCCGGAAGGATATGAAAACGTAGAATGGTATGGTAACGGCCCGGTAGAGGCCATGTGGGACAGAGAAGATTTCGCAACGGTTGGAAGATATAGCAACACCGTATCCGGAATGTTCTATCCGTACCTGGATACACAGGATACCGGTACCGTAACCGGAGTAAAATGGATCAGCGTAACCAATCCATCTGCAAAGAGTGCAATGGCAATCGCAGCAACCGATACGGTAGAAGCGTCTGCACTGCATTTCACAGTAGATGATCTGGATCAGGCACAGCATCCATATGAACTGACCAAACTGGATTCCACGATCCTGACAGTAAACTATCGTTCACAGGGAACCGGAAACAAGAGCTGCGGTCAGGATACACTTTCCGCATACCTGCTTCCAAATAACAAAGCTTATACTTATGAGTACACCATGGTACCATATACCACAAATGACAGCGATCCGATGGATGTAACACGTGCATACCGCACGGTGGCATCTGTTTCTGAGGATGATATCATCCAGAGTGCAGCAAAAGAACTGAGCGATAAAATCGATGGTATTCTGGTAACAGGCAGTGACACAAAAGAACTCCGGAAAATGCTTGTATCTTACAATGCACTCACAGAGGAAGGCAAAGCAATCGTAGGAGAGATCCGTTACCGGAAACTGCAGGAGGCAATCGCACTGGCACAGAAACTTGCAGATACCGAAAATGCAGCCGTTGTTGTAAAAGATCAGAGTGCAAATGGTTATGACATGGATATCAGTGGCGTATCCACAGCAGATCTGGCAGAAAAAGACGGCGAAATTGCTCTGAAAGGTTATGCAGATGTAACCGGAGAAACAGCAGATGAAACCTTCAACAGTCTGATCGGGGGAAATAAAGCCTTTACAATTGAAGCTGTATTTAATCCGAATAATGTAGGATACAGTGGTGCTGACTACAATATGATCGCATCAAAAGGTGACAGCAGTGCGGCATTCCGTGTTTCTGAGCAGACGGCGTACTTCTTTATCAAGAATACGAATGGAAGCTGGAAGACCGTACAGGTTCCTCTTACTTCAGAAGAAATGAACCAGTGGCTGCATGTAGCAGCAGTTTACGATGGAAACAATATTTCTGTTTATGTAGAAGGAAAAGAAATGGTAACCACACAGAATGTTGGAAGCGTAGATACAACGACCTATCCGCTTGGTATCGGATATTGTCCGGAGACACAACGTCTTTCTTCCGGATATCTGAAGAACATCCGCGTTTACTCAGCAGCACTGAGCAAAGATGATCTGGATAACGGAACTTACAAAGCAGATAATGAAAAGACTGTATTGTGGTATGATTTCGATAATTACAGCTACAATAACATCGATACCAAAGCAACCGGTGTAAACGTTTCCACAGATGCACTGGAACTGAAAGAAGAAGAAGGTGCACAGGTAAGTGCAGCAATCGCACCATATTATGCAAAAGGCGAGCTTACCTTTGCATCCGAAGATGAAACCATAGCAACGGTAGATGACAAAGGCAATGTAACAGCAGTTAAAGCCGGTGAGACCAAGATCAAAGTTTCTGTAAAAGACAGCGATGTATATACAGAAATCGCAGTAAAAGTAAACGGTAAACCGGTTGTGGAAAAACCAATCACAGGAGTTTCTGTAAAAGCAGACAAGAGCGAACTGAAAGTCGGCGAAACTGCAAAACTGACCGCAGTGATCACTCCGGAAGATACTACAGACAGCAAAGATCTGAAATATGAATCCAGTGATAAAGCAGTCGCAGAAGTCAGTGATGCAGGTGTGGTAACCGCAAAGGCAGCAGGAAAAGCAGTGATTACCGTAAGCAGTGCGGCAAGACCGGATGTGAAAGCAACGGTTGAGATCAACGTAAAGGCAAAGGATAACGAGCTAGAGACCAAAGAACCGGACAGCGAAACAGAAACAAAAGCTCCGCAGACCGAGACAAAGGCTCCGGAGACAGAAAAACCAGATGTACCGAAGAAAGTTCCGGCAAAAGGATCTGTTCATAAGAGTGCTGACGGCAAACTGGCATTCAAAGTAACAAAATCAGATGCTAAGAATGGTACGGTAACAGTAAGCAAGCTTCTGAAGAAAACGGTCAAGACTGTAACGATTCCGGCAACGGTGACCATTGACGGATACACCTTTAAAGTAACCGCAGTTGCAAACAATGTATTCAAAAATGCATCCAGACTGAAGAGCGTTGTGATCGGAGCAAATGTCAAGAGCATTGGCAAGAGCAGCTTCTACAAATGCAAGAAACTGGCAACGATCACCTTCAAGGGAATCAAAGCACCGGGCGTTGGAAAGAATGCATTCAAGTCCGGAAAATCAAAAGTAACGGTGAAAGTACCGAAGAAGATGAAAAAATCACAGCTGAACAAGCTGAAAAAAGCTCTGAAAAAAGCAGGCGTAAAGAAGGCATCTTATAAGAAAACAAAATAAGGATGCAATTGTCCTTTGTGTCAGAGCGATTCGCAGGCATCATCCAGGATGAAAAGCTGCAAAACAAAAACAGAGTCCCGTTTTCGGGACTCTGTTTTTGTTACAGCAGTTCAGGATATCCAGGCATATATGTCTCTGAAAGCCGTGGATCAGCGGATAAACCACACCTGGTCTTTTCGAAGCCTTCTGGATGCAAACCATGCACACAGTCCGGTGAATGCTCCGGTGAGAATTCCGCTGATGGTCAGCATCGGCAGATAAACAAGAATACTTGCCGAGCGAAGGATCACCATGGCGATACAGATCTGACCGAGGTTATGGAAAAGGGCACCGATCACGCTGATAAAAGGGATGTGCTTTTTCCCGAGCAGCCGAAAGAGCAGTGCCATGGCCACGAAACAGAACAGACCGCCGCACAGGCTGTAGGAGAAGGATACCATCTGCCCGGTCACCATGCTGGCGATCAGGATACGCATCAGAAGTACGCACAGAGCATCCTTCCAGGTAGCATAATACAGAAGCCACAGCGTAACGACATTGGCAAGTCCCAGCTTGATCCCGGGGATCGGGGCGAGCGGCGGCAGCATTGCCTCCACCACAAAAATCGTCAGGGCAATGGTCGTGTACATTGCCAGAAACGTCATATGTTTTACTTTCATACAAAACTCCATTCCGTCGCCCGATCGGGCGACATAGTTTGACAAAACTAACTGCATTATAACAAAACATACGGACACTGGCAAGAGACTTCGGCGTAACTTTGGAGAAATATTGGAGCAGCAGTGAGACGTCTCACATGCACTCGGCTTTACGATGTTAAGAAAGGGATGCAACTTTAGAATTATTTAATAGGCAGTTTATTGATTTTCTGCGGGCGGAGTATTAAGATGAGTCAAGAGACAAAAATCACGTATGACCCATTGCGTTTTCTGATATAGCCTCAGGCGGATCAGAGCGGTGTAAAAGAAAGAGAAAGATAAGGTCAAAAGAAAGATCGGGTCAGAAGAAAGGGTATAGTATGAGACAGAAATTCGAAAAATTTATGCAGGGCAGATATGGGATCGACCATTTTTCCCGGTTTTTACTGGTGGGAGCACTGGTATGCGTCCTGCTTTCCGGTCTGCTGCGGGCATCGGCACTGAACTATGTCAGCTGGATTCTGCTGATCTGGATGTATTACCGCATGTTTTCCAAAAATATCCGGAAACGATGCGAAGAAGAGCGTATGTATATGGACACAAAAGAGAAGGTTGTCCGGTTCTGCAAAGGGGAGAAAAGTGTGATCAGCGATTCCAAAACACACAAAATCTACCGCTGTCCGCATTGCAGACAGAAAATCCGTGTCCCGAGAGGGAAGGGAAAAATCGAGATCACCTGTCCTTCCTGCCGCAGTAAATTTATCAAACGGACCTGATTCTTGCAATTTTTGCATGAATTTGCTAAAAATTGCAGGAAATATGCTTGTGCATCACAGAAAAAAGTATTATACTTAGAAACATATCAAAAATATTTTGTCGGACTGTTGTACCAGTATTTATGGATTGAAAAAGCAGCAGGTAAGGCGTCAGGAGGATAACATGGGAAAAAATATTGACTGGTCAAATCTTGGATTTGGCTATGTAAAAACAGACTATCGCTATGTATCAAATTTTAAAAACGGTGCCTGGGATGAGGGTACATTAAGTACCGATGACATGGTTACAATCAGTGAGTGTGCCTGTGTATTGCAGTATGCACAGACGGTATTCGAAGGTATGAAAGCATATACAACAGAAGACGGACGTATCGTTGTATTCCGCCCGGACCTCAACGCAGAGCGTATGGAGAATTCCGCAAAAAGACTGGAAATGCCGGTATTCCCGAAAGATCGTTTCGTAGATGCAATCGTAAAACTGGTAGAAGCCAATGCAGATTATGTACCGCCATACGGCTCAGGTGCTACTTTATATATCCGCCCGTACATGTTCGGAACAAATGCAGTTATCGGTGTAAAACCGGCTGATGAATACCAGTTCCGTGCATTTTGTACACCGGTCGGACCGTACTTCAAGGGCGGCGTAAAGCCGATCACGATCCGTGTCAGCGATTTCGACCGTGCAGCACCAAGAGGAACCGGACATATCAAAGCAGGTCTGAACTATGCCATGAGCCTGCATGCGATCATGGATGCACACCGTCAGGGATTTGACGAGAACATGTATCTGGATCCGGCTACAAGAACCAAAGTAGAAGAGACAGGCGGAGCAAACTTCCTGTTCGTTACAAAAGACAACAAGGTTGTAACTCCGAAGTCAGACAGTATTCTGCCTTCTATCACACGCCGTTCTCTTGTTTATGTTGCAAAAGAATATCTGGGACTGGAAGTAGAAGAAAGAGAAGTTTACTTCGATGAAGTAAAAGATTTCGCAGAATGTGGACTTTGCGGAACAGCCGCTGTTATCTCACCGGTTGGAAAGATCGTAGATCACGGCAAAGAAATCTGCATGCCAAGCGGTATGACAGAGATGGGACCGGTTACCAAAAAACTGTATGAGACACTGACCGGTATCCAGATGGGTCGTCTGGAAGCACCGGAAGGATGGATTAAGGTAATCCGCTAACGGAAATTACATTTTGTTTACAAAAATTAGAAGATTTTAAGAACCGCTCTTTGTTATAGTAATAGCGAGGGGTGGTTCTTTTGGGTTGCCGCAGGCAGCACCGCGACAGGAGGACTGTATGAGAATTGTACTTGCATCCGCTTCGCCGAGAAGGCGTGAGCTTTTAGAACAGGCCGGGATCGATTTTGAGATACTGATCGGCAGTACCAGAGAATGTATCACAAAAGAAGAACCGGAAGAGATCGTTGAAGAGCTGTCACTTGCAAAAGCAAAGGGAGTTGCAGAAGCCGTGACAGGAGATGCTGTGATCATCGGGGCAGATACGATCGTTGCCAAAGGAAACAAAGTACTTGGGAAACCAAAAGATGCCGAAGATGCACATCAGATGCTTGCCATGCTTCAGGGAGAGAAGCATCAGGTTTATACGGGCGTGACACTGTTACAGAAAAAAGGGGATGAAAAGATCATCCGGTCATTTCATGAAAGGACCGATGTCTTTATGACATCGATGAGTGATCAGGAGATCGAAGCGTACATTGCCACCGGGGAGCCGTTTGACAAGGCAGGCAGTTATGGAATACAGGGACGTGCAGGAATTTTCGTAGAAAGAATTGAAGGAGATTATTATAACGTGGTCGGACTTCCGATTTCCAGACTCTGCCGGGAATTAAAGAGCCTGGAAGCGGAGGATGACCGGAAAGAATGAAAGCTGGGTAACTGCACCGATGGCGGGCAGTTATAAAATGTAGAAGTACGGGGGCAGAGAATTATGGCAAACCGCATTCTTGTGGTAGAGGATGATACGGCGATTTCAGAGCTGATCTGTATGAATCTGGAAGTGACCGGCTACGAAGTGGTTCCGGTTCTGGATGGCAATGAAGTTGAGGGAACACTGGAGAAAGAGGAGAATTTTGACCTGGCACTGCTGGATATTATGCTGCCGGGCAAAGACGGCTTTGAACTTCTCGGAGTTATGAAAGAACATGGCATACCGGTCATTTATATCACGGCTAAGGCAGATGTAAATTCCAAGATCAAGGGACTGAGATCGGGAGCAGAGGATTATATCGTCAAACCGTTTGAGGTTCTGGAGCTGCTGGTGCGTGTGGAGAAAGTGCTGGAGCGTACCGGAAAGCAAAAAGAGATCATACAGGTGAAAGATCTGGAGATCCATTTATCAGAGCATAAAGTGACCAGAAACGGGCAGACAGTCAGTCTGAAGCCGATGGAATATGATCTGCTGGTATTACTGGCAAAGAATAAAAATGTGGCATTTACCAGAGAACAGATGCTGAATGAAGTATGGGGCAGCAATTATCTGGGTGAGACAAGGACGATCGATGTACATATCGGACAGCTTCGCAGGAAACTGGATCTGTCGGATGTCATCAAGACCATTCCGAAGATCGGATATCGACTGGAGGAGTAGTATGAAGCTCTGGCAGAAAATATCTCTGCTCACGGCAGCGATTCTTTTGATCTCCATGGTAGTTTACGGTGGGATCACAGTGTATGAGACATCAAATTATAACATCAGGCAGACATCAAGTGCAGCGTCACGACAGGTGCGTGCAACCGCTTATGCACTGGGACAGAGTCTTGAAAATGCAGCTACGGAGGAGATGAGCGACACCGCAAGGAAAGCTTATCTCCAGTTTTTGCTGCGCAGATACAGCAGCAGAGATTACATGCTGCTTCAGGACTGGCAGCTTGCAGCGAATACCACGAATTTCGAGCTGACCGGAAACCGGCTTGAACAGTTTGATTCCTATGAGCCGGTGGCAGCTTTTCAGCAGAAAAACGGCAGACATCTGATGATCGTCGGACAGAAGATCCCGCTTTCAGACAGTAAAAATACATCGTATCAGCTTCTGCTGGTGCGGGATATTTCGGAAATTTATAACAATGTGCTGACGCAGATCGGCATGTTCCTGATCATTTTGGGTGCAATCGTTGCGGTGGCGATCAATGCGGTGTTCTGGATGATACGAAGAATGTTAAAACCGCTGCGTGACTTAAGAGAGACAGCCGGTGCGATCAGCCAGGGACAGCTGGATCGCCGTGTACGTGTGCGTTCCAATGACGAGGTCGGGGCACTGAGCGTCTCTTTTAATCAGATGGCAGACCAGATAGAATGTCAGATGGAGGAGCTGGCACAGGTTTCTGAGCGAAGGAAACAGCTTCTTGGCAGTCTGGCACACGAGCTGAAAACGCCGATGACTTCCATCATCGGCTATTCGGATACGCTTCTGCATGTGAGGATCAACGAAGAACAGCAGAAAAAGGCACTGACGCACATCAACAATGAGTGTCGCCGTCTGGAGCGACTTTCCGGGAAGATGATGAATCTGCTGGAGCTTTACAACAACGAGACGATCCATATGGAGAAGCATCCGGTCAGACAGCTGATCGGAAAAGTGGCGGAGCTTGAGAAGTATCATCTGAAAGAACAGGGGATCACACTGGAAACCAGGAGCGATGACACCGTTCTGCTCATGGACATGGATCTGATGGAGAGTCTTCTGGTGAATCTGATCGATAATGCCATGAAAGCTTCCAAAGAAGGTGATACCATTTATGTTGAAGCAGCCGGAACATGCATTCTGGTGGAAGACCACGGAAGAGGAATCCCGGCAGAAGAGATTCCGAAGATCACGGAGGCTTTTTATATGGTTGACAAATCCAGAAGCAAAAAAGCAGGCGGGATCGGGCTGGGGCTTGCACTTTGCACACAAATCGTGAAGCTTCATGGTGCAAAGATGGAGATCAAAAGCAAACCGGGCGTCGGTACGCAGATCCGGGTGATCTTTTCGGAAGAACAGTAAGGAGAAAAAATGAAAAGGGCAAAAAAACGAATCTTACGAAGGATCGTATGGATTGGAATGATCCTGATGGCTGCAGGATTTCTGACCGGTTGTATGGAAACATCGGAAGATGACTGTATTGTAAAGGAAAAAGAGACAGAGACCGGAGAGCGTATCCGTTCTTATTCTTCCGGCACAGAGGCAGTGGAAAATGTCAGCGTAGCAGAACAGGTACAGGCAGCGAGTCCCTGTATGCTGAGTGTGGAAGAAGGTAAGATTCATGTGGATCTTCAGGCGAGTGTTTATCTCCCGCAGGGAAACAGCATGAAGATCTACAAGGCAAAGACACGCTATTTCACGCAGGAAGATATGAATGGCTGGATCCATATCCTGACGCAGGGACAGCCGCTGAAAAACGACAAGGGAGATACAATTCCCTGGCGGGCACAGCAGGAGCTTAGCGGAATGGTGAATATGACAGATCCGTATGCTTCCTGGGCGGCGGCAGGCAAGAAAGTGTATCAGTTTGAAATGCAGAATCTGCTGGAAGACGGCTACAAAGAATCCGGTGTTTCACTCAGAAGGGAAGAATGTGAATATGTACCGTGGAGCAGGGATGACAGCTGGCAAATTCTGCATACAAAGGTTGGAAGAAAACGGATGAGAAAAGAAGCAGATGCTCTGCTTCAGACGCTGGGACTTGCAGAAGAGTTTCATTTTATGCAGTCACGGGCGGTTTACTGTACGGAAGATTCTGTGAATGAAAATACCGGGGAAGAAACGGAAACAGGCGATACCGGAGCCTCGGAGCAGAAAATGGGCTGGAGGTTTTACTATACAAGGCAGGTGGACGAAGCACGGATCAACCAGAGCACAGACCACAGCCTGTCAGGGGATATCCTGTTCGGACTGGGCGGCAATCTGGATATGGCTTCCCCGGAAAACGAGGGAGAGGGATACGACGGAACAGGATCAGGGACGGAAAACTGGAAACCGAGCCGGGAAGCCGAAAGCTTTTATATTACCTTTGATGATGAAGGTCTTGCAGAAGTGACCTGGATCAACCCATGTATCGTAGAAGAAAATGAGGGCGGAGGAGTTTTTCTGCTTCCGTTTTCAGATATTCTGCAGGTCTTTCAGAAATCGATCACCAAACAGTATATTCTCGAGATGCTCTCCGGCAACGGTCTGGAGGTTTCCGCGACCATTCAGACGATCCGGCTTGGATACCGCAGGATTGAAACCGAAGACAAAGACGGAAAAAAGAAAAAAGAGCAGATCATCCCGGTCTGGGATTTTATCGGTACTTACAGCAGTCCGCAGACGGAACAGCTACTGACCGATACGGATGATCTCTGGGTGCAGTGTTACCTGAGACAGGAACGGACAGACAGTCTGCTTACGATCAATGCAAACGACGGAACCATCGTAGACTGGGGAAATGAATTATAATTACGGTTCAGATTGCCTTGAGGGGAAAACTCTGTTATACTCTTACTATGATGCTAGGATTGTGGGAGTGCGACGCACGGAACAATCCGTAGGCATCATAGTTGGGGACTTTTGACACCAACATCCTTACTATCTAGGAAGTGAAAGAAGGAGAAATCGTATGCAAAAATATGGAGAAATCAAAGATCTTGTAAATGCTGTTCTGGAAAGTTATGATAAATATCCGGTCATTCAAAACATCGACTGCCGCAGCCGGATCAACAGTGAGAGTGTCAACGACCTTCTGGAAATGATTCGCAAGATCCTTTTTCCGGGCTATTTTGAGATAAAAAATCTTCGAAAAGATTCGATCGAATATCATGTCGGAGAACTTCTGGAAAACATAGAGTATAACCTGACCAAGCAGGTCATGATGGCACTGCCGCACAGCAGCAAGTACCGTGAGGCGGATAAAGAGACCTTGATGGAAAGTGCAAGAGAGATCACGCACCGTTTTCTGGAGAAGATCCCGAAGCTGCGTGATGTGCTGGCGACCGATGTCCAGGCAGGATACGAGGGCGATCCGGCTGCGTTTAACACCGATGAAGTCATCTTTTCTTATCCGGGTATGTATGCGATCACGGTCAACCGTATTGCACATGAACTCTATCTGCTCGGTGTGCCGCTGATCCCGCGTATGATGACCGAACATGCACACAGCCTGACCGGGATCGACATCCATCCGGGAGCATCGATCGGAGAATATTTTTTTATCGACCACGGTACCGGTGTTGTGGTCGGTGAGACCACGGTGATTGGAAAATATGTCAAGATTTATCAGGGTGTGACACTTGGTGCACTTTCCACCAGAGGAGGACAGAGCCTTCGCGGTGTGAAACGTCATCCGACCCTGGAAGACAACGTAACCGTATATTCCGGAGCATCGATCCTTGGCGGAGAGACCGTGATCGGCACCGGAGCGGTGATCGGAAGTAATGCATTTATCACATCTTCCGTACCGGCTCAGACGAGAGTCAGCATCAAAAATCCGGAACTGCAGTTTAAAGACCGCTCCAGAAAGGCATCTGAGCTCGGTCAGGAAGGATTCTTCAACCGCAAAGAAGAGGACTAAAGAAAAGGAGTAGTATCGTGAAGTTTTTTCATATAGCAGATACACACCTGGGAGCGATCCCGGATGCCGGTTTTGCGTGGAGTGAAGAACGCAGAAGCGAGATCTGGGAGAGCTTTCGCAGTGTTGTGGCAAAGGCAGATCGAGAGGAAGTGGATCTGCTGTTGATCGCAGGAGATCTGTTTCACAGACAGCCACTGATGCGCGAGCTCAAAGAAGTCAACTATCTGTTTTCCACGCTGAAAAAAACAAAAGTCGTGTTTATCATAGGAAACCATGATTACCTGAAAGTAGACTCGTACTATCTGGATTTTCCGTGGAGTGAGAATGTGACCTGCCTCCGGGGCAAGGAATGTGAAAGTGTCGTGTTTGAGGATCTGGATACGGAAGTGTATGGATTAAGTTACCATACAAGGGAGATCAAAGAGCCGAAATATAATGATCTGCAGCCGGAGAAAAAGGCCGGTTTTTCCATTCTGCTCGGGCACGGCGGAGATGCAAAGCATATTCCGATCGACCGCAAAAAGCTGCTTCTGTCGGGCTTTGACTATATTGCACTTGGACATATCCACAGACCGGAGATGATAGAGCCGGACCGTATGGCGTATGCCGGGGCGTTAGAGCCGATCGACCAGAATGATATCGGTCCTCATGGCTTTATTGAAGGGGAATATAACGAAGGCAAGCTGAGTATTTCGTTTGTGCCGTGGGCGTGCAGAGAGTATATCCCACTTGAGCTGGATACGAAAGAATGTCCGACCAACCTGGCATTTCAGGAGACAGTGCGGATGCGGATGGCAGCAAAGGGAATGCAGCATATTTATAAAGTGCTTCTGCAGGGATATCGTGATCCGGATATTGTATACGATCTGGATGCCTGCAGGAAGCTTGGAAATATCGTAAGCGTACAGGATGAGAGCGTTCCGGACTATGATTTTGAACGGCTTATGCGTGTCCATGCGGGCGATATTGCCGGAAGATACATCCAGACTCTGTATCATAAAGACATGAGTGATACAGAGAGAAAGGCATTGTATTACGGAATACATGCACTGCTGGAGATGAGAGGATAAAAGTACATGCGGATACTGGAATTAGAAATCATTAATTTTGGAAAATTCAACCACGAGACAGTCACATTTCATGATGGAATGAATCTGATCTATGGCGAGAATGAAATGGGAAAAACAACGCTTCATTCATTTATCCGCGGTATGTTTTTCGGGATTGAAAAGCAGAGAGGGCGGGCAGCCAGAAAAGATGAATACAGCATCAGGGAACCGTGGTTTCATGCAGGACAGTTTGCAGGTATCATGCGATTTGAGAGCGGTGGCAAAATCTTTCGTCTGGAGCGGAATTTTTACCGCAAGGAAAAGAGCGTCAGCCTGGTATGCGAGACAAATGGTGAAGTACTGTCTGTAGAAAAGGGCGATCTTCAGGTTCTGATGGAAGGCATGAATGAGGATGCTTTTCGCAATACCGTGTTTTTTAATCAGCAGTCTGCAGCGACGGACGAAGGTCTGGCAAGAGAACTGCGAAATTACATGACCAATCTGCAGAATTCCGGAGACGGTGAGATGAACGTCAGTGCGGCGATCAAGAGCTTGGAAAGCCAGAGACGGCATCTGGAATCCGAACAGAAGCGTCTGGATGCAGAACAGGCAGAAGAGCTGGAAAGCCAGCAGATGCGTCTGGAGTACGTGCGTCAGGAACTGCTGGAGCTGTCCGAAGAACAGAAACACTGTGAAGTCCAGATGGCACGCATCGCAAAAGAGCGGATCGCACTTCAGGCGAGACTGACAGAAAAAAAGAGAAGCCTGGAGAAAATGAAGCGGGAACTGGATATTCCGCTGGAAGAGAATGCCGGTAAAGATGAGATGGAGTCCTGGAAAATGCGAATGGAAGCAGGACAGGACAAACGCAGGATGCTGTGGCGTAACCAGGAGCTCTGGCTTTTAGGAGGCGGTGTGCTGGCACTGCTGGTTTGCATTCTTGTGCCGCATATCTGGATCAGTGCCCTTGTGCTTGCTGGATGGCTTGGGATATCTGCCATTTTTGTATGGAAGATCTACCGCCGCCATCAGGAGGAGCAGGAGCGGCAGGAGCGTATCCAGAAACGGATGCAGGAGCGTATGAAAAAAGAGATCCAGGCCGAGCGGGAGCGTTCTGCAAAGCGTGAGAAGCTTCTGGAAGAAAAATACCATGAAGAAGATGAACTGGCTCAGCGTGAAAAAGAGCTGAACCTGGAATTTGAAAAGCAGATGTGGAATCAGGAACGCATCAGTGCGGAGAGCAAAGAAAAACAGGTTATTTTAAACAATCTGGAAGAGAGCCTCCAGGAATTGCAGGAAGAGAATGAACAGAGCGGAAGTATCCAGGAAGAACTCGATGCGGTACGTCTGGCGATCATGACGATGAACCAGATCTCTGAGGATATTTACAAAGAATCTGCCGCACATCTGAATCAGAAAATCTCCGATATTTTAAGCCAGATCACAGAAGGACGTTATACCAGTGTATTTCTCGATGCAAACATGGAAGTACGTATCAATACGCCGAAAAAGCTGCTCTCCCTGGAACAGGTGAGCCGCGGCACGATGGAGCAGATCTACTTTGCACTGCGTATGGCGGTCGGTGAGATGTTCTGCCAGGATGAGACCATGCCGATCATACTGGACGATGCGTTTGTGATGTATGATGATAAGAGACTGAAACAGACACTGAAATGGCTCTATCACAGCAAAAGACAGGTGATATTGTTTACCTGCCATGGAAGAGAACAGAGGATTCTGGATGAGATAAAGCAGGAGAACTAAATTTTTGAATGTGCAAATGAACGAATTCCCCGAAGGCACGCACGGATATTTTTGTAAGTGTATGGAATGTATAAAAATGAGAGTATAGAAGTGTATAGAGTGCCGGACGAAAAAGGCAGAACCCGTGACACGCATCGTTTCCTGTTCGATTTGTGCCGTCTATGATCCGCCGTTCGCTGGAACTCGCAGCTACGCTGCTCAGACACCGCTCGGCGGCGGAAACTAGACACAAATCTTTTTACTTCACTCGGAAAAAGATAAAGACATAATTTTTATACAAACTGATCTAAAACGATATCATAGATAATGACCTGATGATTTGTGTTGTAATAACATAGATTATCAGGTTATTTTATATCAGATGTGCACAGAAGAATATGTCATGCGATGTATGATGTGCACCTTGCAGCAAGAAAGCCAGAAGCATTCTTGAACAAATATACAATAGAATTGTCCGACTTATTGTTGCAATTTTATAAAAATATTGGAAGTTGTTAGAAAAGTGTAAAATAAGAAGTTGCTTTCATTTATGGAGAAAAAGTAGTGCCCACACCTTGGTAGTATGAATCCTGTTTGCTCATGTGCAAATAAAATGCGTGATATTTGAGGTACATGTGGTATGTAAATAAGAACAGCCATAATAATTCGAAAACAAATCGTACTGACGATAGCAAGGCTTCCGTCGTGAGGTTTGCGATGTTTCCGCCCCCGAGCCGCTGTCTGAGCCTCGAAGAGGCGAGTTCAGGCAAAGGGCGGATAACACACGAGCGAACCGAACAGGAAACGAAGCGTGTCAGAAGATTGTTTTCGAACCATTATGGCGTTCTGTTTTCCAAAACTATTTCATTCTTAAATCACATCTGTTTGTGCAGGACAAACATTATGAATTGTGTTCTTTTAAGAATTTATTGATCCGGTCTAATGGGTTTAACAGACTGCTGATGGATGCATCATGATTCAGCGTATCAATGATGTAAGCGATATACTTGCTGAGGTCGCAGTTGATATAATATGGTTTCTGGAGCAGCTCCGGTGTCTGGTATACCAGGTTGGTTGTCAGAATAAAATCAAACAAGCCGGCTTCATAAGCCTTGTCAAATTTTTCCATACCGTTTGTGAACAGACCAAACGTAGAGCAGATAAATACACGGTTTGCTTTGCGTTTTTTCAGTTCTGCAGCGACTTCCAGAACACTTCCGCCGGAAGAGATCATATCGTCGATCACGATCATATCTTTGCCTTTCACATCAGAACCCAGGAACTCATGTGCAACGATCGGATTTGTACCGTTTATGATGGTAGCATAATCACGACGTTTGTAGAACATACCCATGTCGGTTCCCAGAACGTTTGCCATGTAGATAGCACGTCCCATACCGCCTTCGTCCGGGCTGATGACCATCATGGTGTCTTTGTTCGGATGAAGATCCGGAACTGCACGGAACAGACCTTTGATAAACTGGTAAACCGGCTGAACGGTCTCAAAACCTTTCAGAGGGATTGCATTCTGCACACGCGGGTCGTGAGCATCAAAGGTAATGATATTGTCAACGCCCATGCGAACCAGTTCGTTCAGTGCCAGTGCACAGTCCAGAGATTCTCTTCCGGTACGTTTGTGCTGACGGCTCTCGTAAAGGAACGGCATGATGACATTGATACGTCTTGCTTTTCCGCCTACTGCTGCGATGATACGCTTCAGATCCTGGAAATGGTCATCCGGTGACATATGGTTTGTATATCCGCAGAGATTGTAGGTCATGCTGTAGTTACATACATCTACCAGAAGATAAAGATCTGCTCCGCGGACGGACTGACGAATCACGCCCTTTGCTTCACCTGAGCCAAATCTTGGCACTTCTGCGTTGATCAAATAAGAATCCCGTTCGTAACCCTGGAAAGAAAGGCTGTTCTTGTGTTCATGGTTCCGCTCCTGTCTCCATGAAACCAGGTAGTCATTGACTTTTTTGCCCAGCTCTTTATGGCTGTCCAGTGCGATCAGCCCCAGTGGTCCTACCGGGATGGTTTCTATACATCGTTCTTTTGTTGTCTGCATTTTGTTGTTGTCCTCCTACGCATACTTACTACATTTTAAATGAAAACCCAATCCTATACATACCTACTTTAACATAAAGTAAAGCAAAGTCAAGCCATTTTCAGCCCTGTTCACCAAGCTTTTTCATTAAGCGGATATCTTTGCCGATCAGTTTCCGCATTTTGAAATTGCTGGAAATCCGCGAGAAGACACGCTCGGAATACAGATCCCGCAGAGATTCCAGAGAGAGATTAGTGGAAATGATCGTGGATTTCTTGTTCATCAGACGCTCGTTAATACAAAGGAACAGCTGAGAAGCGACGAATGTATTTGTCATTTCCGTTCCGAGGTCGTCGATGATCAGCAGATCGCAGTCAAAAATGGCACTGTGCTGCTGCAAAACTTCATCTTCGGCATATTTTTTGCCGAACGTGGCCGTTGAGAGCACTTCAAACAGGTCAAAAGACGTAAAATAAATGACAGAATGTGCACTTTCAAGCAGTTCCTTGGCAATGCAGTGCGTCAGAAAGGTTTTGCCGACGCCTGTCGCACCGTAAAAGAGCAGATTGTCGTGTTCCATATCAAAATTCTGTACAAAGTGCAGGCATTCATCGACGATTTTCTGGATGTTCTCGCGGGCATTTCTGCCGGTCACGCGGTCTTTCATCGTTTCTGGATAATAATGGAAGCAGAAATGGTCAAAATTTTCCGTTTCCAGGATTGAAGTCAGGTTTGACTGGGTGTAAAGCAGGTTGATCGCTGCCTGGCGGAAACAGTGACATTTCTCATTTCCGATATAGCCGGTGTCTTTGCAGTCCGGGCAGGAATAATGCATTTCCAGAAAATCTTCCGGGAATCCGGCATTTTTCAGCAAAGCTTTGCGGTGGATACCGTATGCGGCAATCTCTGTTTTCAGGTCATCGATCGAAGCAGCCTCCCCTTCCAGAAGGCGGCGGGCACATTTCATGCTTAAAGAAGCGATTTCTCCATTGATCTGTGAAAGCTCCGGTAGTTCCTTTTCTGCAAGGGCGATGCGTGCCTCCTGATCCCGGCGGTTCTGAAGCTGTTTTTTGTTGTATTCGCGGATGATCGTATCGTATTGTGTGTTCGTCAGTGCCATGGCAGTCCTCCTACTGGTTCAGCAGCGATTCCAGATGATCAAAATCATAGTCACGCTGCGAGAAATTGTTGAATTTGCTTCCGGAAGTCACGGCAGGACGCTGTTTCGATGCCGCTTTTCCCGTCTTCTGATGTTTCTGGTCAAGTTCTCGGATTTCATTCAGATGGTGGATACCGCTTGCGTGCCAGCTCTCCAGGATTTTGTTGGCATACTGGAAACTCGGGTTCTGCGTCTGGGTCAGTGTGCGGCTGCACGCCTCCAGAATGATATCCGAAGTAAAATGCAGGTCATCAAACCAGTGGTCGATCATCTGCACTTCCGGTTTGCCGGGACCCCGGTCGCGGATGCCGAAAGCATTTAACACAGAATAATATTTTTGGCTGTACTGAGACTGGCGTTCCTTTGCCTGCCCGGCATTTGTGATGCCTTCTTCTGCCCATGCCAGAGCTACTTTATCTATGTAATGAAAACTTTTCGTTCCCCGTGAAATACAGTACTCGATCAGATATTCGATCAGCTCAAAATTAAAATGCAGCGAGTCATAATAATATAAAATAGAAGACATTTCAGTCGGCGAAAGACTGTGTCCGAGGTAAGATTCTGCGATCAGCAGGAGTTGCTTGATATCCTGTTCTCCCTGAAGGGCAGCCATACGGTCTCTGGAAATCTTCAATTTTGGAGAAAGGACCTTTGCTTCCGTGGAATCATTCGGTTCGGAAGCCGCTTTTTTTGCTGCATTTTTGGAAACGGGTGCCTTTGCAGATGCAGGGAGCACTCCGGAAGAGACAGAAGCAGCAGCCTGCTGCACGCTCTCCGGCTTTCGAACTTCCAGAAAGACCAGATCGCTGATGCTGCCGTCCTGGTCAAATGCCAGGTCGATCAGTCCCTGGTCTGCCCAGTACTGCAGGCCGCGGTAGATGTCCCGCTCGGTATAATCAAAAAGTTCCGCAATGGATTCCAGAGGAATACTGCCATAGTCCGCCGCATGACGCAGCAGACAGAGGTAGAGCTTGACGTATTCTCCGCCGGCCTGTGGCATATAGTAATCGATAAAATAGTTGGATACGGCAGTCATGTTGTTGGAAAAAGGATGATGTAAACGTATATTTTTCATAAAGTAACTCCCCTCCTGTGGAGCAATTCGCAGGCATCGGTTGAGGAAAAAAGGCTTTTCCCCGACATTTCTGTCCACTAGTATAGCATAAAAGAGATGCATTGAGAATAAGGGAAATAAGGGCAGAAAAATCCACATGTTCTGCAAAAAAAGAATGTGCAGAAACATGTGGATCAAAGGAATCAAGACCGGAAAACCGTGTGCAGATTTTATTTTCCGAGCAGTTTCTCACCGATCTTGACAACATCGCCGGCACCCATGGTGATCAGGACATCACCCGGCTTGCAGTTTTCGAGCAGACAGGTCTCAATCTTGTCGAAGGAGTCGAAATAATCCGCACAGCCGCCAAGAGCGTTCACTTTCTCTGCCAGCATGGATGAGCTGATGCCGAGGGTATCCGTCTCTCTGGCAGCATAGATATCAGCCAGAACGACATGGTCGGCAAGGGTCAGAGCTTTTGCAAAGTCATCCATCAGAGCTTTTGTCCTTGTATAAGTATGCGGCTGGAATACGCACCACAGCTTTTTGTGCGGATAGTTGTGTGCAGCGTGGAGTGTAGCTTCGATCTCAGTCGGATGGTGAGCATAGTCATCGATAATCGTTACGCCGCCGATCTCGCCTTTTTTCTCGAAACGACGTTTGGTGCCGCCGAATTTCTCAAGACCGATACGGGTATGTTCCATGGAAACGCCCATCTGATCGGCCAGGGCGATGGAAGCCAGAGCATTGCTGACATTGTGGATACCAGGAACGTGCAGCACAAAATGACCGAGCAGGGTATCTCCTTTATAGCAGTCAAAGGACGGATGTGCGAATTCGTCAAACGTAATATTGGAAGCATAATAATCGCTGGAAGCGTCCATACCGTAGGTTACGATCTTGCAGGTCAGTCCTTCTGTCAGCTGATCCAGGTGTTCAATCTCACTGTTGACGATCAACGTGCCGTCGTCCGGCAGCAGCTGGGCAAATTTGCGGAAAGAATGGCGGATATCATCAAGATCCTTGAAGAAATCCAGATGATCCGCATCGATATTTAAGATCACGCTGATCTTCGGGAAGAAATGAAGAAAACTGTTCGTGTACTCACAGGCCTCGGTCAGAAACGTGTCATGGCCGCCGACACGGATATTGCCGCCGATCGCATCGAGGATACCGCCGACCGAGATGGTCGGGTCCATATCTGCTTCCAGGAAAATGTAGGAAGCCATGGAGGTGGTTGTCGTTTTGCCGTGCGTTCCGGAAATGGCAACCGGCGTTTTGAAGTTGTGCATCATCTGGCCGAGCAGTTCGGCACGGGAGAGCATCGGGATCTGTTTTGCTACCGCAGCGGCATATTCCGGATTGTCCGGGTGGATGGCGGCTGTGTAGACCACCAGATCCGGTGTGTCATCCAGGTTGGAAGCACGCTGACCGTAGTAGAGAATGGCTCCTTCGGCTTCCAGCTGCTTTGTGAGCTCGGATTCGTGGGCATCGGAGCCGGATACTTTGAAATGCTGCTTCAATAATATAGAAGCAAGCCCGCTCATGCTGATGCCGCCGATGCCGATGAAATGTATATGCATTGGTTTCTTGAAATCTATCTGATACATAGTTGTAGTCTCCTTTGTTGTTAAAGTCTGATTTTAGTATAAACTTTTTTTTGGAAAAAAGAAAGAGCTTATTGGAAATCCGGCATAACTTTTACCGTATTTTCAGGCAGATAATTCAAAAAGTTTTCGCAGAAAAATCGACATAATGCAATTATAATAAAAAACAGGAAAAATTTTTCAAAAAATTGTAAAAAATGTTCACTATTTAAGAAACCTGTGATATAATAAAAAATACAACATAGATGATGCATTTCAGGCATCATGGGAACGGGAAAATGGTTCCTGATGTGAAAATAATATTAAGAGGTGATAGCGTGATTAAAAAAGAAATGATAGCCATGCTGCTTGCCGGAGGACAGGGAAGCCGTCTCGGTGTCCTGACTTCAAAAGTGGCAAAGCCGGCGGTAGCATTCGGCGGCAAATATCGTATTATTGATTTTCCGTTGAGTAACTGTATCAATTCCGGTGTGGACACAGTCGGAGTCCTGACACAGTATCAGCCGCTGAGACTGAACACTCATATCGGGATCGGTATTCCGTGGGATCTTGACCGCAATGTCGGCGGCGTTACCGTACTTCCGCCTTATGAAAAGAGTTCAAAGACAGAATGGTACACAGGTACAGCAAATGCCATTTACCAGAACTTGAATTATATGGAAACTTACAATCCGGAGTATGTCCTGATCCTGTCAGGTGACCATATTTATAAGATGGACTACGAAGTAATGCTTGATTTCCATAAAGCAACCAACGCAGATGTAACGATTGCAGTTATGCCTGTTCCTATGGAAGAAGCAAGCCGTTTTGGTATCGTTGTCACAGACGAAAACAACGTCATTACAGATTTCCAGGAAAAGCCGGCAGAGCCAAAGAGCAATCTTGCATCCATGGGTATCTATATTTTCTCATGGAAAGCATTGAGAGAATCTTTGATCGCACTGAAAGACCAGAGCAACTGTGACTTTGGCAAGCACATCATCCCATGGCTCAAAGAGCGTGGAGACCGTATGGCTGCCTACGAGTTCAACGGTTACTGGAAAGACGTCGGAACACTTGGTTCTTACTGGGAAGCAAATATGGAACTGATCGATATCATTCCGGAGTTCAATCTTTACGAAGAGTTCTGGAAGATTTATACATCCAGCGAGATCATTGCACCGCAGTATATTTCAGCAGATGCAAAAGTGGATAAATGTATCGTCGGAGACGGTACCGAGATTTACGGTGAAGTACATAATTCTGTGATCGGACCTGGCGTTACGATCAAAAAAGGTGCGGTTGTGCGTGATTCTATTATTATGCGAGGCACGACGATCGGCGAGAACGTAACGGTAGACCGAAGCATTATTGCAGAAGGTGTTACGGTTGGCAATGACGTAGAGATCGGTATCGGAGAAGAAGCACCGAACAAGTTCAAACCTGCTGTATATGCCTTCGGACTGGCTGTTATCGGCGAGAAATCCGCCATCCCTGCCGGTGTTAAAATAGGAAAGAATACAGCGATTTCAGGAATTACCACAGCAGAAGATTATCCAAATGGTATTTTGGAGAGCGGTGAATCTATTATAAAGGAAGGTGATATGGCATGAGAGCAGTAGGTATTATTTTAGCAGGCGGAAATAACCACCGGATGAGAGAGTTATCCCAGAAGCGTGCGATTGCTGCCATGCCGATCGCGGGTGGTTTCCGTGCAATCGACTTTGCACTGAGCAACATGACGAATTCTTCCATCCAGAAAGTTGCAGTGCTGACACAGTACAATGCAAGATCCTTAAACGAGCATCTGAGTTCTTCCAAATGGTGGGATTTCGGACGTAAACAGGGCGGTCTGTTTGTATTTACACCGACCACAACAGCAGACAACAGTTTCTGGTACCGCGGTACGGCAGATGCGATCGCACAGAACCTGGATTTCCTGAAGAAATGCCATGAGCCGTATGTGATCATTGCTTCCGGTGATGGTGTATACAAGCTGGATTACAACAAAGTGCTGGAATATCATATCGAGAAAAAAGCAGATATCACCGTGGTATGTAAAGACCTTCCAAGAGGAGAAGACGCAACAAGATTCGGTGTTATCAAAATGAATGAAGACAGCCGGATCGAAGAATTCGAAGAGAAACCGATGGTAAGCAATTCCAACTGCATTTCTACCGGTATCTATGTAATTCGAAGAAGACAGCTGATCGAGCTGATCGAGCGGTGTGCACTGGAAGACCGCCACGATTTTGTAAAAGACATCCTGATTCGTTACAAAAATCTGAAACGTATCTATGGATATAAGATCAAAGATTACTGGAGCAATATTGCATCCGTAGACTCTTATTATAAAACAAATATGGATTTCCTGAAACCGGAAGTACGTGATTATTTCTTCCATCAGTATCCGAATATATATTCAAAAGTAGATGACAATCCGCCGGCAAAATACAACCCGGGTTGTGAAGTGAAGAACAGTCTTATTTCAAACGGCTGTATTATCAATGGTTATGTGGAGAATTCTGTTCTGTTTAAGAAAGTTTTCGTCGGAGAAAACTGTGTGATCAAGAATTCGATTATTTTGAACGATGTCTATCTTGGAGACAACACACACATCGAGAACTGTATCGTAGAGAGCCGTGATACGATCCGTGCCAATTCTTACCATGTCGGCGAGGACGGCGTCAAGATCGTGATCGAGAAAAACGAGAGATATGTGCTGTAAGGTATTTTTTAATTTAGCAAAAACAGGTGTGGGGATCGGATATCCGGTTTAAACACGATATAATAAAATGGGGACGAAAAGTGCTTTTATCCGATAGCTGATACCGGATGGAAGCACTTTTTTCACAATTATATCACAATTCTTGCGTAAACTCGAAAATAATAAAAGATGCAAAAATGACGAAAACAGGGGGAACAGGAAAAAATCTGAAATCAGGAAAGGGGAGCATATCCGTGAACAAAAATGTCATATTATTGATCGAAGATGAAGAAAAATTATCCAGGACACTTGCAGAATATCTGGAGTTGAACGGATACCGTGTGCTGCGTGCACTGAACGGACTGGAAGGGCTGTCGATGTTTTATGACCATATGCATGAAGTGGATCTGATCCTGCTGGATATCATGCTGCCGGGTATGGATGGCAGTGAGATCCTCAAGGAGATTCGCAAAAAATCCAATACACCGGTGATCATGGTGACAGCAAGGGACTCGATCCACGATCAGCTTCTGAACTTTGCAAACGGGGCGGATGATTATATCACGAAACCTTATGCACTGGCGATCGTCAAGGTTCATATTGAGGCAATCCTGAAACGTGCCGGAAAACAGAAAGAGAGGGTGGAAGTCGGACACATCGCGGTGGAGCCGGATACCTGGAGAGTGTATGTGGATGAAAAGGCGATCGAGACAACACCGAAAGAGTATGAACTTTTAAGTTATCTGATCAAGAATAAAAATGTCGTTATGACAAGGGACAGCATCCTGGAATCGGTATGGGGATATGATTACAGCGGAGATACGCGTACGGTGGATACTCTGGTAAAACAGCTTCGCAGGAAGATTGCACCTTATGGAAGTTATATACGTTCGGTGTATGGTGTCGGTTATATATTTGAAGGAGAGAAAAATGAAACAGCAGAAGCTTAGGGCAAGTATGCTATTGATGGAGCTGATGTTTCTTCTGATCGTGGTCGGAGGAAGTGTGCTTCTTTATAATATGTTTGCACCGGCTTATTACCGGCAGCAGAAGAGCCGGGTGATCGAAAAAGCATACGAAGAAGTAAAACGCATGGATCTGTCAGCGATCGGCGATGAAGAGATGGAAACATTGAAAAGCTATGAAGGGCAGAATCTGACATTTACCATAGCAAATAAAGAGATGGATCCGGTTTATACAACCGGATCTTCACAGGATAATTTATATCAGGATGAAAGACAGGTGCATCGCAATATTGTTGTATACCGCAAATTTTTTGAAAAAGATCCAAAAGTACAGTTCTGGAATGCAAGAGGAAAAGAAACGTTATGGTTATTTGGAAGGCTGAAACAGGGCGATGAGCGTTATTTTGTGTGTGTGAAAGAAAATGTACAGAAAGTCTACAGTGCCCTGTTCTATACCGAAAAATTTTTGCTGTTCGTGGTTGTTTTTTCCCTTCTGAGCGGTTGTGCATTTATGTACTGGCAGTCGCGAAGGATTGCAAAGCCAATCGAAGAACTTTCTGGTGTTTCGCAGAAACTGACTGAGCGTGATTTTTCCGTGCGGGCAAAAAATTACGGAACGTATCAGGAGATCAGTGTTCTGGCACATAATTTCAATATGATGGCAGATGAGATGCAGGATTATATCCAGAAACTGGAAAGCAGCAAGGATGCACTGGAGCGTTTCAATAAAATGCGGAACGATTTCACGGCAAATATCACACATGAGCTGAAGACACCGCTGGCGGTCATTTCCGGACAGATCGAGCTTTTGCAGGCGATGGGAGATAAGGTGGATCAGGATTATTATTTCTCGTCGATCCGTGAAGAAGTGCAGAAGATGAGTGATATGGTTGGAAATCTGCTGAATATTTCTTCTATGGAGCATGAACTGGAAAATGTGGAGAGGCAACGTCTGAATTTATCAGAAACAGTAGAATATATGATGCTGAAATACGATGCACTGTTTCACAAAAAAAATCTGAAGATCGCAAGCGAGATCGAAAAGGACTGCAGGATCCTCGGAAACCGTGAATACATTGAGCAGGCAGCGGGAAACTATATCATGAATGCTTTTGCACATTGCGGCGAGGGAAGGCACATGAAAATTTCTCTGGCAAAGAAAGACGGAAAAGCGGTTTTTGGTGTTTACAACGACAGTGAACCGCTCACAGACGAAGAGAAAAGAAAAATCTGGGAAAAATATTACCAGGGAGAAGAACAGACAGGGCACAGCGGACTCGGACTTCATATTGTAAAGACCGTGATCACGATGCACGGAGGGACTTACGGCGTGGATAACAGAGAAAACGGAGTATGTTTCTGGTTTTCACTGCCACTTGTGTAAAAAATGTGAAATCCGGAGACAGACTTGAAAAAAGAGCGGATTTAGAGTATGATGTGCTGGTAAAAAGAAAAAACAAAACAGGTAAAAAGCCCGGCTTTTGAAAGTGGGATACCCCCACAGGAAAAGGCGGGCAAAATTGTCGTTGGAGGTAAGGATATGTATATAATCGCAGGACTTGGAAATCCTGGCAAACAGTATGCACAGACCAGACATAATGTCGGGTTTGACACGATAGATATATTAGCAGACAAGTATAATATCAGCGTGGATACAAAAAAACACAAAGCACTCTGCGGAAAAGGCATGATCGAAGGTCAGAAAGTGGTGCTTGCCAAACCGCAGACTTTTATGAACTTGAGCGGCGAGAGTGTGCGGGAACTGGTTGATTTCTATAAGATCGATCCGGAAGAAGAACTGATCGTCATTTACGATGACATCAGCCTGGAGCCGGGACAGCTCCGCATCCGTCCAAAAGGAAGTGCCGGCGGCCACAATGGCATCAAAAACATCATCGCACATCTTGGCACCCAGGTTTTTAAACGGGTGAAGGTCGGAGTCGGTGAAAAACCAAAAGGATATGATCTGGCAGACTATGTGCTGAGTCGTTTTCCAAAGGATGAGAGAGTGCTGATGGAGGAAGCTTTTGAGCGGGCCGGAGAAGCAGCCGTCTGCATGATGAATGACACCATGGAACATGCGATGAACCAGTTTAACAAGAAGACAGAGAAATAGACAGGGGTTTGAATGGGAGGTAGCAGACGGATGAGAGCTTTTACAGAACCGCTTCAGGAGCTTGAAGAATTTCAGAAAATACAGCAGGCACTGAAAAAGCAGTCAATCCAGGTGACAGGATGTATCGATGCCCAGAAAGCACATTTTATTTATGCGGCAGGAGAAGCGGTAAAAAAGAAACTGATCGTCACATACAGTGAGCTGCGTGCAAAAGAACTGTGTGAAAATTATCGCCTGTTTGACAAAAATGTGCTGTTTTACCCGGCAAAAGATCTGATCTTTTACAGTGCCGATGTGCAGAGCAATCTTCTGGTACAGCAGCGGATCCGTGTACTGCAGAAACTGATGGAAGAAGAGGAAGTGACCATCGTCACGACCATGGGCGGTATCATGGATCATCTTCTGCCGCCGGAAGTTTTTCAAAAGCAGGTCGAGACGGTAGAGAGCGATTCGGAATTTGACATGGAGCTCTGGAAAAAGAAACTGACAGCCATGGGCTACGAGCGGGTGGGACAGGTCGAAGGAAGCGGGCAGTTTGCCGTGCGAGGTGGTATTCTCGACATTTTTCCGCTGACCGAAGAAAATCCGGTCCGCATCGAACTGTGGGGCGATGAGATTGACTCCATCCGCAGTTTTGATGTGGAAAGCCAGCGTTCCATTGAAAATCTGGACAGCATCCGCATTTATCCGGCGTGTGAATTTACAGCCGATGACGGGCGGATCAAAAAAGGGCTTGCGGTGCTGGAAAAAGAGGCGAAAAGGCTTGCAGATCAGTTCTTTCAGGAACGGAAAACAGAAGAATCGGCACGCCTGAAAGCTTTTGCAGAAGAAGTAAAACAGAGTCTGACGCAGTGGAAGCAGATGTCTGTGCTCGATGGTCTGGCTCCTTATTTTTATGACCGGATGGTTTCGTTTGCGGAATATTTTCCGAAAGAGGCACTGGTGGTGTTAGATGAGCCGAACCGCCTCTGGGAGGAAGCACAGGCGATCGAAAAGGAGTTCCGGGAGAGCATGACAAACCGACTGGAAAAAGGGTATGTGCTGCCGGGACAGATGAACCTGCTCTGTGAGAGCCAGACGGCATCCGAAAAATTGCAGAAACATCGCTGCATGGGGCTGTGTATGCTGGAGGCGGCAGGACCACAGTGGCATTTTGCGGAGCATTTCAGCATCGATGTACGCAGTGTCAACACCTACAACAACAGCTTTGAACTTCTGGTGAAGGATCTGCAGCAGTGGAAGAAAAAGGGAGAACGCGTGATCCTGCTGTGTGCATCCAGAACCAGGGCGAAACGTCTGGCAGAGGACCTTCGTGATCATGAACTGCGGGCATTTTATTCGGAAGATGCCGACCGCATCGTACAGCGAGGCGAGATCATGCTGCTTTACGGAAGTGCCCACCGCGGGTATGAGTATCCGCTGATCAAGTTTCTGGTGATCTCGGAGAGCGATATTTTCGGCAAAGAAAAGAAAAAACGCAAAAAGATCAGACATTACGAAGGTAAGACGATCCACAGTTTTTCAGAGCTTTCTGTCGGTGATTACGTGGTGCATGAAAACCACGGACTCGGCATTTACCGCGGGATTGAAAAAATAGAAGTCGATAAAGTCACAAAAGATTACATGAAGGTGGAGTATGCCGGCGGAAGCAACCTTTATGTGCCGGCAACGCAGCTCGATGTCATCCAGAAATATGCAGATTCGCAGGCAAAACGCCCGAAACTGAACAAACTGGGGACGCAGGAGTGGGGACGTACCAAGACAAGAGTACGCAGTGCAGTTAAAAATATTGCAAAAGATCTGGTGCAGCTTTATGCGGCGAGACAGCGGGAAGAGGGATTCTGCTATGGAGAGGACACGATCTGGCAGAAAGAGTTCGAAGAGACGTTTCCGTTTGATGAGACGGACGATCAGCTGGAGGCGATCGAAGCGGTGAAACACGATATGGAGAGCAATAAGATCATGGATCGCCTGATCTGCGGCGATGTCGGATATGGCAAGACGGAAGTGGCGATCCGTGCGGCGTTCAAGGCGGCACAGGAGAGCAAACAGGTGGTATTTCTGGTGCCGACGACCATCCTTGCCCAGCAGCATTATAATAATTTCGTCCAGAGGATGAAAGATTATCCGGTGCGTGTGGATCTGCTCTGCCGTTTCCGCACGGCAGCAGAACAGAAAAAAACGCTGGAAGACCTCAAAAAAGGACTGGTTGACATTGTGATCGGCACGCATCGGGTGCTCTCAAAAGATGTGCAGTTCAAAGATCTCGGTCTTCTGATCATCGACGAGGAGCAGCGTTTCGGTGTCACGCACAAAGAAAAGATCAAAAAGCTGCGGGAAAACATCGATGTGCTGACCCTGACGGCAACGCCGATCCCACGGACGCTGCATATGAGCCTGGTTGGGATCCGCGATATGAGCGTTCTGGAGGAAGCACCGATGGAGCGTGTGCCGATCCAGACATATGTCATGGAATACAACGAAGAGATGGTGCGAGAAGCGATCAGCCGGGAACTGGCACGGGGCGGACAGGTCTACTATGTCTATAATCGTGTCAACACGATCGTAGAGACGGCAAATAAGATCGCATCGCTTGTGCCGGAGGCCAGAGTGGCATTTGCACATGGGCAGATGAAAGAGCGTGAACTGGAAAAGATCATGTATGACTTTATCAATGGTGAGATTGATGTGCTGGTATCCACGACGATCATAGAGACCGGACTGGATATTTCCAATGTCAACACGATGATCATCCATGACGCGGACAATCTTGGCCTGTCGCAGCTTTATCAGCTCCGCGGGCGTGTCGGACGTTCGAACCGGACGGCGTATGCCTTTCTGATGTACCGCAGAAACAAAATGCTGCGGGAAGTGGCGGAAAAACGTCTCCATGCGATCCGGGAATTTACCGATCTTGGCAGTGGCTTCAAGATCGCCATGCGTGATCTTGAGATCCGTGGTGCCGGCAATCTCCTCGGGGCAGAGCAGCACGGCCATATGGAGGCAGTCGGCTACGATCTTTACTGCAAAATGCTCAATGAGTCCGTAAAAGAACTCAAAGGTGAGACGCAGCCGGAAGAAGAATTTGATACCGTCATCGATCTGGATATTGATGCTTTTATCCCGGAACGTTATATTAAGAATGAATTCCAGAAACTGGATGTCTATAAACGCATCGCCACGATCGAGAGCGAAGAAGAATACGATGATATGCTCGAAGAACTGATGGATCGTTTCGGAGAGCCGCCAAAAGCGGTGCAGAACCTGCTTGCTGTGGCAAATTTAAAAGCGATGGCACACCGGGCATGGCTGACCGAGATCGCACAGAAAGGCGACCAGATCCGCTTTACCATGTTTGAGCGGGCAAAGGCAGATCCGACAGGGATCGAGCTTCTGGTAAAAGAGAGCAAAGGGAAAATGAAATTTGTCATAGATACCAATCCTTACTTTATTTACGTGAAGCCGCGTAAAAACGGAAAAGATAATGAGGATGTGCTGACACTGGTACGCAGCCTGACGGAAAAGATGATAAAAAATCTGGCATGTGATGTATGATAAGCTCCTTGAAACAAGAATGTCAGGAATGTTTTAGAATATCGGATGGCAATTGACGTACCGGGTGAAAAAGGATATAATAGCAGACAGTATGGTGCCTGAAAGAGGATTTTTTGTGGCCGGATGCCGGAGGTATTCTTGAATGAATGGCACCAGTTGATCAGGAGGAAAAGACAGTGAAAAAAACAATGAAAAACAGACTGGCAGTCGCAGGACTGTGCTTTACGCTGACAGCAGGGATGCTGACCGGATGCAGTGGAAATTCAGGTAAGGCGATCATTACATTGGACGGACAGAAAACAGAATATGCAGTGGCAAATATCATGCTTCGTTATAGCCAGGCACAGATGCAGGCATTTTACGGATCTTATCTTGGAGATAATCTGTGGTCACAGTACGGCGATTCCACAAAGAGCACGATGATGGATACCCTCAAACAGATGCTGATCCTCGAACAGCATCAGGACGAGTATAATGTGAGCCTGACAGACGATGACAAAAAGAAGATCGATGAAGCTGCACAGCAGTTTATGGATGACAACGACCAGGCAACCCTGAAATCCATGGGTGCGACAAAAGAACGTGTGGCACGTGTTCTGGAACTGTACACGATCCGCAATAAAATGTCAAATGCGATCGTTGCAGATGTTGATACCAACGTAACTGATGACGAAGCAGCTCAGAAAACAATCAATTACGTGGTATTTGGCACTGCAGATACGACCGATTCGGATGGCAATAAAGTGGTACTGACGGATGATGAGAAAGCAGCTTTGCTTGCAAATGCACAGAAAGTACGTGATGCAGTAGCAGGCGGCAAGAGCATGGAAGATGCAGTCAAAGATGTCGATGACACCAAGACCGTGAGCAGCACCTCTTATGGTGATAATGATGAAAGTTACACCCTGGATGAAGCGATCCGCAATGCAGCAGATAAACTGAAAGACGGAGAAGTGGCAGATGAAGTGATCACCACAGATGCAGGATATTATGTCATCCAGATGAAAGCAACCTATGATCCGGATGCAACTGCAAGCAAAAAGGAACGGATCATCAACGAAAGAAAGAGCAGCAAATTCAGCGAAGTCTACGATGCATGGGAAAGTGCAGCAGACTACACACAGGATGATGCTCTGTTAAAAGAGATCACCTTCCATGATATTTACCAGATGGCAACCGAGGCTCAGAGCGAGACCGGAACGGAAAGTACAGAAAGTACCGAAGATGCCGGAAGCACAGAGGCAACCGAGGCTGCAAGTGAGACAGAGAGTGCAGCTGCAACAGAATAATTATCATGCTGGACGTAAAAAGGCAGAGCACGTGACACGCATCGTTTCCTGTTCGGTTTGTGCCGTCTATGATCCGCCGTTCGCTGGAACTCGCAGCTTCGCTGCTCAGACACCGCTCGGCGGCGGAAACTAGACACAAACCTCACGACGGAACCTTGCTACCGTCACTGTGCAGCTGCCTTTTTTCTGTCCAGCATATACATTTCTCAGGCTTTCAAAATTACCGCAAGATGTAAGGATTTACTTTCTGATGTTATGACGTCCTGCCTATTTTGCTTATCTATACTTTGCATATTTCTTGATAATAATCTACAATTCCCTCAATTTTCTCTTAAAAAGAAGCTATATCCATTTTGCATTATTTGTTTACTGAATATTTTGTAACCCTCAGAATATTATGGTAAGTTCGCCTCGAAAACCTTGACGTAGTGTGGGTTTTATTGTATGATAATACTGAATATTTTCAGTGATGCGAATCGAAAAATCGTATTACTGAACAACTTGGGGAGATTTCGGAGGGGAATATCCCCACTTTTAGTCAGTTAAGGAGGAAAAGCATGAGAAGAAAAAGCAGCAAACAGTTGTTTTCTGTGCTGATGGCAACCGCTATGGTTATGTCCGGCATCAGCGTTCCGGTTATGGCATCACCGGTTGATGATGCTATGGTACAGTCTGCTCTGGCAGAAGCCGGCGTAGAGACATCTGAAAGCAGAGAGATCAATTTCAACAAAGGCTGGAAGTTCCACTTTGGAGATGTAACCGGTGCAGAAACAAAGGATTACGATGATTCCAAGGCAGATGAATGGGGAGACTTAAATCTTCCGCACGACTTCAGTATCACACAGGAGCCGTCCAACTCCAACGAAGCAGAGTCCGGATTCATGCCGGGTGGTACAGGATGGTACCGCAAGAGCTTTACCCTGCCGAGTGATTACGCAGGCAAGAGTGTTGTCCTGAACTTTGACGGATCTTATAATCATACATATGTATATGTAAATGGCACAAAAGTAGGAGAAAACCATTATGGATATAATGATTTTGCATTTGATATTTCAAAATATCTGACCTGCGACGGCACTACAGAGAACGTGATCAGCGTAAAAGTGGTACATCAGACTCCATCCAGCCGCTGGTATTCAGGATCCGGTATCTACCGTGACGTAGAGCTGATCGTTACCGATGCCGTTCATGTTTCCAGAAACGGCACATACGTGACTACACCAAATCTGGCGACAGAAAAAGACGGCGATGTTACCGTTAAAGTACAGACTGATGTCCAGAATGACAGCAGTGCACAGGCAGCAGCCCAGATCCGCACAACAGTCCTGGATGCAGAGGGAAAAGCAGTTTCTAAGGCAGTGACCACCGATGTGACACTGGCAGCAAACAGCACAGCAGAAAAAGAACAGACCCTGAAAGTAAACAAACCGGCACTGTGGAGCACAGAAAATCCGAACCTGTACTATGTACAGACCGAAGTTCTGGTAGACGGAAAAGTAAAAGACACTTACAGGACAACCTACGGTTTCCGTTACATCAATTTTGATGCAAATACCGGTTTCAGCCTGAACGGCAAAAATGTAAAACTCAAAGGTGTATGTATGCACCATGACCAGGGTGCACTCGGAGCCGCATCAGAACGTGATGCAGTATACCGTCAGGTTAAAAAGCTCAAAGAAATGGGATGTAATGCGATCCGTACTTCTCACAACACACCGTCTTCGGTACTGCTTGAAGCATGCAACGAGCTTGGTATGATGGTTATGGATGAGACCTTTGACGGATGGGCATTCCCGAAAAACGGCAACAGCCAGGATTTCAGCACACACTTCAATCAGACCATCAGTGCAGACAACAAGCTGCTTGGTGCAACGACAGGCGATACCTGGTATAAATTCATTCTGGAATCAAATATCGAGCGTGACAAAAACGATCCGTCCGTTATCATCTGGGATATCGGAAATGAGCTGAACTTCGGTGTTCCAGAGGCTGGTAAGAGCCAGTACGAGCAGTATGCAAAGAACATGAAGAGCTACATCGAAGCAATCGATAAGACAAGACCGATCACAGTTGGTGATAACAATCCATATGGTCTGCAGTCTGCAAATCCGACGGAGTTCCGTAATAAAGTCAGTACCGTTCTGGCAAAGAACGGAGAAGGTCTTGCAGGTGCCAACTATTCCATGGGATCTATGAGCGGCATTCACAATGCTCATCCGGACTGGAAGATCATTGCTACTGAGACAGCTTCTCCAAGCAACAGTCGTGGTATCTACAATACACTGTCTCAGTACAACAAGAAAGGTGACTATCAGTGTACGGCATACGATACCAACGCCGTATCTTGGGGCAATACAGCACGTGAGTCCTGGTGGTACACCATCAAAGATGACTTTGTATCCGGTGAGTTTATCTGGACCGGATTTGACTACATCGGCGAGCCGACACCGTGGAACGGAACGGATAAAGGAAGTGTCAGCGGTGATAAACTGGCAGTACCGAATTCCTCTTACTTTGGTGTGATCGATACCGCAGGCTTTGAGAAAGATTCCTTCTATTTCTACACCAGCCAGTGGAGAGAGGATAAAAAGACACTGCATGTCGTACCGCAGAGCTGGAATGCAGAAGACTTAAGCATCTCCGGCGGCAAAGTACCGGTATATGTTTATTCAAACGCAGCAAAAGTAGAACTCTACCTGAACGACAAGCTGATCGGTACTTCCACAAGAACCCCGATCAAGACAGCAGCCGGTCATGAATGGGCTACTTACAGCAATGTATCAAACGATGCAGATCAGTGTACAGCAGTCAACGAATCACAGCAGTGGAAAGCCCAGGCTATCCAGTTCAACGTAAAATATGCAGAAGGCACGCTCAGTGCAAAAGCCTATGATGAAAGTGGAAACGAGATCAAAGACACCCTTGGTTCTGCTTCCGTTACGACAAACAGCGACAAAGGTAGCAGCCTTGCAGTTACCGCAGAGAAGACAGAGATCCAGGCTGACGGCAGCAGCTTAAGCTACATTGATATTGATGTCAACGACAAAGACGGACGTTTTGTAAGTGCCGCAGACAACAGCATCCGCTTTACCTTAACAGGTAACGGAACCATCGTTGGTGTGGATAACGGAAATCCATCTACCGTAGATAAATTCCAGCAGAAATCCGTTCTGACAAGCGACAAGACCGCAAACATCAAGGCATTCAGCGGAAAAGCACTCGTTATCGTACGCAGCACCGAAGGTGCAGGCGGTTTCGTACTGAAAGCAGAATCCGCAGGTCTGAAAGGGGATTCTGTATTTGTAAATACGGTAGGTGACAAAAAAGGTGAAGTATTCCTGAAAGATTACACGATCAAATCAGAATACACCGTTACCATGGGAACCAAACCACAGCTTCAGACAACCGTAAACGGTATCATGAGTGATGATTCCACACAGGAAGGTACGATCACCTGGAATCTGACAAATGAGATGTACAACACTCCTGGCGAGTATGTCCTGAATGGAACACTGAAAGTTGGAAACGAAGAAGTAGCAGTATCTGCAAACCTTCATGTAAAACCGATCATCGTGGCAGTACAGAACTACACAAGAGCAACCGTAAAAAATCTGGTTCCGACCCTGCCTTCAACTGTAGCCGGTATCCTTCCGGATGGCACAAGCTATGGTGCATATGCAGTTACCTGGGAGTCTATCAAAGCAACGGATCTGGCAAAAGTCGGCGATGTTGTAAAAGTAAACGGTAAAGTTGACGTAGACGGCACAGAGATGACCGCAACGGCAACCGTACGTGTTGCAGAAGGCGAAGTAAAAGAAGCAGTCAACGTAGCACCGAAATATAAGACTCTGACAGAGAGCTGTGGTGAGCCTGCAGATAACCTGCTCTCCATCGTAGATGGTACAAACAATGTTCTGAATAAGCCGAATATGCGATGGACAAACTGGAACGACCATCTGCTGAACTCTTCACCGGTTATTACGTTTACATGGGATGAAGTTTACGAACTGGCAAGCATCAATGCATGGTTCTTCGGTGATGAAAACGTATCCGCACCGGAAAGCGTAACCATTGCAGTGTCCGAAGATGGCGAAAACTTCAAAGAAGTTGCATTTACCAAAGGAGATTACCAGGTAAATCAGAAGAATGAACTGGTATTTAAAGATGTCCAGAAAGCAAAAGCACTGAGATTTACCATGAAACAGGTTGGTACAGGCTATGTTGGTCTGACTGAGCTGGAGATCTGGACAAGCACAAACGGTTATACATCCAACAGCACAGCGGAACTGAGTGATCTGAAAGTAAACGGAACAGCAGTAGCCGGCTTTGCAGCAGGCAAACTGGATGGTTATACCGTAAACGTAGACAGAGCAGACAAAGCGGTTGTAGAAGCAACTGCAAAAGACAATGCATCTGTAACAGTAGTACCATTTGATAAAGATGACGTTGTAAAGGTAATCGTTACCTCCGAAGATGGTAAGAAGACCAATACTTACAAAATTAAACTGAATGCAACGGTAAAAGTAGCAGACAAAGAAACAATCGAAAAAATTCAGGGTGAGATCAAGCTGGCAGAAACAATTGAGAAATCAGAGTACACAGCAAGCTCTTATGCAGCATATAAAGCAGCTCTGGAAGAAGCTCAGAAAATCGTAAAGAAAGACGGAGCTACAAAAGAAGAAGTAAATGCAGCACTTGCAAAACTGCAGACAGCAAGAGCAAATCTTGTAAAAGGCGTTGATCCGGCACCGGAACCGAAGCCAAATCCGGAACCGAAGCCAGAACCGACACCAAACCCGACACCGAATCCGACACCGAACCCGACTCCGGCCAACGATGTTCCGGCAAAAGGTGCTACGATCAAGTACAAAAACGCTACTTACAAGGTGACAAAATCTGCAGCAAAGGGTGGTACGGTAACACTTGTTAAGAGAAATAACAAGAAGACAGCCTTTACTGTTCCGGCAACCGTTAAGAGTGCGAACGGCAAATACACCTTCAAGGTAACCGCAATCGCAAACAAAGCATTCAAGGGCGATAAGAAACTGAAAAAAGTTGTGATCGGCAAAAACGTTCAGACTATCGGTAAGAGTGCGTTTGAAAAAGCAGCAAACCTGAAGAGCATCACGATCAAATCCACTTCTCTGAAGAAAGTCGGCAAAAAAGCATTCAAGGGTATCCATGCGAAAGCAAAGATCAAAGTACCGGCTAAGAAGCTGAGATCTTACAAAAGACTGCTGAAAGGAAAAGGACAGAAAGCAGGCGTTAAGATCACAAAATAAGCACATAGAAAAGCGGATATAAAGACAGCCCGATCGGAACTTATAACCATCGGAAAATCGTCCCCGGCAGTGAAAAACTGCCGGGGCGGTTTTTTTACTTGTAAAATATGTAAAAAATGGATAAGATATATAAGATGATGCCAGGGTCAAAAGGTCTAAATCCACATGAGCTTGCTCATAGGTGGATGAAAGACCTTGGGACCCGC
>NZ_JAJEQE010000029.1 GCF_020687205.1 Hominisplanchenecus faecis
TTGTGTAAAATAATACAGCCATGATGAATTCGAAAACAAATCGCTCTGACGGTAGCAAGGCTTCCGTCGTGAGGTTTGCGATGTTGCCTCCCCAGAGAGCCGCTGTCTGAGCCTCGAAGAGGCGAGTTTAGGCGGAAGGGCGGCTAACAGGCGAGCGAACCGAACAGGAAACGATGCGTGTCAGGAGATTGTTTTCGAATCATCATGGCGTACTATTTTTACAAAACTATTTTATATTTTATGGCGTTCATTTGCACATTTACAATACTGTATACCCTTTGCGTTCGATACAGGCTTTCACTTCCATAATATCCTCGGAATGGAATACCATGATCGGCATGCCTGTCTCGCGGTTAAAGGAAAGGTACAGGTAATTTACATTGATATTGCTCTCGGAAAGTGCCTGGAGCAGCTGGTTCAGATTTCCGACTTCATCCATCAGTTCCACACCGACTACTTCCGTAAGGTGGCACAGAAGACCGGCTTGTGTCAGAGCATCTACGGCTGCTGCCGGATTGGATACGACCATGCGGACGATACCGTATTCGGCACTGTCATTTGTTACCGATCCCAGGATATTGATATCTTCACTGCGAAGAACACCTGTGATCTTTTCCATCATACCTCTTTGGTTTTCTGCAAATACAGATACTTGCTGCATAATAAAAATCCTCCTGATTCAAGAATAAATGAATATATCGTAGTTTTGATGTATGCGAATGGCTCTCGAGTAAAGAAAAATTCGCATCCTGCTCATCTATCCATTGTAAGAGTTTCTGCACAATAAGTCAATAAGTTAATGCTTTGCAGTGGAAAAATAACACTATTCAAACAGATCCTGAATTTTTACGCCAAGTACTTTTGCAAGTCCCATTAGTTCAATGTCAGTGACGGTCCGACTTTTGTCCTCAATTCTTGAAATGGAACCGCGGCAGATATAAACAGCCTGTGTTTCCAGACGTTCGGAAAGCTGTTGCTGGCTTAAGTGATGTTTTTTTCGCAGAACCCGGAGCCGGTCGCCGATCAGGTTCATTTCTTTTCCTTCTATAATTCGCGGCATATAAGTCCTCCTTTTTGGTAAAACAATTCATAAGGTCTCCTTGAACCCTTTATTGCACAGCGATCCTGTCAGGCAAATGTCAGCCAAGCTGCCCAGAATCGCGTGCCAAGTCTCACGTGCGTTCGACTTGAATTCATGCGGAAATTGTTTGGTCAAACACATGGTAAACGAAAATTGAAAAAGGGCTGTCCCGTTAAAGGACAGCATGTGCCTTTACAGGACAAAATATGTCGTAAAAGAGCCAAAAAGCAGAAACATGATACCCTGGATTCCTGGCATTGACAGAAAAAAGAAAAAAAGATAAGATGAACACAGAGCAGGCAATTCCAGAACCGAGAACAGAAAGTATAAAAAATCAGACGGGATGCCTGTATCAGTTTTACGGAAATTGAGAAAGGGAGAAAGCGATGCGTAATGACTGTGAAACCTGTGTGAATTATGTATACGACGAGGACTGTGAAGAATCCATCTGTACAGTGAATCTTGATGAGGATGAGCTGGTGCGTTTTATGGAGGACAGCCACTATTGTTGCCCATATTATCGGCTGGATGATGAATATGCAGTTGTCCGCAAGCAGATGTAGGGAAATATGCAGGTATGAAACTTAATTCAAGAATGCCTCTGGCATTCTTGCTGTGAGGTGCACGTCATGCACCGGGAAAGGGAGGAAAAGACAGAAAATGGGACTTACAACACTTTGTTATCTGGAAAAGGATGACCGCTATCTGATGCTGCACCGCATCAAAAAAGAGGTGGATGTCAATAAAGATAAGTGGATCGGGGTCGGCGGGCATTTTGAGAAGGACGAGACGCCGGAAGAATGTCTGCTCCGTGAAGTAAAGGAAGAGACAGGGCTTACGCTCACTTCCTGGCGTTTCCGGGGACTGGTCACGTTTCTTTCGGATGCATGGGAAACGGAATATATGTGTCTTTACACGGCGGATGGCTTTGAAGGGGATATGATCACCTGCGATGAAGGAACGCTGGAGTGGGTAAAGAAAAGTGAGCTTGAAAGGCTGAACCTCTGGGAAGGCGATAAAATCTTTTTTAAACTTTTAAAAGAAGAGCATCCGTTTTTTTCTCTGAAACTGAAATACCGGGGCGATGTGCTGACTGAGGCAGTGCTGGATGGAAAAAGGCTGAAAACCGAAAATCAAGGTTGACTTTTTTTCAGGGAAATGGTAAGGTTTAAATAATTATACGACTGACGGAAGTGGAATAGACCACAGGGAGTATAAGGGTAAAAGTGTCGACCGTCTGGGCAGATCTTGCTTGGAGTGTGCGGCACATTTTTTTTGCCTTGGTCTGAATTCGGATTTTTGGCAAAATGAAATGTTCTGTGGATTGGCACAGTGCTTCAAAGCAGGTTGAGAGTGAAAAGAAAAGGAGAATGCAAACATGGAAATGTTATCGATTGAAAAAGAACTTCAGGAAAATTCTTATCCGGGAAGAGGTATCATCATTGGAAGATCCAAGGATGGTACAAAGGCAGTGACCGCTTATTTTATCATGGGAAGAAGCGAGAACAGCCGCAACCGTATCTTTGTGGAGGATGGAGAAGGCATCCGAACACAGGCATTTGATCCTTCCAAGCTGGTTGACCCGAGCCTGATCATCTACGCACCGGTACGTGTGCTGGGAAATAAGACGATCGTTACAAACGGAGATCAGACCGATACCATCTACGAAGGCATGGATCGTCAGCTTACATTTGAACAGTCTCTTCGAAGCCGTGAGTTTGAGCCGGATGCACCGAACTATACACCGCGTATCTCCGGTATCATGCACATCGAAAACGGAAAATACAGCTATGCAATGTCGATTTTAAAGAGCAATAACGGAAATCCGGATTCCTGCAACCGCTACACGTTTGCATATGAAAACTGTGTGGCAGGCGAAGGACATTTCATCCATACCTACAAGTGCGACGGCAATCCGCTGCCAAGTTTCGAAGGAGAACCGAAACTGATCGCAATTCCGGATGATATGGAAACATTTACCGAAACCCTGTGGAACAGTCTGAACAAGGATAACAAAGTCTCCCTGTTTGTGCGTTACATCGACATCGCAACCGGAAAATATGAGACAAAGATCGTAAATAAAAACAGATAAGAATTGTGAGAGTACGAAGTACGGAACAATTCGTATGGCATCTTATGAATTAACGTATATTATGAAACGTCAGGAGGAAATCAGAATGAAAGAATTAGAACTGAAATATGGCTGTAACCCGAATCAGAAACCATCTAAGATCTACATGGCAGACGGCAGTGACCTTCCGATCAAAGTGCTGATGGGAAGACCTGGATACATCAATTTCCTGGATGCATTTAACGGCTGGCAGCTGGTAAGAGAATTAAAAGAGGCAACCGGACTGCCGGCAGCGACTTCTTTTAAACATGTTTCACCGGCAGGTGCAGCGATCGGTCTGCCGATGTCTGATGTCCTGAAAAAAATCTACTGGGTAGATGACATGGGTGATCTTTCACCGCTGGCATGTGCTTATGCAAGAGCAAGAGGTGCAGACCGTATGTCTTCTTTCGGAGATTTTATTGCACTGTCCGATGTCTGCGACAAAGACACTGCCATGCTGATCAAACGTGAAGTATCCGACGGCGTGATCGCTCCTGGTTATAGCGAAGAAGCACTGGAGATCCTGGCACAGAAGAAAAAAGGAAATTACAACGTGATCCAGATCGATGAAAACTATGTTCCGGCAAAACTGGAGCACAAACAGGTATTTGGTGTTACGTTTGAACAGGGTCGTCAGGATCTGAAGATTGACGATGAGCTGCTCTCCAACATCGTGACAAAAAACAAAGACATTCCGCAGAATGCATTAAATGACCTGAAGATTTCTCTGATCACACTGAAATACACACAGTCTAACTCCGTATGCTATGTAAAAGACGGACAGGCGATCGGTATCGGTGCCGGACAGCAGTCCCGTGTACACTGCACACGCCTTGCCGGACAGAAGGCTGACAACTGGTGGCTGCGTCAGTGCCCGAAAGTTCTGAACCTGCCGTTCATCGAAGGCATCCGTCGTGCAGACCGTGACAATGCGATCGACGTTTACATCGGAGACGAATATATGGATGTACTGGCTGACGGAGCATGGCAGAAAGTATTTACCGAGAAACCGGAAGTATTCACAAAAGAAGAGAAACGTGCATGGTTGGATCAGATGCAGGACGTAACACTTGGTTCTGATGCATTCTTCCCGTTCAGCGACAACATCGAGCGTGCTCACAAGAGCGGTGTAAAATATATTGCAGAGCCGGGCGGATCCGTAAGAGATGACCTGGTGATTGAGACCTGCGATAAATATAATATGGCAATGGCATTTACAGGAATCCGTCTGTTCCATCACTAAAATCGAAAAAAGCTTGACGAAACCCAAGGTGCGTAATAAAATAGCTGATAGAGCAGGATACGTGCAGGGCAAACAAGTGTATTTTGCGTATGGACATGAAAGATGAGGAGGATTACTATGACACCGTACAAGGATTTGAGCAGAGAAGAGCTGCTTAAGGAAAAAGAGAACCTGGAACAGCAGTTCGCAGAGATAAAGGCCAAAGGATTGAAGCTGGATATGTCCAGAGGAAAACCTTCTACCGCACAGCTGAATCTGTCAATGGGAATGATGGATGTACTGGACAGCAATGCAGATCTGGTATGTGAAGAAGGCGTTGACTGCAGAAACTATGGCGTACTTGATGGTATTAAAGAAGCAAAAGAGCTTCTGGCTGATATGACAGAGGTATCTCCGGACAATATTATTATTTATGGAAACTCAAGTCTGAACGTTATGTACGATACGGTGGCACGTTCCATGACTCATGGTGTAATGGGCAGCACTCCGTGGTGCAAACTGGATAAAGTAAAATTCCTGTGCCCGGTTCCTGGATATGACCGTCACTTCAAGATTACAGAGCACTTCGGTATTGAGATGATCAACATTCCGATGCATGAAGATGGACCGGATATGGATATGGTTGAAGAATATGTCAACAACGATCCGGCAGTCAAAGGTATCTGGTGTGTGCCGAAATATTCCAACCCACAGGGTATCACCTATTCTGATGAAACAGTACGCCGTTTTGCAAGACTGAAACCGGCAGCAGAAGACTTCCGTATTTACTGGGACAATGCATATGGTATTCATCATTTATATGAGGATAAACAGGACAATCTGGTTGAGATCCTGATGGAATGTAAAAAAGAAGGTAATCCGGACATGGTTTACAAATTCTGCTCTACATCCAAAGTAAGCTTCCCGGGTTCCGGTGTGGCTGCAATCGGTACTTCCAAAGCAAATATTGCAGATATTAAAAAGCAGATGACCATTCAGACCATCGGTCATGATAAACTGAACCAGCTGCGTCACGTAAGATTCTTCAAAGATATCCACGGCATGGTGCTGCATATGAGAAAGCATGCAGACATCCTGCGTCCGAAATTTGAAGCTGTATTGAGCGGACTGAAAAATGAGCTGGGCGGACTGGAGATCGGAAGCTGGCTTGAACCGCGCGGAGGATACTTCATTTCCTTTGATTCACTGCCTGGCTGTGCAAAAGCAATCGTAGCCAAAGCAAAAGAAGCTGGTGTTGTTATGACCGATGCCGGTGCAACATTCCCATATGGAAAAGATCCGCAGGATTCCAATATTCGTATCGCACCGTCTTACCCGACACCGGAAGAGCTGAAAACGGCAACAGAAATCTTTGTACTGAGCGTAAAACTGGTAAGTATTGATAAGATTCTGGAAGATAAATAAAAATTTGAGAAAACAGAGCCATGGCTGACTTTAAACGAAGTTGGTTATGGCTCTTTTTATCGGAAAATTGGTTGAACTGAGAAAAAAGAGATGTTATACTGAAATACATAGAATGATGAGTTAAGGAATAAATGGACACAGGCAGAGGAGAATACAATGGAAGAAAATGTTTTTATGACGGGAGGGAAAGTTCTTACACTGGAGGATTATCTGCAGTATGATGCGGGCAGCAGAGGCAATCTCGGAGAAGAGCTTCCGGTGATGGTTTACCGTCTGCTGGAATATTCCCTGAAAGAGGAGCTGATCGGACAGTTTGGAAAGGAAAAGCAGATTGAGATTTTCCGAAATGCCGGACGCAAGGCGGGAGAATATTTTGCAAAGAAAATGCTGAATCTGGATCAGCCGCTGGATCAGTTTGTAAGTGAGCTTCAGAGTAAAATGCAGGAATTAAAGATCGGTGTGCTGCGTATCGAAAAGGTAGATGAGGAGAGCGGAAAGATCATTCTCAATGTGTCAGAGGATGCGGACTGTTCCGGACTTCCGATCCTTGGCGAGACGGTATGCAATTACGACGAAGGATTTATCGGCGGTATTTTAAGCATGTATTCCGGAAAGTTCTATACGGCAGTAGAGGTAGACTGCTGGGCAACCGGTGACCGCGTGTGCAGATTTCATGCAAATATAGAAGACGAAAAATAGGAGCATAGTCATGGAGGATAAAAACAGCGAATTATTGTTTGAATACCTCAGAAGCATCCTGTATGATAAAAAAATTCAGCCGCTTGATGTGGAACAACTCGATGAGCCTTTTCGGAAGCTTGGCAGGGGACTGCAGTATTTTGCAAAGACGTTGACAGAAACAAAACAGTACGAAGCAGCCCTTTCGAGAGGAAATCTGTCGGTGCAGCCGCCGCCGCGGGAGAATTTTTTGTGCGAAAATTTAAAAAATATCCATGCAAATCTAAATCATCTGACCTGGCAGGCAAAACAGGTGGCAAAGGGTGACTATTCTCAGACAGTATCTTATCTCGGGGAATTTTCAGAGGCATTCAATACGATGACGCAGCAGCTGAAGGAGCGGGAATTAAAACTGAAACAGGAAGCAGAGCGGGAAAAAGTACATGCCGGGATGGTAGAAACTTACAATCAGCTTCTGGTAGAGATGATCGACCGTAGCGAAGAGGAGATTTTCGTGACCAGTGCCGATGGCAGGAGGATTCTGTACTGTAAAAAGAGGAATGACAGAAGTATTGATCGGAATGAAGTTTATCAGACGTGTATTCGGTTTGCACAGAAACACCGGTCGGAAGAGAGCAGAGATTCTTTTGAATGGATATGGGAAGCAGAGGATTCAAGACATCATTTTTATAGGATCATTACCGGATATATGCAGTGGCAGGGAGAACAGGCCTTTCTTTATATTATCCGGGATGTGACGGAAGAGAAGCTGCGGGAAGAACGTCTGAGGATGGAAGCGAACCGCGATGGGCTGACACAGATCGGAAACCGTCACTATTTCCTGGAGAAGGCAGAGGATATGCTGAAAGAAGGGAGCAACCTGACCTTCTGTTACTGCGATCTGGATCATCTGAAATATATCAATGATCAATACGGACACACAGAAGGGGATTGGTATATCACGTTTTTTGTTGAGACGATCCAAAAACACATCCGAAAAGAAGATGTGTTTGCAAGGATTGGAGGAGATGAGTTCTGCGTGATCCTGTGTAACTGTCCCTACGAGATGGCAGAGCAGAAAATAAGGAAAGTACAGAAAGAATTTTCATCCGGGCAGACAAAGGAATATCCGAAGAGTTTCAGCTGCGGTATCGTAGAAGTAGAGGGCGGAAATGAGGAGATGCAGGTCAGGGATATTATAAAACAGGCAGATCATGAAATGTACCTCCAGAAAAAAGAACATAAAAAAAAGTACCGGAAAGAACTGAGCGTGATCAGTATATCGGAGGACTAGGGAGCAGTTATGGACAATCTGAATTATAACGTTGCAGTTAATTTAAAGCGGATCCGCAGGGAAAAAGGGATGAGTCTTGAGGGAATGGCTGAACAGACCGGGGTGAGCAAAAGTATGCTGGCTCAGATCGAAAAAGGGACCGCAAACCCTTCTCTTGGTGTGATCGGAAAGATTATCGGCGGACTTCACATTGAATTTCAGGAGCTGACAGAGGATGTGTTTCCAGGGTCCAGACTGGTGCATATAAAAGAGATGGAGCCGACAAAGGAAGTAAGGGGCGAATATAAAATATGGAACTGTTTTCCTTATGAAGATAACTGTGTGGCAAAGATTTACCGGATTGATATGGAACCGGGGGCAGAATATACCGGCAGCATTCAGGGGAAAAAGACAAGAGCATACATTTCTGTGCTGGAAGGCGAAGTAAAGATCCGGTGCGGCGAGGAAGCATATCTGGTCGGAAAAGAGGATGTGTTTTGCCTGGAGATGGACCGGCAGCACAGTTACCGTAACGACACGGAAAAACGGATCAGTCTGATCTGTTTTTTTTCGGACTGCCATAAAAGATATTGAAAGAAAAGATAAAATACCGCAGGAAGCGAAAGAAGCGTTTCTTGCGGTATTGATTTTTGTGGAGAAGATGTTTTATAATGGGCTTTAACACAAAAAGAGAAAAGAGGACAAAATATGATTTTTACGATTTTAGTCTGTTTCTTTGCCGGAATGGGAGCCGGCATCGGAACCGGGTTTGCCGGCATGAGTGCGGCAGCTGTGATCAGTCCGATGCTGATCACTTTTCTTGGCATGGATCCGTATCAGGCAGTCGGCATCGCACTTGCCAGCGATGTGCTCGCCAGTGCGGTTTCAGCTTATACTTACGGCAAAAACAAAAACCTGGATGTGGCAAACGGAATCGTGATGATGGTCACAGTACTTTTATTTACGCTGGTGGGCAGCTATATCGCAAGTCTGCTCCCGAGTACGACCATGGGCGGATTTTCGATGGTCATGACACTGCTGCTTGGTGTCAAATTTATCGTAAAACCGGTTATGACGACCAAAGAAGCCATGCAGGCAGTCTCAAAAAAGAAGCGTTTTATCCAGTCTGTGATCTGCGGCATGCTGATCGGATTTATCTGCGGCTTTGTCGGAGCGGGCGGCGGACTGATGATGCTTCTGATCCTGACAAGTGTGCTTGGCTATGAATTGAAGACCGCAGTCGGAACGAGCGTGTTTATCATGGCGTTTACGGCATTTACCGGTGCGGCTTCTCATTTTGCGATCGGCGGCATGCCGGATATCACCTGTTTGGTGCTGTGCGTGCTGTTCACGTTCCTGTGGGCAAGGATTGCGGCACGTTTTGCAAACAGGGCAAAACCGGAAACGTTAAACCGTGCAACCGGAGTGGTACTTGTGATTTTGGGGATTGTACTGATCGCATTTAAAATGTTGTAATTTCGGTCTGTTTTTCTTGACAGGTAGGTGTTTACTTTTTTTGGATACGTGCTAAAATAGGAATGTATTTTGAAAGCGGAACGCAAATGGCTGCTCTGCTGCAAAATACCGGGGATGATAACAGTATTTTTAAGAGGCAAAGGAAAAGCATATGAAGGAAATCACATTAAACGATGGACCAAAAAGAAAAAGAAGAAGAGACCGTTCAAGAACAGAAGGTTCAAGACGGGAAGGCTCAAGAGAAGAACGGCACAGAAGAGCCGAAGGACTGGAACAGCCGCAGAGAACACCGGGATCAGAAAGAAGCCGGAGAGAAGGAAGCCAGGGAAGACCAGGAAGATATGAGCAGCAGCCGGTAAAACCGGAACTGCCGAAAAAGAAACATTCCAGAACACCTCTTATCGTGGCCGGCATTGTTGTCCTGATCATGGTTGCTGTTTATCTGGGATTTGGCGTTTACTATATGGACCGTTTCTTTCCGGGGACGACGGTAAACGGCATTGATGTGTCCGGCAAGACCGTAAAAGAAGTAGAAAATCTGGTTGCAAACCAGGTGCAGGATTATGTACTGCGGGTGCATGAAAAAGACAACAAGACCGAACAGATCGACGGTGCGGATATTCAGTTTGAGTATGTATCAGACGGTGCGGCACAGCAGCTGAAATATTCACAGAACTCTTTTTTATGGATCAATGCATACTTCCATCCGCAGGAGTATACGATGACGACTCCGACGGTTTACAATAAGGCAAAGCTCAAAGAAGCGATGGAAAAACTGGATGCTTTTGACAGCGATAAAGTTACCGAACCGAAAGATGCCTATATTGATGAAACGTCTTCCGGATTTGAGATTGTGGAGGAAGTGGAAGGCAATCAGCTGGATGAAGATAAAGTCTATGAGCTGCTCTGTCAGGCAGTGACGGACGGCAAGACCGAAGTAAATCTGGAAGAGAGCGACTGCTATCTGAAACCAAAGAAGACCAGTGACAATAAAAAACTGAAAAAGAAACTGGCATCTTTGCAGAAATACTGGGATATGACGGTTACATATGAGATCGGAGATGCTTCCGATGTGCTGGATTACCAGACATTCAAAGACTGGATGACAGTAGATTCCAGCGGAAATGTTTCTTTTGACTGGAATCATATCGCAGACTGGATCGGACAGCTGGCAGACAAGTACGATACATTCGGTACCGATGAGACATTCCATACCTCACTTGGAGAGACCGTGACCGTAACCAGCATGAATTACGGCTGGAAGATGGATGAAGAGACCGAGGCGGCATGGCTGGATGAGACACTTAAATCAGGCGAATCTGCGACAAGACAGCCACAGTGGCTGGAAAGTGCCATGGCAAGAGGGGAAGAAAACGATATCGGCGATACCTATGTGGAGATTGATATCACCAACCAGCGTATGTGGTTCTACAAAGACGGACAGTGTCTGGTTGATACTCCGGTCGTTACCGGCGATGCGACAAAAGACGGTTACGAGACTCCGCTAGGGCTTTACTGCCTGTTTGACAAGGAAGCAAAGGCGATCCTTCGGGGAGCCGATAACCTGACCGGCAAGAGCTACAATACACCGGTTGATTACTGGATGCCGTTCAACGGCGGTGTCGGTATCCACGATGCAAAATGGCGTGCAAGCTTTGGCGGAACGCTTTATCAGGGAAATGGTTCGCATGGATGTGTCAATACACCGTGGGATCAGGCAGGTATTATTTTTGACAATATCGAGATCGGAACACCGATCGTTGTTTATAAGTCTTCGATCAATCAGGGCACCGGCTCTGTGGCAATCTCACAGCCGGCTGAGACCCGTGTGATCAACGAGCAGGGAGTGGAAGTCAGCCCGGAGAGCAGTGCGGCTGATACAACGACAGGCACCACAACCGATACCCTGAGTGATCCGACGTCGTATACAGCCATAGATGGGCAGTGATGAGCTATATAGAAAGAAAAAGACCGCAGAACTGCGGCATGAGGAGGAACATTATGAAAATTGTTGTTTTAGCAGGAGGTATCAGTACCGAGCGTGAGATATCGATCGTATCCGGTACACAGGTATGCAAGGCACTTCGAAGCAGAGGTCATCAGGCTATCCTGGTGGATGTCTATTTCGGAAGAGAAGATGCAGATCCGATGCAGGCGTTTACCGATGAATACGATGTCGATGCCGCAGCCGCTTATGCGAGAAGTTTTGACAGTCAGGTAGAGAAGAGCATTCAAGAAGGAAAAGCATTCTTTGGCACCAATGTGATTGCACTGTGTCAGGCAGCAGATGTTGTGTTCCTGGCACTGCACGGCGAGAACGGTGAGAACGGAAAAGTACAGGCAGCTTTTGACCTGCTCGGTATCCGTTATACGGGAAGTGGTTATCTGGGAAGTGCGATTGCCATGGATAAGGGACTTTCCAAACAGCTTTTCTGGCAGAATGAAGTTCCGACACCGGCAGGATTTATCCTGAGAAAAGGCGAGGATATTTCGCTTGAGGCACATGGCATGACACTTCCGTGCGTTGTAAAACCGTGTTGCGGAGGTTCCAGCGTCGGCGTTACGATTCCGAAAACACAGGAAGAATACGAAGCAGCAGTTGTAGATGCATTTTCTTATGAAGATGTGATCGTTGTGGAAGAATATATCAAAGGTCGTGAATTTTCAGTCGGTGTTGTGGACGGAATAGCTTATCCGATCATTGAGATCGCACCGATTGAAGGCTTTTATGATTACACGAACAAATACAAAGCCGGAAGCACTGTTGAGACCTGTCCGGCCGTTCTGACGAAAGAACAGACAGAGCAGATGCAGGCATATGCGGTGAAAGGGTTTAAAGCACTGCAGCTTGACAATTACGGAAGACTGGACTTTATGATGTCCAGGGACGGTAAAATGTACTGTCTGGAAGCCAATACACTTCCGGGCATGACACCGACCAGCCTTCTGCCGCAGGAAGCACAGGCACTTGGCATGGATTTTGCGGACCTCTGCGAGAAACTGATCGCTGTATCAGCAAAATAAAAGAACAGAGAGGTATTTTTAACATGAAAAATATGTCCCTTGAAAAAATAGCTCAGGCTTGCGGAGGTGTTTACCACGGAAGCGAAGAGATGAAACAGAGTATTGTAGAGAGTATTACCACAGACAGCAGGCAGGCAGCAAAGGGCTGCCTGTTTGTGGCAATTCCGGGAGAGCGTGTAGACGGACACGACTTTATCCCGTCTGTTTTTGAGAAAGGTGCACTGGCTGTTTTAAGTGAAAAAGAGCTGGCAAACCCGGCAGGACCGTACATTCAGGTTGCATCTTCTCTGGAGGCAGTCAAAGGGATCGCCGAGTACTACCGGCAGCAGCTCGATATCAAAGTAGTCGGTATCACCGGAAGTGTCGGAAAAACCAGCACAAAAGAAGTGATCGCATCGGTTTTAGCTCAGAAATACAATGTGCTGAAGACCCTTGGCAATTTCAATAACGAGCTGGGGCTGCCGCTTACCGTTTTCCGTCTGCGAGATGAACATCAGATCGCAGTCCTTGAGATGGGCATCAGCCATTTTGGAGAGATGCATCGTCTTGCCAAAGTAGCCAGACCGGATATCTGCGTGATCACCAATATTGGACAGTGTCATCTGGAGTTTTTAAAAGACCGTGACGGTATTTTAAGAGCAAAGACGGAAATCTTTGATTTCCTGAAAGAAGACGGCTGCATCATTTTAAATGGGGACGATGACAAGCTGGATACGATTGAGGAAGTAAAAGGCATCAAACCGATATTTTTCGGTGTGGAAGGACAGAGGCCGGTCTATGCAGATGAGATTGAGAGCCTGGGGCTTTCCGGTATTGCCTGCACGATCCATGCGGACGGAGAGAGCATCCGTGTTACCGTTCCGATCCCGGGAGGGCATATGGTACTCAATGCACTGGCAGCGACGGCTGTCGGCAGGGCACTGGGACTGACCATGCAGGAGATCAAAGCCGGCATCGAGGCACTGGAGCCGGTTGGCGGAAGATTCCATATCATTAACCATGGAGATATCCAGATCATCGATGACTGCTACAATGCAAATCCGGTTTCCATGAAAGCATCTCTGGACGTGCTGCGAGATGCAAAAGGCCGTAAAGTGGCGATCCTTGGTGACATGGGAGAGCTTGGAGAAAACGAAGAACAGATGCATGCAGAAGTCGGATACCATGCGGCAAAGAACAAGATCGACCTTCTGATCTGCACCGGAAAAATCAGCAGCCATATGGCAGAAGCAGCCATGGCAAACGGCGGCTGTGGCGAAGTGCTGCAGGTTCCGACGATGGAGGCACTGCTGACCTGTCTGCCGTCTCTGATCCAGAGCGGGGATACCGTGCTGGTAAAGGCATCGCATTTCATGCATTTTGAAAAAGTAGTGAAAAAATTACAGGAAATATAGAAACAAATAAAACAGAAAAAGCTCCGGCGGAATGTGATTACATTCTCGCCGGAGCTTTTTGTTATACTTCAGATGTGAGGGACTTCAACCTTTGCAGGCGGTGTGCAGAGTTCAGATCATACCATGTTCCAGACAGTAGTAGTAAATACCATCCTCTGCCACATCACCGCACACATCGTCGGCAATCGCTTTTAATTCATCAGAAGCATTTGCCATGGCAACGCCGTGGCCGACACTCTTCAACATTTCGATGTCATTGTTTCCGTCTCCGAACGCCATTGCCTGCGATTTATCGAAGTGATAATATTCTAACATTTTTTCGATGCCGCGGCCTTTTCCGCCGTCTGTCGGGATAATGTCAACGGCACGGTTCCACCAGAAGGTGATACGTGCATGGGAAACATCCTTCATCAGTGCCGGATGTTCTGCAAGTGAGCTTCCGGCCATCAGTTGATAGACTTTTTCATTAGCAACCTGCTCAAAATCATCAGCCACATCAATCTCCTGTTTGGCAAAAGAATAATATTCGATCAGATCCTCATCCTTGCCGTTTGATGCCAGTCTGTTTTTTGTGGCAACCGTCAGAGGACGACCAAGAGCCGTGGCGTTTTGGATGATCATATGTACATCTTCAGTCGGGATTGGATTGGAAAAGATATCCGCATCTTCTGTGAAACAGTAAGAACCGTTAAAAGTCAGAAAAGCATCAAATTCAACACCTTCAAAATGCGGAAGTGCTATCGGACTTCTGCCGGTCGCAATGCAAATAATCGTGCCGTTTTCTTTCAGCCTGCGGAGTGTCTCCAGCATTTTTTCAGAAATACGTTTCTTATTCATATCAATTAAAGTTCCGTCAATGTCAAAAAAAACAATTTTAATTGCACTCATAGAATCTCCTCTCAAATTTATCGAAAAAACGAAAAGGGAACTCGGGCATGATGGCCGAATCACGCCCTGATCCGAAAGTAGTGTGATGAAATGAATACAGCAAGGTAAATGTATGTGGGCATTTCCAGCTGCAATGAATCATTCAGTCGGAGAAGGCCGCCACTTCTGCAAAGTGGTAAGCAATCGTGTGTGCGACCAGGATTTTGAGGGATATGATTCATTTCGATTATGATTATAGTGCATAAAAAGGCAAAAAAATATCTTATTTCTGCCTTTTTATAGCAGAATACTGCCAATCTTATGTGCGGAATCGAAGATATGCTGCCGATGATGCATGAAATGCAGCATTTTAACCAAATAGCAAAGCGGATTGCGAATATCCGCCTGACTATCATTTTATATCAGCCACGCAGCTTTGTGCGGTATTCGTTCGGTGTACATCCCATCGATTCACGGAAAATTTTCCCCATATAACTGCTGCTTCCAAAGCCGCAGCTCTGGCTGATAAAAGTGATATGTTCTCTTGTATTTGCGAGCATATCGCAGGCTGCCTGAAGACGGTAGTTTTTGATATATTCGGCAGGGCTCATATGCAGACAGTCGTGAAAGAGTCGGAAACATTCGCGTTCACTGGCAAAAGCGGTACCGGCAATATCTTTTACGGAAATCTTTTCGGCGTAATGTTCATGAATGTAGACCATCATCAGTCTCAGGCGTTTGTTTCGTTTGTCAAACCGGTCTTTGGTCTGCATCAGCGGCAGTGCAAGTTCAAAAATCTGAAACCAGATATCTGAGAGGGCAGAACGCAGTTTTAGTTCGTAGCCGGGGGTGTTTTCTGAAATCAAAAAGGAATCGCGGATAGCAGAGAGCACTTGTTTATGTTCCGGATGATCCGGATAAAGAGGGATGATCTCGATCTGGGATGCGATGGTCAGCGGTGTGACATATTTCTCATCGATCAGGCTGCCATGGACGCCGGAAATAAAAGAAGGGTCGAAAAGATGCAGCAACTGTGTCGAGGAAGCAAAATCCGGACCTGGTCTTGTCATGTGCGGGACATTGGAATTGATCAGACCGCCACAGCCCTCCGCCAAAAGGATTCTGCTGCCAGGTGTGTTGTATTCAAGAGATCCCTGTTTAAGATAAAAAAGCTCCATGGCCGGATGCCAGTGCCATGGGCAGAAGTGTCCCGGATGTTTTGTGATATCGGAACAGGAAGAAATATAAGGGAATTTTGAAGTAAATCCCGGGAGCAGTTCTTCTCTGCTCCCGGTGTAAAAAGAAATCTGAGAAACTTTTTTCATCATATTTTTATACCAGTGACTGATTTTTGGATATGGTATTCTGAATGATCTCCTGACAGTGGGCACCGAGGAATTTTTTCTGTTCCTTTGGCAGATCCTTCGGATAGATTGGCTCGCCGTATTCCAGAACCACATGTGCAGAACGGATAAACGGTCTATGGGCTTCGAAAATATTTCTCGTATTGTTGATTGACATTGGAATGATCGGATATCCGGTCTTTTCTGCCATTTTCAGACTTCCTTCTTTAAATGGAAGAAGCAGTGTATCATCCGATGCTTCGTTGCGTGTGCCTTCCGGGAAGATACACATGGAAATACCATTTTTCATCTGATCGATTCCTTGTAAGATCGTCTTCAGCCCTTCTTTGATATCAGATCTGTTCAGGAATAAACAATGCAGCCGTTTCATCCAGCTGGAAAGAAGCGGGATTTTTTTCATACTGTCTTTTGCAACGTAACCGGTCAGTCCCGGGCATCTTGCGTAAGTCAGAACCACGTCAAAATAGCTTCTGTGGTTGCCAACGTACAGAACAGGTGTATCTTTTGGAATACGATCTTCGCCGATCACAGTTACTTTCGTACCGGCAACAAATAAGATCAGTTTAAACATAAACTGAACAATACGCAGTGAAGAAATATCACGGGCGTAAGGGTTGAACTTTCCGATGATCCACTCAACGATCAGAATCGGGATGGACAGGATCAGAAAGGCAACGATCAGAATTACAATGAGCAGAGAACGGATCATAAACTTTTGCTCCTTCCGCGACCGAATAATTCAGTAGTACTCTTCAGCCAGTCCACACGATCCTGCGTAAGAGCGGATGCTTCATAGCGATAAGCCCAGTTTGCGAAAGCAGAACCCGGTGTGTTCATGCGGCAGGAAGAATCCTGCATAAACAGATCCTGGATCGGGAAAATCGCATATTTTGCAATGCTGCCCATGCACATCCGGATGAAATCCAGACTGATGATGCCGCCGTCGCAGTTGCAGTAGCGGCGGATTTTGTCTTTCTGCGGTTCTGGAAGATTCTGATACCAGCCGGTTGTCGTGTCATTGTCATGTGTTCCGGTGTAGCAGATGCAGTTGGTTGTTGTAAGATTATGCGGATGATAAACACTCTCATCCAGTCCCTCAAAAGCAAACTGAAGGATCTTCATACCAGGGAAAGCAAACTCATCACGCAGTTCTTCCACTTCCGGAGTGATCACACCAAGATCTTCTGCCCAGATCGGAAGATCCTCGCCGAGCTCTTTCTGGATAGCCTCGAACAGTTTTTTGCCCGGGCCTTTTTTCCATTTACCGTTTACAGCAGTCTCTTCATCAGCCGGTACGGACCAGTAAGCTTCGAAGCCGCGGAAATGGTCGATACGCAGGTAGTCAGTCAGCTTCATCTGCATTTTGATACGGTCGATCCACCAGGAATAGCCGTCAGCTTCATGGTGTTTCCAGTCGTAGAGCGGATTGCCCCAGAGCTGTCCGGTTGCACTGAAATAGTCTGGCGGAACTCCGGCAACCTGAAGCGGATGACCTTTCGTATCGAGCTGATAGAGCTCTTTGTTTGCCCAGACATCGGCACTGTCGAAAGATACGAAAAACGGAATATCGCCGATGATCTCGATGTCAGCTTCATTTGCATATTTTTTCAGTTTCATCCATTCACGGAAGAACAGGAACTGGATGAATTTATAGTATTTGATCTGTTCTTTGTATTCTGTCTCAAAAGCAAGACGCACCTTTGCGGTCGGAGTGGTCATCTCGTCATCCCATTCCTGCCATGATCTTCCCTCATGAGCATCTTTACATGCCATAAATACGGCATAATCGCTCAGCCATTTTTTGTTTTCCAGACAGAAATCATCGAACTCTTCCAGCAGGAATTTGTTCGGTGTGTGATGGAAGGTCTGGAAAGCCTTTTTAAACAGAGCGTTCTTGTAGTTCAGTACAGCACCGTAATCGACTTTCGCTGCATCAAACTCCGGGATCGGATAGAGATCGTCCTTTGTGATCAGTTCCAGATCAACCAGGTCATCCGGGCTGATCAGCAGAGACTGTCCGGCAAAGGCAGAAAAGCTCTGATAAGGAGAATCGCCGAAACCGGTCGGTCCAAGCGGCAGAACCTGCCATAAACTCTGACCAGAAGCTTTCAGAAAGTCGATAAAGTCATAAGCCCCCTGACCGAGATCTCCGATACCATATGGGGAAGGGAAGGAAGTCGGGTGAACAAGTACACCCGAAAGTCTTGTGTGCAGTGTATTCATTGGTATGCCCTCTCTTTAAGATATAATAGTTTTTTATAAAAAGATGCTATGCAGCTTTCGCAATCCTGCAAACATTCGGAATCCACGGATTTACTGCGTAAATCGTTACTTCCTCATGTTTTCACGGTCTGCCAATACAGCCACTTTATCCTGCGAGCAGGAACGATGCCTGTGCTTGGAAACCTATGTATCCAGTATACCGTATGGTATAGAGAAGTGCAAGGTAGAATTTGTGAAAATGCACAAAGGATTCTTTTCTTTTAGGGGGAGATATGATATACTGAACGGACATCAGAAATATAGAAAATAAAAATTAACAGCGAGTTACGGACCTCTCCTTTTCGGCGGGGATAACGACTGCGCGGAAAGCAGGTAAGGTCTATGTACTTAATGATTGATAATTATGATTCTTTTGTGTACAATCTCAGAGCCTATTTTGAGGAGGCGAGGCATGAGATTCTTGTTGTGGAAAATGACGGCATTACGACCGGTCAGATCCGTCAGATGAAACCGGAGGGGATCATCATCTCCCCGGGACCGAAAACACCGAAGGATGCGGGCATTTCAGCAGAGGTGATCCGAAAGTTTGCAGGTGAGATCCCGATCCTTGGCGTCTGTCTCGGTCATCAGACGATCGGCTACGTGGCAGGTGCGACTGTGAAAAAGGGGACACGCCCGATGCACGGCAAATTGAGCCCTCTGACACACTCTGGGGAGGGGCTTTTTCTGGGACTGCCGCAGGATTTCCTGGTGACAAGATATCATTCGCTGGTGATCGATGAGGCGACGCTGCCGCAGGAGTACCAGGTGGATGCAAGGACAGAAGATCAGGCTGTGATGGCGATTTCTCACCGCACGTATCCGATCTACGGCGTGCAGTTTCATCCGGAGGCGGTGCTGACACAGTACGGTCACGAACTTCTGGAGAATTTCCACTGCATCTGTCAGCAGTGGCAGCAGGAAAGGACGGAGGTGTGTTATGCATAAGATAAGGGAAATCAGAGAATATCCGCCGATCCATGTTTTATTTTCCAGATGGAAAGAGGAAAAGGACATCGTTTTTTTGGATTCTTCTCTGGAAAATAGGCTGGGACGCTACTCCATCATCGGGCGTCTGCCATATCAGAAGCTGGTACAGGACGGAGATAGCTTTTGGGTGAATGACGAAAAGCAGAAAATGACTTTTGAGAATTATCTTCGCACTTATTTGAAGGAACATCCGGACAGCAATGAGAGTGATCTGCCGATCGTTTCCGGTGCGATGGGCTATGTTTCATATGATTACGGAAGAGAGAAAGAAAACGTAGCGGCCAGACATCCAAAAGAGGTGGATATGCCAGATGTGATCCTCTGTTTTTATGATAATTTTATCATTGAGGATCATCAGGAAAAACGTTTTTATCTTGTGGCAAACGGTCAGACCAAAGAGGTGGATACGCTGCTTGACGATGTGGAAAACACAGTCGCAGAAACGTATACTCTGTGGAAAAACGGTCAGATTCCGGGAACAAAGGATGATCACAGTGAGATCAGAGTCACGCCAAATTTCACAAAAGAAGACTATAAGCAGGCGGTGCAGGATATGATCGACTATATCGTCGAGGGTGATATCTATATTGCAAATATGACGCAGCATCTTACTGTGGAAAGTACTCGTACACCTTACGATGTTTTCTGCTCACTTCGCAGAGACAATCCTTCTCCGTTTGGCGGCTATTTAAATTATGGGGATCTGCAGATCGTCAGTGCATCTCCGGAGCGTTTCTTGCAGATGCGTGACGGTGTTGTGGCGACCAGGCCAATCAAAGGTACCAGAAAACGCGGAGCCACCAGAGAAGAAGATGCGGCGATGAGAAAAGAACTGGAAGAGTCCGATAAGGATAAGAGCGAACTTCTTATGATCGTTGATCTGGAGCGAAATGATCTGAACCGTGTCTGTATGCCGGGCAGCGTCAAAGTGACGGAAATGTACAGCATCGAGACGTATGCGACGGTCTTTCATCTGGTATCGGAAGTTCAGGGAAGACTTGCGGAAGATAAAAATGTTGTGGATCTTCTGGAAGCAGCCTTTCCGGGCGGATCCATCACCGGGGCACCGAAACTGCGTGCGATGGAGATCATTGAAGAACTGGAGCACAGCCGACGCAATCTTTATACCGGCTCGATCGGTTATCTGACGCTCGACGGTGACTGCGATTTCAATATTGTGATCCGCACAGCAGTACATAAAAACGGAAAGTACTATCTCGGAGTCGGAGGCGGCATCACCTGCGAATCGGAGACAGAGTTTGAATACGAAGAGACGCTTCAGAAAGCAAAAGCTGTTCTGCAGGCGTTGGAAGGGAGAAAAGAAAGTGATAAAATATCTGTTGTTTGACCTGGACGGAACGATCACGGACTCTGCAGACGGGATCACGAATTCCGTTTCCTATGCACTTGGAAATCTGGGGATTTCCGAAGAAAAGAGCAATCTTTACCGTTTCGTGGGCCCTCCTCTTGTAGATTCTTTTAAAGAATTTTATGGGTTTGATGAAAAAAAAGCAGAGGAAGGAGTGCGTCTTTACCGTGAATATTATGCCGTGAAAGGTATTTTCGAAAATAAAGTTTATCCGGGAATCACGCATTTGCTGAAAAAATGCAGAGAACAGGGCAAAAAAGTGATTCTGGCGACCTCCAAGCCGCAGATTTACGCAAAACAGATACTTAAGCATTTTGAACTGGCAGAGTATTTTGATGATATTCAGGGAAGCTCCATGGATGGAAGCAAAATCCACAAAGAAGATGTGATACAGTCGGCACTTTCGGACAATCAGATCACGGATATGCAGGAAGTGCTGATGATCGGGGATCGCAAACACGATGTCCTCGGCTCCGGAAAATTCGGGATTTCCTGTGTTGGTGTACTCTATGGATACGGCAGCAGGGAAGAACTGGAAACGTGCGGTGCAAAATGGATCGTGGATACGGTCGAAGACCTCGAAGCTTTTCTGGAGCGTATCTGAAAGGGGCAGGAAATGCAGAATAAAACAGAAGAAAAGAAAAGCAGCGGATCAACGGTTCTGGCGGATGACGGGTTTTACTTTGGCATCGGAGCCTTTGAGACGATCGCTGTGGAAGAAGGCATACCGCAGCTGCTTGCCTGGCATCTGGAGCGGCTGCGTGACAGCCTTGCATTTTTCGGAATTGACCAGAGCGTAGAGGATCAGGAAGTGCTTGCTTATCTGAATGCCTGTCCACAGTCGGAAGAAAAGCAGCACGGAGCACTCAAGATCACAGTGACGGCACAGAATAAGTTGTTTGGACTGAGAAAAAACACTTACTCAGAAGAACAGTATCAGAAAGGATTTCGGCTTGGATTTTCCGAAATCAGACGAAATGAGACTTCACCGCTCACATACCATAAGACGCTTGGGATTGCAGACAACATTATGGAAAAGCGAAATGCAAAAAAAAGCGGGCTGGATGAAAAGATTTTTCTCAATCAGAAAGGGCAGATCAGCGAGGGCTGTACGACAAACATCTTTTTTATTCAGGATGATAAACTGGTCACACCGCCCGTCAGCAGCGGGATGCTGCCGGGAGTGATGCGGAGATATGTTATAAAAGAAGCCGGAAGAAGGGGAGTACTTCTGGAAGAAAAAGAACTGTATCCGGAGGATATCAGTAAGTTTAACGGATGCTTTGTGACAAATTCACTGCTTGGCATGATGCCGGCAGCAAGTTTTGGAGAACAAAGGTTTGACACAGCGAAAGTTTTACACTTTATAGAACAAATTTTGTAGCAAAATAAGAACAGGGATCGTTATATCAGATGAAAGATGACTCCCGTTTCTGTCGGCGGCGGGTAGCAAGCTTGTATCAGTAACGGGAATCCATCTCCCATCTGATATAGCCTCCGGCGGATTGCAGAGGTGCACAGAAGAATATCTCATGCGATGCATGACGTGCACCTCGCAGTAAGAATGCCAGAGGCACTCTTGAATAATAAGAAGCAGCGTGGCTGCAAGGGGAGAAAAAATGTTACTACTGATAAGCGGGCTTGGTGACGAAAACACAAAACTGGAGTTTGGGCAGATTTATGAGAAGAATTACCGCACCATGTATTATGTAGCTCTGAAAATTCTGAAAAACAAAGAAGAAGCGGAGGATGCCGTTCACGGTGCATTTGTAAAACTCGCAGAGAAATATGACACTTATCGGCATCTGACATCGCAGGAGATGACAAGCCTGTGTGTGATCATTGTAAAAAACAAATGTCTGGATATGCTGCGTGTATCCAAAAGCGGTCTCCAGTCCGATTTGGAGAAAGTGGATTATGCACTCCATGACGAGAAGGATCAGCCGCTGGAAAATGTGATACAGGAAGAGGGAGAAAAGGAGCTTTTAGAGGCAATGAAGATTCTGCCGGAGAAGCTTCGTCTGGTGCTGGAGCTTCGCTATTTTCATGAATATAGCAACGGCGAGATTGCAAAGATTCTGGATATCAGCAAAAAGAACGTGGAGATTCGCCTGTATCGTGCCAAAAAGAAAATGAAGGAGGTGCTGCAATATGAAAGAGAGCGACAGGAAATTTGAGAAATTATTAAAAGAAGCAGTTTGCAGCTACCATAAAGAGGAGATGGATGCTCTGCCTTCAGAAGAAGAGTTACAGGATATTCAGCTGTCCGATGATTTTTACCGGAAAATGGACGGGCTGGTTAAAAAACAGAAACGCCGGTGGCAATATCGCTTTGTACGCTATGGGGCAGTTGCGGCAAGCTTTCTGCTGTTTACCTTCGGTACGGTCGGAGCGGCTGCTTATGCACTTATGGGAGCGGAGAATTTCAAAGCATTCTTTAAAAAACATGCAAAAGAATACCATGTCGCAGACAGTGCGGTGATGGATCTGGAACAGCTGACAGACATGGCTGTGACAACCGCAGGTACAGTCTACGAGGACGATAATATCCGTCTGGATCTGAAAGGGCTGATCAAGAGCGGCAACCGTTTTTCCATGATCGTGGAGGGGACGTTAAAGCAGCAGGATCAGATTGTGACAGCAGGCGGACCGCAGGAGGAACATGCTTACAGCTTTCTGAATACCGATGTGAATGCAGAGCAGGATCTGATGGCAAGTGGCACTTATTATTATCAGGAGGACGACAAGAGTCTTGCCTCAAACCAGTTTATTTATGTGACAAATTATTCGGCAGAAGCCGGGTTTGACAGCGATCAGTATGAATTTACCTTCGAGGATTTCGGTTACTATCAGGAGGATGGGACAGAAGACGAGGCAGAAAGTACCGATGACGAAGTATCTGCTTATTCCGCTTCGGAAGATTCCGGGATATTGGAGAATCCGATTTCCATCTGTTCCGGAACCTGGAAGTTTACTGTGGATATGGATCAGGCAAAGGATATTTCCTATAAGAAGGTCTGTGATCAGACCGTCTCTGATGGAGAAGATGACGTCAAGATTAATCGCATAGTGCTCTCTCCGATGGGATGTTCGATTTATATAACACTGCCGCAGTCGCAGAAAGATTCCGGCAAGTATTTTGACAACGTCCATATCCGTCTGAAAAACGGCAGTCTGTTATCCGAAGAATACTATGAAATGGGGATTGCGGACTGTGAACTTTCCGGTGATGACGAAGCAGCAGATGCTGTGAAAGTTTCCAGAGAACTCGATTTTGACTTTCGCGTGCCGATCGACATCAGTCAGGTAAAGGCGATCGAGATTTTCGGTGAATCCATTGAAGTTGAGGCATGCAAATAATATTCCGGGCAGATCAAAGCGGAAATATTTCGTTCAGGCATAAATAAAAAAGACAGACCGTATACTGTTCCAAGGAAGCGAAAAGGGACAAAAATGATCAGAACAGCAAAAAAGGTCATCGTATTGTTATGCTGGATACTTATTTTTGCCGGGATGAGCGGATGCCTCTCGGGTGGAGCACAGGAAGAGCGGATTTCCGTTGCATTTCAGGTGGTTGCTTTTGACAAAGCACCGCAGAAGTTACAGGAGATCATCGAAGAGCATAAAAAAGAAGAGATCAAAATGACCTGGGAGGGCGATGAAGGCAGATACATCATCCGGGGATACGGCGAGCAGCCGACCGGCGGATACAGCATCCGTGCCGATGCCGTGGAGCTTATGGGCGACGGGCTGCATGTGACGACCACACTGATCCCGCCACAGAAAGAGCAGGCGGCAGCGGAGGCATCGTATCCATGTATCATCCTGCTGATCGAGAACATGGATCAGGAGGTCACGTTTGAACCATAAAGCGTAATAAGGGGAACTCCTTTCGCATACATTGATTTGAGATGATGCGAGAGGAGTTTTTTATGGAAATCGTCAAAAAGAAAATTCGGATGAGCCGTCAGAGAAGTCAGGCAATGAATCAGATCACGCTGGAAGAAGATCTGAATGTCCCGGACAGTAAAGCAGATGTCACAGGAATCATCCAGCACCGTGCAAAAGTCCGGGTAGAAGAGAGCAAGATCATGGAAAATCAGATTCTGGTAAGCGGAAATCTGGAAGTATGGATGCTCTGCCTGGCGGAAGGAGAACAGCATCCCGTTTACCGTCTTCAGGCAAAACTGCCGTTTTCGGAAAAGCTGAACCTGGAAGGGGCAAAGCCGGGAGATAATGTCAGTCTGAAATGGAAAACCGAGGATATTCGGATCAGTCTGATCAATTCCAGAAAGATCAGTATCCAGGCACTCGTGACGTTTGAAGCATCCGTTGAGGAGCTTTATGATACGCAGGCGGCCGTGGAAGTGAAAGAGATGCCGGATGTCAGTGTGCGTACAAAGAAAATTGAGCCGCTCTCCATGGCAGTACAGAAAAAAGACATTTTCCGGATCAAAGAAGAGATCAGCTTATCTTCCAACAAACCGAACATCGGTGAGATTTTATGGGACAGCGTGCAGCTTCGGTCGTGGGATGTAAGACCGGGAGACGGCGTGCTGGATATCCGGGGAGAACTGTTTGTGTTCGTACTTTATGCTGCGGATGATGAAAATGGAAGCAGACAGTGGATCGAATCCGCCCTTCCGTTTCAGGGACAGATTGATTGTACCGGCTGTCGGCCGGAGATGGTGCCGGATATCGAGGTGACGCTTGCAGAACGGACGCTGGAAGTGCGGCCGGATTACGATGGAGAGGAAAGAATCCTTCAGCTCGATGCCGTTCTGGAGCTTGACATCCGCATTTATGAAGAAGATACCGTGCAGATTTTAGAAGATGTCTATGCACCGTCAAAAGAGCTGACGCCGGTCTTCGGGGAAGAATCTTATGAAAGCCTGCTGATCCGAAATTATGCAAAGAGCAGAATTTCAGATCGAATCCGTATTTCAGAGAACAGTCCACGTCTGCTGCAGATCTGCCATTGTCGCGGAGAGGTCAAAGTGGATGAAATCGCAAAGACGGAACAGGGCATCAAAATGGAGGGAGCCATCGAGATTTCCGTTCTGTATATCACAGCGGACGACGAGCATCCCTTTGCACTCGTGACCGGTATGATCCCGTTTTCACATCTGATGGAAGCAGAAGGCATCACCAGTGAATGCCGTTTCCATCTGCATCCGCAGATCGAGCAGCTTTCCGCATCCATGTCAGGGGAAGAAGTGGAGATCAAAGGAACCCTGAGCCTGAATCTATTTGCTGTTCGGATCATGCACCAGAACTGTATTCTGGATATCGAAGAGAAAGAGCTGGATCTGAAAAAACTGCAGGAACGCCCGGGGATCGTCTGCTATGTGGTACAGCCGGAGGATACCCTGTGGGACATTGCGAAAAAGTATTACACCACATCCGAACATATCAGAAACATGAACCATCTGACAGAAGAAATCCGGGCAGGACAGAAACTGCTGATCGTGAAATCAGCGGTCCTTCATACGACCTCCTGAGAAAAGAACAGCAAAACATCCTATTGACGATTTTGTATTTTTAGTGATACAATATAGAGGAAATTGTATACAAAATGCAAAAAATGATGCTAAGAATCAAATTCAGATACGCATTTTATGGAAAAACAGAACATTCCTTTGAATCTGGCATCATGAAAATAAAAGTAATTCAGAGAGATACAGAGGTGCAAATGAAAGAAATCAAACTGAAAGCAATGGCAAAAATCAATCTTGGACTGGATGTCACAAGAAAAAGGGAAGATGGTTACCATGAAGTCCGCATGATCATGCAGAGCATTAACATGTATGATCAGATCAGGATCAGTCCTTTGGAAGAACCGCAGATTCGTGTGAAGACCAATGTCAGTTTTCTGCCGGTCAATGAAGACAATCTGGTTTACAAAGCAGCGAAGCTTCTGATGGATGAATTTCAGGTCACTTCCGGTGTGGAGATCGACCTTCGAAAATTTATTCCGACTGCAGCCGGAATGGGTGGCGGAAGTTCGGATGCGGCAGCGGTTCTGGTCGGTGTGAACCGTATGTTTCAGCTTGGACTGACCAAACGGGAACTGATGGAACGTTCTGTGGCGATCGGTGCGGATGTACCATTCTGTGTGCTGCGTGGAACGGCACTTGCGGAAGGAATCGGTGAGATTTTAACCCCGCTTCCGTCTCTGCCGAAATGTTTTGTTTTGATCGCAAAACCGCCGATCAACGTGTCCACAAAGTTTGTTTACACCAACCTGAGAGCCAACGAGCTTACCTGTCATCCGGATATCGACGGACAGATCCGGGCTTTGCAGGATGGAGACCTGGAAGCAGTCTGTAAAAAAATGGGAAATGTGCTGGAAACGGTTACCATACCGGCTTATCCGATCATCCAGACAATCAAAGATAAAATGATGCAGTGCGGTGCGGTAAACGCCATGATGAGCGGCAGCGGTCCGACAGTATTCGGCATTTTTAAGGAGCGTGAGCAGGCAGAAAAGGCGGCCGAACTTCTGCGTGAAGAAGACAAGATCCGACAGATGTTCGTAACCACAGCTATGTAAAGATGGCTGGATTGTGGGCACAGGAAACAATTCGCAGGGTATCCTGATAAAAGATATGGAAAAATCAGAAAGATACGGAGGAAAATAAATGACAGGTGATTTTCAACTGGAGATGAATGAATACCTTCCACTTCGGGATGTTGTGTTCCAGACTTTGCGGCAGGCGATTTTAAAAGGAGAACTAAAACCGGGCGAGCGACTGATGGAGATCCAGCTGGCACAGAAACTGGGCGTGAGCCGCACTCCGGTGCGAGAGGCAATCCGCAAGCTGGAGCTGGAAGGTCTGGTGCTGATGATTCCGCGAAAAGGTGCGGAAGTTGCAGAAATCACGATCAAAGATCTGGAAGATGTACTGGAAGTGCGTGCCGCACTGGAAGAACTGGCAGTCTGCGATGCCTGTGAGAATATCACAGAAGAGCAGATACTGGCATTAAAAGAAGCAGCAGATAACTTTCAGGCAGCTCTGGAATCCGATGACCTGGTAAAATGTGCGGAAACCGATATGGCATTCCATGAGATCATTTACAGTGCGACCAACAACAAACGTCTTTTGCAGATCCTGAATAATTTAAGGGAGCAGATGTATCGTTACCGCATGGAATATCTCAAAGAGCCAGGCACACATAAATTGCTTTTAAAAGAGCACGAGGCGATTTACAGTGCACTTAAAAAGCACGACAAGGCAGAGGCGGGCAGTGCGATCCGTATTCATATCGAAAACCAGAGACGTTCGATCATCAGCAGCCTTCGAGATGCGGGAAGAATCACAGAACAGGTATAAAAAAAGAAAACTGGTAAATAATAGGAAAGAGTGAACAGGAAAACACTCTTTCCTATTTTTTTGGAAGGATTGTGAGAGTACGGAGTACGAAACAATCCGTAGGTATCAAATATGATGTCCAGGGTTGAAAGGTCAGAATGTCGTTCTTGCCTGCTGTAGGACATCAAAATAGTATATGCATCAATTTGTGTGAAAAAAGAGAAGTCAAAGATGAGCCAGGAGGATAGGCGGATGCGAATTTCACTACATCTTTCGGAAAATCAAAATGAGGTGCAAAAGCAGATCGAAAACTGTGCCGACATCCTTTTCCGCCCTTTGCTGATTGGAGAAAAGGAGAAAACGGAAGCCTTTCTGATTTACATCGAGGTGGCGGTCAGCAATCTGATGCTGGAGGATTCGGTCATCGGAAAACTTTTAAACCGACTGCTTTCGATGGATACAAAAGAAATCTACGGCACGCTGGAAAACAACAGCCTCGGGATTTCTGATACAAAAGAGCTTTTTACGCTGGAAGAAGCGATGGCGGCCATGTTTGCCGGGAATGCAGTACTGTTTGTGGATGGTTACGACCGGGCGATCAAGATCGGAAGCAAAGGCTATCCGGGAAGCGGTGTCCAGAAAACGGATTCAGAAAAAGGTCTGCGAGGCTCCAAAGAAGCATTTTCTGAGTCTGTAAAGATGAATACGGCGCTGATAAGAAAACGAATACGCAATGCAAAAATGAAAGCGGAAGAAAAACAGGTGGGGCGTTACTCTGCCACTACAACGGCACTTTTGTATCTGGACGGTGTCGTTTATCTGCCGATCTGTGAAGAGATGAGAAAGCGGCTGGATGCATTTGAGGTGGATGGCATCGAGGATGGCGGAATGATCGAATATCTGACAAGGAAAAAGAAAGAAGGGCGATTTCCGGTTTATCAGACAACAGAACGCCCGGACAGGGCAGCTCAGGCAATTCTGGAAGGACGCGTGGTACTGCTGACGGACAATTCGCCGGAAGCCCTGATCTTTCCGGCAACGTTAAACAGCCTGTTTCAGACGGCGGACGATTACTACCGTAATGAACGGATCGTCACTTTTCTGCGGCTGATCCGTTACGTGGCGGCTTTTCTGGCACTTGCTCTTCCGGGGCTTTATGTGGCGGCGGCAACGTTTCATCCGCAGCTTCTGCCGGGCAATTTGATCCGCTCCATGGCGGAGGCAAGAAGCGGCGTGCCGTTTCCGACGGCAGCGGAAGTCCTTCTGATGGAACTGTCCTTTGAACTTCTGCGGGAAGCCGGGCTTCGCATGCCGGGACCGGCGGGCAATACGATCGGCATCGTAGGCGGCCTGATCGTCGGACAGGCGGCGGTCAGTGCCAATCTGGTCAGTCCGATCACGGTGACGGTGGCGGCTCTGACGGCTCTGGGCTCCTTTTCCATACCAAACGAAGAGCTCTCCGAAGTATTCCGGCTCTGGAAGTATGGAATCCTGCTTTTGGGCAGCTGCTTTGGGATTCTGGGCGTGATGCTTGGCTGTTTTCTTCTGCTGATGCTGATGGCAGAGCAGGAAAGTTACGGAATTCCCTGGCTTTATCCTTATGTGGGCGGCAATCTCAATGAAAGGGCAGATGAAAAAGATTCCATGTTTCTGGCAGCAGCGAGGAAACGGAAACGCAGGCCGATCTTTGCAAAATGGGGAAATCGCATCCGGTTTCGCAGAAAATCCTGAAATACAGAAATTTAAGAATGTCACTGGCATTTTGGCTGTAAAATATCCGGATGCAAAATATAGAAAATGTCAGAAGGGGTAGGGATTATGTTTGGCAGAAATGGAAAAATTTCAAAAAGACAGATCAGAAGAATCCTGATCCTGGAGCAGGCTGCGAAGATTGGTTTACTGCTGCCTTTGCCGGCACAGATCCCGGAGGGCGGATTTTCTATCTGGTCATGGATTCTGACGGCGGCTCTGACCTTTCTCTATCTGAAGATCATGCTGGATTTTAGTAAAAAACTGCCGGAGTATCCTGCCACAGACAGAAAAAAAGGAATGGAGAACAAAGCAGCAGAAAACAGAAAGGATGGCACAGGCCAGGCGGAAATCGCAATCCTGACTGTTGTATATGGGATCTACGGTTTGGCAGATGTATTTTTTTTACTTTGTCTGTTTGCTGAGGTGGCACAGTGTTTCCTTCTGCCGGAACAGAAAATATGGATGCTGATTTTGCCGGCGGCAGCCGTCTGCAGTTTTGCGGCAGATCACAGACTGGAAGTCCGGGCAAAATTTCTGGAAGTGCTCTGTCCGATCCTGACCTTTCCGGTAATGCTGCTTCTTCTGGTTCTGGCGGTGCTTACGATCCGAGGCGGACAGTTTGGGACACTTGGAGAAATGATGCGGCCATCTGCTCCGGGTAGCATATGGATCGCAGGTATCGCCATGCTGTCTGTTTTTGCAGGTCTGGGGTCTGATGTATTTCTGCAAAGAGAAACAGAAGAGCAGCAAAGCAGAAGTGTTTTCGAGAAAACAACAGGTAGCATGCTGATCGGAAGTCTGTTGCTTTTGTTTCTTTTACAGGCTGTTTTTGGAGCCGGCGGCATCCGTGCCCTGCCATTTTCTGTCATTACTGCGATGAGCAATTCCAAAATTAAGGGGATTTTTTTGCAGCGGTGGGATGTTTTATTTGCAGTGTTCTTTCTTGGCATGGTCTGTGGGGCATTGGTATCAGGATTCACCGTTCTTGGGACTTGCAGTGAACGACTTCTGCCCGGAAAAAAGAAGAAGTGGAAGTGGTGGCTGATGGCAGCGGCAGCAAGTGCTGCGGCGTGCGTAAGCCCGTCTTATGAAAAAAGTGTACAGCTGTATGAGCTGGTGAGCCTGGGATTTCTTGGAATCACTATGCTGATGGCGTTATTGAAAATTATAAGAAAAATATACTGCAAATAAAGAAAGTAAAAAATAATATCTATGACCATTGCTCTTTGTTGCAGATAGCGTTTTGAGCAAGAAAGAAGGGAAAGAGTATGAAGAAAAAGAGGATAAAACAAAAAGAAGACAAAAAAACAGACCGGAAGCACGGAAACAGAACCCGGAAAGCAATCCTGGGTATTCTGAGTGTTTTAGTGCTCCTTTGTCTTAACAGCTGCGGAAGAGAGCTGGAGGAGCGGGAATTTCCGGATACACTAGTGATCCGGGACAGTGCACTCCCGTTTGAAAAATCTTTGCAGACAGAGCAGGATAAAAGCAGCAAATACCTGGATTATGGACAGGTACGCTGTATCCTGCTGGAAGATGATCTGGCAGAGGATGATGAAAAACTGGGAGAAGTATTGCTGGCACTGGAAAAACGCCCGGCTTTTTCAAGAAATATCTATTTTTTCACAGCAGATGGCAAAGTACTGGAACAGCGGGAGAAACAGAAAGAAGAATCGCAGGATTTAACCGGATTTTATCAGAAAAGCACAGACCATAAAAGAGAAGCTGCCACACTGGGAAGCCTTCTGTACCGTCTGCACAACGGAAGCGGGGAACATAAAATTTTAAAGCTCAAAGAAGAGGATGGCAAACTTGTGCCGCAAAACTATCTCAATGTTTTAAAGAAAACAGAAAACGAAAATACGGCAAAGAAAACAAAAACAAAAACAACAAAAACAATCCATGGAATAGAGAAACAGACAACAAAAGAGACAGCAGATCAGATCCAACAGGGGATCGCAAAGGAAATCCTGCGTTTTCATGTGCTGGCAAACAGCGACAGCGAAGAAGACCAGAAACTGAAACTGGAAGTCAAAGACCGGCTGGTAGATTATATGAAAGACATTCTGGACGGAGCAGAAGATGTTAAGGAAACAAAAAAACGTATCACAGAAAATCGGGAAACGATCTGTCTTGTGGCAGAACAGGAAATCCAGAAACAGGGCTATACTTATCCGGTGAGTGTAAATCTGGAAAAGTGCTATTTTCCGATGAAAACCTATGGGGACTGCACCTTTCCGGCAGGAACTTATGAGGCACTGCGAGTCTGCATCGGGAAAGCAAAAGGCAGAAACTGGTGGTGTGTACTCTACCCCGGCCTCTGCTTTGCTGACAGTGTAAATGTCATCGTGCCGGATGAGAAAAAACAGGAACTGAAAAACATCCTCACCGAAGAAGAATACGAAAGTCTGTTTGACTGGCGGGAAGATGATTATCAGATCCGATCTGGATTTTTGAGATTGTGGAGAAAACTATTTGCATAAAAGAGGATACCGGAAAAGTATCCTCTTTTTCAAAATCAATGTAATATTTATCAGCCGCGGATCAGTGCCAGAAGCTCTTCTTTTGACTGAACTCCGATCGTTTTTCCGGCAACTTCTCCATTTTTAAATACAATAAAGAACGGGACGGACATGATACGATATTTGCTTACCAGTTTCGGGTACTCATCAATATCGACCTGTCCGACCTTAAAATCTTCTTCCAGGTCAAGCTCTTCCAGAACCGGATGCATAGCCTTGCACGGACCGCACCAGGTGGCAAAAAAATCAACAAGAACAGGTTTATCTGATTGAAGTACTTCTTTTTCAAAGTTTTCGCTTGTAAAAATCAACATAAAAAATCATTCCTTTCTTTTGCAGATCTGTAATTCATGTTATACTGGCTTTGAAATGCCGGAAGATGCGAAGAAGAATTCGATATCTTCATGGTTAGTATACCACAATCGGTAAAAAATAATAGTGACTTTTGCAACAAAAATGCAAATACCAAACAGAGAGAGAATTGCGGGGATTGTGCTGCAATAAAGCAATATATGGGCATTTTTCGAAGAGAGGAAAGAAAAGCATATGCAGGATTTTCAAGAAGATGAGAAAAAGAATCATGATCGGATCATGCTGGTGGAGGATGATACGACGATCACACATGTTCTGAAACGGCAGCTGGAGCGAGGGGGATATGAAGTATTTGACACGGTGGATTTTGAACATGTGATGGAAGCATTTGCCGGGTGGAAACCGGATCTGGTGCTGATGGATCTGACGCTTCCGTTTTTCAATGGCTATTACTGGTGCAGCGAGATACGAAAAGTAAGCGATGTACCGATCATTGTGATCTCATCTGCAGGGGATGATATGAATCTTGTCATGGCGATCAACATGGGAGCAGATGATTTTCTGGCAAAGCCGTTCGGCATGGAAGTGGTTGTAGCCAAAATACAGGCAGTGCTTCGTCGTTCTTATGCATTTGTATCGGAAAAAGCACTCTGCTGTGTCGGAAACGTGACATTGGATCTGACAGAAGCCGTTCTGCATTATAAGGAGAAAGAGCTGAAGCTGTCCGGAAATGAATTTGGAATTTTAAAAATATTGATGAAAAATCCAAAAAGACCTGTCTCCAGGGAAGAACTGATGCGTTCGCTGTGGGAATCAGAACATTTTATTGATGACAATACGCTGACGGTCAATGTGACAAGACTTCGAAAAAAACTGGAAGAAATCGGACTTTGCGAATTTATTAAGACGCGAAAAGGGATTGGCTATCAGATCAGGGAGGAGCAGGTTAGATGAAAAAGGCTATGGCTGCCCTGATATTGTTTCTGATAGAGACGCTCTTGTTTTATCTCTATGAAATGCCGCTGGAGGCATGGGCTTACAGCAGTGTGTTTATTCTTTTGATTTTTGGCGGATGGATCATTCTGGATGAAGTGCAGCAAAGAAAAAAATATAAACAACTGAAAAATATCCAAAAAGAAGCAGAAGTTTATCTGGAAACGGAACATTTTGGAAAGCCGGAAAACGCTGTTGAAAAAGAATATCAGAATCTTGCAGAGATGCTGGGAAGACAGTGGGAAAATGCCAGGCAGGAAGCAAGATGTCAGATCAGTGAAGCAAATCGTTATTACATAAGGTGGTCACATCAGATCAAGACGCCGATCGCTGCCCTCCGCCTGCTTCTAGAGGAAGAAGAGCCGGATCGTGCTGCCATGGAAGGAGAAATCTACCGGATCGAACAGTATGTGGAATTTGCACTCCAGTATCAACGTTTGGAAGGCGGGCACAAAGATCTGGTATTTGCCCATTACAGCCTGGAAAGTATTGTCAAAAAAGCCCTGAAAAAAACAGGCGTTCTCTTTTGCCGGACAAAGCTTGCCCTGGAGCTAGGCAATCTGCAGACAGATGTGCTGACTGATGAAAAATGGCTGGTCTTTGTGCTGGAGCAGGTACTTACCAATGCCGTGAAATATACCAGGAAAGGAAAAATTTCCATTTATCTGGATCCGGAAAAAGAAAAAACGCTGGTCGTAGAAGATACCGGCATGGGAATCCGTCCGGAAGATCTGCCGCGTATCTTTGAATGGGGATATACCGGGTACAACGGAAGGATCAAGAACCGTGCCACCGGCATCGGACTGGCCCTGTGCAGACAGACCATGGAAATGCTGGGACATCGTATTTCGGCAAAATCCGAGCCGGGAAAAGGGACATGTATTTATCTGGATCTTGCAGTCGATCCAGTCCGGGATTACTGAAAACTTACACAGATGTAAGGTTAAAAAAGGAATTGTAAGCCATTTCGATGGATTTGCAGTTCCTGTTTTTATACAATGATGTGGGTGTCAGGAATGAAAACCTGAAACGATCATGTGGATGGTGGAGTATCAAATACAAAGCGATCCGCAGGGTATTATAAGACACAGTAAAAAATGGCAGGAGGACTGGAAATGGAATTATTAAATGTTTCACACTTGAAAAAAATATATACCACAAGATTCGGCGGCACGCAGGTGCAGGCACTTTCGGATGTGAATTTTTCCGTCGAAGAAGGAGAATTTGTGGCGATCATGGGAGAGAGCGGTTCGGGAAAAACGACGCTTCTGAACATTCTGGCAACACTCGACAAACCGACAGCCGGAGAAGTTCTGCTTTCCGGAGTGGATATGAGCAGCATTCCGGAAAAACAGCTTGCCATGTACCGCAGAAACAATCTTGGATTTGTTTTTCAGGATTTCAACTTGCTGGATACGTTTTCGCTGAAAGACAACATTATGCTTCCGCTGGTCTTATCCGGAAAGACTTACAGTGAAATGGCACCGAAAATGATGGAACTTTCACGCAGACTGTCCATTGAAAAGCTTCTGGAGAAATATCCGTATGAAGTGTCCGGCGGTCAGAAACAGCGTGCAGCGATCGCAAGGGCACTGATCACAGAACCGAAGATCATTCTGGCGGACGAACCGACCGGGGCACTGGATTCCAGAGCGGCGGCAGGTGTGATGGATCTGTTTGAGTACATCAACCGGGAAGGACAGACCATCTTGATGGTAACGCACAGCATTCAGGCAGCAAGCCATGCATCCAGGGTTCTGTTTATCAAAGATGGCGAGGTATATCATCAGATCTACCGCGGAATGTCCGGACAGAGGGAAATGCTGCAGAAGATTTCAGATACACTGACCCTGATCACAGCAGGGAGGGAAGAGGCATGAAACGATTCTTTTATGCGAAAATAGCACTGACAAATCTGAAAAAAAACAGACAGACCTGTTTTCCGTATCTTCTGACCTGTATTGCAACGATCATGATGTTTTATATCATGGCCAGCCTTTCCACGAATTCTGCACTGAATAAAATGCGGGGCGGGGCAACGATGAAAATTGTGCTGATATTTGGAAGCGTTATAGTTGGGATTTTTGCAGTTTTGTTTTTATTTTATACAAATAGTTTTCTTGTGAAACGCAGAAAAAAAGAGTTTGGTCTTTATTACATTTTAGGTATGGAAAAACGCCACATCAGCCGTGTGATACTGTGGGAAACAATCTATACGGCAATACTCTCGCTCCTGTTTGGAATCGCATGCGGAATCCTGTTTTCCAAACTGGTTTTTCTGGGACTTCTGAAAATTCTGAAGATGGAGGTTGTGATCGGTGTGGAAGTCAGTGCTTTTACGCTGGCAGAAACCATCGGACTTTTTACAGGGATCTTTCTTTTGATCTTCTTTAACAGCGTCCGCCTGATCTATATGGTACGGCCGGCTGAACTGCTAAAAGGCGGTCAGATCGGTGAAAAAATGCCGAAAACAAAATGGCCATTGGCAGTGCTTGGTATCGTGACACTTACAGGCGGCTATATCCTTGCACTGAAGGCAGATAATGTTATGACCGGGCTGAATACTTTTTTTGTGGCAGTACTTCTCGTTATCGTCGGAACGTTTTCCCTGTTTACGGCAGGGAGCATTGCCTTTCTGAAAGTGCTGCAGAAAAACAAACGCTACTATTATAAAACAAATCATTTTATTTCGGTTTCCGGAATGATTTATCGCATGAAGCAGAATGCGGTCAGTCTTTCTTTGATCTGCATCATGTCAACCGGAGTCCTGCTCCTGATCTCTTCTACAACAAGTCTTTATGTCGGACAGGAGCATTCGCTGTATATGCATTATCCGAAGGAATTCAGAATTTCACTCAGTCTTGGAACGGAACCGGATGACAGTGCACAGTTTGAAAAAGAATTAAAAGAAATCGGTACTTATGCAGAAAATTACCTGAAAGATAACAAAATTGACGTAAAAAACGAAGAAAGTCAGACCGTGATCGATGTGGCTGCATTGCAGAAGGATGGAAACGTGCAGATTACATCGAGCAGAATCTACGACTCTGAAGATTTTGAAAATCTGTGCATGCTGCAGGCAGTCACGCTGGAAGATTATAACCGGGAAACAAAAAAGAACGAGACATTAAAGGATGGAGAAGCACTGGTATTTCTGGAAGATGTCCCACTGCAGCAGGACACTTTCTCTGTCAACAATATGAAGTGGAAAGTGAAACACCTGCCGGAGGATACCAGGATGGGAGATACCGGACTGGAATTTTATGCAAATCCGGTATACCGTATCGTGGTAAAAGATTTTGCACAGCTGCAGGATCTCTGGAAAATAAACAAAGAAGTATACAGAGAAAACGCATCGAGAGTAAAATATGAATACAGCTTTGATGTGGATCTTCCGGAAGAAAAAATACAGAAACTGACAAGCAGTCTGCATGCTTATTTTGGAGAACAAAAAGATGCACCACACGCTTTTGTGTATGGAATCGAGAACAGGACAGAAGGCAGAGTGGAATTTTACAGCCTGTACGGCGGATTGTTTTTCCTTGGAATTTTTCTGGGGCTTCTCTTTGTCATGGCAACCGTCCTGATCATCTATTACAAACAGATATCCGAAGGTTATGAAGACAAAGAACGCTTTGCAATCCTTAAAAAGATCGGTATGGAACGGGGTGAGATCAACGCCTCTATCCACAGCCAGGTTCTGATGGTGTTCTTCCTGCCGCTTGTTTTAGCCGGAATCCACAGTTGTTTTGCTTTCCATCTGGTCAAAGAAATCCTGATGGGTGGTTTTGGGCTTTGGGATGTGAAACTTCTGGTTCTCAGTGCAGTCCTTACGTTCCTGGCATTTGCCGTATTTTATGTGATCGTGTATCTGCTCACTGCCAGAGAATACTATAAAATTGTAAGTGAGTAAAAAACTTTTCTGTATATGCACCCAAATGATACACAGCCTCGTCTAATAAGTGAAAGACGCAAATGAAAGGGGGAACAGAAATGTTTCTGGTAAAGCAGGCACAGAGGGGAGATGCCGATGCCTTTGTCGCTCTGATCGAAAAATATAAAATGGATCTCTACAAAGTCGCAAAAGCCTGTCTGAAAAATGAAGAAGATGTGGCAGATGCGATGCAGGAGACGACACTTTCGGCGTGGGAACACATAGGCGAGCTGAAAAAGGCAGCTTATTTTAAGACGTGGCTGACCAGAATCCTGATCAATAACTGCAACAACGTGTTAAGAGAACGGAAACGCTGCATTGCCACGGAAGATTTTTCCATGCAGGGCGAAGAGCCGCAGGCAAAGACCGATGCAGAATTTTATGAGATGCTTTCCTGTCTGCCGGAGAAATATAAACATATATTTCTTCTGTATTATGGACAGGGATTTCGAACAAGAGAGATCGCAGAGATTCTGGATCTCAGTGAGAACACGGTGAAGAGCAGACTTAGAAGGGGCAGGGAAAGTCTGAAAAGTCAGTTAATACTTTGAAAATACTTATAAGGAGGCCGGGAGTATATGTTATATACAGAAAAAGAATTACAGGATACATTAAAAAAAGACGTTACGATATCAAAAGAAACAGAAAAGCGGATGCAGGAAACTTATGCACAGATCAGAAGAGATACAAAAACATCAAAAAAGCGGGGCAGAAAGCATAGCAGTATGGTAGCCGCTGCGGCACTTGCCGTGATTCTGATCTCTGGCACAACCGCAGGAGCTGCGTATATCAGTGCACATACCGATCTGCTTGGCAATGTGTTCGGACAGCAGAGCCGTGCGACAAAAGAAGCTTATGATACGGTCGTAGATAATGGAAAAGGCGGCACGACTGTGACGATGCCGTCAAGAGAATATGTGGCAGTCGATGAGGCACAGGCAGAAAAACTGGTGGAGCCTTACGTAGAAGATTTAAATATCACAAGAAAAATCGGAGATTACACCTTGACGATCATCAATAATATTTCGGATGGAAATGCAGGTGTTCTGTCTCTGAAACTGGAAAATCCAAACGGAATCAAAGCCATTCATGCAGATGAAGGAACAAATGAGGCAAAAGGTGCTTATTTTACACAGGATCGTGACTTCTATTTCTATCTGGAAGGTGCAGATGAGAGCCTTGTAGCAGACAAAATGACGATCGACAGCAAAAAGAGCAGCGACACCTGTTATTACCTCTATTCCAGCTATGTCTGCTCTGCTAAGAATACCGATCTGAAATTTCATCTGGAGCAGTATGGAAAACCAGTTTCAGAACTGAAAGATGACGATATGGCTACACAGAAAGAAGACATTGCACTTGGTATCGGAAAAATGCCGCTGACCAGTGCAGTGAATCCAGAAAACAACAAAGAACAGTTTGCTTATTCAGCAATCTCACTTTCCCTGAATCTGGCAAATGGATTTGGACTGGACGATGAGATCCAGAAAGAAGACGGACAGACCTTTATAGATCCGTATTACCTGAAAAAACTGGTGCTGAAATACAAAGACGGAAGCGAATACACCGTTCTGGATGAAAATGTGGACAACACAAACTATGTCTGCGGCGAAATGGAAAACGGAGATACCATCAAGATCGTGTTTAACCGCATCGTAGACTGGAGCCAGGTGGAGACGCTTGTTGTAAATGATGTGGAAATTTCGGTTCAGTAGTATAAAAAAGAGATGCCAAAGAAAGAACAATAAAAAGTTGTGGCGGAGGTTTGTATAAATGTGCAAATGAAGACCATAGAAATGATTTTATAAAATATATAACGCCATGATGATTCGAAAACAATCTCCTGACACGCTGCGTTTCCTGTTCGGTTCGCTCGCCGGTTAGCCGCCCTTC